>JBJMLN010000089.1:0-5116 GCA_045805285.1 Actinomycetota bacterium | reverse complement strand
GGGCCGGCCTCCCCGCCGCCGTGCAGGATGGCCGCCGGGTGGAAGGTGGGGACCACCGTCCGCCCGCCCATCTCGAACCGTTGCCCCCGGACCCTGCTGATCGACACCTGCCGGTCCAGGATCACTCGGGTGGCGAAGTTCCCCAGCGTCATGACGATGACGGGATCGATCAGCTGGACCTGCTCCGCGAGCCACGGGCTGCACGCCTCGATCTCGTCCGGGAGCGGATCGCGGTTCCCGGGCGGGCGGCACTTCACGACGTTGGCGATGTAGACGTCCTCTCGGCGCGTGCCGATCTCCGCGAGCATGCGATTCAGGAGCGGTCCGGCGGCGCCGACGAACGGCTCCCCCTGCTTGTCCTCGTGGTAGCCGGGACCTTCGCCGCTGAACAGCAGGTCGGCGTTCTCATTCCCCACGCCGTACACGACCTGCGTCCGTCCCTGCGCGAGGCGGCACTTCACGCAGACGGAGGCCTCGAGCGCGGCGTCGGAGAGCGGACGGGGCGGAGCTCCCCCGAGGGTCATCGGAGGCCCTCCGCAGTGGGGACGCCGGCGAGAGGCGTTGCGAGGCGGACGGATCTCCGGATGGCTTCGGCGACGGCGTTCACGGCGAGCTCCTCCACGGTCGGCTGGGGCGCATCGAGCTCGCCGGTGGCGAGGGAGAAGATCGTGTCGCCGTCCCACATTGTATGCGCGGGCCGGACCGCGGCGGAGGTCCCCTCGTGGGCGGCGATCGCGAGGAGCTGGGCGCGCTCCTTGGAGAGCTTCGCGTTGGTCGCAACCACGCCGATCACCGTGTTGGTTCCCGGGTGCGGACCCTGCGGCGCGCCGTCGAACCGCTCGTTCGGCGTTTCCAGGGCGCCGGCGAGGACGTTTCCCTCGCCGTCGAGGATCTCTCCCACGGCGTTGTTGACGATCAGCGCGCCGACGATCAGGCCGTCGCGTTCTTCCGACGCGGTTCCGATCCCGGCCTTGACCGCGTGCTGAGGCCCCCGCTCCTTGGCAACGGTCGCGCCGGTTCCGGCTCCGACGGAGCCCTCGTCGACGTCGCCGTCGGTCGCGGCACCGCACGCGGCTTCGCCGTCGGCGACGCCGGGCCACGCGCTCGCACCGAGCCACAGATCGAAGATCGCCGCGGCCGGGACGATGGGAACGCGCACGACGCCGGTTTCGAAGCCAACGTTGCGTCCCTGGAGGAACCGCATCACACCGTCGGCAGCGGCGAGCCCGAACGCGCTCCCGCCGGTGAGGAGAACCGCATGGACCTCGCTCACGAGCATCCCGGGGCGGAGGACGTCGGTCTCTCTCGTCGCCGGTGCGCCGCCGTTGACCGCGCCGGAGCCCACGGTGCCCGGAGGCGGGAGAACCACCGTGCAGCCGGTCGCGTTCTCCGCGTCGGTCGCGTGGCCCACGCGGATACCCGGAACGCGCGTGATCACGTTCCGACGTACTCCCGCGGCACGCGGCGGCCGATGACGCTCACGATCTCGTAGCCGATCGTTCCCGCCATCTCGCCGAGGTCGTCGGCCGTGACGGTTTCGCCGTCCTGCCCGCCGATCAGGACGACCTCGTCGCCCTGCTCGACCTGGTCGTCGCCGCAGTCGAGCATGATCTGGTCCATCGTGACTGCGCCCGCGACGCGCCGTCGCCTGCCGCGCAGGAGCGCGTCCGCCGTGGAGGAGAACGCCCGCCGATACCCGTCGGCGTACCCGATCGGCACCGTCGCGATCGTCGCGGCGCCGGAGAGCTCGTACGCGAGCCCGTAGGAGATCCGCTCGCCGGCCGCGACCCGCTTCGCGAACGACACCTCCGACCGCACCGTCATCGCGGGGATCATGCCGGACGTGGAGACGCCGGGCGCCGGCGCGAGGCCGTAGGTCTCGATGCCGACGCGGACGAGA
The DNA here is from genome assembly GCA_045805285.1 of Actinomycetota bacterium. GTDB lineage: Bacteria > Actinomycetota > UBA4738 > UBA4738 > JBJMLN01 > JBJMLN01. The sequence continues at coordinate 3,216 of JBJMLN010000089.1, read as the reverse complement.
TCGAACCGCGCGTCGGCGCGTCGGACGGCGCCGGCACTGTTCGCGGCGTGCAGCATCTCCGGGGTGGCTCCCGCCGCCTCGACGGCCTCGCGCGCGTGGGCGAACCGCTCGAGCTGTTCGTCGGTCGCGGCGTCGTCCTCCGCCTTCGCGAGATGCGTCCACAGTCCCTCGAGGCGGAGTCCCGCGGCGTCGACGCGCTTCGCGAGGTCCCCGGCCGCCTCCGGAGGGTAGACGCCGACGCGATGCATGCCCGTGTCCACCTTCAGATGCACGCCGAGGTCACGGGAGCGCGCGACGGACGCCAGGCGTTCGATCGTCGACTCGGTGTAGACGGTCGGGGTGAGCGACGCTTCAACGGCGGCCGCCTCCGAACCCGGCGGGAACTCCGAAAGCACCAGAATGCGGGCTTCGATGCCGGCCTCGCGGAGCTCGATCCCCTCCTCGACGAGCGCGACGCCGAGCCAGGTCGCGCCCGCCTCGAGGGCGGCGCGTGCGACGGGAACGGCTCCATGGCCGTAGGCGTCGGCCTTCACGACCGTCATGAGTTCGGCGTCCGGGGGCTTGACGGCCCGCACGTTCGAGCGGATCGCGTCCAGATCGATCTCCGCGACGGTCGGCCGGTAGCGCATCAGGCGTGATCTCCCCGGGAGACGCGGCGGACCGCCGACGGCACGGCCGCGACGACGTCGCCGGCGGTCGTTCCCTCCCCCTTCGACGACCCAGCGATCGATCCTGCGACGCCGTGGAGGTATGCAGCGGCCGTGGCAGCGTCGAACGGATCGAGGCCGCGCGCGGTGAGCCCCGCCGTCATGCCGGTCAGCACGTCTCCGGATCCGGCGGTCGCCAAGAACGACGTTCCGGTCGGGTTCACGCGCGCGGAGCCCTCCGCAGAGGCGATCACCGTCCGCGATCCTTTCAGCAGGACGGCGGCGTTGGTCGCGCGGGCGAGCTCTCGGACCGCCGCGACGCGGTCGCGCGCGAGCTCGTTCGCGTCGAGGCCGCTCAGGCGCGCGTACTCTCCGGCATGCGGAGTAAGGACGGCAGCGGATTTCCGCCCCGCGAGCGCCGTTGGGCGTCCCGCGAAGGCGTTCAGGCCGTCGGCGTCGAGCACGAACGGCTTCGGAGCGCTCCCCGCGAACGAGCGCACGAGCGCACGGGTCTCCGACTCCGTCGTCATGCCTGGGCCGATGGCGACGGCGTCCGCCTCCGCGGCCTTCTCCAGGAGCGGTCCGAGGGCGTCCTCCGCGGTCGTTCCCTCTTTCGTCTCGGGGAGCGGAAGGAACACGGCCTCGGTGACGTTCGCCTGAACGACCGGCATCGCGCTCTCCGGCGTGGCGACGACGACCAGGCCCGCCCCCACGGCGGCTGCGGCCTCCGCCATCAGCGAGACGGCGCCGGTCATCGCGCGCGAACCGCCGACGATCAGCGCGACCCCGGTGGCGCGCTTGTGGGTGTCCGGCGCGCGATGCGGAAGCCGCGCCGCAATATCGGACGCTTCCACGAGATGGAGCTCGCTCCGGATCAGATCCGGCGGGAACCCGATGTCGGCCACCTCCACCTCTCCTGCGGCGAACGAACCGGGAGGGAGCACCACGCCCGGCTTCAGCGCGCCGAGACAGACCGTGCGCGTCGCTCGGACCGCGCGGCCGGCGATCTCTCCCGTGGCGCCGTTGACACCAGAGGGAATGTCGACGGAGACGACGGGCACCGAGGACGCAGCGAGCTGACCGATCGCGTCGGCGAACCAATTCTTCGGCTCTCCGTGGAAGCCCGTGCCGAAGATCGCGTCGACGACGACGTCCGCGCGATCGAGCTCCCGCGTGAGTCGTTCTCTCGCGTACTCGGACAACGTCACTCTCGTCTCGGCCACCAAGCGGCGGAGATGCTCCGCGGCCGGACCTTCGCGGAGATCCCCTTCCGCCAGGGAGATCGCGGAGACCCGCATCCCCCAGCCGTCGAGGACGCGCGCGGCGACGGCGCCGTCTCCCCCGTTGTTCCCCGGTCCCATGACGACGACGGCACGACGGCCGGATCGCCCTCCCGCGACCCGAGCCGCGGCGGCCGCGACGGCCCATCCCGCCCGCTCCATCAGCTCGGACACGGAGATGCCGCGCGCCTCGGCGGCTCCGTCGAGGGCGGCCGCTTCGGAAGGCGTCAGGATCGGCTGCACGTGCCCATCATCCACGGACGGCGAGGCAGAACGCCACGGCGGTGTTCCGCTCGTGCGTGAAGGAGATCAGCACGCGCTCGATCCCGAGCATCGCCGCGCGCGCGTCCGCGGCTCCGGCGAGCACGATCGAGGGAGCGCCGGTCGGCGCTCGGGCGACGCTGATGTCCTTCCACTTCGCGCCGCGGAGGCCGCCCATCGCCTTGATCACGGCCTCCCGCGCTGCGAACCGGCCCGCGTAGCACTCCGCGGGCGTTCCTCCGCGCGTGCAGTACGCGTTCTCCTCATCGGTGAACACGCGCTCGGCGAACGTCGGATGCCGCTCCAGCGCGCGCTTCATCCTCGCCACGTCGACGACGTCGACGCCGATCCCGAGGATGTCCATCCGTGCGAGGCGCCTACTCCACCGTGACGCTCTTGGCGAGGTTCCGCGGCTGGTCCACGTCGCAGCCGCGCTCCTTCGCCATCGCGTACGCGAAGAGCTGGAGGGGAACGCTCACGACGACCGGCGCCAGCAGCTCGGGCGTCCGAGGAACGTAGAGCACGTGCTGTGCCACGCTCGCGATCTCCTCGTCGCCCTCGGTCGCCACCGCGATGACCTCCGCGCCGCGCGCGCGCACCTCCTGAATGTTGGAGAGCACCTTGCGGTACACGTGACACTCGGTCGCGACCGCGACGACGGGCGTCCCGGGCTCCACGAGCGCGATCGGGCCGTGCTTCAGCTCTCCGGCGGGATACGCCTCCGCGTGGACGTAGGAGATCTCCTTGAGTTTGAGCGCTCCCTCCAGGGCCGCGGGATAACCGGTGTGCCGCCCGAGGAACAGGAAGTCGCGCGCGCCCGCGAATCGCCGCGCGAGGGCGCGCACCTGTTCGTCCAGACCCAGCGCCGTTCGCACCTGTCCGGGGAGCTCGCGCATCCGCTGAAGGACCTCGGCGACCTCCTCCGGGAACATCGTTCCGCGGACCTGTGCGAGGAACAGCGCGGTCAGGTGCAACGCAACCATCTGCGTCGCGAACGTCTTGGTCGCGGCGACACCGATCTCCGGCCC
>JBJMLN010000088.1:0-29726 GCA_045805285.1 Actinomycetota bacterium | reverse complement strand
TCTGGGCACGCTGGCGAGCACCAAGGAAGGTCGGCAGCGCGATGGCGATCAAGATTCCGATGATCAAGACGACCACCATCAGCTCGATGAGGGTGAATCCCTCCTCGTCCTGGCGACGTTCCCAAAGGCGTTGAAGCATCTCGCCTCCTTTCGCCCTTTCTTCGAACCATCGGGAGACCGTCTCCCGTAACGAAGTAGTTGTCGGACGTAGATCCTCCTGACTTGAGTTCGGCACGCAGGAGTACCTACGTTTTGGTAGCGGTCTGACGGGAGGCGTCGAACCTCAGCGGACACGGAAGAGGCGGCCCCGAAGGGCCGCCTCTTGTCGTCCGTGCATCCCGAGGATTTACGGGAACGCGGTCAGGTTGGCGCCAAGTGCGGCGGTACCGGTGCATGCCGCCGTCGTCAGCGTCGTCGCTGTCGGACCGTACCTCGTGCCTGGGCCCTGAGCATTGTCGTGGACCCAGTAGCAGTTACCGGAGTCGGCCTTCGCCGCGCCGGCCCACTCGTTCGTGCCGCTGCTGGCCACGCTGATGACCGTCGGACCCGTGGAGGCCACACCAGCGGCGTTGTACGTTAGCGAGGGCTCGACCCCGGTGAGGGCCGTGACCGTAGCCGCCGAGTAGTCGTTGTTGTCGGTGAAGATCGTCTTCGCCGCAACAAGCGCGTTGCGCAGACTCGCCTGAGCCGCCCGGTTCTGGGCACGCTGGCGAGCACCAAGGAAGGTCGGCAGCGCGATGGCGATCAAGATTCCGATGATCAAGACGACCACCATCAGCTCGATGAGGGTGAATCCCTCCTCGTCCTGGCGACGTTCCCAAAGGCGTTGAAGCATGTGCATTCACCTCCTCCCCGAAGGGTTCATTGCACAGACAGGATCTGTGCGTACTTCCGTAACCATCGGCGCCCGGAGCTCAAAACTTGAGAAGGCGATGCTGATGGTCGAATCACTACTTGTTCCTAGTGACACGGGCTACCCGGAATGGGGAACGAGTGTCACTTAATCAGATTGATCACGTTGAACATTGGCATGTACAGCGCGATAACAGCGGCACCGACAGCGGCGCCCACGAAGGCGATCAGGAGAGGTTCGATCAGCGACGTCAGCGCGTCAACGGTGGCGGTCACTTCGTCGTCGTAGAACTCCGCAACTTTCGTGAGCATGGTGTCGACGCCTCCGGTCTCCTCCCCGACCGCGAGCATCTGCACCACCATAGGGGGAAAGACGGCGTGCTTCGCGAGCGGTTTCGCGATCGACTCGCCCTCCCGGACGCTGTCTTGCACATCCGCGACGGCGGCGCTGATGACGCGATTGTTGACGGTCTCCGCCACGATGTCGAGCGCCTGGAGGATGGGCACGCCTGCAGACAGCAGCATCGCAAGCGTGCTCGAGAACCGCGAGAGCGCCGTCTTGTGGAAGAGCGGTCCGAATACCGGGATCCGCAAGAGGATCTTGTCGGTGCGGACCCGACCCGGCTCGGTCTTCCGGTAGCGCTTGAGGCCGAATACCCCGCCCACGATGCCTCCGATGACCATGTACCAATAGTTCTTCATCGCGTCGGAGACGGCGATCAGCACGAGGGTGGGGAGCGGGAGCTTTCCGCCCAGCTGCTTGTAGATGTCCTTGAACTGCGGCACGACGAACAACATCATCGCCGCCATGATGAGCGACACCATGCACACGACGACCACCGGATAGGTCATGGCCGACTTGATGCGCCTTCGCAGAGAGACGTCCTTCTCGATGTTATCCGCGAGCCTCAGCAGCACGGTGTCCAGCACACCGCCGGCCTCACCGGCTTTGACCATGGCGATGAAAAGCTCGTTGAACGCCTTCGGAAACTTCACCATCGCCGCGGACAGGGAGTTCCCCTGCTCCACGTCGCCGCGCACCTGCGTGAGGACCTTCGCGAGCTCCTTGCTCTCCGTCTGATCCCCGAGGATCGCGAGTGCCCGCAGGATCGGCAGGCCGGAGTTCACCATCGTCGCGAACTGCCGCGCGACGACCGCGAGTTCCTTGCGCTTGACGTGGCCCGGACGGAGATTGATCTCCATCTTCATGCCGCCGGAGCCCTGCTTGTCGATGGAGATCGGCGTCAGGCCCATCTCGCGCAAACGGGCGGACGCCAGTGCCTGGCTGTCGGCTACGAGGGTGCCGCTGACCTGCTTTCCTCCGCGGTCGCGGACCTTATAGGCATAGGTATCTGGCACGGAGATCTCCTGGTCGCTAGCCGAGTCCTCCGCCGACGGACGCGCCGTTGCCGTCCCATGCGGAGTTCGTCATGTGATAGCCGCCGCCGCCGATGAGGCGGTTGAGCTCCTCGGCGTCGTGGCAACGCTCGTACGCGAGCGCCTGGGTGATCTGTCCGGACTTGACGAGGTTCGAGAGCGCGAGGTCCATCGTCTGCATGCCGAAGCGTCCTCCCGCCTGCATCACCGAGTAGATCTGGTGGACCTTCCCCTCACGGACGAGGTTCCGGACGGCCGGGGTCGCGATGAGGATCTCGCACGCCGCAACGCGTCCTTGCCCGTCCGCCGTCTGGAGCAGCTGCTGGGTAACGACGCCCTGAAGCGTCGTCGAGAGCTGCACGCGGACCTGCTGCTGCTGATACGGCGGGAACACGTCGACGATGCGGTCGATCGTCTGCGGCGCGTCCTGCGTGTGGAGCGTCGCGAAGACGAGGTGCCCGGTCTCCGCCGCCGTGATCGCGGTGGAGATCGTCTCCAGGTCACGCATCTCACCGACGAGGATGACGTCCGGGTCCTGGCGCAGGACGTGCTTCAGAGCGGGCGCGAATCCGTGCGTGTCGGCGCCGACCTCGCGCTGGTTGACGATGCAGTTCTTGTGCTTGTGGAGGAACTCGATCGGGTCCTCGACCGTCATGATGTGCGCGGACCGCTCGCGGTTGACCACGTCGACCATCGCGGCGAGCGACGTCGACTTTCCCGAACCCGTCGGGCCCGTCACCACGACGAAACCACGAGGGAAGCGGGCGAGGTCCGACACGACCGGCGGGAGCCCGAGCGTGTCCACGTCCTTGATCTCGTAGGGGATCAACCGGAACGCCGCACCGAGCGAGTCCCGCTGGTAATACACGTTGACACGGAAGCGCGCCTTGCCCGGAAGGGCGTACGACATGTCGAGCTCGAGCTCTTGCTCCAGCCGCTCACGCATCCGCTGCGGAAGGATCGCGTAGATCATGCCCTGCAACCCCCGCGGCGTGAGGAGCGGATAGTCCTCCAGCTTCACGAGGTCGCCGTGCACGCGGATCGTCGGCGGCGCCCCCGCCGTCAGGTGGAGGTCCGACGCGCCCTGCTCCAGCAGCGCATCGAGGAGCTCCGGCACCGGGATCTGGAGATCTTCTTCGTCTTGAACCATGCTCATCGGCTACTTCACCACCCTTAGGATTTCCTCGATGGAGGTTTCTCCGTTTCGAGCCTTATCCAGCCCGTCGTCCTTCAATGTCGACATGCCCTGCTCGATCGCGATCGACCGGACGGCGTCCGATGAGGCCCGCTCCACCGTGAGGCGCTCGATCTCCTCGCTCATGATCATCACCTCGTAGAGACCCATCCGGCCGCGGTACCCGGTGTTCGCGCACTGCGGGCACCCGACGGGACGGAACAGCCGCGAGACGTCGGGCCAGAGGTGCTCCGGATAGCCGGCCTGTTGGAGTTCCGGCGGATCCGGCTCGTAGGCTTCCTTGCAGCGCTCGCAGAGCTTCCGCGCCAGCCGCTGGGCGACGACGGCGTCGAGCGCCGAGGCCACCAGGAACGTCTCGACGTCCATCTCGATCAGCCGCGTGATCGCCGACGGAGCGTCGTTCGTGTGGAGCGAGGACAGCACGAGGTGACCGGTCAGGGCGGACTCGACCGCGATCATCGCCGTTTCCTGGTCGCGGATCTCTCCGATGAGGATGATGTCCGGGTCCGCACGCAAGATCGAGCGCAACGCCGACGCGAAGGTCAGCCCGGCCTTCGGATGCACCTGGATCTGGTTGACGCCGCCGAGCCGATACTCCACGGGGTCCTCGACCGTGATGATGTTCCGGTCGGCGTTGTTCAGGATGTTGAGCGTCGCGTACATCGTCGTCGACTTGCCCGACCCGGTCGGCCCGGTGACGAGGATCGCGCCGTACGGCTTGCGAAACGATTGCTCGAAGCGCTTGTAGGAGTCCTCGGAGAATCCTAGCTTCGGCAGCTCGATCAGCGACTGGCTCTTGTCGAGCACGCGGATGACGACCTTCTCGCCGTACACGGTCGGCAAGGTCGCCACTCGGAGGTCGAGCGCCTTGCCGCCGACCCGGATGCTCACGCGGCCGTCCTGCGGGACGCGCTTCTCCGCGATGTTCATGTCGGCCATGACCTTCAGCCGGGAGATCAGCCCTTGCTGGATGTTCTTCTTCGGGCGCATGACCTCGTGGAGCACGCCGTCCACGCGGAATCGGATGCGTACGTCCTTCTCCGCCGGCTCGATGTGGACGTCGGAGGCTCGGTCGTTCACCGCCTGCGTCATGATGGCCGTGACGAGCTTGACGATCGGCGCCTCCTCGAGGGCCGCCGCGACCTGATCGATGTCGTCATCGATCTGGTCGGCGGCCTCGCTGGCGAGCTGCTCCACCTGGTCGCCCATCACGCTGTACTTGCGGATCGCCTGCTCGATGTCTCCCGCGGTCGCGACGACGGGCTGGACGTCGCGGTTGGTCATCGCGCGGATGTCGTCGAGCGCGTAGACGTTCGCCGGATCGGACATCGCGACGAGGAGGCGCCCGTCGCGGTCGCCGATCGGAAGCGCCTTGTAGCGGCGAGCAAGCGCCTCGGGGAGGAGGCCCGTCGCCGATGCGTCGACGGGATACTCCGTCAGGTCGACGAACTCCAGGCCAACCTGCTCGGAGAGTGCCCGGACGAGGTGGGATTCCCGGATCAGGCCGAGGTCGATCAGAACCCGTCCGAGGGACTTGGACGAGCTCCGGTGCTTCTCGAGCGCCTCCTCGAGCTGCTCATTCGTGATCAGGCCCTGCTCGACGAGGATCTGCCCGAGCTGCTTCGGCTTTTTCTTCACCGTTGCCATGCGAAGTTCACCGATGGTCGTAGGAGAGACAGCTCACGGTGTTTCTTCGTCATGAGACCCGGACTCCTGAAGGAGGCGGGAGAACTCCTGAGCCAGAAGGACTCGGTCGACCTCGCCCTCGTCGCCTCCCTCCTCACCCGTCGGTCGCGGCCCGAAGACCGACGACCGAGCCGGCCTGGGCGGCGTCTCCGGGGCGGGTTCCACATCGGCCACGTCTTCGGGAGGTGCTGACGCCTCGGCGGCCGCCGCGGCGACCGGAGTCGCGGGTGGCTCGCTGATCGCCTGGGCATGCACGACGACGGGCTCCTCGACGGGTTCCTTCTCCGCGGGCTCCGGATGAAGGGTCGTGCGCGGCTTGCTCTTCGGAGCTTCGACCGGCGCTTCCGGAACGCGGAGGCCCTCGCGCTTGGAGCGGGACTCTTCCGCGACCAGGATCGCCTGCTCCAGCTGCTCGAGGAGGAGGCCGGGCCGCACCCCGATGCCCGCGACGGCGAAGGCCGCGTAGGGGCCGCGGCGCACGTAGGCCCAGAGTTCGGAGCCGAACTCCACGAAGGCCTTGTCGGGATCGCCCATCGAGGCGAACTTCACCCACGCGGGCTTCATGCTGTCGTCGTCTTCGGGGAACGAGCCCAGGACGAGGCCGTCCCGGGACAGGATGAGCACACCCCTCAGTTCGCCGACGCTCGTCCCGATGCGGGCAGCGAGATCGGAGAAATCGTCCATACGCGCTGGGCTCCTTGGTTCTGCATCGGAAACGGGCCCCGCGTTCTTGAGGTGTGGCGCGATCGGGCGATGAAGAAGGTCGGCCGACCGGGCGACAGAGCGGCGGCCGGTTAGTCGCTGTTCTCGGAGAGTTCCGCGAGTGCCGCAGCGGACATCGCCGGGAGTGGCGCCGGCTGTCCCGTCCAGAGCTCGAACGACAGTGCCGCCTGGTGCAGCAGCAGCCCGAGACCTCCGAAGGCGGCGGCACCCGCCTCCTTCGCGCGGATCTGAAGCGGCGTGACGCCCGGCCGGTAGAGGAGGTCGACGACGAGGGTCTCCGGCGTCACACGCGGCCGCGGGAGCTCTTCGCCGAGCGAACCGACCGGCGTCGCGTTGACGACGAGGTCGGCCTCCCGGCCCGCTGCCTCGTCGAACGGAACGACCTCGAGCGTCGCCTCGAACCCCTGAACCGCGGCACGGAGCTCCTCCGTCTTCGCCGGATCGCGGAGCGCGACGACGATCTCGGATGCGCGCGCGCGCGCGAGGGCCAGCGCACACGCTCGAGCCGCTCCCCCACCGCCGAAGATCAGCGTCCTCCGATCCGCCGCGTCGAAGCCCGCGTCCTCGGAGAGGAAACGCTCGAATCCGGGCGCGTCGGTATTGTGCCCGACGAGACCCGCCGTCGTAGTCACGAGCGTGTTCACGGCGCGAAGACGGAACGCATCCTCCGACAGATCGGCGACGAGATCCGCTGCCTCGGTCTTGTGCGGCATCGTGACGTTCGCGCCGGCGAAGCCCAGTGCGCTCAGCCCTTCGATCGCCTCCGGAAGCCGGCCGGGCTCCACGGGGAGCGGCACGTAGACCCAGTCGAGATCGAGCGCGATGAACGCGGTGTTGTGGATGAGCGGCGAGAGGCTCTCCTCTACGGGCCAGCCGATGACGCCGACCGTTCGCGCGGCGCCGCCGACTCGAGTGCGCCAGCGTTCGTCGAAATCAGCCACGCGGCAGGCTCAGCCCTGGCACTGCGACTTGAGCTGCAGGAACTGCGCGTACGTCGTCGCGAACACGTGGTGGCCGTCCGTCCCGCAGAGGATGTAGTAAAGGTCATCCGTCTGCGCCGGCTCGAGCGCCGCGCGCAGCGACGGAAGCCCGGGGCTCGCGATCGGCGTCGGCGGCAATCCCTTGTTGATGCGCGTGTTGTACGGGCTCTGGATCTGCAGATCCGACTCCGTAAGGCCGTCGGACGGATCGGGATCGACGTACTGGAGCGTCGCATCGATCCCGAGCGTCATGTTCTTCGCGAGCCGGTTGTAGATCACGGAGGCGATCTTCGGACGGTCCCCCGGCACCTGCGCCTCGCGCTCGATCATCGAGGCGATCGTCACGACCTCATACGGCGTGACGCCCAGCTGCCTCGCGTTGTCCCACGGGAGCGACCGCGCCTCCTGTCCGAACTGGTCGAGGAGCGTGTTGATCACGTCCTTCGGCGTGGTGCCGTGCTTGTCGAACTCGTAGGTCTTCGGAAAGAGGAAGCCCTCCAGCGACGTCGCGTTCTTCGGCAGGTACGGAGGCAGCGCGAACTCGCCCGTCCGCGCCACGTTGAGGAATCGCTTCGCGGGGATCTTCAGGGCCTCCGAAACGCGTGCGGCGATCTGCGTGAGCCGGTATCCCTCGGGGATCGTGAGGTCGACCACCGGGACCGGCGGCGGCCCCTTCTCCAGGATCCGGAGCGCGTCGTCGGGCGCCATGTTGGTCGTCAGCTCGTAGCTCCCCGCTTCGATCGCCGGCGCACCGCCGCGGAGAGCGAGCATCACGCGCGCGGCCGTTCCGCCGCAGCGAACGATCCCCTGATCGCTCAGGGCGTTGACCGTCTGGATGTCCGTCGCGCCCTGCGGAACCGTGAAACTCACCGGCCGCTGGTCTCCCCCGACCCCCTGGCACCAGCGGTAGTAGGCCAGGGACGCCCCGCCGGCGAGGACGGCGATCATCGCCACGCCGACCACGATGGCGCCGACCCCGCGGCCCGCTCGGCGCGCACGGGATGCGGGAGCGCGTGGGGGGGCGACGGGAGGATCGGAGCGCATCGTTCGGGCCATCGACCGCAGGAGCATACCCAGCTGAGGGGAGGACCGTGTATCACCCTCCGCCGAAGGCTGAGGCTCGTGCCTAACGGCGGCGGGCGTCCAGCCAGGATTGCAGGATCACGGTGGCCGCGGCCTGATCCACGCTGCGACGAGCCTCCCTGCCGCTCGCGCCGGCGGAGCGCAGCTCGCGTTCCGCCTCGACGGTGGAGAGCCGCTCGTCGTGCAGCTCCACCGGAACGTCGAGCACCGCGCGGAGCGCCCTCGCGAACTCGTCCGCCTTGCGCGAACGGTCGCCTCGCTCCCCGGAGAGCAGGAGGGGGTCGCCGACCACGACGAGCGAGACGTCGTTGTCCCCGACGATCGAGCGGATCGCCTTCAGGTCCCCCGGCGCGCCGGTCCGAACGACGCCGAGCGGAACCGCCAGTCGCCGTCCCGGATCGGAGATCGCGACGCCGATCCGGACGTCGCCGAGATCGAGGGCGAGCACGCGGCCGTCCGGCGCCGCCGACACGTCCTCAGACGGAGAGGAGCTCGGCGAGTCGCGCCGGGATCCCACCGAGCGCCTGCGGGAGCGCCGCGGCGTTACCGCCTCCGGCGAAGCCGAGGATCGGCTTGCCGCCGGCGCCGCCTCCGATCTCCTTCGCGGCTCGCTCCAGGAGCGCCTGCGCCGTGACGCCGCGATCCACGAGCGGCGCCGTCACCGCGGCGACGAGCAGCGCCTTTCCGCCGTCGGCGTTCCCGAGGACGGCCGCCGCGGGACCGCTCGACTCGAGGCGACCGCGCAGGGCCTGTGCGAGCTCCCGGAGACCCCCGGCATCCTCTCCCGTCACTTCGGAGACGACGAGGTTGGCGCCGTCCACCGACACGGCCGAGGCGGCGAGGGAGTCGACGAGCGTCCCACGCTCCGCCTTGCGGAGCTTGCCGAGCTCGCTCTCCAGTCGCTTCAGCTGCTCCACCGTCTTGCGGGCACGTTCGGGCGCGCTGGAGACGTCCCCCGCCCCGAGTGCGGCGGCGACGTCCTCCAGGAGGTGGCGCTCCAGATTGATCTCTCGGATCGCGTCCGGGCCGACGAGCGCCTCGATGCGGCGCATGCCGGAGCCGATGCTTTGCTCTCCGAGGATCCGCACGATGGCGACGCGGCCCGTGTGCCCGACGTGCGTTCCTCCGCAGAGCTCGCGCGAGTAGTCGCCGATCTCCACGACCCGGACGAAGTCTCCGTATTTCTCCTCGAAGAGGGCGATCGCGCCGAGACGCTTCGCCTCGTCCATCGTCGTCTCGAAGATCCGGACCGTGTCGTCCTCCGCGAGCCGAGTGTTCGCGAGGATCTCCGCTTCCTCGAGCCGCTCCCTCGGCACGCCGGACGGGTTCGGAAAGTCGAAGCGCAGGCGGCCCGGTGCGACGAGCGACCCCGCCTGACGCGCGTGGTCGCCGAGGAGATGGCGCATCGTCCAATGCACGACGTGCGTCGCCGTGTGCGAGCGCGCGGTCGCGGCACGGCGCTCGGCGTCGACCTCCGCGTGAGCCTCCTCCCCTGCCCGCACCTCGCCCGACTCCACGACGCCGGAGAGCGCGATCGCGCGTTGCGGCGTCCACTGCGCGTCCTCCACGCGGACGATGCCGGCCGGTGTGCGGATCGTGCCGGTGTCCGCGATCTGGCCTCCGGACTCGGCGTAGAACGGCGTGCGGTCGAGGAACAGGAGGACGCGGTCGCCCTCCGAGGCGACCTCGCGTTCCGCGCCGCCTTCGTCGAACAGGAGCTCGATCCGCGCTTCCGCCTCGAGGTGCTCGTACCCGACGAACTCCGTCGGACCGACTCCCGAGGTGTCGGGCCCTCCGTCGCCTCGCTTCATCGCGCTCCGAGCGCGCTCCCGTTGCGCGGTCATGAGCTCGTCGAATCGGCTCCAGTCGACCTGGAGTCCCGCCTCGTCCGCGAGCTCCTCGGTGAGCTCGCGCGGAAAGCCGTACGTGTCGTGCAGCTTGAACGCGTCGTCGCCCGAGAACGTCGCTTGCTCCGCTTCGGGGCGCTCGAAGTATCCGAGGCCCTGCCTCAGGGTGGAGGCGAAACGCTCCTCCTCCGACCGTGCGACCTGGAGGATCAGGGAACGGTTCTCGATCAACTCGGGATAGACGTCGCCGAGCGTCTCCGCGGTCGCGTCGACGAGCTTCGACGTGAAGGCCTCCTCGACGCCGAGCTTCCGTGCGTGGGTCACCATGCGCCGGAGCATCCGGCGCAGGACGTAGCCCCTCCCCTCGTTGGAGGGGAACACGCCGTCGGCGATCAGGAAGCTCGTCGCGCGCCCGTGCTCCGCGACGATCTTCAAGGAGACGTCCTTGGCCGGATCCGTTCCGTGCCGCGTGCCGGAGAGCGACTCGACGACCTCGAGCACCGGGCGCAGCAGGTCGGTCTCGAACACGTTCTCGACGCCCTGGAGGACGACCGCGACGCGCTCGAGGCTCGAGCCCGTGTCGATGTTCCTCGCCGGGAGCTCCCGCAGGACGTTCTCCTCCGCGTCGACCTCGTCCTGCATGAAGACGTGGTTCCAGATCTCGATGAAGCGTTCCTCGTCGACCGCGGGACCGCCGTCGGGGCCGTACTTCGCGCCTCGGTCCACGTAGATCTCCGAGCTCGGGCCGCCCGGCCCGGCCGCGTGCGTGGACCAGTAGTTCTCGCTCGCATCGCGTCGAACGATCCGCTCCGGCGGGATCCCGAGGTCGCGCCAGATCTCCTCCGCCTCGTCGTCGGTCTCGAAGATCGTGACCCAGAGCAGCTCAGGATCGATGCCGTAGCCCTCGGTGACGAGCTCGAGTCCCCACCCGCACGACTCGCGCTTGAAGTAGTCGCCGAAGGAGAAGTTGCCGAGCATCTCGAACAGCGTCAGATGCCGGTCGGTGTGCCCGACGTTGTCGATGTCGACGGTGCGGAAGCATTTCTGGCATGAGGTCGCGCGTCGGAACGGCGGCTCGGCTTTCCCGAGGAAATACGGGATGAACTGGTTCATGCCGGCGTTCGTCAGCAGGAGTCCCGACTCGGGCGGCGGGATCAGGGAGGAGGACGGAACGCGGACGTGATCACGCTCCGCGAAGAAGGAGAGGAACCGTTCGCGGATCGCTCGGGACTCCATGCCGGGCTAGTCTAGCGGTGGCTCCGGTTCCTCCCGCCCGTTCGCGGCGATCCCGCCCTCCTCCTGCTCGCGAAGCGCGCGCTTGCCCGCGTCGATCGACTCCGCGACCTCCTTCGTCAGCTGCCACATGCCCGGATACGGCCGTTCGGCATCGTTGCGATCCCGGCGCTTCCGGTACCAATAGTGAACACCCGCCGCCGCCGCGAACGTTCCGCCCACGACGCCGACGATCGTCCAGCGACGACGGTTCATGTGTCCTCCCGTTCGTGTTCCCGCTGCGCGGCCGGCGGTTCGGAGTGCCCTTCGGCGTGCTCCCCGTCGTCCCGCTCCTCGCCCTGGTCCGACGGCTCGTAGTAGCGCGCGCCACTGAACCGCGCCGGACGGTACTCCTGCTCGACGACGTGGCCGGCGTAATCGTGCGGATACTTGTACCCCTTGCCGTGGCCGAGCTTGGCGGCTCCCGGATAGTGGGCGTCGCGAAGGTGTCGCGGAACGGAGTCGTTCGAACGCGCGTCGTCCTGCGCCCGGTGCAGCGACACGATCACGCTGTTCGACTTCGGCGCCTTGGCGAGATAGATCGCCGCCTCCGCCAGGTTGAGCTGCGCCTCCGGGAGACCGACGTGCTCCACCGCCTGCGCCGCGGCCACGGCGATCACCAGCGCCCGCGGATCGGCGAGGCCGATGTCCTCGGAGGCGTGGACGATCATCCGCCGCGCGATGTAGCGGGCGTCCTCCCCGGCTTCGAGCATCCGCGCGAGCCAGAACAGCGACGCGTCGGGATCGGAACCGCGGATGCTCTTGATGAAGGCGGAGATCACGTCGTAGTGCGCGTCTCCCTGCCGGTCGTAGACGATCGCCTTCTGCTGGATCGCCTCCTCCGCTCGCGTGCGGTCCACGTTCTTCTCGCCCGCGGCCACCGCGGACAGCACCGCGGCCTCGAGGCCCGTGAGCGCCACGCGAGCGTCTCCGCCCGCGACGTCCACAAGGTGGTCGATCGCGTCGTCGTCGACGCTCACGTGTTGCGTGCCGAGACCGCGCTCCTCGTCGGTCAGCGCGCGCCGGGTCAGCTCGCGGAGGTCGTCGTCCTCGAGTGGGTTCAGCCGCATGAGCAGTGTCCGTGACAGCAGCGGCGAGACGAGCGAGAAGTACGGGTTCTCGGTCGTCGCCCCGATCAGCGTGATCGTGCCGGCCTCCACGGCCGGGAGCAGGACATCCTGCTGCGCCTTGCTCCACCGGTGCACCTCGTCGACGAACAGCACGGTTCGGAACATCCCGCCCCGCGCCGACTGCATCACTTTCCGAGCGTCCGCCACGCCGGACGCGACGGCGGAGAGCTGCGTGAGCTCCGCGCCTACCTCTTTCGCGAGCGCGAAGGCGAGGGAGGTCTTGCCGCTTCCGGGCGGTCCCCACAGGATCAGCGACGGCAGCGTGCCGCCGGCGATCAGCGCGCCGAGCGGCGTCCCGGGCCCGAAGAGGTGCTGCTGTCCCACGAACTCCGCGAGGCTCCGGGGGCGCATCCGCGCCGCGAGAGGTTCGAACGCCACCGGGTCTCCTTCAGCGACCCTCGGCCGGTTCGCGTGTCGCGTCGGAGAGCACGCGCAGTCCGAGCTCGCGGAGCTGAGAGTCGTCGACCGACGCCGGCGCGCCGGTCAGCGGATCCGCGCCGGACTGCGCCTTCGGGAACGCGATCACGTCGCGGATCGCCTCCTTCTCCATCAGGCGCATCACCGTGCGGTCGATGCCGGGTGCGATCCCACCGTGCGGTGGCACGCCGTAGCGGAACGCCTGGATCAGGTGGCCGAACTTCTCGTCGATCTCCTCCGCGGACAGGCCGAGCGCCTCGAAGACGCGCCGTTGGAGCTCCGCGCGATGGATCCGGATGCTGCCGCTGCCGAGCTCCATCCCGTTGAGGACGAGGTCGTAGGCGCGCGCCTTCGCGGTCTCGGGATCGAGGTCGTCGGTGAGCGGCGAGGTGAACGGATGGTGCTGCGCTGCCCAGCGGCTTTCATCCTCACTCCATTCGAACAGCGGCGGCTCCGTCACCCACAGGTAGCGCCACTCCCCCTCCGGGATCAGGTGCAGGCGCTCGGCGAGGGAGCGCCTGACGCCGTCGAGCGCCACGGCGACGCGGTCGCGCCGGTCCGCGACGATCAGCACCAGGTCGCCCGGTGAGGCTCCGGTGCGCTCGAGGATGCCGTCGACCTCCTCGTGGGAGAGGAACTTCTCCACGGGAGATCGGACCGCGTTGTCCTCGGCGACGAGCCAGACGAGGCCCGCGGCGCCGCGCCCCTTCGTGTCGGTGACGAGCTGATCCAGCTCCTTGCGGGAGAGCTGACCTCCTCCGGGCGCGGCGAACCCCCGGATGTCGCCGCCATCGGCGAGGACGGAGGCGAACGCGCGGAACTCCGTGTTGCGGAACACCGGCGCGAGGTCGGAGAGCTCCATCCCGTAGCGCAGGTCCGGCTTGTCGGAGCCGTAGCGCTCCATCGACTCGGCGAACGTCATGCGCTGGAACGGCACGGGAACGTCGACACCCTTCGTCTCGCGGATGATCTCCGCGAACAGCGGCTCCATCAGCGCGTAGATGTCCTCCTCGGTCACGAACGACATCTCCAGGTCAAGCTGCGTGAACTCGAGACCGCGGTCAGCGCGCGGCTTCTCGTCGCGGAAGCAGCGCACGATCTGGTAGTAGCGATCCTGCCCCGCGACCATCAGAAGCTGCTTCAGCTGCTGCGGCGACTGCGGGAGCGCGTAGAAGCTCCCCGGCCACTGGCGCGACGGCACCAGGAAGTCGCGAGCGCCTTCCGGCGTGCTCCGCGTGAGAAGCGGCGTCTCCACGTCGCGGAAGCCCCGCTCGTCGAGATAGCGCCGGATGATCGCGGTGACCTGGTGTCGGAGCGCGAGCATCCGCGTCATCTCCGGCCGGCGGAGGTCCAGGTACCGGTACTTCAACCGGAGGTTCTCGTCGGCCTCGATCCGGTCCTCGATCGGGAAGGGAGGCGTCTCGGACTCCGACAACACCTCCACCGAGCGCACCGGAACCTCCACCTCGCCCGTCGGAAGGTCCAGGTTCACGGTTCCGTCGGGCCGCGCCGTCACGGCGCCGGTCACACGGATCACCGACTCCGTCTTGAGCTCTTGTGCGGCGGCATGGGCCTCCGGCGCGTCCTGGGGATGGAACACGAGCTGCACGACGCCCTCCCGGTCGCGGAGGTCGACGAACGTGACGCCGCCGTGGTCGCGTCGGTGCGCGACCCAACCGCACAGCGTCACGTCGGTGCCGACGTCGTCAGCGCGGAGCTCTCCACAGGCGTGGCTCCTCAGCGTCGTCGAGAGATCCACGTCACCACCTCGTCCGCCGCAACCGTCTCCTGCTCCCGCGACGCGAGCTCCCTGACCGTCACCGTTGCGTCGGCGACCTCCCGCTCGCCCAGGATGAGCGCGTAGCGCGCGCCTGCGCGATCGGCCGCGCGGAGCTGTCCCTTCATCGCGCGGGAGCCGAACGACCCATCCGCCGCGACTCCCGCCGCGCGGAGCGTCCTCACCAGCGCGCGCGCGGGAGCCGACGCATCGTCACCGACCGCGACGACGAACGCCTCGAGCGCCCGCCGTCTCTCCCCGGAGTCGCCGAGCGCGAGCTCGATCCGCTCCAGCCCGAGCGCGAACCCCACCCCGGGCGTCCGGTCGCCTCCGATCGCCTCGGCCAGGCCGTCGTAGCGACCGCCGCCGCCGAGGCTCGCCTGGCCCTCGGGGAGATCCGCGCTCACGTACTCGAAGGTCGTCCGCGTGTAGTAGTCGAGGCCGCGGACGAGCGTCGGAACGAGCGTCGCCTTGACTCCCTCTACGTCGAGACCCGACAGGACGGCGTCGAAGTGCGCGCGGCACGCGTCGCACAGGCGGTCCACGATCTTCGGAGCGTCACGGCTCACGGCGCGGCAGTGCTCGTCCTTGCAGTCGAGCACCCGGAGCGGGTTCTCCCGGAAGCGCTCACGGTGCTGGTCGGTCAGCTCGTCCACGTGCTGCTCGAGGTAGGCGAGGAGCTCCTCCCGGTACGCGGGCCGGCACGTCTCGTCACCGATCGAATTCAGCTCGAGAGAGAACTCCGTTACGCCGGCGGAGCGGAAATAGCGGTCGCCGAGCGCGATCACCTCGACGTCGGCCTCGGGCGCTTCGGTGTCGAGGACCTCGACGCCGAACTGCCGGAACTCGCGCAGGCGCCCGGTCTGCGGGCGGCCGTAGCGCCACATCGTCTCGACGTAGTACGCCTTGAAGGGCGACGGGAGCTGCTGGCGATCCGCGAGGAAGGCGCGGACGACGGGCGCCGTTCCCTCCGGCCGGAGCGTCAGCGAACGGCCCTTGCGGTCTTCGAACGTGTACATCTCCTTGCGGACGACGTCGCTCGACTCCCCCGACGTGCGGGAGAAGAGCTCAGTCCGTTCGAACGCCGGCGTCTCCACGTAGCGGAACGCCGCGAGGCGCGCGAGGTCGTGCGCGGTCTCCTCCAGCGCGAGGATGGTCTCGGACCGGGGCGGGAGGAGATCTCCCGCCCCTCGGGGCGGCTGGAGCTCCACCTCAGAGCTCCAGCAGGAACGGATTGGTCGCGCGTTCGTGCGCGACGGTCGTGTCGGGCCCGTGTCCGCAGTGGACGTCGAACTCGTCCGGCAGCTGGAGGAAGGTGCGAAGGCTCTTCTGCATGTCGTCCGGCGAGGAGTTCGGAAAGTCGGAGCGCCCGATCGCGCCGCGGAAGACGAGGTCGCCGGAGAACACGAACCCGTCCATGACGAAGCACACGCTCCCCGGCGTGTGTCCCGGGGTGTGCACGACCTGGAGCGGGATGCCGCCGAGCATCAGGATGTCGCCGTCGACGATCGTCCGCGCGTCCTTCACGGGTTCCACCGGCCGCGACGCGGCGGCTCCCCACGTCATCGGATCCGTCAGCGCGAGGGCGTCCGCCTCGTGGATGTACAGCGGGAGATCGCTCCCGCAGAACGCTCCCGCCTCGCCGACGTGATCCCAGTGTCCGTGCGTGGCGAGCGCGGCGACCGGCTGCTTCCCCGCTGCTCGGAGCATCGCGTGCACCCGGTCCGGAGAGAAGCCCGGGTCGACGACAACGGCGTCGTCGGTCCCGTCCGCGGACAGCAGCCAGCAGTTCGTGTCGAACGGGTTGTCGGCGAAGACCTCGAGGTACATGGCCAGCAAGTCTATTCGGGATGCGCGAGGCCGCGAGCGGCGGCGGCGAGGACCCCGTCGATGGCGCGAAACAGCCTTTTCGGGGCTCGCTCAAGGCGCATCGCTGCGGAGTCGAGGGTGCATGAAGACCCCCACGCACCGTGAGCGATCATGGCCCTTCGACAAGAGGTCAGAGACCCGGACGCCGAGAGAACGCAGCGGATGCGCCCGTCGGATCGCCGCGCCCGGTTCGTCGTCCCGCTCGTCCTCGGGATCCTCACGCTGGGGATCCGCCTCTGGAACGTCACGACGCCGCCGCAGACGTACTGGGACGAGACCTACTACGCGATCGATGCGTCGGCCTACCTCGGCGGCATCGTTGCGCTCCCGGCGGATCGGCCCGCGCCGACGATCGACGCCGAGACGAGCTGGGAGCATCCGCCGCTCGGCAAGTGGATCATCGCGGTCGGCGTGAGTCCTCTCCGGCTCCAGCCCCTCGGATACCGGCTCCCCTCGGTCGTCTTCGGCACCGTGGGCGTCCTGCTCCTATACCTCCTCGCCCTGGAGCTCTGGGGATCGGCCTGGTGGGCGGGGCTCGCGGCGATGCTCCTCTCGCTCGACGGGCTGCACATCGTCGAAAGCAGGATCGCGATGCTCGACGTCTTCCTCGTCACCTTCCTCACGGCGGGAGCTCTCTTCCTCGTACGGGATCGAAAGCGGATCCTCGACTCGCTCCCGAGACCGCCGACCGGCTGGATCGAACGATGGTTCTGCTCGAGGGACCGCCTGCTGGCCGGAGCGATGTTCGGTGCGGCCGTCGCGACGAAGTGGTCGGGCATCCCGGCGCTCGCTCTCGGTGCGGCGCTCACGGCCACGTGGATCAGACGGCGGACGACGACCGATGAAGCTGAGCGGAAACGGCAGCGGCGAAGCGTGATCCTCGCCTTCGCAGCGGTCCCGATCGCGATCTACCTCGTCAGTTACGCAGAATTCTTCGCACAGCACCCCTTCGGCGTCGGTGCGTTCGTCCACCTACAGTGGGCCATGCTCGACAAGCAACTCCACGGGCCGATCCGCCAAGCGGCGAACTCCGCCGCCTGGACGTGGCCGTTGCTGCTCCACCCGATCCGCTACTACCCGGGCTACCCGACCGCGGTTCTGAACGATCGCGTCAGCGGATGGATCGTGGCGCTCGGGAATCCCGCGTTCTTCGGCGCGTTCCTGTTGCTGCTGCCGAAGCTCGTGATCGACGCCTCCAAGCGTGGCGACTGGGCAGCTCGATTCGCGCTGCTGTTCTACGGCGCGATGTACCTTCCGTGGCTCGTCCTGTCGCGCGCGAGCTTCCTCTACTACATGGTGCCGTGTCTTCCGTTCATGGCGATCGGCATCGTCGCGGGCTTGCGCGCGCTACACGGAAGACTCCGCGCCCGCGCCACGACCGCGCTCGTCGTTGCCGATGTCGTCTGCGCCGTCGCGTTGATGCCGGTCTGGCTCGGGTTGGGCGGCAGCCTGTCCCTCGTGCGGGCGCTACACCTCCTACCCGGCTGAGGGGCGCTCACTCTCGCGGCGCGGCCGCCTTCGCGGCCGGAGCGCCGGCTCCGCTCGCGAGCTCGGAGCCGTCGAGCAGCAGCGTCACCGGCCCGTCGTTGACGAGCTCCACCTCCATGTGCGCCCCGAAGCGGCCGGTCGCGACGTCCAGGCCCTCCGCCTCGAGGGCCGTCCGAAAAGCCTCGATCCGGTCCTCTGCGACGCCGGGGTCTGCGGAGCCCGTCCACGACGGCCGGCGCCCGCGCTTGACGTCCGCGTAGAGCGTGAACTGCGAGATCAGCAGCACCGAGCCGCGGGCTTCGCCGATCGAGCGATTCATCTTGCCGGCGTCGTCCGGAAAGACCCGAAGCCCCGCGATCTTCCTCGCGAGGCGCTCGGGCTCGTCCGAAGCGTCCCCCGCTCCCGCAGCGGCGAGGAGGACGAAGCCGGTTCCGATCTCGCCGAGGACCTCCCCGTCCACACGCACGGAAGCTCTGGAAACGCGCTGGAGGACGACGCGCACGTCAGCTCAGCAGCTCAACGCGGGATGACGCGGTAGGCGTCGTAGACGCTCTCCACCTTGCGCGCCGCGGCGAGCAGGCCGGAAAGATGCGCGATGTCCGCGAGCTCGAACGTGAAGCGCAGCATCGTGATCCGGTCGCGTCCGACCGAGGACGTCGCCGACATGATGTTGACGTGGTGGTCGGAGAGCACCGTCGCGACGTCGGAGAGGAGCCTGGTGCGGTCGAGCGCCTCCACCTGGATCGCGACGACGAACGAGGTGGGTTTCCCCTCGGCCCAGGAGACGTCGATCAGCCGCTCCGGCTCCCTGGAGAGCGCCTTCGCGTTGGGGCAGTCGGCGCGGTGAACGGAGACGCCCTGTCCGCGACTCACGAAGCCCATGATCTCGTCGCCCGGAACCGGCGTGCAGCAGCGAGCGAGGCGGACCCACACGTCGGTGGAGCCCTCGACCAGCACGCCCTGCGCGGGTCTGCGACCGTCGCTGATCCGAACCGGACGGGCGAGCGGAACGTCGAGCGCGTCCTCCTCCGACGCGCCGGACAACAGCCGGGACAGCCGCGCGACCACCGACTGCGGAGAGACGTGACCCTCTCCCACGGCGACCGAGAGGGCGTCGAGGCTCGGGTAGCCGAGCTCTCCGGCGACCTGGGTGAGCGCCTCGTCGGTCGCCAGCCGTTTGAACGGAACGTTCTGCTTGCGCATCAGCGTCTGGAGCGCCTCGCGACCGACCTCGAGCATGTCCTCCCGCCGCTCGCGAGAGAACCACTGCCGGATCTTGTTCCGTGCTCGCGGCGACTTCACGAACTGGAGCCAGTCGAGCGACGGCGATGCGTCCCGCGCTCGGGAGGTCAGGATCTCCACCTTGTCGCCGGTTCGGAGCTCGTAGTCGAGCGGCACGAGCTTGCCGCCGACCTTGGCGCCGATGCAGCGGTGTCCCACCTCGGTGTGGATCGAGTACGCGAAGTCGACGGGCGTCGATCCGGCAGGGAGGCTCATCACGTCGCCCTTCGGCGTGAACACGAAGACCTGGCCGCCGTAGAGGTCGATCCGCAGGCCCTCCATGAACTCGCGCGGGTCGCGCATGTCCTGGAGCCACTCGAGCATCTGCCCGAGCCACGCGAGGTCGGAGACCTCCTTGCCCTTCTGCTTGCCCTCCTTGTAACGCCAGTGCGCCGCGATGCCGTACTCCGCCGTGCGGTGCATGTCGCGGCTGCGGATCTGGATCTCGAGCGGCTTTCCGCCCGGGCCGACGACCGTCGTGTGCAGCGACTGATACATGTTGAACTTGGGCATCGCGACGTAGTCCTTGAAGCGCCCCGGGATCGGTTTCCACAGGGAGTGGACGGCGCCGAGCGCTCCGTAGCAGTCGCGGACCGAATCGACGAGGATCCGCACGCCGACAAGGTCGTAGATCTCGTTGAACTCCTTGCCGCGGAGCACCATCTTCTCGTAGATCGAGTACAGATGCTTCGGGCGCCCCTCCACCTCCGCCTTCACGCCGACCTCACGGAGCTGCATCCTGGCCTCGGCGAGGACACCATCGATGTACTCCTGCCGCTCGCCGCGCCGCGCCTCGACGAGCGCCGCGATCTCGCGATACGGGCCCGGATGCAGCGTCTTGAACGAGAGGTCTTCGAGCTCCCACTTGATCCGGTCGACGCCGAGGCGGTGGGCGAGTGGGGCGTAGATCTCGAGGGTCTCCGTCGCCTTCTCCGCCTGCTTCGTCTGCGGGAGCACCGAGATCGTTCGCATGTTGTGGAGGCGGTCGGCGAGCTTGATCAACAGGACCCGGATGTCGCCCGCCATCGCGACGACCATCTTGCGGACATTCTCTGCCTGCTCCTGCTCCCGGGTCCGGAACGTGATCTTGTCGAGCTTTGTGAGGCCGTCGACGATCTCGGCGACCTCGGGGCCGAAGTCGCGCTCCAGCTGTTCGAGCGAGACGTCGGTGTCCTCCACGACGTCGTGCAGGAGCGAGGCGACGAGCGTCGTCGTGTCGAGGTGGAGCTCCGCGAGGACGTTCGCGACCGCGAGCGGATGCTCGACGAAGTCCTCTCCGGAGATCCGCTTCTGGCCGGCGTGGGCGGCCTCCGCGACCGCGGAGGCGCGCTGGATCAGCTTGAGGTCGGCCTTGGCGTTGTAGCTCTTGATCGTGCGGACGAGGAGCTGGAACGACTCGCGCTCGATGGTCTCGCCCGGACGCAGGCGTGCGAGGAGACCACCCTTACGCTCCGACCGGACCTGCTCGCGACTCTCCAGGTGGAACCTCCTTCACACCAAGTCTAACGGCGGTGCGGAGGGTTCCGAGCACCCGCGACGGGCGGAGATCAGTAGCTGATCAGCGAGAAGAGGTCGTGACCGGCGACCTGCTCCCGGCCGTTCAGGAACGCGAGCTCGATCAGGGTGGCGATCCCCATCACCTTGCCCCCGATCCGCTCCACGAGAGAGGCCGTCGCTCTCGCCGTCCCGCCCGTCGCGAGGACGTCGTCGACGATCAGGACGCGCTCGCCCGGTTGGACGGCGTCTCTGTGGATCTCCAGGGTGGCCGTTCCGTACTCGAGCGCGTACTCCTCCCATTCGGTCTCCCACGGGAGCTTGTCCTGCTTTCGGACGGGGACGAATCCGGCGCCGAAGTGATACGCGACCGGCGAGGCGAGGATGAAACCCCTCGCCTCGATCCCGACGACCTTGTCCACGTTCCCTCGACCGAAGTGCACGACGATCAGGTCGATCACGGTGGAGAACGCGATCTCGTCGGCGAGGAGCGGAGTGATGTCCTTGAAGACGATCCCCGGCTGCGGGAAGTCGGGCACGTCGCGGATCAGCGTCTTGATCCGCTCGAGATCCACGCTCACCGGCGCCGGCGCTGTTTGGCGGAGGTCTTCTTCTTCTTGGGCCTCGGTCGCTGCGACGTCGACTGCCGCGCCGTCACCCTCGTCGCAGCCGCGGTGGAGACGGCGGCGGACGCGGGCGCGAGCTCCTCGCCGTCCTCGGCTGGGGCGGTCGGCGCGGCGGCCTTGACGCTTCGGAGCGCGGGCTTTCCGGTGGGCTGACGTTGCGCCTTCGCGCGGATCTGCTGGTAGCGAGGCTCCCGCTCCTTGAGCGTCGCGAGGAGCGGCGAGGCGACGAAGATCGAGGAGTACGTTCCCGACGCGACGCCGATGAACAGCGCGAACGCGAAGTTCTTCAACGTCTCGCCGCCGAAGAGGAGCAGCGACAGGATCGGCAGCAGCACGACGAGAGACGTGTTCACCGAGCGCATCAACGTCTGGTTCAACGACAGGTTGACGACGCCGGAATAGGTGTCGCGGGAGACGAGCGCGAGCGACTCCGTGTTCTCCTTGACCTTGTCGAAGATCACGACGGTGTCGTACAGGGAGTATCCGAGGATCGTCAGGATCGCGATGATCGTCTCCGGCGTGACCTCCCGTCCGACGAGCGCATAGATGCCGGCAGTGATGATCAAGTCGTGAAGGAGCGCGACCTGCGCGCTGATGGCCATCTTCCACTCGAACCGGAACGCGATGTAGATCGTGACGAGAACGAGGAAGATGATCAGGCCCTCGAGCATCTTCTTCGAGATCTGCGCACCCCAGGTCGGACCGACATCGGTCACGTTCACGTCCGCCGGAGCGTCGCCCGCCTGCTTCGCAAGGGCGTCGATCAGCTGCGCGCGCTTCTCGGCGAGCGTCGTCAAGGTGCTCGTGCGGATCGAGATCGTCGTTCCGCCTACGACCTGGACCTCCGCGTCTCCGCGCCCGTAATGCGCCATCGTGGAGAGCACCTGGTCTGCCGTGACGCCGGTGTTGTCCGGGTACTGGAGCTGCGCGCCGCCCTCGAAGTCGATCGAGAGGTTGAGCCCTCGGGCGAACAAACCGAGCAGCGACAGCACGACGAACGCGCCGGAGATCGTGAACCACCATGTCTTGTGCTCGATGATCCGCAGATGCGGGACGCGGTGGCCCCGGAACGTGCTGACGGCCTCGTGGAGTCTCATTTCGAGCCTCCTGCGACGGCCGGGAGCGGCATCGGGTCGGCGGCAACTCCGCTCGTCAGCCCCATGCCCTTGAGGTTCGTGAGCCGCTCGCTGCGGGCGAGCAGGAAGACGGTCGGGCGCTTGAAGAAGAACACGACGAACATGTCGAGCAACGTCGCGAGGCCAAGGGTCAGTGCGAAGCCCCGGACCGATCCGATCGTCAAGACGTAGAGCACCGCGGCGGCGAGGATCGTCACGGTGTCGGCCGCGACGATCGTGTGCCAAGCGTGCCCGAACGCCGGAACGATCGCCGACCGCGGTGTCTTCCCGTGGCGGACCTCGTCCTTCAACCGTTCGTAGAACACGATGTAGGAGTCGGCGGTGATCCCCATCGACACGATCACACCGGCGATGCCCGCGAGGCTGAGGCTGTAGCCGACCGTCCGGCCCAGGATCGAGATCAGCCCGAGCGTCAGGATCGCCCAGATCGCCATCCCGAACCACGTCACGATGCCGAGCAGTCGGTAATAGAAGAGGAGATACAGCGCGAGGGCGATCAGCCCGACGATGCCGGCGACGAGGCCCTGGTGGAGGGACTCCTTCCCGAGCGTCGGGCTCACGGTCTGGATCTGCGACTTCGTGAGCTGCACCGGCAGTGCACCCGCGTTCAGCACCGTCGCGAGGTCCTTCGCTCGCTGCTCCGTGAAGCTGCCGGTGATCTGGCCGCTTCCCGTCGTGATCTGTCCCTGCACCGCCGGCGCCGAGATCACCTTCTGGTCGAGCACGATCGCGAGCTCGTTCTCGGGAGTGGCTTGGCTGACGAGGTTCCCCGTCACATCGGAGAACGTCTTCGCTCCCGACGGTGTCATCGTGAAGTCGATCTGCCAGCCGGTCTGACCGCTCGTTCCGGTGTTGAAGACGGCGGTCGCCTTGGAGATCGCGTCACCGGGAACGAGCACCTTGCTGAGCTTGTACTTGGTCGCGCCGTTCTGACTCACGAACGTGACCGGCTTGTCCTCGAGCGCCTGCGGCGTGCAGTCCGGGGCGGGCTGTGACGACGTTGCGCTCGTGGTCGGACAGGTGACCGGAGTCGTCTTGAAGGCGGGGTCGCCCGACGTGATCGCCTGCAGCACCTGGCGCTGCTCCAACCTCGCCGTCGTGCCGATGATCTGCAGCAACCGGTCCTGGCCGGTCGCCTGGAGGGCTGCCTGCGCCTGGTCCTGGGTGAGGAAGCAGCCGTTGGGCAACACCTTTCCGTCCGAGCCGAGGACGCAGTACTGCGTGTGCTCCTCCGTCACCTTGATCGCCGACAGCGCGGCATCCGCGTCCTCCTGCGTGGAATAGCACCCCAGCTGCTTGGAGTCCTGCCCGACGACGCAGTACTGCTGCTGGACCTTCGTCGTGATCGCGTCCTTCGCGGCGTTCGCCTCCTTCTGGCTGCCGAAGCAGCCGAAGGTCGGCGTTCCACCCGTCGGAGCGAGGCACCACTGCTGGTTCTGCTGCTGGGCGGTCAGGCCCTTGAGTGCCGTGTTCGCCGCATCCTCGGTTCCGTAGCAGTTCAGCTCTTTCCCGTCCTTGTCGACGAGGCACGCCTGCGTGACGGAAGGTTTCACCTGGGCTGCCTTCAACGCCGTGTTGGCGGCGTCCTCGGTCGGAAAGCAGCCGAGGTCCTTCTGGCTCTGGCCGATCAAGCAGAACTGGTGCTTCGATTGCTGCTCGATCGTTCCACGCGCGAGTCCCGGGATCTGCACCTCGATGTTGTTGCCGTTGACGAACAGCTGCGGTTCCGCGACCCCGAGCGCGTCGATGCGGTTACGGATGTTCTCGAGGGCCTGATCCATGACGTCCTTGGGCGTTCCGGACGGCGCCGTGAGCACGACGGAGACGCCGCCCTCGAGGTCGAGGCCGAGGACCGGCTTGGTTCCCGTGAAGTACACGACGAGCACCGCCACGACGAGCGTAAGGACGAAGGCGATAGAGAGCCAGAGGTTGCGGGGGTTCCTCACGCGAGCTTCGCCCCGTTGACCGTGAGCCCGAAACGGCAACCGAGGGTCTCGGCGGCCAGACGGCACATCTGCATGCGGCCCAGGAAGATCTCGAAATATTCCATGACTTGGCTGATCTCGGTGTCGATCGTGAGTTCGAGGGTGATGGTTCGGACCTCCGAGTTTACCCGGAGGAACGACTGTTCGGCGGCGTAATTGACCCGGTCGTGGATGTCGAATTCAAGCCCGTCCGCCTTGCGGACGCGGCTCCGGTGGACGTCGGACTTGTCCGCCAGGATGACGGCCGCCGACGCCGGCGAGACCGCGACGCCGTGGCGCTCCTCGTGATTCGCGACCGCCGCGACGATCGTTGCGAGGTCGTCGGGTGGAACGTCCTGCTTCAGCGCCTGGTACACGAGCAGGGCCCCGGTCTGGCCGTGCATCTCGCGAGACACCATGTTGCCGACGTCATGGAGATAGCCCGCCACGCAGCCGAGGTTCGAGGTGCGAGCGTCATAGCCGAGCCGCGACAGCACCTGGAACGCGATCCGCCCGGTGAGGTTCGCGTGACGGAAGCCGTGCTCGGTGTATCCCAATGCCTCCATTACACCGTCGGCCGCGGAGATGAAGCCGGAGAGCTCGGGGTTCTCCTGAATCACCTCGAGCGTGAGCGGGATCGCCTCCGCGGCGGCGGGGGCGTGGAGGTCCTGGTCGTCGTGGGGAACCGCGTCGTCGTCCTGCTGAGACACGGTCGCGTCCGAGAGCTCCCGCGACGCCCGAGTGCGTTCTGCGTCGGCGCTCACGTTGACGTGTCGGGCTCCTCCTCGGGCTCCTCTTCGAACTCTTCCTCGTCCTCGCCGATGCGGCGGTTGATCGCGCCCTTCAGCATCCGGACGTTCGTTCCCGGGGCGATCTCGACCATCACGCTGTCGTCCTCCACGTCCTTCACGATGCCGTAGATGCCGCCGATCGTGAGCACCTCGTCGCCGATCACGAGCTCGTTCGCGAGGTTCTTCTGCGCGCGGGCGCGGCGCTGCTGGGGGCGGATCAACAGGAAGTAGAAGACGCCCCCAAATAGGAGGAGCGGCAGGATCAGCCCGGCCGCGCTGCCGGAGCTGGACGACGTGGCGGCGAACAGGGCGTGCATGATCGGTTCCTCCTCGGGGGCGCTCGCATCGAGCGCACTCCCCCAAGGCTATCGCGGGAGCTAGGCCTTGTCGCCGAGCGGCAGGGCGCCCTCCCGCTCGACGCCGAGATGGCGGAAGGCGCGATCGGTTGCGACCCTCCCCCGCGGCGTGCGTTTGAGCAAGCCGAGCTGGAGCAGGTACGGCTCGTAGACGTCCTCCACGGTCTCGGTCTCCTCTCCGACCGCGGCCGCGAGCGTGGAGAGCCCGACAGGTCCTCCCGAGAACTTCGTGATGACCGTGGAGAGGATCGAGAGGTCGACCTTGTCGAGCCCCTCCTCGTCGACCTCGAACACCTCGAGACCGGCCCTCGCGACGCTCTCGGAGATACGCCCGTCGCCCCGGACCTCCGCGAAGTCTCGGACCCGCCGGAGGAGCCGGTTCGCCACGCGCGGTGTCCCCCGGGAGCGGCGGGCGATCTCCCGCGAGCCGGCCTCATCGAGTTCGACCTCGAGGATGCCGGCGGAACGGCGCACGATCGTTCCGAGGTCGCCCTCGGAGTAGTAGTCCAGACGAGGCGAGATCCCGAAGCGCTCGCGCAGCGGGAGCGTGATCCGACCCGGCCTCGTCGTCGCCGCGACCATCGTGAACCGCGGCAGGTCGAGGCGGATACTCCGCGCCGACGGCCCCTTTCCGAGGACGACGTCCAGCTTGTAGTCCTCCAACGCCGGATACAGGATCTCCTCCACCGCGCGCGGCATCCGGTGGACCTCGTCGACGAAGAGCACGTCGCCCTCCTCGAGGTTCGTCAGGATCGCTGCCAGGTCTCCGGCGCGTTCGAGGGCCGGCCCCGACGTCGGACGGAAGGCAACGCCCATCTCGTTCGCGACGATCGCGGCGAGCGTCGTCTTGCCGAGCCCCGGCGGTCCGGAGAACAGCAGGTGATCTCCGGGCTCGCCGCGTTTCCTCGCTCCTGCGACGAGGAGCGCCAGCTGTTCCTTGATGCGCTCCTGGCCGACGAACTCGGCGAGCATGCGAGGACGCAGCGCGGCGTCGAACGCGACGTCGTCGGGGCGGAGCTCCGGCGCGAGCTCCGGCTTCGCGACGGCCTCGTCGGCCTCCGGGAGCCGCACGGGATGGTCGTCGCCTTCTTGGCTCATGCGCGTCCCACGTTGCGGAGCGCCTCGCGCAGCATCTCGTCCACGGGCCGGTCTCCGTTGCCCTGCAACGTCGCCATCGCGTCTCGTGCCTCCTGCGCCGAGAGGCCGAGCGCGAGGAGCGCCTCGCGCACGTCTGCGAGCGGCCCGGCGACGACCACCCCGTCGCCGCCGATCCGGTCCTTGAGATCGAGTACGACACGCTGCGCGACCTTCTTGCCCACGCCCGGAACGATGGTCAGCGCGTCGAAGTCGCCCCCGCCGACCGCGCGCCGCAGCGCGTCGGGTGTCAGGACGGAGAGGAACGCGAGCGCGACCTTCGGCCCGACCCCGTTCACCGTGACGAGCAGGTCGAACAGCGCGCGTTCGTCGGGCGCGGCGAAACCGTACAACGTCAGCGCGTCGTCGCGAACGTGCAGGCGCGTGTAGATCTTCGCGGGCTTTCCGACCGAAGGGAGCTTCGCGATCGTTGCCGAAGGCGCGAAGACCTCGTAGCCGGTTCCCTGGACTCCGATCACGACACGGTCCCCGGCCTTCTCCGCGAGCGTGCCTTCGAGGAACGCGATCATCGGACACCCGCCCGCGCTGCGGCGCTGCGCATCGTGGCCTGCAGGCAGTGACAGAGCGCGACCGCGACGGCGTCCCCCGCGTCCGCCTGGCGCGGAACCGGACCGAGCCCGTGCAGCCGCTCGAGCGCCGAGCGCACCTGTTCCTTGCTTGCATCGCCCGCGCCCGTGATCGCCATCTTGACCTCCAACGGGGCGTACTCCTCCACCGGGAGACCGGCCTGGGATGCCGCAAGCAGCACGACTCCGCTCGCTCGCGCGACCGCGAAGGCGCTGGTCGTGTTCCTCCCCCACATCAGTCGCTCCACCGCGACCGCGACGGGGCGGTGCTCGGCGATGGCGGTGCCCACGGCATCGTGGAGGAGCCGCAACCGAGCGGCCTGGGGGAGGTTCCTCGGGGTCCGGACCGTCGAGGACCACGTGAGCGTGGTCGCACCGCCACGCGCGTCGACCGCGGCGAGCCCGGCGGTCCCCAGCCCGGGATCGACGCCGAGCACACACCCCTCGAACACGTGTTCAGTCTAGGAGCGGAGGAGGACCTGGGCAAACATGCGCCGGGATCGAGCTCCTCGACGAAGAAAGCGGGGCCCGTGGGCCCCGCTTTCCCCATCCGGGGGGAGGTGGTGTTCCGCTTGCCCGGACGCTTCGTCGACCGGCACGGCGCGCCGTTCCCCGCCGCTTGCAGTATCGGTTCGGGTGGGCACGCCGGGACATCGGTCCTGCGGCTGAAATCGAGGACCGCCGCGGTGAGCGCGAGCGGACCGGAGGACGTACACCGACGAGCGCCGGGCGACGGACCTTCGGCCCGTTGCGCTCCGGTCAGCTCAGCCGACTTCGGCGAGGACGTCCTCGGGGATGTCGAAGTTCGCATAGACGTTCTGCACGTCGTCGAGGTCCTCGAGTGCGTCGAGCAGATCGAGAACTCCGCGCGCCTTGGAGCCGTCGACCTCGATCGTCGAGTTCGGCACCATCGTGAGCTCTGCGGAGGACGGCTCGATGCCGGCGTCGGCGAGCGCCGAACGGACCGCGGCGAACGCCGTCGGATCGGTCGTGATCTCCCACGACGTGTCGCCGCCCGACAGGTCCTCGGCTCCGGCCTCGAGTGCGATCTCCAGCATCCGGTCCTCGTCGGGAGCCCCGGCTTTGTCGACGAGGATCACGCCCTTCCGGGTGAACATCCATGCCGTGCTTCCGGAAGCGCCGAGGTTCCCGTTCAGCCGCGCGAAGGCGTGCTTGACCTCCTGCCCCGTTCGGTTGCGGTTGTCGGTGAGCGCCTCCACGAGCAAAGCCACCCCGCCGGGGCCGTATCCCTCGTACGTGACCTCCTCGTAGCGCGCGCCCTCCTGCGCTCCGGATCCGCGCTTGATCGCGCGCTCGATGTTGTCGGCCGGAACGGAGAAGTCGCGGGCCTTCTCGACCGCCGACGCGAGGGTCATGTTCCCCTCGACGTTTCCGCCGCCCTCACGCGCCGCGACCTCGACGGCGCGAAGGAGCTTCGAGTACATCCGGGCGCGCTTCTGATCGGTCGCGCCCTTCTTCCGCTTGATGGAGCTCCATTTGGAGTGGCCGGACATCAGACCCGCTCCAACAGACGCGCGTGGAGAGCCGTCTCCCCGACGAGCTCGGGGTGGAACGACGCCACCAACACGTTGCCGCACTCCAGCACGACCGCGTGGCCCTCGTGCTCTCCGAGGACGTCGACGCCCTCCCCCACCGATTCGACGACGGGAGCACGGATGAACACCGCGCGAACGCTTCCCGTTCCGCGCACGTCGACGTCGGCTTCGAACGATTCCGTCTGGCGTCCGTACGCGTTGCGGCGCACGGCGATGTCGAGGGCGCCGAGCAGTCCGTCGTCGTCGTCCACGCGTTTCGCGAGGACGATCATGCCGGCACACGTGCCGAGGATCGGCATACCCGCGTCGATGCGCTCGCGGAGCGGCTCGACGAGCTCGGCCGAGCGAGCGAGCTTCGCCATCGTCGTCGACTCTCCTCCCGGGATCGCGAGGCAGTCGACCTCGGCGAGCTCAGCGGGAGTTCGGACCTCTCGGACGGAGACGGCGAGATCGCGGAACGCCGCCGCATGCTCGCGGAAGTCTCCCTGGAGCGCGAGGACCCCGGCCTTCATTACCAGCCGCGGACCTGGAGGAGGTCCCCTTCGCCGAGCTCCTTCATATCGATCCCCGTCATGGGCTCACCGAGCCCGCGCGAGACCTTCGCGAGGAGATCGGCGTCGTTGAAATGCGTCGTCGCCTCCACGATCGCGCGGGCGCGCGGGGCCGGATCCGCCGACTTGAAGATCCCCGAGCCGACGAAGACGCCGTCGACGCCGAGCTGCATCATCAGCGCCGCGTCGGACGGCGTCGCGAGACCGCCCGCGGCGAAGTTCACGACCGGAAGCCGACCCGTGGACGCGATGTCGCGAACGAGGTCCAGCGGAGCGCCGAGGTCCTTCGCCGCGCTCCCGAGCTGCTCCGGACGAAGGACCGTGAGAGACGCCATCTCCTTCAGCATGGTGCGCTGTTGGCTGACGGCCTCAAAGACGTTGCCTGTTCCGTATTCTACCTTCGTCAGGTTCTTAGCGTCGCCGTGCGCGAGCCTGCGAAGGGCCTCGCCGAGGTTGCGCGCGCCACAGACGAACGGAACCGTGAACGCCCACTTGTCGATGTGGTGCTCCTCGTCGGCCGGCGTCAGGACCTCACTCTCGTCGATGTAGTCCAC
>JBJMLN010000087.1:0-4019 GCA_045805285.1 Actinomycetota bacterium | reverse complement strand
GCCCGCCCTCGTCGCGCCGATGGCCTTCCAGCGGATGGCGAACCCGGAGGGAGAGCTCGCGACGGCGCGCGCCGCGGGGCGGTCCGGTGCGGGCTTCGTCCTCTCCGCGACGGCGCACGGCTCGATCGAGTCGCTCGGCCGGGGCGATTCCGGTCCCAGGTGGTTCCAGCTCTACGTCTATCCCGAGCGCGGGCTCGCCAGCGACATGCTGAAGCGCGCACAGGACAACGGTTTCGGCGCCATCGTGTTCACGGTCGACACGCCCGTCCTCGGCTGGCGGGAGCGGGATATGCGCAACGGCTTCGACCTCCCGCCGGAGATGCCGCAGATGACGCTCGACTTCGCGCAGGACCTGACGTGGAGCGACATCGGGTGGGCGCGGGGGCTCTCCTCCCTTCCGTTGCTGCTGAAGGGGATCCTGACGGCGGAGGACGCTGAGCGCGCCGTGGAGGAGGGCATCGACGGCATCGTCGTCTCCAACCACGGCGGGAGGCAGCTGGACGGATCTCCGGCGACGATCACGGTGCTGCCGGAGATCGTGGAGGCGGTGCGAGGTCGCATCCCCATCCTCCTCGACGGCGGCGTCCGGCGCGGCACCGACGTTCTGAAGGCGCTCGCGCTCGGCGCTTCGGCGGTGCTGATCGGCCGTCCGAACCTCTGGGGCCTCGCCGTGAACGGAGAGGAAGGCGTCCTCGCCGTGCTCGAGCACATCAAGGGCGAGTTCGACAACGCGATGGCGATCGCCGGCGTCCGCTCCGTGGAGGAGATCACGCGCGATCTGGTCTGCCGCACATAGCGCGAGGCGCTAGCGCCTCGCCTTGCGCGGGATGGAACGGCCTACCTGGAACGCCGGCCCTGCCGTGCAGCCTGGAGCGGCGCGGGTCAGGGGAGCGGAAGCGGAGGAGCGCCGATCGCGTGGTTGATCCGCGGGAGCCCCCAGTTGTCCTCCATCCCAGCGAGGACGCCGTAGTGGTCGAGCCTTGAGTCGTACGTCGTTCCGGCCAGGCCGGCACCCGCGATGCCGGGCCCGTACTCGACGAGCGGGACGTGCTGCGTGCTCAAGTCGCCCTCGTCCCACGTGAGTAGGATCACGCCGTCGGGCCCGATCGCGCTCGCGATCTGCGGCACCCAGGTGGAGAGCCAGGAATCTCCCTGCGTCGCCGTGCAGGAGTGCATGTCGTCGCACTCGTTCGGCGTGATGAAGGAGAACGCGGGGAGTGAGCCGCTCGCGATGTCTCCGGGAAGCGAGCTCTCAAGCGGGACGACGTTCGCGCATGCGGCAGCGTTCTTCTTGATATCGGAATAGCTCACCGCCGGATCGTGGCCTTTGACGTAGACGTCGGGAGCCGTGCCGTAGGAGCTCCCCGTGTAGCACGGGTACGGCATCGTCTCCTCGTACGCGCGCCAGGAGATGCCGGCCGTCTGCAGCTGGTGGAAGAGGTTCTCGGCTTTCCCGTTCTGGTTCGTCGTGTCGCCATCGGTCAGCGCGTAATAGTCGTGGACGCTCCCTGAGGTGATGGCGTGATCATCGGTCGCGAGCACGCCGCTCGCGATCATGCTCTGGATGAACGGACAGCACGTGCTCGAGACGACCTTGTTGTACGTCTTGTTCTCGTCGACGATCAGAACCACGTGCGAGACGGGCGTCTGGGCGGCCGCGTGCATGGCGGTAACCGGCGTCAATGCCAGGATTGCGACCGAGATCGTCAGATAGCGCACGAGACGCATCGAGCCCGCCCCCTCTGTTGCTCCAAACGGAAAGTCTACCCATTTCTGCGACAGAGACGCGGACGTCGCGTGTGTGACTCATGAGCGCGCACCGCCGGGCGTTATCCTCGTGGCGTGCCCGTAGGTCCGTTTCTCGAAGGAGTCTCGAGCGAGAGCTCGAGCCGATGCTTCGCGCCCTTCCGCCCGGTGTCGTGATGGACGTCGGCGCCAAGGACGCCCGGCACCGCCGGCACGTTCAGGCGACCGAGTATCTGACCCTGGACGTCCGGACGGACGTCGGTGCGGACATCGTCGGGGATCTCCACGAGGTCCCGCGCGAGGACGCGTCGCTCGACATCGTGATCGCGACGGAGGTGCTGGAGCACTGCTACGACCCGCCACGCGCGGTGGGGGAGATCCGTCGGATGCTTCGACGCGGCGGCGTGTGTGTCCTGTCGACGCGGTTCATCCATCCGTACCATCCCGACCCGAAGGACTATTTCCGCTTCAGCCGCGATGGATTGGAGCACCTGTTCCGCGACTTCTCGGATGTGGAGATCATCCCGCTCGGCAACCGCGTCCAGAGCGCCTGGCTGATGATCCGGGACGGCCGAGGTTTCTCGCGGCGTTCGTGGGTCTCCTCGATCCGCTGGTAGCGAGCTACAAGGGATCCGGCAAAGGCAGGTGTCCCGGAGGGTTCCTCGTCCACGCGGTGAAGTGAGCCGGAGTCGGAAGCGGTGCTAGACGAGCGGCCCGCGCCGGCGCGGCAGCGATCAACGGGGAGAGGACCGCAGCCGCACCGGCGAAGACCGCCCGTTTGAGCTTGTTGCCGAAGTATCGGCGAGCTACTTCTGCCGCGTAAAGGTGTCTGGGCGCGTTCTCCGCGAAGTTTGCCGAATATGCCTGTTTCCGAGGGTGAACGCCGGCACGCGAAAGGGGAGCCCGAAGGCTCCCCCTTTGCGCGGTACTGCTGCAGCTTTTCCCTAGCAGCTCGCCTCGGTCGGGCAGGTCTGCACGTACTGCGGCTTGTTCCGGATGAACATCAGGTTCTGGATCGCAAGCCGGTCAATGTGGTAGTTGCCCGCCTCGTCCTCCACCATGAAGGCGCCGGCGCCGGCTCCTCCGCCGAAGATCGGGTCGGTCGCGAGAACGACCTGATAGTCGGGGTGCGCGGCGGCGAAGTTCTGCCACGCGGAGTTGACGCCGTCCGAGGTGTAGGACTCGTTGTCCGACGTGTAGAAGGTACAACCCGGTGCGGTCTGTCCGGTGAAGTCCGCCCGGTACCACGTCGGATCAGCCACGATCGGAACTCCGCACTTGTCCGGCGTGCCGGTCAGGTACGCGATGTGCACGTCACCGGTGCCGTTCGTGTCCCGCATGATCACGCTGATGCGAGGCGCTCCACCGTGACCGGCCGAGTCCGAGGCCAGGTAGTCGAACGACAGATTGCGAACGTCAGAGACGTTCTTGCCCTCGATGGTCGTCCGGAAGCTGTACGCCTCCGCACAACCTCCGCTGGAAACGACCGACGCGAGCGACTGGTGGTTGCCGTCCGACGGCGAGTCGGTTCCGCGGGCCCAGCCGATGCTATCCGCGTTCGTGCAGGTGTCGAACTGGAGCCGCTTACTCGTCGCCGCCGAGGCGGACGTGGAGCCGATCAGCAGAAGGGTGCTGCCGATCACGGCAGCGATTGCGAGTACTCGGTTCATGAGACCTCCCGATAGATGTGGACGCTTCGCACGGCCGCGTGGGCAGCAGGCCAGATCACACCTCCCTCATCCGCGCGGAATTGCACCCGGCCGGACCGTGCCGAAGAGAGTACTGGCCCCTCGAGGAAGCGCCCAAACGCGCGCGACAGAGGTGACCGGGAATTTCGAGAGTTTTTTCATGCGACCAAGCCGATCGTGCCGCCTTCGCGAGACAGAAGTGACATATTCTGGCGGCGCCAGGCCGACGGATGCCGCAGAACCTCAATGGAAAGGCGATCCCCCAGGGCTCCCGTCCTTCAGAGCCGGACGACGTTCGGTGCGTCCATGCGCACCGTGATACCCCGCGTGTCGAACACGAGCGCAGCGATTCGGATGACCGTCTCGTAATCGACGCCGGGATGGTCGGTGAGGATGACGACGCAGTCCTGCGCCGCCACGAGTGACTCGTCGAACGTCTCGGATTTCATCTGCTGTCCGCGGACGTGGATCTCCGGGATGAACGAATCATGGAACGACACCTCGGCGCCCTTCTCCACGAGTCGCTCGACGACTCCGAGCGACGGAGATTCCCGGAGGTCATCGACCCCCGCCTTATAGGCAACG
>JBJMLN010000086.1:0-30294 GCA_045805285.1 Actinomycetota bacterium | reverse complement strand
TTGCCGCATCGACGAGCGAGCAACTCCTCGCGCGCCTGCGCGAGCTACGGCCCGGGCTCCGCGATCGTTCCTTCGGCGAGCTCGGCGATCTCTCGGCGCTGCTCTGTCGCGGGGTCTTCCGACACATAGCGGGATGAACGATCCGGGCGAGTCGGCGCGAGAGTAGGGTCCTCGCCCAGCTCGAACTCCTCGATCAGGACTCGAAGGAGCATTGCTCACGGTGGGTGAACTCTGCGCCGGGCGCGTCGAACGACCGTGCGCCCTCTCGCTTGGCGACGTCCAGGACCTGGTGAGCATCCCGAACTCCGGGGGTTCGTCAAGGGCGCGACGGCCGCCGCTGCCGGAGCCATCGCGGGAGCGACCATCGTCCTCCCTCGGGGGGCCATCACCGACTGGAAGACGGCCGGGATTGCCGCTGCGTCCCTCGGGTTCGTGCTGCGCTTCAAGAACCGAGAGCCGGTCCTTGTACTCGCCGCAGCCGCCGGACCTTCACAGGTAGACCGCCCCCAGCGCACCCTTGTTTTGCGGGGCCTCTGGTGCACGCGATCATCCCGCCCCTTTCGCGCCGCGGCCGAGGTGGGCGGAGCTGATACCGACCTGAGGACCCTCCAGACCGAGGAGTCCTGGCCACACATCGGTGTCACCGCCCTGACCAGCGGGTACGCACCGAACGCGTCCCCAGATTGTCCCAATCGCGTCCCCAGATCGGCGAAAAGTGTCCCCGAGCCGGGTGGCGTCAAGCGTTCTACCTGCTAGAAGGAGGTTTTCTCCAGGGCCCCGAGGGCGAGGGCGGGACTCCGAGTCTAGCCTCTGACGCGCAGCTTCTCCCAGGCAGAGAGCGATGCACGCGACCGAATCGGAAGCATCCGGGCAGAATCCGTGTCGCACTGATCTCGGGCGCGCTGGCCCTCGCAGTCGGTGGACTCGTGACGGTTTGGCTCCGGAGCCATCAGGTCGTCGGCGTCGGAGCAGCGATGGTATCGGCGGCTCGCGAGGGCACGTTCGGACCCCCAGCGCCCGATAGTTCGTTCAACGGAGCGGTGGACTGCCGCGTAGACAAGCCAAACGCGTTCCATGGTGCTGACATCTACCTGTGCCGAATCGGTGAGACGCACGGCTGGAACCTTTGGGAGTGGGGCGCGGTGGTGAACGGAGACTTGCACACGCATGCGACCGATCCCGGTTTGATCCCGCGAGAACCGCGTTACGGGTGGGATCCTCCCTGGTAACGGCACGATCCCGGACGTGGCGTCTGTGTCGTGCGCACGCGCGCGACTCGACGGCGGTCCTCTTTGGGTCGTCCTCGCGCTCATCGTGCTGCTGCTGCTCGCCGCGAACGTCTTCCAGCCCACGGTGACTCCCATTTGACCGTGACAGATCGCCGGTCGGGCAGACACGGGATTCACAAATCGCTGGGCGCGCGTCGCTTTGCTAGGCGACGGTGACATCAACGTGCATCCCGGACTGATAATGAGCAGGCAGGTTGCAGAGGAACACGTAATGACCGGGTTGCAGGTCGAGCGTGACGCTCTTCGAGGCGCCAGGATTGAGGTCGCCCGTCTCGCCGACGTTCGTCCCTGACGTGTCTTCGTTGATCCGGTCCGGCTCTCGCTCGAACTTGCCGACCGCGATGTCCGAGGCTTCGGTCTTGGTTCGGAGCACCACGAACTCGTGCGGGATCGTTCCCTGGTTCGCGACGTCGAATGTCACGGGACCCGCGGCGACGTTGGTGGTGGACGGGACGACCGACCATTGGTTGAGGTTGACGGAGACGGACCCGCTTCCGGACGCTGCCGGAGTTGCCTCGGTGGACGTCTCGGACGCGGCGGACGGCGTTCCGCTCGAACATGCCGTCGTTACCATCAACATCGCGACCGCACCGAGCATCGCGTACGTCTTGATCCTCTGCATCGCTTCCTCCTTCATGGCGATGACCCACTCTCGGCGGGAGAGGCACACGCCAGCAGGGTCGAACGTCCCGGTCTGCGAAGGCCCTTCGGCGTCGAGCGGTGAGGCGGCACTCGGAGCGCCAGCGAGGGCCGGCATGGGAAGCAACGGCCAATGTCGGCAAGGGGTCGTAACGCCTTTCTCGCTGGGATGTGCCTGATCCGAAAGGAATAGAGGGGGGCGAACCGTCACGCGCTAAAAGAAAGGACCGCAACGAAGGGCGCGCTCCGACACAATGTGATCGGCGACCTCAGTGCCCGGGTGCTCAACTGGGCCACTCCTATAGGGTGAACTGAGTACGTGCCGTGGAACCGGAAAAGGGGAACCCCTCGTGACGTCCACGCGTAAGACCGCCCTTTGGGCGGGGATCTGGTTCGCGATCACGTTCGTCACCTCGATCGCGGCCGCAGCTCTGTACGGCGGGTTCGGACGCGTCCTCACGAACACGCACTACATCCTTGGCGGCGACGCTGCGCGTATCCAATGGGGTGCGTTCCTCGAACTGGGCCTGCTGATCTCCAACATCGCCACGGCGGTGGTGTTGTTCCCGGTCCTGAAGTGGCAGTGGGAAGCGGGTGCCCTCGGCTACGTCACGGCTCGTGTGATGGAGTCCGCTTTCATCATGGTCGGGATCCTCAGCCTTCTCGCCGTCCTCACGATCGGTAGCGGTGCTTCAACGGGCACGGCCAAGACATTGATCGCCGTCCACGACTGGACGTTCACGCTAGGCCCCGGCTTCGTCGTCGGCATCGGCAATGGACTCCTGCTTGGCTACATGATGTTCCGGTCCGGGCTCGTCCCACGCGGTCTCGCCATGTTCGGACTCATCGGTGGACCGCTCGTGCTGCTGTCTGGCACCCTTGTGCTCTTCGGCATCATCGACGCGGGTAGCTCCGCGCAGTCCCTCGCCTCGATCCCGGAGATCATTTGGGAGGCCGGGCTCACGATCTATCTGATCGTCAAGGGGTTCAGGGCAACGCCGTTGGTCGATCTCACCGAAGCAGAGCGCGAGTCGCAACACGTCCGCCTCGTGCAAACACCTACCGCCGTTCCCTAACCCGCGCCGGGCGACCTTTCCGGGTGGGAGTTAGAGCCCGGAACCGTAACGATCGAGGGCCGCTCGACGGCCGGTCCGCCCTCCGGCCCCCTGGGAGAGCTCGTTCGAGGCGTCGACGGCTCGTCGCCGT
Organism: Actinomycetota bacterium; assembly: GCA_045805285.1. Taxonomy (GTDB): domain Bacteria; phylum Actinomycetota; class UBA4738; order UBA4738; family JBJMLN01; genus JBJMLN01. The sequence goes on along the minus strand of JBJMLN010000086.1, from coordinate 27,160 downwards.
CGAGTCAGGGCTGGCCTTCGACGATGATGACCGACGGCCGGTGGGCGGCTTCGTCGGACCGTGAATCTCGGGGCGATGCGATCGACGGGGAGGTGTGAGACCGCAACACGCACGTGCGAGTTGAGCGAACGGCAATCCAGACCGGATCCACTCGATTCCGTTGGCGACGCCATGAGGCATGACCTCGTTCTGGTACTGCGGATGCGTCGCTGCTCCGACCTGCACGTTGATCCGGACTCGGGGAACGTATGGCGAGTCCGCGCGTCTGCCTTCCGCTGGACCGGCGCAGCACTCAGGCGCCGACGACGTCGCGGCGACCGAAGGCGACGACGCCGACAACGGCGGCGATCAACCCGAGGAGGAGCAGCGTGGTCGCGGCGCCCACGTTCGCGTGCGCGGCCGGAACGGGCGCGACGTGCAGCAGCGGCGACGTGTCGCGGAGCCAGTGGTTCGAGTCGAAGACGGTGGAGAGCGTCTCCACCGCGAAGGACCACACGATGATTCCGTACGTGATCGCGATCGCGGCTCTGGGAGCGAGCCCGAACGCCAGCGCGCCGACGCCGAGAACGAAGACGCTCGGCGGGATCACGTTCACGCCCGCCTTCAGGAGACTTCCGATACCGATACCGGCGTCCTGTGTGGCTGCTCCGACCCACGCGGCGACTCCCGCGAGCACACTCGCGAGGACGGCGAGGGCGAGGGCGACGGCGAGCCGCACCCCGAGCCATCTCCATCGGGCGACCGACCGAACCAGGAGCGTTTCCAGCCGGCCCGATGCCTCCTCGTTCCGCATCGCGGCGACCTGTCCGCAAACCGCGATCGCCACGAGTCCCGCAGCGACGACGAACACGAATCCGAGATACGCGGCAGGCCCGTTGAGCGAGCCCCCGAGGCGCCGGATCGCATTCTCCACCCCGGCCGCGCCTCGGATCGCCGCTCCGGCTGCCTGGGCGACGAGCCCGAAGACGAGGCCGCTCACGGCCAGCGCGGCGACCCACGCGACCACCGCCGTTCGCGTGAGCCGCACCGTCAGCCAGGCCTGACCGCCGAGGAGGAGCGTCCGCGGCCTCGGGCGGGAACGGATCGCGAAGGCGCTCGAGCCCAGATCCCGCCGGGCCGCGACGCGGACAGATGCAACGGTCAGTACGAGGATCAGCAGCAGGATCGGAATGAAGGCCACCGGGTTTGAGCCCGTCAGCGGCCGGAGCTCCTCCACCCATCCGAGCGGGCTCAGCCAGCCGAGCCAGCCGAGCGACGACGCTGAGTCGGCCGCCATCCGGATCAGATACGAGCCGCCGAGGATCCCGGCGCAGACGAGGTTCGCGTCGTGCCGCGTCTCCGCGAGCTCGCCGACGAACAGCCCGATCGCGACGAACATCGCCGCAGCCGACACGACCGCCGTAGAGAAGAACAGCGCGGCGCCGACGCCGATACCGACTTTCGCCGAGGCACCCGCCCCGGCCGTCAGGAGCGCAGTCGGGACCCACACCGCCAACACGCCGGCGCCGAGACCGATCGCCGCCTGAACCGTCGCGTCCGCCCGCGTCGTCGGGCCGGACAGGAACAGTTCCCAGCGGCCGCCGTCCTCCTCCCCGCGGAGGAGCTTCGTCGCGATCAGGAACCCCCAGATCGCACCGAGGAGCACGACGAACATCAGCGACTTGTAGGAGGTGTAGCCGGCGACCGTGTCGAGCCCGCGGAGCGGACCGAACAGTGCCGCCCATGCGGCGTTCCCGCCGAACGTCGCCGCGAGGCGGGCGCGCGCCGCCTCGGTCGGAAAGGCCGACGCGTACGAGGCCGCCGACGCCGCGATCGTTCCGCCGAAGACGAGTCCCCAGAGCGATCCGGGGATGACGGCGCGACGGGCCGTCGAGCGAGCGACCACACGCACCGACCGGCGAGCGACCACACGCACCGACCGGCGACCGTCCGCTTTCGCCCCGGTCGACGGTCGCTCAGCGGCCACGCGAGCCTCCGGTATCCGCGCCGTAATGCGCGAGGAACAGCTCCTCGAGCGACGGCTCGGTGCTCGTCAGATGCCGGACCCCGACGCGGACGAGCGTCTCGAGCAGCGGTTCGATCGGGCCCGTCACCTGACAACGCAAGCGATTGCCGTCGACCTCGATCGCCTTGACCCCCCGGACGTCGGAGACGTCGGGCACGGGCCCGTCGAGCTCCGCCTCGACCTGCAACGCGGAAAGGTGACGCATCTCCGCGAGCGTCCCGATGTCGACGAGGCGCCCGGCGCGCAGGATCGCGACCCGGTCGCACACGGCCTCCACCTCAGAGAGGATGTGGGAGGACAGGAAGATCGTCTGGCCGTTCGCTCGAGCCTCCGAAACACTCTCCCGGAATGTGCGCTCCATCAGCGGGTCGAGCCCGGCCGTCGGCTCGTCCAGCAGCAGCAGCTCCGCGCGCGACATCAGCGCGGCGATCAGGATCAGCTTCTGCCGGTTGCCCTTCGAGTACGCGCGGACCTTCTTCGACGGATCGAACTCGAAGCGCTCGATCAGCAGGTCGCGATATCGCGGATCGAAGGTTCCCTGTACGTGGCCGAGGAGGTGGAGCGTCTCTGCACCGGTAAGCGACGGCCACAGGTTCGCGTCTCCCGGAACGTAGGCGACGTGGCGGTGCGCCCGGACGGGATCCGCTTGCGCATCGATGCCGAAGATCTCCGCTCGGCCTCTCGTCGCGTTGATCAGGCCAAGGAGGAGGCGGATCGTAGTGGTCTTGCCGGCCCCGTTCGGCCCGAGGTAACCGAGCACCTCACCGGCCGAGACCTCGAGATCGAGCGACACCAGCGCCGGGGTCGAGCCGTACGACTTGGAAAGCTCCTCGGTTCGGATGGCGCTCGACATGCGGCTCTCCCCCGGACGACCCGCCAGGTTCGGTTCGACCGCGTTCGGGTCATCCTCCCACCTCGTGGTGACCCGCCCCGCCTTTCGGTCAGAACGCGCCAGTTGTCCCCGCGGAGTCGTGAGAGATGGCGGCGGCGTGCGCTGCCCGGGCGAGATTCATCCCGATCTCTAAGGATCCTCAAACCGACTTCCAATCCGGTCGGGAGACGCTGTTCACATGCCTGCCAGCGCCTCTACAGCGAGTCGGTCTTCGAAGCGGCGGAGCGGCCGCATCCGCGAGATCGGGTTGCGCGCCTCGGGGCGGGTCACGCGGATCGCTCTCGCAGCGTCGCTCGCGGCGACGGCGGGATTCTCCGCGGTCGCCGCCGCGGCGTTCCCGGGGCACCCGAAGACCGCCAGCTCCACCTCCGCCGTTACTCCTCCAGCCAGCTCGGCGCCGGCGCCGGTCCGTGTCGCGTTGCCGCCGCGCGGGAACGGCGGAACGCTCTCGCCTCCACCCGCACCTCCCGTGCAACATGTCGGCTCCGCTCCGCCGCCCGCGACCTCGGGTGGATCGTGATGGACGGACATGCGAGGTTCCGCGCGCTCGGCACCATGGCGGTCGTCGCCGCGCCCGAGCGTTCGCTCGAATCGGCGGTGGCGGAGGTCGACGACGAGATCTCGGCCATCGACGTCGCCTGCAGCCGCTTCCGGAGCGACTCCGATCTCGCCCGCGTGAACGCCGCCGGCGGCGCGTGGACGCGCGTCTCCGCGCTGCTGCTCGAGGCCGTTGACGCGGCCGTCCGGGCCGCGGAGATCACCGGCGGCCTCGTCGACCCGCTCCTCGGCGGCGTGATGCTGCGGCTCGGCTACGATCGCGACTTCGGCGACCTGCCGTTCGACGGAGAGGCCGTCACGCCGGCGACGTGGATATGGAAACGCAGCTGGCGCGACATCGAGTTCCATCGCGACCGGTCGGAGATCCGCATCCCTCGCGACGTCGGGCTCGATCTCGGCTCGACCGCGAAGGCCCTCGCTGCTGATCGCGCGGCGCTCCGCGCGTCATCGGTCGTCGGGGCACCGGTGCTGGTTTCGATCGGCGGTGACGTCGCCGTCGCGGGAGAGGCGCCGGATGACGGCTGGGCGATCGGGATCGCGGACGACTCCGAAGCGGCGCCCGAGCTCGGCGAGTCGATCGCGATCGCTGGGGGTGGCGTCGCGACCTCGAGCACCACGGTCCGCCGTTGGTCCAAGGGCGGCGAGCCTGTCCACCACATCGTGGATCCGCGGACGGGCCTCCCCGCCCGCGAGGTCTGGCGGACCGCGTCCGTGTACGCCGGAAGCTGCGTCGACGCGAACACCGCCTCGACGGCAGCCGTCGTCCTCGGCGAGCAGGCGCCGGAATGGCTGTCCGAACAGGCATTGCCGTCTCGGCTCGTGCGGTCCAGCGGAACGGTCAAGCGAGTCGCCGGCTGGCCGGGGCGGAGGGCGGCGTGATCGCTTCCTCGAAGGTCGTGTGGTACCTCACGCGCGGCACGGGAGTGGTTGCTCTTTTGCTCCTCACGACCGTGACGGTGCTGGGGGTGCTGAATTCCGTCCGATGGAGTCCGCCGCGGACCCCGCGATTCGTCCTGCAGCGTGTTCATCGCAACCTGTCCCTCCTCGCCGTCGCGTTCATCGCGGTGCACATCGCGACCGCCGTGATCGACGGTTTCGCGGGCATCCGATGGATCGACGCGGTAGTGCCGTTCGTCTCCGCCTATCGCCCGCTGTGGCTCGGGCTCGGTGCGGTCGCGTTCGATCTCGTGATCGCGATCGTCCTGACGAGCCTCCTTCGCGGATACCTCAACTACATGGCGTGGCGCGTCGTGCACTGGATGTCGTACGCCCTCTGGGGCGTCGCGCTTTTCCACGGTCTCGGAACCGGAAGCGACTCGAGCCGTCCGTGGATGCTGGCCCTCACAGCGCTCTCGCTGGGCGCCGTCGCCGCAGCGGTCATCTGGCGGATCGGGGCCGGATGGCGCGCCTGGGCGCCCGGCCGAGTGGCGTTGGCGATGGGATCGCTCGCGTTCCCGCTCGCCCTCGTCGTGTGGTTCGTGGCCGGGCCGGCGCAACCGGGGTGGGCGGCACGAGCCGGGACGCCCGCACATCTCCTCCCGCACACGTCGGCGGCGAGCGACTCCACGCCACCCTCCGTTCGGCAGGTGGAGCCTCCGAAGGCGCTGGTGCTGCCGCCTACTGCCGACGTAAGCGGAGTGACGCGGCTGCATCGGACCTCCGACGGCCTCGCGACGGTCGACATCTCCCTTTCGAGCCGCGGCTCCCCCCATTGGCGATCGCGGTCGTCCTCAACGGAACGGCGGAGGGGTCTGGCATCTCCATGAGCGACGGGTCCGTCACGCTCACGCCCCCACACGACGCGGCGCCGTACCGGGGAACCGTGACGGGCCTCTCGGGTGGTCAGATCAACGCGTCGGTCTCGGACGGTCACGGCGACGACATGGATCTCTCCCTCTCGTTGCAGATCTCGAGCGGGGGACAGACAACGGGACAGATGGCGCTCTCCGGAACGAGCAAAGGATCGAGTACGGGATGATGCGATGACCGTCCTCCCGCTCGACCCTCGTCGCGTCGATCGCCTGTCGTCGTTGTTGAACCCCCCCGACGCGTGGACCGGCCTCGACGATCACCGGCAGGCGTTCGCGACCACCCCTCCCATTGATCGCACCCCCGACGGCGCGTTCGTCGACCTCGTCGAACGCTCCGGGCTCCACGGTCGCGGCGGAGCCGGGTTCCCGACAGCGGTGAAGCTCCGTGCCGTAGCGGAAGGGCGTCGCCGGCCCGTCGTGCTCGTGAACGGCAGCGAAGGTGAACCGGCGAGCGCGAAGGACGCGGTCCTGATGTCGCTCGCGCCTCATATCGTGATCGACGGCGCGCTCCTCGCTGCTTCCGCCGTCGGAGCGGACGGGGTCGTGATCGGCGTGAAGGTCGGCGCCGGCCGCTCCCGCCAGGCGATCGGCCGCGCGGTGGAGGAGCGCTTCGCGCTCGAGCCGTGGACGCCCCGCCTGCGCGTGATCGACGTCCCGCCGACGTACGTCGCCGGCGAGGAACGAGCGCTCGTCAACCTCGCGAACGGGGGACGCGCGATCCCGCCGAGCGGGACGTCGCGCCCGTTCGAACGTGGCGTCGGCAATCGTCCGACGCTCGTGCAGAACGTCGAGACGCTCGCGCACCTCGCCCTGATCCGCGCGATGGGCGCGGACTGGTTCCGCGCGCTCGGCCATCCCGACGCGCCGGGAACGATGCTCGTCTCCGTTTCCGGTCCGGTCGCGGATCCGGGAGTGTTCGAGGTTCCGACCGGAGAACGCCTCGTGGAGGTGATCCGCGGCGCCGGGGGCGCAACCGAGGAGATCAGAGCGATCCTCGTCGGCGGCTACGCCGGCACCTGGCTGACCGAGGACGCGATCGAGCGTGCGACGCTCGACCGCGCGGGGATGGCCGGGGTCGGCGGCACCGTCGGCTGCGGTGCGATCGTCGCGCTGTCGGCGTCCGCGTGCGGCGTCCGCGCCACGGCGGAGATCATGCGCTGGCTGGCGACGAACACGGCCGGCCAGTGCGGACCGTGCGTCTCGGGCCTCGGCTCGATCGCTACGACGTTGGTCGACCTCTGGCGCGGAACAGCCCGCAGGGATTCGCTCGACCGGCTCATCCGTTGGAGCCATGACATCGAAGGACGCGGCGCCTGCCGGTATCCCGACGGCGCTGTGCGCTTCCTGAGAAGCGCGCTGACCGCGTTCGGGGACGACGCGCGGACGCACGCGGCAGGACGTCCGTGCGTCGGAGCACATCTCCCGACCCTCGTGCCGATCCCGAACATCGGACAGGCGGCATGAGCGCGAACGGGAGGCTCCGCGTCGATCCGATCGCCTGCGTCGGCCACGGCATCTGCGCGGAACTTCTTCCCGAAGCGATCCGCCTCGACGACTGGGGCTATCCGATCGTCGAGGGCGCGCCGCTCGACGTGGACATCCGAGACGTCAGGCGGGCGATCGCGTCGTGCCCGACGCTCGCGTTGCGGCTCGACTCGCAGCGACAGCCCTGACGTCGTTCGTACGTTCCCGGCCATCGGCACGTGGAGGACCACAGGGCATCTTCGGGATGGTTACCGCCCTCGCAGTGAGCTGACGGAGCGCCGATCGGCCCCTTCGAGCGGGGCCGATGGGCCCTGAGGCCGCTCTCGCTCGGGGCCTACCGTGACATCGACGAAGGGAGGTCGCGGTGGGGAGCAACGTCGAGGACGTCATGACGCAGACGGTAGCCGTCGTCCGGGAGGACACCGACTTCAAGGAGATCGTCGCGAAGATGGACGAGTACCACGTGAGCGCGCTTCCCGTGGTCGATATCAACGAACGCCTGACCGGCATCGTCACCGAGACGGACCTCCTCATGAAGGAGGAACACCCCGACCTCGTGCGAGAGCCGCATCTCCTCGAGATGCCGACGCATCGATCCGTTCGGAAGAAGGCGACCGCACTCAAGGCGGAAGACGTGATGACGTCACCGGTGCAGACGGTGACCCGGCAGGCTCGACTCGCCGAGGTCGCGGCCCTGCTCCATCAGTTCGGCGTCCACCAAGTCGTGGTCGTCGATCGTCGGGATCGGATCGTGGGTATCGTCACGCGCCGCGACCTGTTGAAGGTCTTCCTCCGCTCCGACGGCGAGATCGAGGAGGAGATCACCGGCTTGCTGGAGCGGACGCTCAGCATCCCTCCGCACACGGTACGGGTGCGCGCGCGCCGCGGGGTGGTCTCCCTCGAGGGCGAGCTTGAGCGTGCCGGGCTGATCACCGTGCTCATCGAGCTCGTTCAACGCGTCGACGGTGTCGTCTCCGTCGACGATCGCCTGACGTCGCAAACACACGAGGAGTCCTCGGGACACATGCTCACCGATCCCTGGGCTCGATTCAACACGGCGAGCCAGGTCCGATGACCGCCCGAGCCTCGGCAGCGTCGAGCCCCGAGGAGGTGACGCTGTCGGCAGTGCTCTTCTCCGGCACGGACGACAAGCTGACTGCCGCCGCGGTGCTGGTCGTAGGCGCGGCGGCGATGGAGCGTCGGGTCGACGTCCTGCTGCAGTACTGGGCGCTGGATGCGTTCCGCGCGGACCGGATCACGAAGGGCCACGGCGTCGCGCCGGAGGCCGGCGACGGTGGGCTCCAGCTCGTGCAACGGCACGGCTCTCAGCACTGGAGCGAGCTTCTCCGCCAGGCCAAGGAGATGGGAGACGTGCGCATCCATGCCTGCTCACTCTCGATGGAGATGCTCGACATCACCAAGGACGAGCTCGATCCACTCGTCGACGACGTCGAGGGCGTGGCGTCGTTCTTCGCCACCGCCGGTGGCGGCGTGACGTTCATCTGAAGGAGGTTGGAGATGAGCCAGACCATCACCCGATCGATCGACGCGCGAGGGATACCCTGCCCTGGCCCGCTGATGTCGCTGATCGGAGCCATCCGCGAGGCCGCCGTCGGAGACGTGATCGAGGTGCTCTCGAGCGACGAGGGGTCGAAGACCGACATCCCGGCGTGGGTGGAGAAGGCGAAGCACGAGCTGATGGAAGTCGTCGGAGATGACGGCTTCACCCGGTTCGTCGTCCGGAAGGCGAGGTGACGCGAACGATGCCGGCGCGTGTTGTCGTTCTCGGAGGCGGAGTCGGAGGAACGCTCGTCGCGAACCTCCTCGACCGGCAGCTCGGCCGGGACGCGCGCGTGACCGTCGTCGATCCCACCGGGATGCACGTCTATCAGCCGGGCTTCCTCTATCTCGCGCTCGGGAAGGCGAGCGGCCGCTGGCTCGCTCGTGACGAGCGCTCTCTCCTCCGCAGCGATGTGGATCTCGTGGTCGATCGCGCCGAGTGCATCGACGTCGACGCCGGGGAGGTCGCACTCGCGCGCGGCGACCGGATCGCCTTCGACTATGTCGTGGTCGCGTCAGGCGCACGCCTCCGCCCCGAACAGACACCGGGGCTCGCCGAGGGATCGCACGAGTTCTACTCCGTCGAGGGCGCGGAGCGTCTGCGGGAGGAGCTGCGGCGGTTCCGCGGCGGCCGGATCCTGGTCGGCGTCGCGGGGATCCCCTACAAGTGTCCGCCCGCTCCGATCGAGTTCGTCCTCATGCTGGAGGAGACGCTCCGCCAGCGTGGAATCCGCGAGCGCACCGAGATCTCGTTCCTCTCGCCGCTCAATCGCGCGTTCACGATCGAGTCGGCCTCACGCATCGTGCAGCCGATCATGGAGTCGCGCGGCATCGAGCTCCGCACGTTCTTCAACGTTGAGGCGGTGGAGCCATCCGCGCACGCCGTCACCTCCATCGAGGGGGAGAGGATGGAGTACGAGCTGCTCGTCGCGGTTCCACCGCACGGCGGCCAGCCGCTCGTGGAGGCGTCCGGCCTTGCGGGACCGGGAGGGTGGATGCGCACGGATCGGCTGACGCTCCAACATCCGGAGGCGGAGCGCGTCTTCGGTCTCGGCGACGCGACCGACCTGCCGATCTCGAAGAGCGGTTCGACGGCGCACTTCGAAGCGCCGGTCATCGCGAGCCGTATCACGTCGCTCGTGAAAGGAACGGCGCCGAGATCGAACTACGGCGGGCGCGTGATGTGCTTCCTCGAGACGGGCCACGGGCGCGCGACGGCCCTCCGCTTCGACTACGAGCATCCGCCCACGCCTCCGCCACCATCACGGATGTGGCACGCCGCGAAATGGATGTTCAACCGCTTGTACTGGGAGACGGTTCCGCAGGGGCGCATCCCCGAGCTCGATCGTTCGGGCCGGAAGAACGTCTCGGAAAGGAGCGCCGCATGAGTGCAACGATCGGAACGACTCTGGATTGCCGCGGTCTGTCCTGTCCGCTGCCGATCGCGAAGACCGCACAGGCGATGCGGAACGTCGCGCCCGGCGCGGTGATCGAGGTTCTCGCGACCGACCCCGGGTCGGTTCCGGACTTCGACGCGTGGGCGACGGCGACCGGGAACACGTTGGTGGAGCACACGGAGCAGGACGGCGTCTACCGGTTCGTCCTGCGGAAGAAGGAGTGATCCCGATGGCGATCGCGGAAGCCGAGGTTCGCGAGCAGGCCGCTCCGGAGCCGGAGCACGTGCCACACGACAAGCTCGTGATCATGGCGTGGAGCGGCGACCTGGACAAGATGTGGCCGACGCTAATCCTCGCGACGACGGGCGCCGCGATGGGTATGCAGACGACGGTCTTCTTCACGTTCTGGGGACTCTTCCCGCTCGTCAGGAACGAGGTTCGGATCACGGGTGAGAACTGGATGCAGAAGCTCCTCTCGACGATGGATCGCCCGGGCCTGGAGCACCTGAAGCTCGGCAAGATGAACTTCGCGGGAGCGGGGCCCGCGATGATGAAGAAGCTCGCGAACGAGCACTCCGTCGCGTCGCCGGAGGAGCTCATGGCGCTCGCGAAGGACCTGGGTGTGAAGTTGATCCCGTGTCAGATGACGATGGACCTGTTGGGACTCGAGCGGCAGGATCTGATCGACGGTGTGGAGGAGCCCGCTGGAGCGACCACCGCGTTGCTCGAGTGTCAGAACGCGGTGACGCTGTTCATCTAGGAGTCGGTGTCCACGGCTTCGGGTTCCACCCGAGTCCGATCGCGAGCAACGCCCCAAAATGCGGCGACACGCGGTTCGATACCCTCCGGGCATGGACCGACTCGAGAGGTTGGTCGAGGCGGGGCTCGTCCTCTCCTCGGAACATTCGCTGGACGCTGTGCTCCAGCGAATCGTCGAACTCGCCGCCGAGATCACGAGTGCCCAGTACGCCGCCTTGGGCGTGCTCGGACCGAAGGGTGACCGGCTCGTCGAGTTCGTCACGACCGGGATCACCGAGCAGGAACGCACGGCGATCGGGCCTCTCCCGGTGGGGCACGGCCTCCTCGGCCTGTTGATCACCGAGGCGAAGCCGCTGCGTGTCTCCCGGATCTCGGAGCATCCCGGCTCGGTCGGGTTCCCTCCGCACCATCCGCAGATGAGGTCGCTTCTCGGCGCTCCGATCACCTCCCGGGGCCGCGTGTTCGGCAACATCTATCTGACGAACAAGCGCGACGCCGACGGATTCACCGAGGACGACGAACAGGTCCTCGTGACGCTCGCGGCGCAGGCGGGTGTCGCGATCGAGAACGCACGTTTGCACGACGAGGCGCTCGCGCGTCGACGCATCGTGGAGGCGTTCCGAGAGATCGCGACCGTGATGCTCGAGGGGGCGGACGAGACCGACGCGCTCCGTCTCATCGCACGCCTCGCGAGGGACCTCGTGCACGCGGACACGGCGACCGTCGCGACGCCCGACGGATCGGGCGACGGGCTGCGCCTCGAGGTCGCCGAGGGTCTTCATGCCGACGAGCTGGTGGGTGCCGTCTACGTCGCGGACGGATCCATCTCCGGAGCGGTGATGGAGACGGGTAACCCCCTCCTTCACGACCGCGGAGCCGAGGACGGCTCCCATCCGGCGTTCGCGTTCGACGACATGGGGCCGATGGTGATCGTTCCGTTGGTCGAGGGCGGCCGCGCGTTCGGCTCGCTCGCCGCGATCAACCGTCGTGACGGCCGCCGGTTCGACAACGACGACGCCGAGCTCCTCGGAGACCTCGCGCAACAGCTCGTCTTGGCGCTCGAGTACGCACGCGCGCAGCGGGAGGCGAGCCGCGTCGCCGTCATGGACGACCGCGAGCGGATCGCGAAGGACCTCCACGACGGAGTGATCCAGGCCTTGTTCGCGGTCGGCATGGGTCTGCAAGGCGCCGCGATCATGACGGGCGAGGAGGAAGTAGCCACGCGTCTCGAGGGAGCGGTCGCGGAGATCGACCGTGTGATCCGCGATCTCCGCAACTACATCTTCGGCCTTCGGCCGGGGATCCTGGCGGATCGGCAGCTCGGAGAGGCGCTCCGTCAGCTCGCGACCGAGTTCGGGGCACGTTCACATGTCGTGACGGCGGTCGACATCGACGACTCGGTCGCCGCGGAGCTCTCCTCGAGCGCCGGCGACATCCTGCAGATCGCCCGCGAGGCGCTCTCGAACGTGGGGCGCCACGCGAACGCGGAGACGTGCCGCCTGTCGCTGCGACGAGACGGCGACCGCGCGGTGCTCGGGATCGACGACGACGGCGGCGGCTTCGACGTCGCGGAGACGAAGCGCGGCGACGGCCTCTCGAACATGGAGCGGCGCGCCGCCGACTTGGGAGCGACGGTCTCGCTCGCGAGCTCCGCCGGAGAGGGCACCGTCGTGCGCTTCGACCTCCCGCTGGTCTCGGCCTACTGATCGGGTCCTGCCCGAACAGGGCCGTTCGGCCGCTCCACGAGGCCCTCCGCCGACCGATACTCCGTGCCATGTTCGTGCGGTACTACGTTGACTTGCCGGTTCCGTTCGAGCGGGCCGAGGAGGCGATGCTCGAGGAGCCGAACGCGTGGGTCCCGGCGATCGCCCGCGGAGCGGAGTCCCGGGGCGACGGGCTGCTCGCCGAGATCGGATTTGGCCCCCGCCACCTTCGACTGGACAAGAAGGTGGAGGTCGCGCTCGAACCTCCACATCGCCTCGGCCGGAAGACCCTCGTGCCGATGTCGTGGCAGGCGGCCGACGCCGATCGGTTGTTCCCGAGGCTCGATGCGGACATCGAGCTCACGGCGATGGGCCTCGACCGGACGCAGCTTGCGATCAGCGCGCGCTATCGGCCACCGCTCGGCGCCGTCGGACGCGTCGTCGATCGCGCGATGCTCCACCTCGTGGCGGAGGCAACGATCAAGGATTTCCTCGACGGCGTCGCCGAGAAGCTGAAACGGGAATTGGCGGCTGAGGTCGACGGCTAGGATGGGAAGCGTGACCGAGCACGCGACGGCGCCGCCGCTCCGCGTCCTTTTGGTCGACGATCACGAGGTCGTTCGCAGCGGCATCAAGGCGCTCCTCCACGCGACCGACGACATCGTCGTGGCCGGCGAAGCCGGCACGGTGCGTGAGGCGATCGACGAGGCGGATCGAACCCGGCCGGACGTCGTGGTGATGGACATCCGCCTGACGGACGGCAGCGGGATCGAGGCGACGCGCGACATCCGTGCGAAGCATCCGCAGACGAACGTCGTGATGCTGACGACCTTCGCCGACGATGAGGCGTTGTTCGCCTCGATCATGGCCGGCGCGTCCGGCTACGTGCTCAAGCAGGTCGGTGGGAACGAGCTCGTCCGTGCGATCCGCACCGTCGGGAAAGGCGAGAGCCTCCTGGACCCCGCGGTCACGAGCGCGGTCCTCGACCGCCTGCGCAAGGGCAAGCACCTCCTCCGGGACGAGAAGCTCTCGCGGCTGTCGCCTCAGGAGGAGCGGATCCTGGCGCTCGTCGCCGACGGGAAGACCAACAAGGAGATCGGAGACGAGCTCGGCCTCGCGGAGAAGACCGTCAAGAACTACGTCTCCAGCATCCTGTCGAAGTTGGAGGTCGCGCGCCGCGCCGAAGCGGCCGCCTATCTCGCCAGGCACACCACCACGCCCGGCAGCCAGGAGTAGCAACCCCGGGTCCGAAGGACCCGTCGTATCTCCTCGAAATCCCGTCCCGACAGGGTCCTCCGGCCCGTGCCCGGGCACCGTGCATGCCCGAAGCTCTCCGCAAGAACGAAAGGAGGGCGGCCATGGACAGGACGCTCGAGAGGACAGACGTTCGGGACCACCGCGGGAACGGAGCCGTGGAGGCGCTCACCGAGCCCAAGGAGACGACGGCCCCCGAGCAGCAGTACGTCAAGGGTGGTCGGTTCTGGGGCGTGCTTCGCATCGCGATGGGATGGACGTTCCTGTGGGCCTTCCTGGACAAGGCGTTCGGGCTCGGGTTCGCCACGGGCCGGAACCCCGAGACGGGCGCGATCGCGTTCTTCAGCAAGGACGCATGGATCCACGGCGGATCGCCGACCGACGGGGTGCTCGTCTACGCCCTCCACGGCCCGTTCAAGGGTCTGTACGACGGCCTTGCGGGACAGACGTGGGTCGAGTGGGTCTACATGGCCTCGATGCTGTTGATCGGGCTCGGGCTGCTGCTCGGGATCGGAACCCGGCTCGCGGCGCTGGGCGGGATCGTCTGGCTCGGCATCTTCTACACGGCGACCTCGATCTGGCCGCAGAACAACCCGTTCCTCGACGAGCACGTCGTGTACGCGATCGTCCTCGCCGGCATCGTCTACGTGGCCGCGGGACGCTACCTCGGCCTCGGCCGACGCATGGAGCGGATCGGATTCGTGAAGCGACACCCGATCCTCTGGTAGGGAGGACATCGAGGCGAACGGGCGGGGAAAGACCTCCCGCCCGTTCGCCACGCCGGTCTCGGATCGGGGCGGTCCGCCGGCTCGCGATCACACGACGTCAGGAGGAGGCTGGGATGCACACGATGCGAACGATCACGCTGATCCTCCTTGGATGCGTGGCCGGCGCCGCGTCGGTGCTCGCCGGGCTCATCCTCTGGCTGGGCGCCGTCGTCGGCACCGCGATCGCGATGACGCTCGCGGCGGCGCTGGTGACCGTCTACGTGCTCGTCGTCGGTCCGTGGCAGCGACGATGGGGAGCGACCGCGGCAGAGGTGACGCGTCGGCTGCCCGGTGACGAGATCCTGCCAGTGGAAGCGCCGACGACCACCCGAGCAATCACGATCGAGGCGACGCCGGACGCGGTGTTTCCGTGGCTGTTGCAGATCGGGTACGGGCGCGGCGGCTGGTACAGCTACGACTGGATCGACAACGACGGGAAGCCGAGCGTTGAGGGGATCGATCCGGCGCTACGGCTGGAGCCCGGTGACCGGATCGAGATGCTGCCGGGGTTCGGACCGGTCGTGCGCGAGATCGAGCCTCCGCATCACATCGTGAGCGCCGGGGACCACGACTCCTGGTGCTTGCTGGTAGAGCCCATCGGTGACGGGCGGAGCCGGCTGCTCAGCAGGTGGCGTCAGGACTGGCCGAAGACGGTCGCAACGAGGCTCTGGATCTGCATCGTCGATCCGGGGGCGTTCGTGATGGAGCAGAAGATGCTTCGCGACATCCGCAAGCTCGCGGAACGCTCTCCGGCATCGTTACCAAACGGGCCCTCGGACGTTATCCACATTGCTCGGTCGAACCCTTGACGTGTGCGTTGAAGGTTTTGTCCGAGTCCGAGGAGGTCCGAGTGCGGAACAATTCTTTATTCTAGCCGCCTGATATTGGCCCTCCGGCTTGGCCCTCCTCCGCGATCGGGCGTCGGCTCATTCCGCCCGAGTCACCTCGTAGAGCTCGACGGCCTCGGCGACGTTCTTCAATGAGAACCGGCCGAGTGGCTCGAAGCGAACCTCGTCGCTTCTCACGTCGCTCTTGGGCTCCGCACTCACGAGAACCTGACCGGCGTGAGCTTGAGACGCGATCCGTGACGCGAGGTTGACCGTCCTCCCGTAGACGTCTCCGTCTTGGAAGACGACCGGTCCTCGGTGGATACCGATGTGCGTGGGCGGCAGCCCGAGGTCCGGTGCGCGTTCCACCATCTCGAGCGCCGCGAAGATCGCCGCCTCGGATTCCCTGAACAGGAACATGCCGCCGTCACCGAGCCAGCGGATCGGGCGTCCGTCTCGCCGGAAGGAGACGTCCTCGACGAGCGACGCGAGCTCACCGGCCAAGCGCGCCGCGGCTTCATCGCCGCGTTCCTCGGTGACGCGTGTGTATCCGGTCAGATCGACGAAACAGATGACGTACTCGCGCGGGGCGTGTGGTCGCAGTCCGGCCTCGCGGAGCAGGATCTCCGCGTGATTCGTCGAGTGCTCGATCCAGACGTGCTCGCGATGCCTCCTGTAAAGCGAGAGCAGCATGTCCTCCAGCGCGGGAAGCACTCGCTCACCGAAGCTGTCGCCGAACTCCATCAGTTGTCGCTCCGTCATGCCGGCCGAACGCAACCGGCCCTCGATCTCGGCCTCGAAGAGCTCCGCCTCGGCCTGGGCGACGCGCCGGACGCTGTTCGCGTACACGCGGAAGAGTCGCAGGATCGACGATTCGCTCGCACCTACCTCGATGAAGAGCTTCGCCAGCTCGATCAGCCGTTCGTCGTCAGCTCTCGCTCGATCGTCGGGCCGCGGCGGCACGAACCCGAGCGCTTCCTGGATGCGGCGCGCCAGCGTGAACGGGACGTTCTGCTCGCCGGAGAGTTCCTCGTAGGTCGACGATGATGGACCCGGGCCGGCGATCACGGGTGTATCGAGGAACGCGAGCGACAGCTTGCCTTGGTCCACGAGTCCCATAACGGTCTCCGGATCGAGACCCGCGCGCTCCCACGAATGGAGGAGCCGGACCCGGCGGACGTCGCGCGGTCCGAACGTGCCGTCCTCTGCTGACGGAATCGCGCCGAGCGAAACGAGGCGGTCGACGAACCCCTCGTCGACACCCGCTTCCTTTGCCACATCTCCCACGGAATGTCCGCTCATGTGCCCAGGGTCCCACGTCGCCTGTGCAAGACACGCAGAGCGACTACCTCCGTCGCGAGTTAGCACGACGTCGCATCGGAGCGCCCTCCGCTCGCACGGTGACTGATTCGGACGCCCTCCCTCGTGGCCAAGTCCGCGAGCAAGCGCCGATAGGTCTCCATGTCGGGATGCGTCCAGTCCGAGTGCGTCTGGCAGCGCCATGAGGCGACGAGCTCGTGGTGGTATGGGGAGGAAAGGCTCTCGTTGTGTCCGATCACGTTCGGGAGCGAGATGCCGTAGTGCTGCATCAGCCAGAGCGTGAGACGGAGCGATGCGTCCCGCTGAACCTTGTTCCGTAGCACCTGCTGATCGCTGGTTCCCACGTCCTCGATCCCGATCGCCGTGTAGTTGAGCCCTACCGTATGACGGCACATCACGTTCAGCGGGGCGACCTGGTAGATGGTGCCGTCCGTGTCGACGATGAAGTGAGCGCAGGTGCCGGGGAGCTCACCGAGATCCGGCGAGTTCGCTGCGAAGGTGTTGTATGCCGACTCAAAGCTCGTTCCTGCGGTGTAGTGCTCGACGATCACGTGTGGATGCTCCAGGTGCCACGTCCCTAGGCCATAGTGGCGCTTGCCGTAAGCGACCATCTCCTTCTGACGAATCCGTCCGAACGGGATCGGCTTCTGCACAATGGGCGGTCTCGCCACGGTGGCGCTCGTCGCAGCCGCGGCTGAAGGCGTCGGCTTCGGTCGCGAGCGTCCAGGTGATGGCACGCGACTCGGCTGGTTGTGGGGGCTCCCTGTCATGGCTGGAGTTCGCGGACTCGACGTGGTCACCGCATGCTGGGCGGCGACGTCTTCGGCGGCGTGATCGCGGACGGTCACGGACGCGTAGACCGCGAACGACGCAGCGACCAGGCCTACGAGCACGGCGACGGTGACGAGGAACGAGCCGGAACGCCGTCGGTGTCGTGCCGTCACATGCCCCTAGATGTCGCTGGTGTTCCAATGGGATCGGAGTCCGAACTGCCTAGCGAGCGAATCGTAGACCCGAACGAGCTGTTCCTTCGCGCTGTCGGCCTCATGGCTTTCGCTCTCGGCTCGACTGTAAGCATCGTTGGTCGGGACCCGGCCCGGGCACCCGATCGGGAAGGTGTAGTAGTAGCGGAACAGGAAGTTCATCCGGTCCGCGAAGTGCCGGTCCGGCTCGATCGAGTGCTGCAGCGAGTCCTGCGGAAGGGAGGCCACGCGTCGGGCGTCAGCGTCGTCAGGCCGCTCATCGCGCTCACCTGGTCGAGGACGCTTTGTCGGTTGTCCGCCACGCTCGAGATCTCTTCCGCAGCCAGATCGAGCGGCGTCGAGCAGTGGTCCAGCACGCGAGAGATCGTGCGTACGATCTGCGCTCGACCGTTGGCGGACTGCGGAAGGATGCCGTCGATCTTCTGGAGGAACCCTCCGAGCTCTCGCTGCGTCGAGGCCTGCGTCGCGAGCTGATTCAGCTGGTGGACGTCCGCGACGTCGTTTGGAGATCCTCGGCACAGACGACACGAGTGATTCGACGCGCCGGTAGGCCCACTCTGCGGCCGATGTCTCCGCGCTAACCGCTGTACGTCGCTCGAGGCGAGATCGCTCGGTCGCTGGGCAGCTTCTCGATCGCCTGCACTAAGGCGACGTGGGCACGGCGCGGAAGCTGTTTCTTGGTCGAGATTCCTTCATCCGCGGTTTGGCGCTTTGACTAAGCCCGACGAGGGCGAGGGCTGTCGAGCAGGGATCAGGCCGTCTTCGTCGAGTACAGGGCGGACCCGTTGCACGACGCCGCCGACCAGGACACCGTTGCCTTGCCGCTCTCCTTGTGGTGAGTGTGGAACGCGCCGGTCACCTTTAGAGTGGCGATGACGGAACCGGTGCTGGACACGTACTTCAGCTTGTCCGTGAAGGTCCCCGTGTTCGAAATCGGAGCAGGCTTCGCCCGCTTCTGCGGTGGAGGCGGCCCGCCTCCTGGGCAGAAGATCGGCGGTTGGGGAACCTTCATCTTGACGACGTCCTTCCCGTCGGAGGTTACGTTGAAGCTGATCGCGAGGCCGCCGTTGACCTTGATCGTGCCGCTGTACTTGGCTCCCCTAACGGGGTTCGCGGCCAGGGCGACGGCCGCGGTGGCCAGCACGGTAACGAGGGTTAGGACGCTCACACGGCACATCGATGAGCGGAATCGACTCGAGTGCTTCATCACGCCTACCTCTCTTCGGCAAGCCCAGCCTGTCGGCGGATGCTCGAACGTAGCACGGATCAACCGATCTCACGCGTCGCGAATCCGCTACGGGCCAGCCACCGCGCCGTCGGCGTTGGTTCCCGACTATCGTGGATGCGTGATCCTGCCGCTGCGCCTCGTGGAGTTCCCGGCAGACGATCCCGACAGGGCTCGCGGGTTCTGGACCGGTCTCCTCGACGTAAAGCTCGAGAGCCGGACCGAGGGCGAAGGGCAGGGGTGGCAGACCCACGAAGGAGGTTCCGCCCTGGGGCTCCACCCCCGCGGAACAGGCCCCGGCGATCGCGTGTCGCTCCCGTACTTCTCCGTTCCGAGCATGGACGTAGCGCTCCAGCGCGTGCGCGAGCTCGGCGGTGAGGTCATCCATCCGGGGGAGCGCTGGAGCATCTGCAGGGACACCGAGGGAAGCCCCTTCGGGCTCGCGCTCGGACCGGCGTAGGTCGTTGTCGAGGAGACCCGATCAGCTTCGCGGCGCTCGCGTCGTCTTGACGGCGTGGGTCGAAGGCTCGGAAACCGAACTCATCCAGGCGCTGGAGGAGATCTCCGGTCTCACCTCTCTCAGCGCCGAGGAGCTTCCCCTCGTCGTCCTGCAACACACCTCTCGCGCCAACGGGGAACGAGCGAAAGAACTGCTGGAGCGAGCCGGCGGAACCGTCTCCTTGGAGGAGGTATGGGTGACTCGTGAGCAGGCCGGAGATGCTCGACCGCGGCCTTCTTGCCCCGCGTGCGGCTCCGCTCGGACGCAGCCATATCTCCACGCTGGACCGGGCGCGAGGGTCAACATGAGGTGCACTGACTGCGGTCGGCTGTTCCGCGGAACCGCCGCTCGCTAGAGAAACGCACCTCAGTGACCTTCCGGATCGCGCGTTGATTCGCGTTCCGGGTCGCGCTCCCGCTTGTGGAGCTCGATGCCTCGTCGCTCGCTCCACGTCGAAAGGTCCTCCGCCGATTCCCTCGCGTCTCGATAGGCGGTCTCGAGCTCCTGCGCCTTCGCCTGCCTGGAGGCGCCTCGGGCTCGGATCGAAACGTAGCTCAACGCCCCGACGGGGATCGGCATCCAGAAGTTCACCAACCGATAGCCGAGCACTCCGAGGACTGCGACTCCGCGAGGCGTGCCGAAGCCGACGAGCGTCGACGTCATCACTGCCTCGACGACCCCCAAGCCTCCCGGCGTGATGGGGATCGCGGCGAGCACGTTCGCCAATCCGTACGCGACGAACAGAGCGTCCGCCGGGACGCGTTCGCCGAACGCCGCCACGAAGAGCCACAGTGCCCCCGCGTCGAGCAGCCAGTTCGCTCCCGCCCATCCCACAGCGGTGAGGAGGAGCATCCGGTCCGACGTCAGCGTTCGCAGCTGGTCGGCCCCTCGGTGGACGGCGCGATGGACGGCATCCTCCTTCACGAAGGGCACGTGCCGTGCGACCGTGCGGAGCACGCGCGCCGAGCTCGTTTCCCCCTTGGTCAAGAGAAGGACGAGCGCGAAGAATCCACCGATCAGCAGGATGCCTACGATCGCGGCCGTCCCGTACAGGGGATTGAAGCCGCGAAGCGGGATCGACACGACGAGCCCGATCCACAGCAAGACGTTCAACACCACCGCCGAGCCGATGCTTTGGAGCGCGAGCGCGAAGCCGGCGGCCGGACCGTTCACGCCCTCCTTCTCCAGCAGTCGGAAGCTCAGGCCGGCCCCGGCCGCCGAGCCGCCCGGAACGACGTGGCTCACGGCGAGCGTCGAGAGCTGGATGCGAAGGAGCCGCCAGAGGCTCGGTCGCTGCCCCCGCGGAAGGAGCGAGCGCGTCAGCAACGCGTAGGCGACGATCGACGCCACCTCCAGTACAACCCCGGCCGCGATCAGACCGAGCTGTGCGTCAGCGAGAAGCGACAGGGACTTGCGGGCCCCGGCGATCTGGGGAAGCACCAGATACTCGACGACCAGGATGAGGAGGAGCGCGAACCCGACGCGTCGGAGGATCCGCCACCGACTCTTTCCGGAGCTTGCCTGGGCCGGAGTCGACATGCGTCCCCCTACATACCCCGAGGCGAGGCGGTCCTTGGGAGGAGCGCCTCAGCGATTGCAGAGTGAAGGCCGCTAGGCTGGGGCGTCCTTCTGCGGGCGGCCTCGTCTCGCGGCCCGCACGCGCTCCTGCTGGTCCAGGATCACCTTCCGCAAACGCACGTGGCTCGGCGTCACCTCCACGGCCTCGTCCTCGCGGATGAACTCCAGCGCCTGGTCGAGCGACATGTTGAGCTTGGGGATCAACCGCACCAGCTCCTCAGCGTTCGACTGGCGCATGTTGGTGAGCTTCTTCTCCTTCGCCGGGTTCACGTCCATGTCCTCGGAGCGAGCGTTCTCTCCGACGATCATCCCTTCATAGACGTCCTCTCCGGGCCCGACGAACAGCGCGCCTCGCTCCTGCAGGTTCAGCAGCGCGAACGACGTGCTCACCCCGGTCCGGTCGGCGACGAGCGCGCCGGAGGGCCGCGTCCGGAGATCGCCGTGCCACGGCTCGTATCCCTCGAAGACGTGGTGGAGCTGGCCGGTTCCCCGCGTCTCCGTCATGAACTCCGTTCGGAAACCGATCAGCCCGCGTGCCGGAACGACGAACTCCAGCCGAACCCATCCGGTGCCGTGGTTGACCGTCTGCTCCATCCGGCCCTTCCGGAGGGACAGCATCTGTGAGACGACGCCGAGGAACTCCTCCGGAGCGTCGATCGCGACGCGTTCCATCGGCTCGTGGAGCGCTCCGTCGACCGTTCGGGTGACGACGCGAGGCTTGCCGACCGTGAGCTCGAATCCCTCGCGACGCATCATCTCCACGAGGACGGCAAGCTGGAGCTCTCCGCGGCCCTGGACCTCCCAGACCTCCGGCCGCTCGGTGTCGAGGACGCGGATCGAGACGTTCCCGACGGTCTCGCGGTCGAGCCGAGCTTTCAGCAACCGAGCGGTCAACTTGTCGCCGTCGCGTCCCGAGAGGGGAGAGGTGTTGATGCCGATCGTCATGGAGAGCGACGGCTCGTCCACGCGCGTGACCGGGAGCGGCCGAGGATCGTCCGGGTCCGCGAGCGTCTCGCCGATCGTGATCTCCGGGATCCCCGCGACCGCGATGATCTCTCCGGGACCGGCTTCCTCTGCGTCGACGCGGTCGAGCGCCTCGGTGACGTAGAGCTCGGAGATCTTCGCCGGCTCCGCGGTTCCGTCGACGCGGCACCACGCCACCGCCTGGCCGCGCCGGATCCGCCCGTTCCGAACGCGACAGAGCGCCAGCCTTCCCACATACGGTGACGCGTCGAGGTTCGTCACGAGCGCCTGCAGCGGATGTCCGTCCTCGTAGGCGGGCGCGGGGATGTGCTCCAGCAACGTCTCGAACAGCGGCTTCAAGTCCGTCCCGGCCGTATCCGGATCGGTGGAGACCTGACCCTCCCGTGCGTTGGAGTACAGGATCGGGAAGCTGATCTGGTGCTCGTCCGCGTCGAGGTCGAGGAAGAGCTCCTCCACCTCGTGCACGACCTGGGTGACGCGAGCGTCCGGGCGGTCGACCTTGTTCACGACGAGGATCGCGGGCAGGCGCGCCTCCAGCGCCTTCCGCAACACGAAACGCGTCTGGGGGAGCGGGCCCTCCGACGCGTCCACGAGCAGGAGCACCCCGTCCACCATCGTGAGCGCCCGCTCGACCTCTCCTCCGAAGTCCGCGTGGCCGGGGGTGTCGACGATGTTGATCTTCACGTCTCCGTACCGAACGGCGGTGTTCTTGGCGAGGATCGTGATCCCACGCTCCCGCTCGAGATCCATGGAGTCCATCACGCGCTCGGCCACGTCCTGGTCGGCGCGGAACACGCCCGACTGCCAGAGCATGGCGTCGACCAGCGTGGTCTTTCCGTGGTCGACGTGGGCCACGATCGCCACGTTGCGGATGTCGTCTCTGAACGGCACGGAGCAACTCCTCGGAAGGGAACCCGCGCGAGCGCGCGTTCCCCCAAGTGTACCGACGGCTGGGTTCGGCCCCTGGATACGCGGAGCGATGTGGGACCATCGAAAAGCTGATCCGGATCTTGGGAGGTGCGACGCGATGGCTGGCACGAAGAAGAAGAGCACGCAGCGGTCCGCCAAGAGCACGAAGAAAGGAACGACGTCCTCCGCGTTCACGGCCGAGGAGCGCGCCGCGATGAAGGAGCTGGCGGCGGAACGGCGTCGCGTGTCCAACAACGCGGACGGAGAGAGCGACGTGCTCGCCAAGATCGCCGAGATGAGGCCGTCGGATCGTGTCATGGCGAAGCGGATCCACGAGATGGTCAAGACGACCGCCCCGTCGCTGTCGTCGAGAACGTGGTACGGGATGCCCGCCTATACGAAGGACGGCAAGGTCGTCTGCTTCTTCAAGAGCGCTGGGAAGTTCAAGTCGAGGTATGCGACGTTCGGCTTCGAAGAGACGGCGCACCTCGACGACGGCACGATGTGGGTGACCTCCTACGCGCTGACGGAGCTGACCCCTGCGGACGAGAAGAAGCTCGCGGCGCTCGTGAAGAAGGCAGTGCGCTGAGCTGAGCCGGATGCAGGGAGGCTCAGAAGCCGGACATCACCGCGATGACGGTGTCGCTTAGGGAGGGATCCCCCTGCGAGGTCACCGTGATCGGGCAGCGGTACTTGACGCCGACCGCCTTCGGAGAGGTGATCACGTTCAGCGTGAAGACCTTCGGCTGGTTCTGCGAGGACGAACCGAAGTTGAAGGAGAGCGTTCCGTTCACGAACTCCTTCGTGACGTTCGCGACGCCGTAGTGGGGCGCCTTCTGCTCGCCCATCAGGACCTTGTTGACCGGGAAATAGCGGTTCCCTTTGCAGCCCTGCACGCTGATCGTGTCCGCGGAGGCGCCGTCGTTCTGGGTCGTGATCCAGAAGCGGACGCCCTCGCCGTTGTCGATCGCCTGCGAGATCGTCTGGCGCTTCCCGTTGCCGTTGTAGACGTTCCGGCCCCGCCAGGGATGCGGGGGCGGGTCGATCGTGCAGCCCGTGCTCTGGCCGCAGAGCTTGATCCACGCGTCGGGCCGGTACGACCGGTCGAAGCGAGCGCCGACCGAATGCGAGGCGTCCATCGTGACCTGGCACGTTCCGCTCCCCGTACAAGCCCCGCTCCACCCCATGAACGTCGATCCGGCGGCCGGCGTCGCGGTGAGGGTCACGGTCGCGCCGGACGCGAAGTCGTAGCTGCACGTCGCGCCACACGAGATGCCGGGCTGGACGTCGCTCGCGACCGTTCCGCCTCCCGAGCCACTCTTCGCGACGGAGAGCGACCACGTTCCGGTTCCGGCGAGCGCTGCCGTTCCCGGCAGCATCGCGAGAAGGAGAAGGAGCGCGAGAGGAGCGAGGCGCTTGGTCACGGGTTCCCTATCGGCCGATCGGCGGCGTCTCTGAAGTGCGGCGGAGCGGGGATGCCTCTCCCTGTCCACCCGGTGGGTGGTTCGACCGGTCTATGCGCCGCGTCGCGCGGCGCCGTGCGACTTCAGGTCCGGACCGACAGCGCGGATCAGGGGGCCGACGGCAGATCCGAGGTCTCGGCGGCGATCTGGGCGAACGCCGACGCCTCCTCGAACAGGGGTCCGAGAGCCAGTCGCTCCGCCAGCGCTCCCGCAGTCGCGACTCCCAGCTTGTGCGTCGCGAGATCCATCTCGATCACGGCGTCGGAGAAGAGCTCCACCACGGCGAGGACGCGCCTCTCGTCGACCACCGGGAAGGCCGCCGCGCCGCGGATGCCGGTTTCCCACGCGACTCCGGGGCGGGCGTAGCTCGGATACTCCGCGACGTCGCTCGCCCAGGTTGGCGCGTGCGTGATCATCGCGCGACCGGCGAGGCCCTGTCCGGGCGCGACGCGGATCGTTTCCGTCACGGCTCGGAGCTCGACAAGCCGGACGGGATCGTGAGCCGCCGGGCGCGCGATGTGCCAGACCTGAGAGGAGACGAGGTCGCCGGATCCGCCGGCCGAGACGAAGACGTGTCCGATCGTCCACTGGCTCGCGCGGCACATCCGTGCGAGAGCAAGGGAGTACGCCTCGTCGGCAGTGGCCGCCCGAGCGATCGGGTCGGTCTCCATCTCCATCGAGGGGGCTTCCGGGTCTGCGGTGAAGGCGTCCACGAGGCAATCTTGCGCCATCGCGCGCGAGAGCCCCAGACCCCGTTGGGACGGTTCTCTCTCCACCGCGGTAGCGCTCCTCGGCGATGGGCCTAGCGGGAACCGGGTACGGGGCGGTACCGGAAAGCCGTCGGTGGCGCAGAGGCCAAGTCCGGTTCAGGTCGTTAGTTCAGTGGACTAACTATCTGGTACAGTGGACCCATGCCGACCGCCACGCACACGCGCTCCGCTCCGAAGAGCCTCGACGTGACCGACGTCGCCCAGCGGTTCCGGAGCTCCCTCATGCGGCTCGCCCGGATCTTGCGCCAGGACGACTCGGATGACCTGTCGCCGACGCTCGCCTCGATCCTGTTCACGGTCGCAAGGGAGGGTCCGCTGACGCCGGGCGACATCGCCCGCCGCGAGCGGATCAAGAAGCCGAGCGTGACGGCTGCGGTCGACAAGCTGGAGCAGATGGGCTTCGTGCAGCGCCGCCGGGACGCCTCCGATGGGAGGGTCGCCTGGGTTGCGCTCACCGACGCCGGACGACGTCGCGTCCATGCCCGCCGCGCGAACCGCACGGCGTGGCTCGCATCTCGTTTCGTCGACCTCGATGCCAAGGATCTCGCCACGCTCGCTCGCGCCTCCGAGATCGTCGACGGCCTGATGGAACAGGGGAGCGATCGGGCTTGATCCGACGCAGCCTCGGCGCGTTCCGCGCCACGTTCCGTTCGCTGTCGGTCCGGAACTTCCGTCTGTTCTTCACCGGCCAGCTGATCTCCCAGGTGGGGAACTGGCTGACGTCCGTCGGCCTGGTCCTGTTCGTGCTGCACCGCACGCATAGCGGCATCGCGATCGGGCTCCTCACCGCCGCGCAGTTCGGGCCGATCCTGCTCCTCGGAGCGTGGGCCGGCCTCGTCGCCGACCGCTCCAACAAGCGGAAGCTCCTGCTGACGACCCAGACGCTGGAGATGGTGCAGTCCTTCGGGCTCGCGGCGCTCGCATTCTGGCCCGGCGCGCCGTTGTGGTCCTTCTACACGGTCGCGTTCGCCGGAGGCGTGATGCTGGCGTTCGACAACCCCACGCGACGGTCGTTCGTCTCGGAGATGGTGCCGGAGTCACAACTCCAGAACGCCGTCAGCCTGAACGCCGCGCTGATGACGAGCTCCCGCATCGTGGGCCCCGCGCTCGCGGGGTTGCTTTCCGTCACGGTCGGCTTCGGATGGTGTTTCGCGATCGACGGAGTGTCCTACTTCGCGGTGATCGCCTGCCTGTTGATGATGCGGACCGCGGAGCTGCATCGGGCGCCCGTCACCGAGCGCGCCCGAGGCCAGGTCCGCGCCGGTCTGCGCTACGTCAGACGGACGGCTGATCTGTGGGTCCCGCTCGTGATGCTCGCCGTGATCGGAACGCTCACGTTCAACTTCTCCGTCGTGCTTCCGCTGATGATCGAACGGACGCTCGGTGGGACCGACGCCACCTACACGGCCGTGTACTCGGTCCTGAGCGTCGGCTCGCTCCTCGGCGCGCTCGCTGCTTCGCACCGCAACCGCGTGGAGGTCCGCACGATGGCGACGTCGGCCCTGGTGTTCGGCGTCGCGATGCTGGCCTTCTCCACGGCGCCCGACGTCGCCGTCGCGTACCCGCTGGCGCTCCTGGTGGGCTTCGCAAGCGTCTGGTTCATGACCGCGTCGACCGCGATGATGCAGCTCCGCTCGGACCCGCGGATGCGTGGCCGGGTGCTCGCGCTGCAGGCGATCGTGCTGATCGGAACGACGCCCGTCGGCGGTCCGCTGCTCGGGTACGTCTCCGACGCGCTCGGAGCGCGCTGCGGCATCGTTCTCGGCGGTATCGCTGCGATCGGAGCGGCGGTGTACGGGTACGTCGCCGGCCGCCGGATCCGACGGGGCGCTTCGAAGGAAGAGATCGCGGACACGATCGCCGAGGAGGAGACGATCCGCGCGAGCGCGAACTCAGCGGCCTAACGCGCCTCGGGGCGTGGACGCCGGTGCTCAGACGAGACGCGTCCGGAGTCGCCCCGCTCGAGCCGGGCGATACGGCGCGCTACAACGATCGGTACGGCGTGAAGAGCTGGACCGGGCCGTCGGCCAGATTCGCTCGCAACTCTGCGCTTGCGTCACCGAGGAGCTCGCCGTGAACCACCGACACCATCGCCAGGATGGTTTCGGACAGGTCGCGGAGGTTCTCCCAGTGCTCGATGGCCGCCGCGGAGTCCCGGTACCGCTCGATGACCATGCACTCGGACTCGTCGTCGTTGAGGTAGGTGTCGAACTGCAGCGTTCCGCTGTCCTTGGTCCGCACGATCTCCATCGCCTCAGCGGATAGGCGCTTGTACTCCTCCGCCTTGCCCTCGTGGAACTTGAAGCGAGCGATGCCGAGAATCTCGCCCACGGCTCGGCCCTCCATCCTGCGTTGCTGGGATCGACGCGCTCGGTCACCCGGGCGAACGCCCGTTCCGGGCGATGCTACAG
>JBJMLN010000085.1:0-2057 GCA_045805285.1 Actinomycetota bacterium | reverse complement strand
TCGCGAAGGCCGTCGACACCAAGAACCGCTTCACCGCAGGGCACTCGGAGCGGGTTGCCACCTACGCCGTCGCACTGGCGCGAAGCCTGGGCTTCTCGGAGGAGCGCCTCGACGCGATCCGCCAGGCCGCGCTGCTGCACGACGTCGGCAAGATCGGCATCCGCGAGACGATCCTGACGAAGGAGGACGCGCTCAACCTCGAGGAGCTCGAGGAGCTGCAGCGGCACTCGGAGCTCGGCCGCGCGATGCTCTCCGGCGCGGGGATGCCGGAGCTCGCGCGCTGGGTGAACCACCTGCACGAGCGCTTCGACGGCGAGGGCTACCCGAACGGCCTCGCGGGCCGCGAGATCCCCGTAGAGAGCCGCATCCTGCACGTGGCGGACGCGCTCGACCAGATGACCCGCCCGAGCGCCCTGCGCCGCGAGCGCCCACTGCGGGAGGCGCTGGCGGAGCTGTCCTACTGCGCGGGCAGCCGCGTGGACCCGGAGATCGCCGCGCGCACGATCGAGCTGGTGCAGAGCGGGGATCTGAAGGTGGCCGCGAACGGCGCGCGGCCGGCGCCGCGACGCGCGCTCGAACGAACGCGCTCCCGCCCGGCCTGCTGAGCAGGACTAGCCGGGCTCCGCCGCGGGCCCGCCGTTGTCTAGGCGGTCGAGGATGCGGAACAGCGCGTCGCGGCCCGCGCGACTCTCCGCGAGGACCTCGTCTAGACGCTCTCGGTCCGCCAGTTGCTGCGCCCGAATCGCCTCGAAGTACCTTCGATTCTCCTTGCGCGTCTCAGCGACGTCAGCGCGGATCTCCCTCGAGATCCGCTCCATGCCGCGCTCGAACCGCAGTGTGATCTCGCGGATGAAGGTGCGCAGGTCGTCGCTCTCGCCCATGCGAGCATTGTCCCACGCCGCGCGTTACGGCTCGATGCGCGGATGTGAAAACTCAGGTACGGCTGAGTAACAGGACTCAGCCGCCGGCCACGTCCAGGAAAGCCTTGTAGCGCTGCACGTTCCGCTCGCAGCGCGCGCGTTCCTCGGAGCCCTCCTCGGCTTCGTCGACCCCGCGCCGGGCCTCCTCCAGGCGCGACTCGAGGTCGGAGCGGTCGAGCGAATCGGGGTCGGCGGCCTCCTCCACCAGCACCAACGCGGAGTTCTCGACCACCTGCAGGTAGCCCTCGCCCTGCGCGAACTTCACCACGTCCGAGTCCGACTTGTAGAGCCGCAGCTCCGTCGGCTCGAGGATCGCCATCAGCGGCGCGTGGTTCGCGAGCACGCCGATCGAGCCGGTCGCCGTGCGCGTGGAGACCATCTCCACCTCGTCGCTGAAGACCTGGCCCTCCGGCGTGAGCACCTCGACTGGGAACTTGGTCCGCGCCATTAGTCGCCAGGCCCTCCGCCCGAGCTAGCAGGGACCGGCCGCGTCATGGGCATGGCGACCATCGCTAGCGGTCCTCCTCCGCCTCGTCGACGGCCTTCTTCGCCTGCGTCACCGCGCTCTCGGCCTGGTCGAGCGCTTCGCGCGCCTGCTCCAGCTGGTCCTTGTCGTCGGAGTCGTCGTCGGATTTCTCGTCCTTGTCCTCGTCGGACTCCTCCTCGTCCTCATCGGACTTGGCCTCATCCTTTGACTCGGACTCGCCGTCGTCCGACTTCTCCTCATCCGAACCATCGGAGTCATCGGAATCGTCCGCGTCATCAGCCGACGCCTGGGCCTCGTCGGTCCCACCGTCATCGGACTTCTCCTCCTCGGAATCCTCCGACTCCTCGTCGCCCGAGTCCTCCGACTTCTTCCCGCCGCCCTTCATCTCCTCGAGCACGTCGTCGATCGTCCCTTTCAGCAGGAAGGCGCGCTCGGGGATGTCGTCGTGCTGGCCCTCGAGGATCTCCTGGAAAGAGCGCACCGTCTCCTCGATCGGCACGTACTGCCCGGGCGTCCCGGTGAACGCCTCCGCCACGAAGAACGGCTGCGACAGGAAGCGCTCGATCTTGCGCGCGCGCTGGACCGCGATCTTGTCCTCGTCCGACAGCTCGTCGATCCCGAGGATGGCGATGATGTCCTGCAGCTCCTTG
>JBJMLN010000084.1:0-2161 GCA_045805285.1 Actinomycetota bacterium | reverse complement strand
TGGCCCTCCTCGACGTTCACGACGCCGTCCTTGCCGACCTTCTCGATCGCGTCGGAGAGGACCTCGCCGATCTCACGGTCGCGGGAGGAAACGGTCGCCACGCGGGCGATGTCCTCCTTGCCGGAGATCTCCTTGGACTGCGACTTCAGGTTCTCGACGACCTCCTCGACGGCGCGCTCGATGCCGCGCTTGACGGCCATCGGATTGGCACCGGCGGCGACGTTGCGGAGACCGTCCTTGACGATCGCCTGCGCGAGGACGGTCGCAGTGGTCGTGCCGTCGCCCGCGACGTCGTTCGTCGACGTGGCGACCTCACGGACGAGCTGCGCGCCCTGGTTCTCGAAGACGTCCTCGACCTCGATCTCGCGTGCGATCGTGACGCCGTCGTTCGTAATCGTGGGCGCGCCGAACTTCTTGTCGAGAACGACGTAGCGCCCCTTCGGGCCAAGGGTGACCTTGACCGCGTCGGCGAGGATGTTCACGCCGCGCTCGAGAGCGCGCCGTGCATCCTCGTTGAACTTCAGCTCTTTGTGAGCCATGTGTTTTCTCTACCTCCGTTACTTGCTGGTTACGACTTGGCGCCCGCGAGCTCGCGGTCGCCGATGACCTTCGCGAGAACGTCCGACGCGCGGAGGATCAGCACCTCTTCCGAGTCGACCTTGATCTCCGTTCCGCCGTACTTGCTGAAGATGATCTCGTCATCCTCGGCGACGTCCATCGGGATGTGCTTTCCGTCTTCGTCCCGAGCACCCGGACCTACGGCGAGGACGCGGCCGCGCTGCGGCTTCTCCTTCGCCGTGTCGGGCAGCACGATGCCGCTGATGGTCTGTTCCTCTTCCTCCAGGACCTCGACGATCAGGCGGTCACCAAGCGGCTGCAGGTTCATCCACATTCCTCCTGTTCAGACGACTTTGTGACATCAACTGGCACTCTCAGGGTGGGAGTGCCAGGGCATACTAACGTGCATCGGGCTCGCCCCGCAAGGGACACGTGCCGCTGTGTTACAAAGTCCCGGTGCGCCGGGAGTTCTCTGCGGGAGGGGTCGTCGTCCGGAACCTGCGCGGACGCCGCGTCGTGGCCGCCATCCGGCCGGCCGGCAAGCCGGAGGGCACGTGGGCCCTACCGAAGGGCCTGATCGGACCGGGTGAAAGGGCCGAGGTGACTGCTCTTCGGGAAGTGCGCGAGGAGACCGGCGTGGAGGCGACGCCGGTCGAGAAGCTCGGGGACGTCCGCTACGTCTATACGTGGGACGGGGAACGGGTCTTCAAGGTGGTGAGCTTCTTCCTCTTTCGCTACCGCGCCGGCAGGCTCGGCGACATTCCGCCGGAGCACGTCCACGAGGTCGCGGAGGCCCGCTGGCTCCCGCTCGAAGAGGCGCCCGCGCTCCTCGCGTACAAGGGCGAGCGCGAGATGGCGGCGAAGGCGCTCGAGCGGCTCTCGCGTTAGGCTCCCACGGGTGAGCGAGCCGGAGACGGAGGCGCCTGTCCTCGAGGTCGAGTCCCGCCTCCGACGCGGGATCCGGCACTCCCACCGGGCCGGGCTCTATGCCGCGCTCGTAGTCGCGATCGCGACCATCGTCTTCCTGATCCTCCTGATCGCCCGGAACACGCGTCAGGTAAAGGTCGACTACGTCTTCGGCAGCACGCAGACACGATTGGTCTGGCTCGTCATCATCAGTGCGATCACGGGCTGGGTGCTCGGGATCGCGACGTCGTTCCTCATCCGGCGACGCACGCGCTGGCGCCGGGCTACGTGACCGAGGCCATGTACGCACTCAACTTCTACTCTCCGATCGTCGCGGAACAGCTGCGGAGCGGGCGGAAGACGGCGACGATCCGCCTCGGCGACAAGTCGGCGAAGTACCGCAAGGGAATGATCGTGCAGGTGCTCGCGGGAGCGCGCTTCAGCCCGCGGGACCGGGTCTTCGACGCGGTGATCGACAAGGTCGAGGTGAAGATGCTGTCCGAGCTGTCACCGCGGGAGATCGAGCACGACAATCCGGAGATCCGCCGCACGGAGGACATGGCCTCCTTCCTCAGCCAGCTCTACAACCGTGAGGTCACGCCGGACGACATGGTGACGGTGATCCGCTTCTCGCAGATCAAGGGCTGACGAGGCGCGGCTTCGTAGACGCTACGCCCGCCGGATCTTCGTCCCGAAG
>JBJMLN010000083.1:0-2832 GCA_045805285.1 Actinomycetota bacterium | reverse complement strand
CTGACGTCGTCGTCGATCCGGTCGGTGCGTGGTGGGGCCTCCGGAGCTCGCGCGACGGCAAGAGCGAGGGCCTCGCGATCCCGATCTTCGGCGGGTACCGCGGCGACGTCCCGCTCGAGCCGACCGCCGGCAAGCTCATCGCTGACGTCGTCGTCGACGAGCGGCTGTCGTGCGTCCTGGACGTCTCGGCGTTCGACTCCGAGGGCGCGAAGCGACGCTTCCTCGCGGACTTCGCGGAGCGCCTCTTCCGCCGGAAGGGACAGCCCGGGAACGAGGACCCGCTCCACCTCTTCCTCGAGGAGGCCGACGACTACGCGCCGCAGCGCGGCGGCGGAGTCGAGATCAACCGCACGCTCGGGGCGTTCCAGCGGATCGTGAAGCAGGGCCGTGCGCGAGGTCTCGGCTCGACGATGATCACGCAGCGCTCCGCGGTGCTGAACAAGGATCTCCTCACGCAGATCGAGACGCTCGTCGTTCTCCGCACGACGTCGCCGCAGGACCGCAAGGCGATCGAGGGATGGGTCACGTATCACGGGCTCGCGGAGGAGATCCTCGCGTCGCTCCACGAGCTGAAGGACGGCGAGGCGTGGATCTGGTCACCGTGGCTGAGCCTCGTCGAGCGGATCCGGTTCCCGCGCCGGCGCACGTTCGACTCGGGGTCCACGCCCGCCGGCGCAGGGCGGAGGCCGTCGTGTCGCACGTCTCGCCGACGTCGACCTCTCCGTGATCGAGACGCAGATGAAGGAGACACTCGAGCGCGCGAAGAAGGAGGACCCGCGCGAGCTCCAGCGCCGCGTCGCCGAGCTCGAGAAGGAGCTGAAGGCGCGTCCCCAGGTTGAACCGGAGGTCGTCACCCAGACGGTCCACATCATCGGCTCGGAGGAGCTCGAGCAGCTCAAGGCGATGGTCGACCAGATCGAGCGCCTGTTCGACGCGACGACGCGCGAGATGGAGCAGACCGTCCGGAGGATCACCGACCCGATATGGGGCGTGATCGACGAGGTGCACGACCGGCTGAAGATGCAGGCGGCGGGGAAGGTGCCGCGGCCACTCGCGCCTCCACCTCGTGAGAAGCCTCGCCCGGCCGAGCGGTCCACGCGGAGGACGGAGACGCCAGCCGCCTCCGCCGTCGGGGACCTCTCCGCACCGGAGCAGCGCATCCTCGACGCGATCGCGTGGTGGAACGAGGTCGGGTTCGATCAGCCGACGAAGCTGCAGGTCGCGTTCATCGCGAAGTATCGCGTCGGGAAGCGCGTCGGCGGCACGTTCGGCAACCTGCTCGGCTCCCTGCGATCGAACGGCCTCATCGACTACCCGACGCAGGGGCGTGTCGAGCTGACAGAGGCCGGCCGCGCCGTCGCGACGTCGGCGGATATCCCCGCGACGATCGAAGGCCTCCAGGAGGCCGTGTACGAGCGCCTGGACGGTCCGGAGCGGCGCGTTCTCCGCGTGCTCATCGAGGCGTACCCGGCCGCGCTTCCGAAGCAGGAGATCGGAGAACGCGCGGGCTACACCGTCGGCGATCGCGTGGGTGGGACGTTCGGGAACATCCTCGGGCGGCTTCGCTCGCTCGGCTTGATCGAGTACCCGTCACCCGGTGCGGCAGCCGCGGAGTCGGTCCTCCTCCTCGCCTAGAAAGCCTTGACAGCGTTCCGTTTCAAGCTCTAGAATCTCCTTGCCGATAGTCAAGGAGATATGCGAAGATGTCACCGAAGAGGCGCAAGGGGAGTCTCGATCTCGCGAGCATCGAGACGGCTGCCCGAGAGCAGGGATGGCGCATCGACCGGACGACCGCCGGGCATCCGAGGTTCACACCTCCGGACGTCACGAAGCGGCCGTGCACCTTCTCCGGAACACCTGGAGACGTTCGAGCCATCAGGAACTTCCTGAGCTGCCTCCGGAAGAGCGGGTTGGTCTGGCCGTGGCCGCCGTAGGGAACGGCGGTCACGCAAAGGGAGGGTCAGATGGAAGAACGTCAGCACTACAGCGTGGACGTCGAAGCGGCGGGACCGCCGGTCGACGATGACGCCATCGATCGCCTCATGGAGGCCTTGGAGGTCCTGGAGGCTGAGGCTCCGATCGTCTCCGCCGGCGGAGGGGTGAACGGCGTCGGGGTCACGTTCTCAGTTGGCTCCGCGACACCGGAGGAAGCGGTTCAGCAAGGTCTGGCCGTCTTCCGCGCCGCGATCGAGAAGGCCGCGCTCCCGATCTTCGCGATCGAGCGCGTCGAGGCGATCACCGAGGCCGCCCAGACCGTAGCGCTGAACACCGGCGGCGAGAGCTTCGTCGGCGTAGCGGAGATCGCGCAGATCCTCGGCGTCTCGAAGCAGCGCGTGTACGAGCTCCGCGAGAAGCCGACGTTTCCGCAGCCGGTCGCGCGGCTCCGATCCGGGCCTGTCTGGCAGCGCTCGATGCTGAACCGCTTCATCGCCGAGTGGCCGCGCCGGCGTACGGGGCGTCCGCCCAAGACGCGTGTGGAGGAGCTGGCGGCGACGCTGGCGAAGAGCGTGAAGGCGGCGCAGAAGCAGCAGTACGAGCAGGGTGTCACGGTCGGCGCCAACGCGCGGAAGACCGTGCGGAAGGCCGCAGCGAAGGCCGGGCGGAAGCGCGTCGCGTCGTGATGCAGGACCGTCCTTGACACGCTCGTAAGGGTCAGATGCCGGGCCGAACGTGCCCGGCGAGAGGGGAAGGCACCATGAAGAAGTACACGATCCACTACAGCGCGTACGCGCGCGGGAGAGACGTCGGGAAGCCGGACACGGAGACCGTCGACGCGGATAACTGCGTGTCGAACGGCGACTGGCTGGAGTTCACCGTCGGGAACACTGTCAT
>JBJMLN010000082.1:0-57425 GCA_045805285.1 Actinomycetota bacterium | reverse complement strand
GAGCGTTCCTCCGCAGGGAGGCCGCAAGCACCCCCACCAGGAGTTCATCCAGATCGACACGACGAACATCCTGTTCATCTGCGGCGGCGCGTTCGCGGGGCTCGACAAGGTCATCGAGTCGCGGATCGGCAACAAGGGCATCGGGTTCGGCGCCGACATCCGCCGCGGCGAGGAGAAGAACATCGGCGAGACGCTCGGCAAGGTGCTTCCCGAGGACCTTTTGAAGTACGGGCTGATCCCGGAGTTCGTCGGACGCCTGCCGGTCATCACCCACGTGCACAACCTCGACAAGCAGGCGCTCGTCGACATCCTCACCAAGCCGAAGAACGCGCTCGTGAAGCAGTACCGGAAGTTCTTCGAGTTCGACGGCGTCGAGCTCGAGTTCGACGACGGCGCGCTGGACTCGATCGCGGACCAGGCGATCCTCCGCGGCACCGGCGCGCGTGGCCTGCGCGCGATCATGGAAGAGGTCCTCCTTGGCGTGATGTACGAGCTACCTTCGCGACAGGACGTCACTCGCTGCGTGATCGACCGTGACGTCGTGCTGAAGGGCGTCAACCCGACGCTCGTTCCACGCGAGCAGCAGGGCACCAAGCGCGAGCGCCGCGAGCGCAGCGCCTAGCTACTCAAGTCTCGAAGGACCCTCCGAGCTCCCGCGAGCGCGCGTCGCGTAGCGCGTGCAACCGAGGCGATCGAAGATCTCCGCCGCCGACATCGCGGCGTCGCCTGCCGCGTTCGGATCCGCCTCCGAGAGCCAGAGCTCCGTCCGTGCCTTTTCCCAGATCGCGCCGAGGTCTCGGAACCCGTCCCTCGAGCGTCGCAGCGCGTCGAGGCCTTCGTCGATCCTCCCAGAGGCGATCGCGGCCAGCCCCTCGAGTCGGTCGGCGAACGGCACGAGTGCCTTGAGGCCACCTCTCTCGGCGTACTCGCGCGCCTCCTGCACCACGCCCGGCACGTCGTCCCACGCCGCCTCCGCAGCGACGAGCTCGCATCGCGCCTCGATCATCTGTCCGGCATGGACGCGCCAGCCGGGCAGATACGGAACGAGCCGAGCGCGCGCATCGTCCAGATCTCCGCGTTCGACGAAGAGGCGCGCCGTGATCGGGAGGAGTCGTGTGAAGCGTCCGCCCTCCTCGCGCTCCGCCGGCAACAGCATCTCGAGAAGCCGGTCGCTCTCGGCGATGTCGCCGCGCGCGTGTGCGATCAACGCTGCAAGCCCGAACGGCGGCGCTGCGAAGTACGGTGGCGACTCCACCCGGTCTCCGAGGCGAACGCGCGCGAGCTCCACGTCGGAGAGAGCTCCGTCCCAGTCGCCGAGCCGGAACCGCGCCGCGGTACGCCACGCCAGGCAGTGGAGCTCGAAGTTGACCGCCTGGTCCGTCATCGCACCCACACCCAGATCCGCAAGGCGGAACGCCTCGGCGTAGTCGGCCACCTCGTAGCGGATCCACGCGCTTGTCGCATAGATGTCTCCGATCTCGCCGACGTCCCCGAGCGCCGGGATGAAGCTGATCCGTCGTTCCGAGACCGGCACGGAGCTCGAGTAGTGCCCGCGTGAGAAGCCGCGTCCCGTAGCGCCGTCGAGCGCGCCGGACGCCAGGTCCGTGCGACCGATCCGCAGCGCCATGTCGGCCGCGTCGACCGCCAACCGGCTCCACGCGTCGATCTGTTCGTCGGTGAAGTCCTGGTCGCGGAAGGCGAACGGCCAGAATGCCTGCACCGTCATCAGCCGGACGCGCGTCTCTCCGTCCCCGTCGGGGAGGAACGAGAGGGCGAGATCGAGGTCGGCTCGGACCTGCTCCTCCGTCGGAAGCGATCGCATCGATCCGGGCCAGCGCGTCGGCATCTCGCACGCACGGGCGAGGAGATACGCGATCGCCTCCCGGTCCTCGGGTGTCGCCCGGCGGCGGGTGTCTGCCGCCTTCCGCCAGTTCACCCACGCCGGGTCGCCGTCGTAGTTCGCGAGGAATGCCTCCGCCAGCGCGTCGTGGGCGATCGAGCGTTCGAGGTCCGTTCCCGACAGCGCGAGCGCCTCGCGCGCGAACCGCTGCGCCGGCGTCAGCAGCAGCTTCCCGCGCGCGTCCTTCGAGGCCGCGAGGAGATGACGGAACGCGGTCGCGCGGAGGTCCTCGAGCTCCTCGGCGTCCACGTTGCCGGATTCCTCCGCCATGTGGACCGCGGTCGCGTAATGGTAGGCGAGGAGCTCCTCGAACTCCCTCGCGCGCGCTCCGGCCGACGACTCGATCCACCGGGCGACGCTTCGATGGGCGGGTGCACGTTCCCTCTTCGGAAGGCTCTCGTACGCGACGTCGCGGGTCAGCACGTGCTTGAAGATGTACTCGGGCTCTCCGGCGATCGCCGAGCCGAGGCGGGAGAGGACCAGTTCACGCTCCTCCAGCGCACCGAGCCTCTCCTCGATCGTGTCGGCGTCGCCGTTCAGGAGCGTTCGCACCGGCCCCGGCCAGAAGACCCGTCCGACGACCGCCGCGCCCTGGAGCACGCGCTTGTCGGTCGGCTCAAGCAGGTCGATGCGCGCGGCGAGCACCGTCTGGACCGTGTCCGGGATCGCCACGGTCTCGATACCGGCCGTCGCTCGCCATCCGTCGTCGCTCCGGACGATGTATCCCTCGTCGATCAGGTGGCGGATGATCTCCTCGAGGAAGAACGGGTTGCCTTCCGCGCGATCGAGCATCCGGTCGGAAACGGATCTCGGGAGGTCGCTGATGGTGAGTAGCGCGTCGACGAGTCGTTGCGCGTCGCCCGCCGACAGCGGCTCGAGCGTCACCGAGGAGAAGTTGCGCCGACCGCCGCCCCAGGTCGGGCGCGAGGCCGTGAGCTCAGGCCGCGACGGACAGAGGAATAGCACCGGGCCCTCCGTGCGCTCCGCGAGCTCCTCCAACAGGTCGAGGAGCGCGGGGTCGGCCCAATGGATGTCCTCGACGAGGGTGACCACCGGCGCTGAACGCGCGAGCGCGGAGAAGAGCGACCGCCACGCCGCGTGGACCTCCGCTCGGACGCGACGCGGCTCGAGGTCGCGGAACGGAACCGCGGGGTCCTCGAGCCCGAGCGTGTAGGCGAGGGCCGCGGTCGCCCGCGCCGGATCGTTCGCCACGTCTTCGGTGAGGAGATCCTCGCCGAGCGCGTGGATCCTGGAGAGCGCGAGCGCCGGCGGGTCCGAATCGAGGACGCCGGCGAGACCTTTCAGGATCTCTGCCAGCGGCCAGTACGTGACGCCCTCACCGTAGGGGAGGCAGCGACCGCGGACCACGGTCGGAGACGGTGACGCCGCGCCGACCCATCGAAGGAACTCCGCGGACAGGCGACTCTTGCCGACGCCAGGGTCTCCGTAGACGGTAACGAGGTTGGGACGCGCCTCGCCGACGACCCGGCCGTACACGCTCTTGAGGAACGCGAGCTCGCTGTCGCGTCCCACCATCGGGGCACGCAGCCCCGGCACTCCTCGCTCCGGCACCGTCGGTCCTTCGCCCGTCAGCCGGAGCGCTCGCACGGCGACGGACTTGCCGCGCAGCTCCAGTGCGCCGATCTCCTCGAAGCGGAAACCGCGCACCGAGCGAGCGGTTCGCTCCGAGACGACGATCTCGCCGGGTTCCGCGCTCGTCTCCAGGCGCGCCGCAGCGTTGACCGCGTCGCCCGTCACCATCGCGTCTCCGGCCTTCGGGTTCGGGGTAGCGAGCACCTCCCCGGTGTTGACGCCGATCCGGATCTGGAGACGGACGTCGTGCGCCTCCGCGAGCGCGTCGTTGACACGCTCGAGCCGTCGCTGCATAC
The DNA here is from genome assembly GCA_045805285.1 of Actinomycetota bacterium. Lineage (GTDB taxonomy): Bacteria > Actinomycetota > UBA4738 > UBA4738 > JBJMLN01 > JBJMLN01. Next base: position 53,636 of record JBJMLN010000082.1, on the reverse strand, counting down.
GAAGAGTGGCTCGGAGCGCGCGGGCCGCGTCGTCCTCGTGCGCGGCGGGGACGCCGAACGCCGCCATGACGGCGTCGCCGATGAACTTCTCTACGGCGCCGCCCTCCGCTTCGATCTCCTCCCGCATCGCGGAGAAGTAGGTGTTCAGGACCTCGCTCAGGCGCTCGGGATCGAGCCGCTCACCGAGCATCGTGGAACCCGTCACGTCGGCGAAGACGATCGTTACGAGCTTGCGTTCCTCGACCGGCGCTTCCGCCGCCGCCAGGGACCGGCCGCAGCTCGGACAGAAGCGGGCATCCTCCGCGACCGCTTCTCCGCAGTTCGGGCAGGTCGGCCCGAGCGAGCTTCCGCAGCTGGAGCAGAACCGCGCGCCGTCGGTGTTCTCCGCTCCGCAGCTCGCACATGTCCGCATGACGGCGAGTGTATCCGCGCCTCCAGCGGCAAGCGCCAGGCGTGCGGAGGCCATCCCGTAGACTCGCGATCATGGAGCAGCAGGTCGCCGAACGTCCCCAGATGCCGCCGCAATACGATCCCGCGGCGGCCGAATCGCGCTGGTATCCGGTCTGGGTGGAGCGCGGATATTTCTCCGCCGACGCGGAGACCGATCGCGAGCCCTACTGCATCGTCATCCCGCCGCCGAACGTCACCGGCGCGCTCCACGTCGGCCACGCGCTCGGTCGCACCATCGAGGACACACTGATCCGACGCGCGAGGATGCGCGGCTTCGAGACCCTCTGGCTCCCCGGAACGGACCACGCCGGCATCGCCACGCAGGTCGTCGTCGAGCGCGAGCTCCAGAAGGAGGGCACCAGCCGCGAGGAGCTCGGACGCGAGCGCTTCATCGAGCGCGTCTGGGCGTGGAAGGAGCAGTACGGAGACCGCATCGTCGAGCAGCTGAAGCGGCTCGGGGTCTCCTGCGATTGGAGCCGTCTCCGCTTCACGATGGACGAGGGGCTCACGAAGGCCGTCCGCGTCGCGTTCGTGCGGATGTACGAGGACGGACTGATCTACCGGGGCGAACGCCTCGTCAACTGGTGTCCGAAGGACCAGACCGGCATCTCCGACTCAGAGGTCCAGTACGAGGACGTCGCGGGGGAGCTCGTGACGTTCCGCTATCCGCTCGCGGACGGCTCCGGTTCGATCGACGTCGCGACCACGCGCCTGGAGACGATGCTCGGCGACACCGGCGTCGCGGTGCATCCCGACGACGAGCGGCACCGCGCGCTCGTCGGAAAGAACGTGCGGCATCCGTTCGACGGCCGGGAGATCCCGATCGTCGCCGACGCTGCGGTCGATCCGTCGTTCGGAACCGGCGCCGTGAAGGTGACCCCCGCCCACGACCCGAACGACTTCGAGATCGCCCAGCGCGCCGATCTTCCGCTGATGAACATCCTCAACCGAGACGCGACGCTCGCGGACACGGTTTCGGAGGAGTTCCGCGGCCTCGATCGCTACGAGGCGCGCGCGCGCGTCCGCGAGCGGCTGCAGGAGCTCGGCTTGATCGTGGGAGAGAAGCGTCCCTACATCCACGCGGTCGGTCACTGTTACCGGTGTCACACCGAGATCGAGCCGTGGATCTCCGGCAAGCAGTGGTTCGTCGCCGTCGACCGTCTGAAGGGTCCGGCGAAGGAGGTCGTCGCCGACGGCCGGATCCGCTTCGCTCCAGACCGATGGGTGAAGCCCTACCTCGCGTGGATGGACAACCTCCGCGACTGGAACATCTCCCGCCAGCTGTGGTGGGGCCACCGCATCCCCGTGTGGTACTGCGCGAACGGCCACGAGTTCGCGGCGACCGAGGACCCGACGTCATGCGTCGAGTGCGGCTCCGGCGAGCTCGAGCAGGATCCGGACGTCCTCGACACGTGGTTCTCCTCGCAGCTGTGGCCGTTCTCCACGCTCGGATGGCCGGAGCCGACACAGGACCTCGAGACGTTCTATCCGACGACCGTGCTCGTCACCGGCTACGAGATCCTCTACCTCTGGGTCGCGCGCATGATCATGTCGGGCCTCTACTTCGTCGGCGACATCCCCTTCGAGAACGTCGTGCTGCACGGTCTCGTCCGCGATGGTCACGGTCGCAAGATGAGCAAGTCGCTCGGCAACGTGATCGACCCGCTCGACATGGTGGACCGGTTCGGAGCGGACGCGCTCCGTTTCGCGTTGGCGCGGCTCGCGACCGGCGGCCAGCAGGACATCCCCTTGTCGGAGGATGCGGTCGAGGCGGGACAGCACTTCGCGAACAAGATCTGGAACGCGGGCCGGCTCGTGCTGAACGCCCACGAGGGCGGCGCGCCGTCGTTGCCGCCGAGCGAGCGCCGCACGCTCACGGAGCGTTGGATCGTCTCCCGCCACGCGGCCTGCGTGGAGGAGGTCGACGCCGCCCTCGAGGACCTCCGGTTCTCCGACGCGGCGCAGGCGTTGCAGCGCTTCCTCTGGTCGGAGTTCTGTGACTGGGCGCTCGAGCTCGAGAAGCCGCGTCTATCGGGCAGTGACGAAGACCGCGCCGACGCGGCCGCCGTCCTCTCCTGGGTGCTCGAGCGCTCGCTCCGACTGCTGCATCCGATCATGCCGTTCGTCACCGAGGAGATCTGGCAGCGCTTCGACGCCGGGGAGTCGATCGTCGTTGCACCCTGGCCGTCGGCATCGGAGGCGGAGCGCGATCCCGAGGCCGAGGAGGAGTTCGCGTTCGTCCAGGAGGTCGTCACGGAGATCCGACGGCTCCAGACCGGTGCTCCCGGTGGCATGGGCAAGGCCGTCGACCTCGATCGATCGTGGGCGGAGCGGCTCTCCGCCCATCTCGACGACGTCGCTGCGGTCACTCGCGCGGACATCGCCTTCGCGGACCTCGACGGCGCGAAGGCGCGGCTGCGCGTGGCGGAGGGAGTCGACGCAGGACCGTTGATCGAGGTCAAACGCAAGAAGCTCAAGGAGGCGCGCGAGAAGCTTTCGCGCAAGCGCGGAAAGCTCGCGAACGAGGGGTTCGTCTCCAAGGCGCCACCCGCCGTCGTGGAGGGCGAGCGCGCCGATGTCGTCCGCCTCGAGGAGGATGAGCGCCGGCTGCTCGCGGAGCTCGCTCAGTTCGGCGCCTCGGGCGACTGAGTGCGCTTCGAGGAGGCTCTCGCCGAGCTCGACGGACGCCAGCCCCAACGGATGGTGCCCGATCTCGAGCGCATCACCGCGCTCGCGAAGCTCCTCGGTGACCCGCAGCTGACCTCGCCGACGCTCCACGTCACCGGCACGAACGGCAAGACCACCACCGCGCGGCTCATCACGTCGATCGCGTGCGCGCACGGGCTTTCCACCGGGCTGTATACGTCCCCGCACCTGGAGTCGGTCACCGAGCGCATCTCCGTCTGCACCGAAGCGATCTCCGAGGAGGAGTTCGCGGACACCTACGACCACCTGCTTCCGTTCCTGCTCACGGTCGACAAGGAGTCGGACCAGCAGGTCACGTACTTCGAGACGCTCACCGCGCTCGCGTTCCTGTACTTCGCCGACAAGCCGGTGCAGACGGCCGTGTTCGAGGTCGGCATGGGCGGGCGGTGGGACGCGACGAACCTCGTTGCCGGCGACGTCGCGGTGATCACGCCGATCTCGCTCGACCACCGCGAGCTCGGTGACACCGTCGAGCAGATCGCGACGGAGAAGGCCGACATCATCAAGCCGGGGAAGATCGGGGTGATCCGGGAGCAGCTGCCGAGCGTGCAGGCGATCGTCGACCGGCGCGCGGCCGACGTCGGCGCATCGCTGCTGCTGGAAGGGCGCGACTTCTCCCTCGTCGATCGCAAGCTCGCGCTCGGCGGACAGGCGCTCCGCGTGGAGAGCATGCGCGACTCCTACGACGACGTGTTCATCCCGCTCTTCGGGGAGCACGCTGCTCGGAATGCCTCAGCTGCGGTCGCCGCGATGGAGGCATTCCTCGACCGCCCGCTGTCGCACGACGAGGTGCGAAAGGGTCTCCGGAACGCCGAGTCGCCCGGGAGGCTCGAGATCGTCACGCGCCAGCCGCTCGTCGTGCTGGACGGAGCGCACAACCCCGCGGGAGCGCAGGCGCTTGCGTCGTCGTTCCCGGAGGCGTTCACGGCCCGGCAGCTCTTCGTCATCGTGGCCGTCTCCGCCGACAAGGACGTCGAGGGGATCGCGCAGGCGCTCCGGCCGCTCGACGGGGCGTTCGTCGCCACGAGGTACGCCGGCGCCCGGTCCGCGGACCCTGAGGACCTCGCGGCGGCGCTTCGCGACGCAGGCGCTGCGGAGGTATCGGTCTCGCCCTCGGTCGACCAAGCGATCGACGACGCGCGCGCGAACGCGGAGGAGGACGACGCGATCCTCGTGACGGGCTCCCTCTATACTGTCGCGGAAGCCCGCCGAACGTTGCTCTCCTAACGCCTTGCGAGGGAACCGAACATGGCCGAACAGTCGACGTTGCTGATCGCGAAGCCGGATGCCGTCCGTCGCGGATTGACGGGGGAGATCCTGCGCCGCGTCGAAGCGAAGGGACTGCGGATCACGGAGCTGCGGATGGTGCGGATCGAACGCACCACCGCGGAGGAGCACTACGGTGAGCACCGGGAGAAGCCGTTCTTCGGTGAGCTCGTGGAGTTCATCACCTCCGCCCCCGCCGTCCTTGCGAAGCTCGAAGGTGAGCAGGCGGTGCCGGTGCTGCGGACGCTGATGGGACCGACCGATCCGGCGAGCGCCCCGCCCGGAACGATCCGCGGCGACTACGGCACGATCATCACGGAGAACCTCGTGCACGGAAGCGACTCTCCGGAGTCGGCCGAGCGTGAGCTGAAGCTCTTCTTCTCGTAGGACCGTGGCGGACCTCGACGCCGCGCTCGAGCGCATCCGAGCGTTCCTGGAGTCTCGGCTTCCGGCATTCCTCGACGCTCCGGGCGCGATCGTGGGCCTCACGGACCGCGAGCGGCTCGTCGGCGTGATCCCGGTCGGACAGGCCGACGCGTTCACCGGCGCTCCGGTCCGCGACGACTCCCGCTTCGAGATCGGCTCCATCTCCAAGTCGTTCGCGGCGCTGATCGCCCTCCAGGAGGTGGAGAGGGGAACGCTCGATCTCTTCGCGCCCGTGACGGAGTACGTCCCGTGGTTCCGCTTGCGCTCGGACTACGGCGCGATCACCACGCATCACCTGCTCACGCACGCGTCGGGGTTGATCATGGGGATGGACTTCGCCGACGACGCGGTCCCGGCTGTCGAGTCGCTCGCGCGGACCTCCACGGGGTTCGCGCCGGGGGAGCGGTTCCACTACTCCAACGACGGCTACAAGCTCGTCGGCCTGATCCTCGAGCGCGTCACCGGCTCGTCGATCCGGGCGCTGCTCCGCGACCGCGTGTTCACCCCGTTGGGGATGGGCCGTACCGATCCGGCGATCACGTACGAGACCCGCAAGGACGTCGCGACGGGACATCAACGCATCAACGAAGACCGCCCGCCGCATCGCGGCATGCCGCTGATCCAGGCGCCGCCGATCGTCAGCACGACCGCCGACGGAAGCATCATCTCCCCGGCGGCGGACATGGCGGCCTACGCGCGGATGCTCCTCAACCACGGACGGACCGACGCCGGCGAGGCATTGATCGGGGAGGCGTCGTTCGAGCGATTCACGCGACCGGTGATCGACATCCCGGAGCAACCGGGGATGGCCTACGCGTACGGTCTCGACGTCCTGGAGGCCGACGGCCACGCGTTCGTGCGTCACTCCGGCGGCATGGTCGGCTACTACGCGTTGCTGGAGTGCGACATGGACGCAGGTGTCGGCGCGATCATGATGGTGAACGGGCACGCGGACCGGAACGCGACCGTCCGCTTCGCCTTGCAGGCGCTGCGCGCGTGGAAGGAGGAGACCGACCTCCCGGAGACGCCGCCGGCGCCGGACCCGTACTCCATCCCGGCCGCCGCGGAGGTCGCCGGCCGCTATCGGAGCGGGACCCGGGAGATCACGCTCCACGCCGCCGGGGAACGGCTGATGCTTTCGGTCGACGGAACCGGGGTGGCGCTGGAGCCCGATGTGGAGACGCCGGAGACGTTCGCCGTTCCGCATCCGGAGCTCGACCGGTTCGCGCTGACGCTCGACCGGCGCGACGGAGAGGTGATCGCGCTGATCTCGGGGCCCGATCGGTTCGTCCGCGACGGCGAGCCGGAGTTGCCCGCCGAAGAGAGTCCCGCCGAGTGGGAAGCGATCACCGGCCTGTACCGCGCGTACAACCCGTGGTTCCCGGCGTTCCGGGTCTACGTTCGCGGCGGCCGCTTGTTCCTCTCCGGGCCCGAGGGCGAGGAGCCCCTCGAGGACGCGGGCGGCGGAGAGTTCCGCGTGGGGGAGGCGTGGTCGCCCGACCGCGTGAGCTTCGGAACCGTCCTCGACGGGTGCGCCCGGGTCGCGACGTACAACGCGCATCCGTTCTGGCGAAGCTTCGAGGAATAGGCGCGTCGCACACCCTGTTCCGACGGAAGTCACGTCCCGAAGGGAGGGAACCTCCATGGCCGACTGGAACACGAACATCATCGAGGAGTTCCGCTCGAACGACGGCAAGGTCGCCTCGTTCGGGGATCAGCCGCTCCTGCTCCTCCACCACCGCGGAGCGAAGAGCGGCACCGAGCGCGTCAATCCGCTCGCCTACCAGAAGCTCGACGACGGGTGGGCGATCTTCGCCTCCAAGGGAGGCGCGCCGACGAACCCGGACTGGTACCACAACGTGCTCGCGAATCCGAAGGTCCGCGCCGAGATCGGCACCGAGACCCTCGATCTCGTCGCGCGCGAGGCGACGGGCGATGAGCGGCACCGGATCTGGGAGGAACAGAAGCGTCTCAACTCGGGCTTCGCCGAGTACGAGGAGAAGACCTCGCGGCAGATCCCCGTGATCGTGCTGGAACCGGAGAACGCCGCGAACTGAGGTGAGAGGCGTCTTTCCGCCGCGCCGCTAGGAGGTGCGGCGGATCGCGAGGACGGCGTTCTGCCCGCCGAAGCCGAACGAGTTGGAGATCGCGAGCTCCACGGAGGCTTCGCGCGCCTCGTTCGGAACCGGATCGAGGTCACAGTCCGGATCCGGCGTCTTGTAGTGGATCGTCGGCGGGATGACGCCGCGACCCACCGTGAGTGCGAGGACCGCCGCCTCCACCGCTCCGGCTGCGCCCAGCATGTGACCCGTCATCGACTTCGTCGACGAGACGGGGACGTCGTGCGCGATCTCCTCGCCGAGCGCGGTCTTCAACGCGCGCGTCTCCGAGGCGTCGTTCAGCTGCGTGGAGGTTCCGTGCGCGTTGACGTACTCGACGTCCTGCGGCTCCGCGCCGGCGTCGGCGAGCGCGCGCTCGATCGCGAGGGCGGCTCCGGAGCCCTTCGGGTCCGGCGCCGTGATGTGGAACGCGTCCGCCGACGCTCCGTAGCCCGCCACCTCCGCGTAGATGCGAGCACCGCGGGCCGCCGCGCGCTCCGCCTCCTCGATGATCAGAACGCAGGAACCCTCCGAGAGGACGAAGCCGTCGCGCTCGGCGTCGAAGGGCCGGCTCGCCGTCTCCGGGTCGGGGTTCTTCGTGAGCGCCTGCATCTGCGCGAAGGCCGAGACGGTCAACGGAAGCGTCGCGGCCTCGGAGCCGCCGACGATCGCGAGCTCGATCATGCCGTCGCGGATCATCCGGTACCCCTCGCCGACGGCGTGCGCGCCGGAGGCGCAGGCCGTCACCGTGCAGAGGTTCGGGCCCGTGAGGCCGAAGCGCATCGCGACGTGTCCGGCCGAGGCGTTCGCCATCAGCGCCGGAACCATGAATGGGCTCACCCGGCCGGGTCCCTTCTCCAGCAGGACGCTGTGCTGCTGGAGGAGCGTCTCGATCCCGCCGATGCCTGTCGCGATGACGACGCCGCCGCGGTCCGAGGGGATCTCGGGCGCGCCCGCGTCGTCCCACGCGAGCTGCGCTCCGGCGAGCGAGAAGTGCGTCACCCGGTCGGTGCGGCGAACCTCTTTCGCGTCGAGCCAGCGTGAGGGGTCGAAGCCCGGAACCTCTCCCGCGAGATGGACGACGAGATCCGAGGTATCGAAGTTCTCGATCTCCCGGATGCCATTGCGACCGGTCGTAAGCCCCTGCCAGAAGTCCTCGACGCCCGTGCCGACGGGCGTGACCGGCCCGATGCCGGTGATAACGACACGACGATCAGCCACTGACGTCCAGCTTCGAGGCGACGAGCTTCACGGCCGCACCGACGGTCTTCACGCCGTCCATCTCCTCCTCGGGGATCTCGATGCCCCACTCCTCCTCGAGCGCGAGCACCGCCTCCACCAGGTCGAGGGAGTCGGCGTTGAGGTCCTCCGCGAACCGCGCGTCCGGTACGACCTGGCTCTCTTCCACGGCGAGCTGCTCGGCAAGCACCTTCCTGACCCTGCTGTCGATCTCCTGCATCTCCATCCGGTGTTCTCCCCCTTCACTCGCGGAGCGAACGGCCTGGTTCAGGCCGTCAGTCCTCCATCCACGGGCACGAGGGCGCCGTTCACGTAGGACGCCTCGTCGGACATGAGGAACCGCACGACACTCGCGATCTCCTCGGGTGTAGCGGTTCTGCCGATCGGTGTTTGGTTGACGTAGACGTCGCGCGCCTGGCTCGTCAGGTGCGACGTCATGTCGGTATCCACGAGGCCGGGTGCGATCGCGTTCACGGTGATGCCCTTCGCGCCGACCTCGCGCGCGAGAGAGCGCGTGATGCCGACGAGCGCGGTCTTCGACGCGGCGTAGACGGTCTGTCCGGCGTTCCCCCGCAGCGCGACCGCGGAGGAGACGTTCACGATCCGGCCCCACTTCGCCTTCAGCATCGCTCTGAGCGCTGCCCGGGCGCACAGGAACGAGCCGCGCACGTTCGTCGCCATCACGTCCTCGAACGTGTCCATCGGGTACTTGATCGCGAGGCCGTCGACCGAGCGGCCCGCGTTGTTCACGACGCCGACGATCGGGCCGAGCGCTTCTTCGGCCTCCCGGAACGCTTCGGTGACGGAGGCCTCGTCACGGGTGTCGAGGCGCACGGTGACCCCCGTGCCGCCCGCGGACTCCGCCGCTTCGAGCGTCTCCTTCGCCTCGAGGTCACTCGTCCGGTACCCGACCGCGACGTGCCAGTCATCGGCCGCGAGGGAGAGCACGATCGCTCGGCCGATGCCGCGGGACCCGCCGGTGACGAGGGCCGTCTTCACGGCAGGGGAGGTGGAGTCGGAACTGTCCATCGGACCAGCGTAGCGCCCCATGAGAGACCCGCCCCGAAGGACGTCAGCAACACGAGGCCGCCGGGGGAGACGCGCCCGGCTCTCCAGGCGCGGTCGAGCGCGAGCGGGATCGACGCCGCCGAGGTGTTGCCAACGGTCTCGACGTCGGAGACGACCGCTTCGGGACGGACGCCGAGACGCTCGGCGACGGCGTTCATGATCCGCGCGTTCGCCTGGTGCGGAACGAGGAGGTCCACCTCGTCCGGACGGAACCCGTTCTTCTCCAGGAGCTCGCGGCAGGACGCGGCCATCTCCGTCACGGCGCGGTGGAACACTTCCCGGCCGCGCGGCATCCGGATCGAATGGTCGTGCGCCGCAACCGTCTCGAGAGACGCCGGCATCCGCGAGCCGCCCGCGGGGTTGAAGAGCGACTCCGATGTCGTTCCGTCGGCGCCCAGGACGCCGTCGATCACGCCAGGGTCGTCGGAGGGCTTGAGCAGCACCGCTCCGGCGCCGTCGCCGAAGAGGATGCACACGGTGCGGTCGCTGAAGTCGAGGAATCGCGAGAGGACCTCCGCGCCGATCACGAGCACCGTGTCCGCACTGCCGGCCTCGACGAGCGCGGTTCCGGTCGACATCGCGTAGGAGAACCCTGCGCACGCCGCGTTCACGTCGAACGCCGGTGCGCCGATGCCGAGCTTGCGCTGGACGTGCACCGCCGTCGCGGGGATCGGCGTGTCGGGACTGAGCGTCGCGACGACGATCAGGTCGACCTGTTCGGCCGCCGTTCCCGCGGCCTCCAGAGCCCGGCGAGCCGCGACCGCGGCCAGGTCGGAGGTCGTCTCTCCGTCCGCGGCGAAGTGGCGCTCGCGGATGCCGGTGCGCTGACGGATCCACTCGTCGCTCGTGTCGACCAGCGACTCGAAATAGGAGTTCGGCACGACGCGCTCGGGGAGCACCGAGCCGGTCGCCGCGATCGACGCGTACCGGCGCGGAGCGCCGGCATTCGTGGCGCTCACGCTCGCCTCCCTCGACAGGCACGGGGAACCCTCACCCGCGTGCCTGCGTGCCCGAAACGGTCGCCCTCGCACCCTCGCACGGGCCGAGGATATCGTCGCGCTACGGCCGATGCCCCACTCAGGAGCCGCCCCCGACGGCGGCGGCGACGGAGGCGGCTTCCTCTGGGCTCCGGACCGGGGTGGCGGTGAGGCCCTCGACCGTCCTTCGGGCGAGCTTCGTCAGGACGTCGCCCGGACCCGCCTCCACGACGCTGTCGACGCCCGCACCGGCGAGGCTCCGGATCGTCGTCTCCCAGCGGACGGGAGAGACGACGTGGCGCCGCAGCGCGTCGCGGATCTCGTCCGGATCGCTCGTCGGTGTTCCCGTCACGTTCGGCACGAAGGGGAACGCCGGGGCGGAGAACGAAAGCGTCGCGATCGCGTCGTTGATGTCCTCGACCGCGGACTCCATCAACGCGGAGTGGAACGCGCCCGCGACGCGCAGGCGCATCGCCTTCCCTCCACGTTCGCGCGCCACCTCCTCCGCGCGTTCGATCGCGTCGAGTGAGCCGGAGAGGACGACCTGCTTCGGAGCGTTCTCATTCGCGACGACGAGGACGTCATCGCGACGCGCGACGTCGGCGATCTCCGCGCCGTCCGTCGCACCGATCCCGATCAGCGCCGTCATCGTTCCCGGACGTTCCTCCGACGCGCGTTGCATCGCGCGGCCACGGATCACGACGAGCTCGAGCGCCGGCCGAAGCTCCAACGTTCCCGCGGCGACGAGCGCGACGAACTCTCCCAGGGAGTGGCCGGCCGAAGCGGAGAAGCGCACGCCGTATGCCTCCAGCAGGCGGAACGCGGCCAGGTCGCACGCGAAGAGCGCGGGCTGTACGACCTCCGTGGTCTTGAGGGCCTCCTCGTCGCGGGAGAGCTCCGCGAGATCGCGCCCCATCGCATCGGAGACCTCCTCGATGACGGAGCGCCCGGCCGGATGCGCCGTCCAGACGTCCGCCATGCCGACGGATTGCGATCCCTGCCCCGGAAACACCACTGCCACCGTCACCGTGTGCGCCCAATCGTCATCGTCGCGTCTCCTCCGGTTCATCCGCAGCGCTCGTCGCGTACCGTGTACGGGCGGCGTCGCCACATACGCGTTGCCGTTCCGACTCGACCTGCTCCGACCGTCGAGTGTCAAGTTGCCAGTCCCGAGCACACCCTGTAGAAAGAGGCTCGAGCCCATGGCCGAGAGGGTTCAACAAGGTTTCTCTTCTCCCCAGGCACGTGCCGAGGGGATCACGGGGTTCCTAGGACGCGACATGGCTGTCGACCTGGGTACCGCGAACACGCTCGTCTATGTTCGCGGACGCGGGATCGTCCTGAACGAACCCTCTGTCGTTGCTATCAACACGCTGACCGGCGCGATCCTCGCCGTCGGCGCCGAGGCGAAGCGGATGATCGGCCGGACGCCGTCGCACATCCAGGCCGTCCGGCCGCTCAAAGACGGCGTCATCGCCGACTTCGACGTCACGGAGAAGATGCTGCGCTACTTCATCCAAAAGGTGCACCGCCGTCGCCTCCTCGCGAAACCTCGCGTAGTCGTCTGCGTGCCCTCAGGCATCACCGGAGTGGAGCAGCGGGCCGTCGAGGAAGCAACCATCGCCGCCGGAGCGCGCCGCGCCTACATCATCGAGGAGCCGATGGCCGCCGCGATCGGGGCCGGCCTTCCGATCCACGAGCCGACCGGGAACATGGTCGTCGACATCGGCGGAGGAACGACCGAGGTCGCGATCATCTCCCTCGGCGGCATCGTGACCAGCACGAGCATCCGCATCGGCGGCGACGAGCTCGACGAGGCGATCATCCAGCACGTCAAGAAGGAGTACTCCCTGCTGCTCGGCGAGCGCACCTCCGAGGCGATCAAGCTCGCGATCGCGTCGGTCTATCCGATGCCGGAGGAGCTCATCGCGGAGATCAAGGGCCGCGACCTCGTCTCAGGCCTGCCGAAGACGATCCACATCACCGCCGAGGAGATCCGAAAGGCCGTCGAGGAGCCGATCAACGCGGTCATCGACGCGATCAAGAGCACGCTCGACCGGACCCCGCCGGAGCTCGCGGCCGACATCATGGAGCAGGGCATCGTCCTCACCGGCGGCGGCGCGCTGCTCCGAGGCCTCGACGAGCGCCTCAAGCACGAGACCGGGATGCCGGTACACATCGCGGACAATCCGCTGTCGTCCGTCGCGATCGGCTCCGGGAAGTGCCTCGAGGAGTTCGAGGTTCTCCAGCGGGTGCTGGTCAGTCCGTCGCGAAGGTAACCCGCGCCGATGGCGCTCAGGAGCCGGCCGCGGAACACGCGCCTCCTCGTGGTCACCCTCGTCTGCGTCTCGCTGCTGACGATCACGCTCGACTACAAGGAGGGTGACTCGGGCCCCCTCGCCGGGCTCGGCCGGACGGCGCTTTCGATCGTGGCTCCGCTCCAGGAGGCCGTGACGCGCCTGACACGGCCGATCGGGGACTTCTTCTCCGCGGTGACGCAGCTCCCGTCACTCCGCAACGAGAACGAGCGACTCCAGGACGAGGTCGCGCAGCTCCAGAACAAAGGAGCGTTGACCTCCTCCGAGATCCATCAGCTGGAGTCGCTGAAGAAGCTCCTCGGGCTGAAGCAGAGCCTCGATCCGCCGAGCACCGCAGCGCTGGTGATCGCGAGCAGCGTCGACAACTCCGAATGGAGCGTCGAGATCAACAAGGGCTCCTCGGACGGGATCCAGGAGAACATGCCGGTCTTTTCAGGCACCGCCTTGATGGGGCACGTCTCCCGTGTCTCGACGAACGCCTCGATCGTCCGACTCATCATCGATCCGAACTCCAAGGTTCCGGCTCGGCTCGACGACGCGAACACGACGGGCCTCCTCGTCGGCCAGGGCGAGGAGGACCTCAAGATGCTGGGTGTCCCGTCCGCCACGCAGGTGGGAGTGGGCGACACCGTGGTGACGTCGGGCTATCGGCTGGAGGGCCGGCCGACCGGCATCGACCCGCCCGGGCGCGTGATCGGAACCGTTTCCCATGTGGGCGGTGGAGCCTCGGCGCTCGAGAAGGACATCACGGTGCGCCCCGCCGTCGACTTCTCGACGCTCGACGACGTGCTCGTGGTCCTTTCCACGGGCTCGGGCTAGCCTGGGCGGTCGTGCGACGCACGCTCACCCTCGCGCTCGTCATCATCACCGCGATCGTTCTCCAGACGACCGTGTTCGCCGACGTGCGCCTGCTCGGTGCGAAACCGGAGCTGCTGTACCTCGTCACGATCGTGATCGCACTCCTGGAGGGCACAGCGTCCGGGGCGGTGACTGGATTCGCCTGCGGGATGGCGCAGGACTTCCTGCTGAACCAACCGAAGGGCATCACGGCGCTGACGCTCACGCTGCTCGGCTATTCGGTCGGCGTGACGAGCCAATACATTGTCACGCAGTCGGCGCTCGTGCCGGTCGTGATGGTGGCGATCGGGACCTTCGTGAGCGTGATCTTCAATCGGGTCGTCGCCCTCCTGCTCGGGCAGGCGGAGGCAAGCGCGTACTTTGTGGTCCGGATCGCGCTCCTGTCGGCTCTCTACAACGCGATCCTCACGCCGATCTTCTTTCCTCTCATCAGACGCCTGACGCAGGCCTCGACGACGCAGCGCGTCGTCCGGTGGTAACCCCGTGACGGAGGGTCGCACGGTCGCACGCGTCCGGGTCCTGGCGTTGTTCGTCGTCGTCATGTTCGTCGCGCTCAGCGCGCGTCTCTGGTTCCTGCAGGTGCTTGCCAGTGACGACTTCCGCTCCCAGGCATCGCGGAACAGCGTGCGCGTCGTGCAGACGGTCGCACCGAGAGGCAGGATCGTCGACGATCACAACCACATCCTCGTCGGAAACCGACCGAGCCTCACGCTACTGGTCAACCGACAGCGGCTCGGTTCACAGGCGGATGTCGTGCTTCCTCGGCTGTCGAAGTTGCTCAAGATCCCCGAGTGGCAGTTGAGGCAGTCGCTGAGCACCAACCTCTATTACTCGTACACGCCCGTTCCCGTGGCGTTCGACGTCAAGCCGGCTGTCCGCTACTACATCGGCGAGCACCAGAGCGATTTCCCCGGCGTGTCGGTGGACGAGGTTCCGGTGCGCACGTATCCCTACGGCAGGGCGGCGGCGCATGTCCTCGGGTACACCGGCCAGATCTCGTCGGAACAGTTGAAGGCACCCGCCTACGCCGGTTACGAACCGGGAGACATCGTCGGGAAGGCAGGCGTCGAACAGGTCTACGAGCCGTACCTGCAAGGGACGAAGGGTGTCCGCAAGTACCTCGTCGACGCCTCGGGCCAGAACCTCGGCCCGATCGGCGCGGTGCAGGACCCGGTCCAGGGCGACACGCTCCATCTGACGCTCGATCTCAAGGCGCAGCAGATCGCCGAGGAGAGCCTCAAGCTCGGGATGGAGAACGCTCGCGGCTACGCGGACTCGAGCCAGGGCGGGTTGCTCAAGGCCAACGCGGGCGCCGTGGTCGTGATGGATCCGAACACGGGCGCGATCGTGGCGATGGCGTCCGCGCCGACGTACGACCCGGGGCTGTTCACCGGCGGCATCACCCAACAGCAGCTCGACAAGCTGCAGTCTCCCGGGTCAAACGAGCCACTGATCGATCGGGCGATCCAGGGGCTCTATCCGCCGGGTTCGACCTACAAGCCGTTCGTCGCTGCGGCGGCACTTCAGAGTGGTATCGCGAACGAGACGTCGAACTATGAGTGTCCGGCGACGTACACGGCGCCGAGCGACACGGTCGGTCAGCAGACGGTGTTCCACAACTGGACGACGGCGAACCTGGGGTACATGACTGTTGCTCACGCGCTCGTCGTCTCTTGTGACACCGTCTTCTACAAGTTCGGTTGGGAGTTTTACCAGAAGCAACCGGCGGAACCGTTGCAACGCGACCTCGGTACGTTCGGCTTCGGCAAGCCGACGCTGATCGATCTACCGAACGAGCAGCCGGGCGTTGTTCCGACTCCGGAGTGGCTCCATAGAATGCACCGAGAGAACCCGACTGCGTTTCCGAGGGACACGTGGTATCCGGGCGACGACATCCAGATGGGGATCGGCCAGGGGGACACGCTCGTCACACCGCTGCAGATCGCCACGGCGTACTCCGCGATCGCGAATGGAGGGCACGTGTGCCAGCCACACGTCGCGTCGGAGCTCACCGGGCCTGGCCTGGCGAAGCCGAAGACGCTCGATCCCCACTGTGGCGGGAAGCTGCCGTTTACTTCCGGCCAACTCGAGTACATCCGCAATGCCCTCGCACAAGTGCCCCACACAGGTGGTACCGCGGCGCCGGCGTTCGGGAATTTTCCGTTCTCACAGGTCTGGGTCGCCGGCAAGACCGGAACCGCCGAGAAGATCGGTCAGCAGAACTACTCGTGGTTCGCGGCGATGGCCGGCGATACCCCGAACCATGCCGATTACGTGATCGTCTCGCTCGTCGAGCAGGGGGGCCACGGGGCGACGACGTCGGCACCGATCGTTCGCCGAGTGATCGAGGGCCTGTACGGGCTGAATCTCTCCGCAGCCAACCCCTCCGCGCCGAACGACTGACGCCATGGACCTGATCGCCGGACGTACGTGGAGCATCGAGCGGCGTCCGATCCGCCACCTCGACGGCGTCCTGATCTTCGTCGTGCTCGCCCTGACGGTCGGCGGACTCTTCCTCATCTATTCCGCGACGCACGCATCGCTCGCGGCGCAGCACCTCGACCTCTCCCTCTACGTCAAGAAGCAGATCACCGCGTTCGCGCTCGGCATCATCCTCCTGCTGCTGGTCGCGACGTTCGACTATCGATTCGCGAAGGTCTACGCCGGGATCATCTACGGCGCGCTGGTGCTGCTCCTCGTCCTGGTGCGAACCCCGTTCGGAACGACGACCGCCGGCGCGCAGCGGTGGTTCCAGCTCGCGGGGTTCCAGTTCACGCCGTCGGAGTACATGAAGCTCGGGCTCATCGTCATGCTCGCCGCCTATCTCTCGGAGGTGAAGACGTCTGAGCTCAGCCTGGAACACGTCTTGCGCGCGACGGTCCTCGCAGCGGTGCCGATGGTCCTCGTCTTCATCCAGCCCGACGTCGGGACCACGATCGTCCTCGCGGCCATCCTCGTCGGCATCCTCGTCGTGGCGGGAGCGAAGCCGAAGCAGCTGGCCGTCCTCGCGCTCAGCGCGTTCGTGCTCCTGTTCGGCGCCTTCCAGCTCGGCGTCGTCAAGGACTATCAGCTTCAGCGGCTGTACGGGTTCCTCGACTCGAAGAACGACCCCCAGGGAGCCAACTACAACAAGCAACAGTCCGAGATCGGCATCGGCTCCGGAGGCGTCACCGGAAGGGGATTCCTGAACGGGCCGCAGACCAACCTCGACTTCATCCCCGAGCAGCACACCGACTTCATCTTCACCGTCGTCGGAGAGGAATTCGGCTTCGTCGGTGCGATCGTGATGCTGCTGCTGTTCGCGATCCTGATCTGGCGGGCGTTCCGGATCGCGACGTTATCCAAGGACCCGTTCGGTACGTACATGGCTGCCGGCATCGGCTCGATGTTCGCGATCCAGATGTTCGTGAACGTCGGCATGACGATCGGCATCATGCCGATCACCGGGATCCCCCTGCCGTTCGTCTCCTACGGGGGGAGTTCCTTGCTCGCGAACTTCCTCGCGGTGGGCTTGCTGCTGAACATCCACATGCGTCGCTTCAAGTAACGAGCGCGCTCAGGCCCCGCGCGCGGCGTCGGCGTCGTCTCCAGAGAGATCGTCCACAGGAACGTCGAGCCGAGCGGCCCGCTCCGCTCCAGGACGACGTCGCCGTCCATCGCTCGCGCCGCCGTCCGCGCGAGGGAGAGGCCCAGCCCTGCCCCCTGATGCGTGCGGATGTTGAGCGCCTCCACCTGCTCCAGCGGTTCGAAGATGCGTTCGCGGTCCACCTCCGCGACGCCCGGGCCGCGGTCGATCACGCGCACGTCGATCGTTCCGAGGCCGCGCGCGATCTCCACGCGGACCGCGGAGTCCTCCGCGCAGAATCGGAGCGCATTGTCGATCAGCTCCTCGAGGATCCGCGTCGCGACGAGAGGGTTGAGGTCCGGCTTCGGGAGATCCCGCGCCGCGATCACCCGGACGCGCGGATGCGGCTCGGCGACGGCACGGGCGCGCTCCACCACGTCGACGCGCTCCGTGAGGTCGGCGTCGACGGCGATCTCGAAACGCTCCACCAGCCGGGCGAGCTCCGTCGCCCGCTGCATCAGGCGCTGCAACAGCTCCTCTCGCTGCTCGCTGGTGGCGTCCTTTCCGGCGAGCGTTTGCGCCATGCCGAGGACGACGGTGACGGGAGTGCGGAGCTCGTGGCCGAGCCGGGAGACGAGCTCATGGCGCCGCGCGGCGCGTTGGACGAGCGCTGCGTGCGCCTCCTCGAGCTCGCGCGTTCGGCGGCGCTCCCGTCCGAACGCCTCCGTGAGCTCGTCGATCACCGTCGGCGCGATCGTGGGGGAGAGGACCGCTCCGCCGAGGGCCGCCTGCATGACCGCATGGAGGATGTCGTCGCCGTCGGAGTCCTTCAGCACGTAGCCCGACGCGCCCGCGACCAGCATCTCGCGGACGATCGCCTGGTCCTCGTGACCCGTCAGCGCGACCACGCCGATCCCGGGATGGAGTTCCTTGAGTCGTCGCGTCGCCTCGATCCCGTCCATCGCGGGCATCCGGACGTCCATCAGGACGACGTCGGGGTCCATCCGCTGGACGAGCTCGAGAGCCTCCTCGCCGGTCTTGGCTTCTCCGACCACCAGGAGCTCCTCGGTGTCCAGCAACGTCAGCAGCGACTCCCGGAAGCCGGCGTTGTCGTCGACCACCATCACGCGGACCTGATGCGGCGCGACTGCTGTCGAGGAAGCCGCCGTTGGGGAAGGCGGAGCCCATCGACCTGGGGGGGCCTGGCTCATGCCGAGAAGTCTTGTGGCTGGGCTCCGCCGACCCAATCCTCCGGAAGGGTGTTTCCGCACGTCGGGAGTTCGGGTGACGGGTGGCCCGATGTGGCTAGTTCGTGATGCGGCTCTTCGGCCCGGACCGGGTGTTCCTCGCCCGATCTCCGGGAACGGGCCGGACCCCTTGCTATGCTCCCTAGGAGACGTGCTCGCCCGCCCCGGCGGATCCCCGCATCGGAGCGTCGGGCGAGGAAACCATCCACAACGGCGCGCTCGTGCCCAGGAGCACCGCTCCGAGGCGGCCGAGCGGCGCCGAGAAGAGGGCTACTGCGTGCCGGATCGTGCGCGCGAGGCACCGTGGAGCGGCAATCCGCCCACTGCCGTCGCGTATCCGAGGATCCAGCTGACCATCCCGTATCGCGCGACCCCGCGCGTGTCCGGAGACGGCCACACGTTCCCCGCCGCTCCGCCGGCGCTGAGCCCTCCCGACCCTCTGCGCGAGGGGAAGGAGTTCGCATGAGCGACACGATCGACGAAGCGACCGCCGCCGAGACTCCGGCAGCTGAGGTCGCCACCGAAACAACCCCGGCCGGCTCCGACGCCGTGTCGACGGACGGAGCGCCCCGCCGTCGCAGGAGGCGCGGAGGTCGCGGCCGCCGCGGGTCCGGTTCCTCGAAGAAGCCGGCGACGGACGGGGCGAGCGAGGACTCCGCCGACACCGCCGTCGAGGCGCAGGGCGAGAGCACCGCGGAGGCCGCACCCGCAGATGCGCCGGACAACGGTTCCGAGGTCCCCGCGAACGGCGCGCCGAAGCCGGCACGTAGGCGCCGCGGAGGCCGGGGCCGAGGACGTTCCAAGACCACCGAGGCCTCCGCCGACGCCGACCCCGAGGTCGGCGGAGCCGACACGGAGACCGCGGACGCGCCCTCCGCCGAGGCCGACGCGGCCACGACGACCGACCCCGAGGCCGCTCCGAAGCGACGACGGTCCCGCGGCGGAAGGCGCCGCTCTACGGCTGCGAAGAAGGAGACGGGCGAGGCCGAGAGCGACGACTCGACCGCAGGCGACACGACTGACGCCGAGGAGAAGCCGAAGCCGCGCCGGCGTCGCTCCACGAAGACCGACGCCGACAAGCCCGCCGCCGCCCCCACGAAGGCGAGGGCGAAGGCGAAGCCCGCTGCGAAGGAGGACGCGAAGCCCGCGACCCGCCGCAGGACGCGAGAGCCCGTCGGCACCTCCGGGCCCACCAGGCTCCGCCGCGGCCGCACGGGCATCCGGCGCCGACGCGAGCCCACGCCGGTCATCCGCCAGGACGAGGACATGGTCATGGTTTTGACGGAGAACGGCGATCGCGACCAGATCGCGGTGCTCGAGGGCCGCGACCTCGTGCAGCACTACGTCACGCGACAGGGCGCACGGTCGATGGTTGGAAACGTCTACCTCGGTCGCGTGCAGAACGTCCTCCCCGGCATGGAGGCGGCGTTCGTCGACATTGGCCGCGGACGCAACGCGGTCCTTTACGCCGGAGAGGTCAACTACTCCGACGAGGACCTCGAGGGTCCGGCGCCGCGGATCGAGCAGGTCCTGAAGAGCGGCCAGTCGATCCTCGTCCAGGTGACGAAGGACCCGATGGGCGGGAAGGGCTCACGGCTGACGGCGCAGATCAGCCTCCCCGGCCGGTATCTCGTCCTCGTTCCGAACTCCCAGGTGTCCGGCATCAGCCGCCGGCTCCCCGACGACGAACGGCGCAGGCTCAAGGCGATCGTCAAGAAGCTGAAGCCAGAGAGCCACGGCCTGATCGTGAGAACCGCCGCCTACGGAGCCTCCGAGGAGGCGCTCGCGGCCGACGTCGCCAGGCTCGAGGAGGAGTGGGAGTCGATCCAGCAGCGTTCCAAGAAGGCGAAGGCGCCGTTCCTGCTCTACGAGGAGCCCGAGCTCACCGTCCGCGTCGTCCGCGACCTGTTCACCGACGGGGAGTTCAAGGAGGTCGTCACGGATTCCCCGCGGATCCACGAGCGCGTGCACGAGTACCTCGCCGACGTCGCGCCGGACCTTCTGGACAAGGTGCATTTCCGCCAAGGGAAGCTTCCGGTGTTCGAGGAGTACCACGTGATCGAGCAGATCCATAAGGGCCTCGATCGCAAGGTGTGGCTCCCCTCCGGCGGATACCTCGTGATCGAGCGGACCGAGGCGATGACGGTAATCGACGTGAACACCGGCAAGCACGTCGGCAAGCGGAACCTGGAGGAGACCGTCGTCAAGACGAACCTGGAGGCGGCGAGCGAGGTCGCGCGCCAGCTGCGTCTCCGCGACATCGGCGGAATCATCATCATCGACTTCATCGACATGCTGCTGGAGGACAACCGCCAGCAGGTCCGCGACACGCTCCAGGAGGCGATGGCGCAGGACAAGACGCGATCCCAGGTCTTCGACATCGGGCCGCTCGGCCTTCTGGAGGTCACGCGCAAGCGCGTCTCCGCGGGCCTCCTCGAGTCGTTCTCCGAGGTCTGCCCGACCTGCGAGGGTCGCGGCATACTGGTGACCCACGACATCTGACGATCGACGAACGCCTCGGAAGCGAGGCGATGGAGGGCCCCATGTACGCCGTGATCAAGACTGGCGGAAAGCAGCACAAGGTGAAGACGGGCGACGTGCTCGAGGTGGAGCTCCTCAGCACGGAGGACGGCGACACCGTCACGTTCACGCCGCTCCTCGTGGTGGACGACGACGGCAAGACCCACGTCGGCAAAGACCTCGGGAAGGCGACCGTGACCGCGAAGCTCCTCGGCGAGCAGAAGGGCGACAAGGTCAAGGTCTTCCGTTACCGGCCGAAGACCGGCTACGCGAAGCGGCAGGGACATCGCCAGACGATGACGCTGATCGAGATCGGCGAGATCGGACTCGGCTCCTCACGCGCGCCGCGGAAGAAGGCGGAGGACGCGGACAAGGAGCCGGAGCCGGCGGCCGACTCCGCGGAATAGCGGTTTGGTAGGCTCGGAGAAGCTATGGCGCACAAGAAGGGCGGCGGCTCGTCGCGCAACGGACGGGACTCCGAGTCCAAGCGACTCGGCGTCAAGGCGTTCGGCGGTCAGCAGGTGACCGCCGGATCGATCATCGTCCGGCAGCGCGGAACCCGGATCCATCCCGGTTCGGGAGTGGGCCGCGGCGGAGACGACACGCTCTTCGCCCTCCGCCCCGGAGTCGTTCAGTTCCACTCCGCCGGAAAGCGCCGGTACGCCTCGATCGCCGAGGCGCAGCCGGCGAACGCCTAACCCGCGGATCCCGTTTCCTTCGCTGTCTTCATCGCGTCGTGGATCGCCCGCTCCCAGGTCTTGACGTCCTCCTTGATGTCGACGTTCGACATCCCGAGGTAGTGGACGGCCTGCCGGCGAGCCTTCCGCTTCTTCACGCCCGGCGGGTCCACGGGCGGCGGCTTGCTGAAGTAGAAGGCGGCGCGAGCGTCCTCCGCTCCGGTCACGTAATGGATCACCAGGACGGGCGAGCCCCGGATGCGCTTCGCCCGGCGAACGTCGGTCAGCGCGATCCGCTCTCCGGGACTGCCGTCGGAGGACTCGAAGACGAGCGCTTCGTCCTCCAGCTCGATCGTTCCCTTGACCTCTCGCTGGTGCCCGCCGAGGCGCACGGCCCAGACCTGTTGCTTCTCCACGAGGACCATCTTGCGCCGACCGTGGAGATTTCGACCACAATCGAGCCATGGCTTTCGTCGACGAGGTGACCGCGTTCGCGCGGGGCGGCAAGGGCGGCGCCGGCAGCGCGTCGATGCTCCGTGAGCCGTACAAGCCGCGCGGCGGTCCCGACGGCGGCGACGGAGGGCCAGGCGGCGCTGTCGTGCTCGAGGTCTCGGCGCGGGAGCACGACCTCTCCCGGATCGCCGACCGGCCGCATCTCCGCGCGGAGAACGGGCGGCTGGGCGCCGGGAACAATCGCACCGGCGCCGCCGGCGGGGACCTCGTCGTCGCGGTCCCCGACGGCACCGTCGTCCGCGAGAACGGAGACCTCGTTGCGGACCTCGTCGGAGAGGGATCCCGCGCCGTCGTGGCGCGCGGAGGCCGTGGCGGACGGGGGAACGCGGCGCTCGCCGGACCGAGAGACCGCGTTCCGCGCGTCGCCGAACCGGGGGAGGAGGGCGAGGAACGCACGCTGCGGATCGAGCTCCACACCGTCGCGGACCTCGGCCTCGTCGGGCTCCCGAACGCCGGCAAGTCGACGCTCCTCGCCGCGCTTACCGCGGCGCGCCCGAAGGTCGCGGACTATCCGTTCACGACGCTGACGCCGAACCTCGGCGTGGCGGGCGGTGACCGACGCTACGTGATCGCCGACATCCCGGGCCTGATCGAGGGCGCGTCCGAAGGGAAGGGCCTCGGGCATCGGTTCCTCCGCCACATCGAGCGGTGCCGCGCGCTCCTCCTCGTCGTCGATCTCTCCGCGGAGGACCCCGAAGGCGGCCTCGCGACGCTCCGCGCGGAGCTCCAGGCGTACGATCCGGGTCTCGTGGAGCGACCCGGCATCGTCGTCGGAACCAAGGCGGATCTGGTGGAGAAGGTCGCGCTACCGGAGGATGGCGCGCTCGCCGTCTCGGCTGTGACCGGCGAAGGCATGCCGCAGCTCGTCGAGGCAGTCGACGATCTGGCCATCTCCGCTGCGGAGTCCGCTCCCGAGCGATCCTCCTACGTCGTTCTGCGACCGGGGCGTCCGCGGTTCTCGGTGCGCAAGGAGGGGGAGCGCTTCCGCGTCATGGGCAGGAGCGTGGAGCGGTGGGTGGCGGAGACGGACCTCGAAGATCCGGGCCAGGTCGTGGAGCTTCAGAAGCGGCTCGTGAAGGAGGGCGTCGAGCGTGAGCTGGCGTCCCGGGGTGCCCGGCGCGGTGACGAGGTGCTGATCGGCGCCCAGACGTTCGAGTTCTTTCCGGAGGAGTCGTGACGGACCGCCGGGAAGCGCTGCTCGCCGAGGAGGACGCCGCGTGGCGCGAGTTCATGGGCGCGGTCGAACGGCTCGACGACGAGCAGTTCGAACGGCCGGGACTCACCGACGACGGCTGGTCGGTCAAGGACGTGTGCTGGCATGTCGGAGCCTGGTGCGCGTACGCACTCGACGCGCTCGAGCAGATCGCGAGCGGAACCTACGAGGACGCCGACCTCGATGTGGAGGCGCTCAACCGCGAGTGGTTCGAGATCTCCCAGACGGCGGACGTCCGGACGGTCCGAGCCGAGCTCGCCGCGTCCCGGACGCGGATGTGCGGACAGCTGCAGCTCCTTCCCGACCTCCCGCCCGAGGCGGTCGAGTGGTTCGAGGAGTCGGGCCACCTCCACTATCGGGAGCACGCCCGTGACCTTGCCGGATGGGTGGAGGAACTGACGGCCGGCGCCGGTTCGGCGTAGAACTCCCTCGGATGACGACCGGATCCCTGCACCGGAGCTGGAGATGACGCGACTCGGCGTCATGGGCGGCACGTTCGACCCGATCCATTACGGCCACCTCGTCACAGCGGAGGAGGCGCTCGGTCAGTTCGACCTCGACGAGGTCGTGTTCGTTCCGACGGGCCGGCCGTGGATGAAGACGCACAACCACGTCTCCCCGGCGGAGGACCGCTACCTGATGGTCGTCATCGCCACCGCGAGCAACCCGCGCTTCTCCGTGTCGCGGATCGAGATCGACCGGGAGGGGCCGACGTACACCGTCGACACGCTCCGCACCATAAGAATGGAGCGCCTCGACGACCCGGAGCTCTTCTTCGTGACGGGCGCGGACGCGATGCTCGAGATCTTCGCGTGGAAGGACGCCGACGATGTCCTGGAGCTCGCGCACTTCATCGCCGCAACGCGGCCCGGGTACGACATCCCGGCGTTCGAGCAGGAGGCTCCTTCCCGGCATCCGCACGTGAGCGTGATGACCGTTCCGGCGCTCGCGATCTCCTCCACGGACATCCGTCTCCGAGTGAAGGAGGGGCGCCCGATCCGGTATCTCCTCCCCGAGGGCGTCAAGAGTTACGTCGAGAAGCTCGGCCTGTATCGGTGAAGCTCGCCGTCGATCGGAACCGGCTCATCGCGGGCGGCATCCTCGCCGTGATCGGCGTTGCGGTGATCGCTTGGGCCCTCCTGCACGGCGGTGCCGACCCCACTGCCGCGCCCGCACCGACGCCGACCGCCGACACGCCGCCGCAGCTGCTCAGCCTGTCGGTCCGATCGCTTCCCGTTCCGTTGGTCGCGGTGGTCGGGACGTCCTCCTCGGGAAAGAGCGTCGCGATCCCGATCCCTCCGTCGCTGTTGGTCACGGTTCCGGGCGGGGGAGACGGCACGATCGCCGAGACCTCGCTCCGCTCCGGCGACGCGCTCGCGGCGACGATCTCGAACGTCCTCGGCGCATGGGTCGGCGCGCACGTGACGACCGACATGGTCGGGCTCACCGACATCGTCGACCGCGCCGGAGGGATCACGCTGCCGGGCTCGCCGCAGGTGATGTCGGGCGCGAAGGTGCGCGCGTACCTCGAACAGGAAACCGGTCAAACGCGGTTCATGCGCTGGGGAGAGGTCCTGCAGGCGCTCTTCTCGAAGCCGGTGCAGCTCCAAGCTTCCGACCTCCGGGAGGAGGGAGAGCTCGCTGCCGCGCAGCCGGTGCTCTCGAGGGTCTCGGACGCGTCGCTCGAGGAGCTCCCGACGCAACCCGCGCAGCAACGGTTCGTGATCGCAGACCAGGAAGGCATCACGAAGTTGATGTCCTCCTCGCTGGGGATCGACACGACGCCGGTGGCACGAGTCTCCGTCCTGAACGGCAGCGGAGTCCCGGCGGTGGGGGAGGACGTCGCGAAGGTGATAATCCCGGCGGGGTTCCGGATCGTCTCCTCCCAGAACGCGCAGAAGTTCGGCCACCCGACGACGCAGGTCATCGCGCAGGGCGACGAGGCGCGGCCGGTCGCGGAGCAGCTTCACAGCCTGCTCGGCGTCGGGCGCGTTATCGTGGTGGCGCAACGGTCGGGATTCGCCGATATCACCCTGCTGGTTGGGGAGGACTTCAAGCCGACGTGACGGAAGAGACGCTGGAGCTTCGTGGCGGGCGCTGACGCCTCGCTTCCGGAGAGCCGCCTCGTCGCGGTCGCCGCTGCCCGCGCGGCCGCGGAGAAGCAGGGCGAGGAGATCTCGGTCCTCGACGTCCGCTCGCTGATCGTCATCACCGACTACTTCGTGATCGTGTCCGGCGGGACCTCGCGGCAGGTGAAGACCATCGTCGACGCGGTGGAGGACGCTCTCCGCGGCCTCGGCGTGAAGCCGCTCCGCCGGGAGGGCGAGACCGAGGGCCGCTGGGTGCTTCTCGACTACGTCGACGTCGTCGTCCACGTGTTCGGGGCGGAGGAGCGCCGCTACTACGACCTCGAGCGCCTGTGGAAGGACGCCGACCGCCTCTCCTGGGAGGACGGAGGCGAGGCGTCCTCCGGGTAGACTCAGGAACTCCCAGGGCCCGTAGCTCAGCTGGTAGAGCGCTTGGCTGGCAGCCAAGAGGTCAGGGGTTCGAATCCCCTCGGGTCCACGCTCCGCAGGTCGTTACAGGCCGACTCCCAGATCCTCCACGGACGGTTCTTCGTCGCGCCTTGCGAAACGCCGACCGAAGGAGCCGATCGCGATGCCGATCCCGATCCCTGCTGCAAACGCGAGCGGGCCTGAAAGAAGCACGCGTCCGCCGTCCTCGACGGTGACGTTCGGAGACGCGACCACGCCGACGAACGCCTTCTGACCGATCCGGGCGCTCCCAGCCGAGATGATCGACTGCGTTCCGCCGCGGTCGATGGACACGTCGCCGTTCGCGATCACCGGGCCGCATCCGCCGTTCGTGATGGAAAGGCCTCCGTTCGCGATCACCGGGCCGCACCCGCCGTTGTGGATCGTGAGCTTGCCGTTCGCGATCACCGGGCCGCATCCGCCGTTCACGATCGACATGTCGCGTGACGGAGCCGCGACGAGCGCCGCCGCGCGGGTGATGTGGACGTCGCGGCCTCGGGCGAAGCCGACGAGGGACCGCGAGATGCTCCGGTCCTCCAACTCCGCTGCTTCCGCTCCCTTGCCTTTCATCGCGGGCCTCCCGTCGTCGTGGTGAGCCTCGATGCTAGGCGTCGAGCGGAGGTCCACGGCCTCGGGATCGGGCGCGAGCCCCGCCTTCTCTCGTAGAGTTCGCCGCCGTGCGGGCCGATAGCGGAAAGATCGAAACGGCGCTCCAGGACCTCGTGGAGCGTGACCTGGCCGCCTGGCCGCAGATGCCCGCGAGGCTCCTCCTCGTCCTCGCGCCCGAGAGGGGAATCGACGTGGAGGCCGCCGCCGGCGTCGCGGACCGCGAGACGGGGGAGTCCCTCCGCCCCGGCTCTCGCTTCCGGATCGCGAGCGTGACGAAGTCCTTCGTCGGCGCGGCCACCCTCCGCCTCGTTGAGGAAGGAGAGCTCTCCCTCACGTCGCGGCTCGATGAGCTCCTCCCGGGCGACTACCTCGACGTGCTGCGGCACGGCGGCTACGACACGGGCGCGATCACGCTTCGGCATCTCCTCGCGCACACGAGCGGGATCTACGACTTCGCGGCGTCCGCGTACGACCCCACGATCCCGGATAGCTTCGACGACGCGATCGCGAAGGATCCGATGCATCGGTGGACCCGGATGGAGCAGATCGAGTTCGCGATGACGCACGGGAAGCCGTACGGACCTCCGGGAGCGTTCTTTGCCTACTCCGACACGAACGCCTGCCTCGTCGGAGAGATCCTCGAGCGCGCGACCCGTCTCGGCATGGGAGAGGCGATGCGGACGCTGATCGACTACGACCGGCTCGGCCTCACCTCCACCTGGCTCGAGTCGGTCGAACCCGAGCCGGAAAACCCGCCCCAGCTCTCTCACCAGTACGAGGCCGACGTCGACGTCGCGGGCATCGACCCTTCCGTCGACCTGTACGGCGGCGGCGGACTGATGTCCACCTGTCGCGACATCGCGCTGTTCTTTCGCTCGCTCCTCCGCGCTGCCGTCTTCGCGAAGCCGGAGACGCTCGCGACCATGCTGACGACCTCCGAAGGCGTTCCGCTCTCGCCGGAGACCGGCCTCGAGGACTCGCCCTCCGTCGCGGGCCTCTACATCTTCAAGGCCGAGCTCGATGGCGCCACCTGGTGGGGACACGACGGGTACTGGGGGACGACGGCATTCACCTGTCCGGAGCGCGATGTCACGATCGTCGCCGGACACCAGCAGGCGAAGATGCCGAAGGAGTTCGAGCGCGCGGACATCATCGAGCGTGCGAGCGGACTGATCGGATAGAACCAGTCAAGCGTCGGCCTCCTGCGGCCGATACCTCCCCCATGAGGGGAAGACGAGCCGCGCGAGCAGCGATCGCCGCACTCGTTCCCGCGTTCGTCCTCGCCGCACCGCTCGCGAACAGCGCCCACGCGGAATACGTCTCCCATCACAAGTGCCACGGCGTCGCCGTCACGATCTTCGGCACCTCCGGCAATGACCATCTCGTCGGGACCTCCGGCCGCGACGTGATCCTCGGGCGGGCGGGAGACGACGTGCTGAAGGGCCTCGGCGGCAACGACGTCCTGTGCGGCGACACGGGAACCGACACCGTGATCGGCGGCCCCGGGAACGACGTGCTCTGGGCAGCGAGCGGGAACGATACGTTCTACGGCGGCCCCGGAGATGACGAGATGAGCGGCGGCTTCGGCGTCGACCGGATGCACGGCGGCGACGGCAACGACTTCATCGACACCGACGTTGGCGACGACTTCGTCTGGGGAGACGCCGGCAACGACGTGATCGAGGGCGACGACGGCGCCGACACGATCGACGGCGGGGCGGGCGACGACTACGTCTACGCCGGGAACGCGAACGACGTCGTTCACGGAGGCGACGGGAACGACCGCCTCGTCGGCAACTTCGGCGACGACAAGGTCTACGGAGACGCCGGCGACGACAAGGTCCAGGGTGGAGAGGACGACGACAAGCTCTACGGCGGCCTCGGAAACGACGAGGTCCTCGGCGGGACCGGGAACGACGACCTCCACGGCCAGGACGGCGATGATGAGCTCGGTGGCGGAGACGGCAACGACGCCGTCAGCGGCGGCCCGGGAACCGACACGATCCACTGCGACTCGCAGGACGACTGCCAAGAGGACTGAGCAAAGCCTCGCTTCCACGACGGCCGCACGAACGTGGTCCGACCAGCCAAGTCCCCGCGTGTAGCATTCCGTTCGATGCGTCGCTACGACCCCGCGGAGATCGAGCCCAGGTGGCAGAAGGTCTGGGAGGACGAGGGCGCCTACCGCGCGGCCGGCGCTGACGACCCACGGCCGAAGTTCTACGCGCTCGACATGTTTCCGTATCCATCGGGCGATCTCCACATGGGCCACGCCGAGGCCTTCGCGATCGGCGACGTGATCGCCCGGTACCGCTGGATGAAGGGCCACAACGTCCTGCATCCGATCGGATGGGACGCCTTCGGGCTTCCGGCGGAGAACGCGGCGATCCAGCGCGGGATCCATCCGCGCGAGTGGACCTACGCGAACATCGAGCAACAGCGCGCGTCCTTCAAGCGTTACGGGGTGTCCTTCGACTGGAGGCGACAGCTCAACACGTGCGATCCGGAGTACTACCGGTGGACGCAGTGGCTGTTCCTGCGCCTGTTCGAGCGCGATCTGGCGTTCCGCAAGGCCGCTCCGGCGAACTGGTGCCCGAAGGACCAGACCGTGCTCGCGAACGAGCAGGTCGTCAACGGCGCCTGCGAGCGGTGCGGCACGCTCGTGGTTCGCCGCGACCTGACCCAGTGGTTCTTCCGCACGACCGCGTACGCGCAGCGTCTCCTCGACGATATGGAGGAGCTCCGGGGGAAGTGGTCCGACCGGGTCCTGACGCTCCAGCGCAACTGGATCGGCCGGTCCGAGGGCGCGGAGGTCGACTTCACCATCGCGGAGACCGACGACGAGGTCACCGTCTTCACGACGCGCCCGGACACGCTGTGGGGAGCGACGTTCTTCGTGTTCTCTCCCGAGCACCCGCTGGTGGAGAAGCTGGCCGAGATCGGCGGCACCTCGCAAGAGGCAAGCGAGCTCGTGGAGAAGGTGCGCTCCACGCCGCTCAACTCCCGGGAGGAGGTCGACCCCCGCGAGGGCGTCGCGCTCGGCGTCTCCGCGGTCAACCCCGTCAACGGGGAGCGGATCCCGTGCTTCGCCGCTCCGTACGTCCTGATGGAGTACGGGACCGGCGCGATCATGGCGGTTCCGGCGCACGACCAGCGCGACTTCGAGTTCGCCCGCGCCCACGGCTTGGAGATCCGTGTCGTCGTCCAGCCGGAGAGCGGACAGACGCTCGACCCCGCGACGATGGCGGAGGCCTATCCCACCGAGGGCGTGATGGTGAACTCGGGCCCGTTCGACGGCGAGCACACGCCGGAGAGCATCGCGAAGGTGATCGCCTGGCTCGAGGAGCAAGGCCGCGGAAAGCGCGCGGTGTCGTTCCGCCTGCGCGACTGGTTGATCTCCCGCCAGCGGTACTGGGGAGCGCCGATCCCGATCATCCACTGCCCCGAGCACGGCGAGGTCGCGGTGCCCGACGACCAGCTGCCGGTGGAGCTTCCGGACGACGTCGACTTCCAGCCCGGCGGAGAGTCCCCGCTCGCGCGGCATCCGGATTGGGCGAACGTTCCCTGCCCGGAATGCGGCAAGCCCGCGCATCGGGAGACCGACACGATGGACACGTTCGTCGACTCCTCCTGGTACTTCTTCCGCTATTGCTCGCCGCGCCTCGACGACGCGCCGTTCGACCGCGCGGAGGTCGCGCGCTGGATGCCCGCCGACCATTACACCGGCGGCATCAACCACGCGATCCTGCATCTCCTCTATGCCCGGTTCTTCACGAAGGCGCTGCAGGACATCGGGCTGGTCTCTTTCCCAGAGCCGTTCGAGGAGCTCCTGAACCAGGGGATGGTGCTCATGGAGGGCTCCTCCATGAGCAAGAGCCGCGGGAACCTCGTGCGGTTCTCCGAGCAGATCGAGGAGCACGGCGCCGACGCCGTCCGTGTCACGATGTTGTTCGCGGGACCGGTCGGCGACGACATCGACTGGAAGAACGTCTCCGCGGACGGGGTCAAGAGCTGGCTCGGGCGCGTGTACCGCGCCGTCCACGACGCGGTGGAGTCACAGGCCGCCGAGCCCGAGGAGCTGCGGAGGCTCACGCACCGCACGATCAAGGGCGTGACCGAGGACATGGAGCGGTTCGCGTTCAACACCGCCACAGCGAAGCTCATGACACTGACGAACGAGATCCGGAAGAGCCTCGACGGCGGCGGGGGGGCGCGCGAAGCCGCGACGGCGCTCGTCCAGCTGCTGTCGCCGATGGCGCCGTTCCTCGCGGAGGATCTCTGGCGCGACGCGCTCGGAAACGACGGCGCGGTGTATCTGTCGGCGTGGCCGTCGTATGCCGAGTCGCTGGCGGCACAGGATCACGTGACGCTCGTGGTTCAAGTCGACGGAAAGGTGCGCGACCGCATCGAGGTCTCCGCCGACGTCTCGGAGGAGCAGGCGCGCGAGCTTGCCCTCCGTTCGGAGAACGCGAAGCGCGCGCTCGGGGAGCGGGAGATCGCGAAGGTGATCGTCCGTCCGCCGAAGCTCGTCAACATCGTGGCGTCTCGCTGACGCGTTCCGCCTGCCTGTGATGTTCCGCACAGCCTTCGGGAGAGTTCTCCGCTAGCGTTCGCGCTCTTCCTTTCCACCCCCTCGTGGTCGATGCGTGCGAGGAGGTCGGAGCGATGGCAGGGGAAGGCCTGAGGGAGCGGTTGTCCGCGCTCTCCCGCGGGGAGCTCGTCGGGCTCGTCGCGATCGTCGGCATCACGCTGGGCGGAGCCGGGCTCTGGTACCTCCGCTCGCTTCCGCAACCGGTGGAGGTCCGCGCGGGCGGTATCGCGCCGCTCGGCGGTGCTGCGGCCGCTGCGTCACCGTCCGAGACGCCGGTCCCTCTGTTGGTCGACGTCGCCGGAGAGGTGCGCAAGCCAGGAGTCTACGAGTTCACCGAGGGTGACCGCATCATCGACGCGATCGACGCCGCCGGAGGAGCGACGTCGAAAGCGGATCTCCAGTCGCTCAACCTCGCCGCGCCGGTGCAGGACGGCGTCCAGGTCCTGGTTCCGGCGAAAGTTCCGGTGTCGGGGACGGAACCCGGCACCACGACGGGCAGTCCTGCCGAAACGGGCTCCACCGGCGCGCTCATCAACATCAACACCGCCGACGCGACTGCGTTGGAGGCGCTTCCGGGCATCGGCGAGGTGCTGTCACAGGCGATCGTCGACTACCGCACGCAGAACGGACCCTTCGCGACGGTCGACGACCTGGAGAACGTGAGCGGCATCGGCCCGTCGATCATGGACGACGTGCGCGACATGGTGACGGTCTAAGCCGGCCGAGCCGCGACTCCGGATGGGCTGACCGATGACCGGTTGGACGCTCCCGGCGGTCGCAGCGGCGTTCTGGACTGGGCTTCTCGCGTGGCCGCTCCTGGAGCGGCTCGCGGCCCCGTGGGAGTTCCTGCTCCTGGGCCTCGCGCTGCTCGGCGTAGCCGCTGCGTCGGCGCCCGAGCGCGAACGCGGACCCGGAGCGCTCGTCGCGGGCGGCGTGATCGACGAGCAGCCGTCGGTCGCCGCGGTGTCGGCGGCTCCGGTCGCGGGTGGACGAGGACCTCCGCTGTTCATCGTCGCCGGGGTGCTCGTCGGATTCCTGCTGCTCGGTTGCGGATGGGCGGGCGTGCACGCCGGACGGATCGCCGCGTCGCAGCTCGCTCGGATCGCGCCGACGCACGTCGAGCTGGACGGAACGCTCCGCGCGGATCCAGGCGAGAGCGACTACGGCTGGTCCGCCGAGGTCGACGTCTCCTCGGTCACGTGGGAGGGCAGCACCTCCGCCGCGCACGAGTCGGTGTGGGCGTCCGGAGACGGCTCGGCGCCGGACGCGGCGCGGGCCGACCGGGTCCATCTCGAAGGAACGCTCCTCGTGCCGAAGCCGGGGGAGTTCACCGACTTCCTCCACGAGCAGGGCGTCGCCGTTGAGCTCCAGGTCCAGGACGCGCGTCGCGTCGGGTACTCCTCCGACCCGTTCGTGCACGGCGCGCAACTGTTCCGCGAGTTCGTCGGTCGTTCGATCAAGCGGCTGTTCCCGCTCAAGGATGCCGGTCTGCTGATGGGCCTCGCGCTCGGCGACACGTCGGCGCTCGACCCGGGCGTCGCGCGAGATTTCCAGGCGACCGGCCTCGGTCACCTCCTCGTCGTCTCCGGAGAGAACGTCGCGATGGTGCTCGCGCCGATCCTGGCGCTCGCGTCGTGGCTCAAGCTCCGCCGAGCGGCACGGCTCGGCCTCGCCGCCGGAACGGTCGTGTTCTTCATCCTGGTGACCGGCGCCGAGCCCTCGGTCCTTCGCGCGGGCGTCATGGCCGGGCTCGCCCTGTTCGCGACGTTCGCCGGGCGGCCGAGGAGCGCCGGAACGATCCTCGCCGGAGCGGTGCTGATCCTGCTCGTCGTCGACCCGTCACTCGTCTGGGCGATCGGTTTCCAGCTCTCCGTGGCGGCGACGGCCGGGATGGTGCTGCTCGCGTCGCCGTTGTCGGATCGCCTCGGATTCCTCCCGAAGCCGGTCGCGATGGCGGCGGGAACGACGCTTGCCGCCCAATGCGGCGTGTCGCCCCTGCTCCTGTTCCATTTCCACGAGGTCCCGCTCGTCACGATCCTCGCGAACCTGCTCGCGTTTCCGGCGGTGTCGCCCGCGCTCCTGGTGGGCCTGGCGGCCGGCGCGGTCGGCGTCGTCGTCAAGCCGCTCGGCGCGCTGATCGCCGAGGTCGCGTTGGTACCGCTCCGCTACCTGGAGATCGTCGCCGACCGGCTCGCGAAGGCGCCGGTCGCCTGGGTGACCTCCGGCGGCGGCGTGGGTCCGCTCCTCGTCGGCGGCGTGTTGCTCGTGCTGCTGACGTCGTGGCTCCGCTCCGGGAGACGGTTCCCGCGCAAGGCGATCGTCGCCCTCGTCGCGTTCGCGCCGATCTTCGTCTGGGCGAGCGCGCTCGGCGCCGGTCCGCCCTCCGATCTCGTCGTGCACTTCTTCGACGTGGGCCAGGGCGACGCCGCGCTCGTGAGCTCGCCCGGCGGCGTGAACATCCTCTTCGACGGCGGGCCCGAACCTGATCTCGTCGCCGGGAAGCTGGCGGCGCTCGGCATCAAGCGACTCGACGCCGTCGTCGCGACGCACCCGCACGCGGACCACATCATCGGGCTCCCGTCGGTGATGGCGCGTTTCCCGGTCGCGCTGGAGCTCGATCCGGGATGTCCGGACGACTCTCCGTTCTCCGCGGAGCTCCGCAAGGCGGTCACCGACGAGCACGTCGAGTCGGAGCATCCGCGCGCGGGAGACTCCCTGATGGTGGGCGACCTTCGCCTCGACGTCCTGTCGCCGGACGAGTGCTGGACCGGAACCAACTCGGACGCGAACAATGACTCGCTCGTGATCAAGGTCGTCTACCGGGAGGACACCGTGCTGATGGGCGGCGAGCCGGAGGAGCCCGCGCAGCAGCTTCTCGTCGACGACGGAGCGCCGGTCCAGGCGGAGGTCCTCAAGGTTCCGCACCACGGAGCCGCGACCTCGATCCCGGAGTTCTTCGACGCCGTCGACCCCGAGCTCTCCGTCGTGAGCGTCGGACCCAACACCTACGGTCACCCAGTACCGGAGACGCTCGCGGAGATCCGCGCGACCGGCTCGAAGGTCCTGCGCACCGACCAGCAAGGAGACATCACGGTGACGTTCTCGCAGCACGGGCTGCTCGTAGACTCCGGGGGATAGCGATGCCGAAAAGCGCGAAGAACGTCCTGCTGCTGTGGGGAGAGGATCCGTTCCTGCTCCGCGAGGCGGCGCTCGAGGCGCTCGGGGAGGTCCGCGCGACCGAGGTCGACGCCGCGGAGTGGCGCGGCGGCGAGACGGCGGATCTCGCGACGCCCTCCCTCTTCGGAGACGCTCGCGCGTTGTTCGTGACCGACTGCCGGTCGCTCTCCAAGGACGCGACCGCGGAGCTCGCTCGATATCTGGAGGCGCCGACGCCCGACGCGATGCTCGTCCTCTCCGCTCAGGTAGCGGAGCGTGGAAAGGCGCCGGCCGGGCTCTCCAAGATCGTCAAGCCGGTCGGAGAGATCCGCGAGGTCAAGGTCGGCCGCAAGGACCTCCCGGCCTGGACCGCCACGAGGGGAGAGCGCCACGGCGTCTCGATCGCGGCCCCCGCCGCGCAGGCGATGGTGGAGATCCTCGGGGAGGATCCGGGAGCGCTCGACTCCGCCGCGCGCCAGCTCGCGAACGCGTTCCCGAACGAGCGCATCTCCAAGGAGATCGTGCAGCGGCAGTTCCGCGGCCTGGGAGACCAGCACACCTGGGATCTCTGCGACCGCGCCTTCGGACGGGACCTCGCCGGGTCGGTGCGCTCGCTTCGCTCGCTGCTGGAGTCACAGGAGGCGGGTCTTCTGATCCTCGGAGCGATCGCGTCCAGGGCGCGTGACCTGTTGAAGGTTCGGTCGCTTCCGGACCGGATGCGCGCGGAGGACGTCGCGAAAGCTGCGGGGCTCCGCTTCGAGTGGCAGGGTCGGCGCTATCGCGATCAGGCGAAGCGCTTCTCGGTGGAGGAGCTCGTCACGATCCACGAGCGGATCGCCGACGCGGATCGCGCATTGAAGTCCGGAGCGAGCGATGAGATCGTGCTGCCGGTGCTCGTTGCGGAGATCGCTGGCGGCGACGCGGCCGCCTAAAGAGGTCTAGCCGGAGGATGCGTTCGCGGAGCGCGCGAGCCGGGACTTGTGCCGGGCCGCCGTCCGCTCGTGCAGCACCCCCGCTGAGGCCGCCTTGTCGAGCGCCCGGGAGGCGTCGCGGAGCTCCTGGGCACCGTCGCCCTCCGCCGTGCGGACCTTCTTCTCGGCGGTCTTGAGGGCGGAGCGCACCGCCTTGTTGCGTTCGCGGCGGCGCTCGTTGGTCTTGTTGCGCTTGATCTGAGACTTGATGTTGGCCATGAGCAGGCGAGTCTACCAGCGGGCCCTCGTACGATAGGCGGACCGATGACCTTCCCGAGCGGCTCATGACGCCCCCCGACCTGATCCGCAACTTCTGCATCATCGCGCACATCGATCACGGCAAATCCACGCTCGCGGACCGCCTCCTCGAGCTGACCGGAGCGGTCGCCGCACGCGACATGCGCGCGCAGTTCCTCGATCGGATGGATCTCGAGAGGGAGCGCGGCATCACGATCAAGGCGCAGGCGGTCCGGCTGAGTTACGAGCGCGACGGGCGCGCTTTCGTACTCAACCTGATCGACACGCCCGGGCACGTCGACTTCTCCTACGAGGTCTCCCGGTCCCTCGCGGCGTGCGAGGGAGCGATCCTGCTCGTGGATGCCGCGCAGGGGATCGAGGCGCAGACGCTCGCGAACTTCCACCTCGCGACCGAGGCCGGCCTCGCGATCGTGCCCGCGGTGAACAAGGTGGATCTCCCGGCCGCCGACGCGGAGGAAACCTCGCGCGAGCTCGCCGAACTCGTCGGCTGCGCGCCCGAGGAGGTCCTCCGCGTCTCCGCCAAGACCGGCCTCGGCGTGCAGGAGGTCCTCGACGCCGTCGTCGATCGCATCCCGCCGCCCGAGGGCGACGCGGACGCGCCGCTCCGCGCGTTGATCTTCGACTCCTCCTTCGACACCTATCGCGGCGTGATCGCCTACGTCCGCGTGGTCGACGGCGCGTTGAAGAGCCGCGCGAAGCTGCGCCTGATGGTCTCCAAGCTCGAGATCGAAGCCGAGGAGGCCGGCATCCTCGCGCCCGACCCGACGCCCGTCGCGGAGCTCGGTCCCGGGGAGGTCGGCTACCTCGTCACCGGCGTGAAGGACGTCCACCTCGCGAAGGTCGGCGACACGGTCACGACGAGCGGCCGCGACGGCGCGACGGAGCCGCTCGCCGGCTATCGGGAGCCGCGGCCGATGGTCTGGAGCGGCCTGTATCCCGCGGAGGGAGGCGACTACGCGGATCTCCGCGACGCGCTCGACAAGCTGAAGCTCTCCGACGCCTCGCTCGTCTATGAGCCCGAGTCCTCGCGCGCCCTCGGGTTCGGTTTCCGGTGCGGGTTCCTCGGCCTCCTCCACATGGACATCGTCAAGGAGCGACTCGAGCGGGAGTTCAACCTGGAGCTGATCGCGACGGCGCCCAACGTGGAGTTCCACATCGTCGACGACCGTGGCACCGTCGTCGTCCACAACCCGTCGGAGATGCCGCCGCCCGACGCCTACGATCACGTCGAGGAGCCGATGGTGCTCGCGACGATCGTGACGCCGAGCGAGTACCTCGGGCCGGTGATGGAGATCTCCCAGGCGCGGCGCGGGGAGCTCGCGGACTTGCGTTACCTCTCTCCGGAGCGAGCGGAGATCCACTATCAACTACCGCTCGCGGAGATCATCTTCGACTTCTTCGACCAGTTGAAGTCCAAGACACGCGGCTACGCGTCGCTCGACTACGAGCCCTGGGGCTACGAGACGGCGGACCTCGTTCGCGTCGACATCATGCTCCACGGGGAGCCGATCGACGCGTTCTCCGCGGTCGTGCACAAGGAGAAGGCGCAGCGCTACGGCCGCGCGATGGCGGAGCGCCTCCGCGAGCTGATCCCTCGTCAGATGTACGAGGTCGCGATCCAGGCGGCGATCGGGTCGCACATCATCGCCCGGGAAACGGTCCGCGCCAAGCGGAAGGACGTCCTCGCGAAGTGCTACGGCGGCGACATCACGCGCAAGCGCAAGCTTCTGGAGAAGCAGAAGGCGGGGAAGGCACGCATGCGCCGCGTCGGGCGCGTCGACGTTCCGCAGGAGGCGTTCATCGCGGCGCTCCGCGTCGACGCCGACGGAGGCGGGAAGCCGTGAACGCCGGTCTCTACGTCCACGTCCCGTTCTGCCTGACGCGGTGCGGGTACTGCGACTTCAACGCGTACGCCGGGCTCGACGGGTTGAAGCCACGGTACGTCGAGGCGCTCCACCGGGAGGCGTCGCTCGCGGCTCCCGAGTGGCCGGAGCGCTTCGTCTCCGTCTTCCTCGGCGGGGGAACGCCGACGTCCCTCGATGCGGCGCACCTCGCCGAGCTGATCGCGCACCTTCGCGCGACCTTCGACGTGGACTCCAACGCGGAGATCACGATCGAGGCGAATCCCGACACCGTCGACGCCGAGCGTCTCGGGGAACTCCACGCCGCGGGTTACACGCGGCTATCGATGGGAGCGCAGTCGTTCGATCCGGACGTCCTCGCCGCGCTCGAGCGGATCCACCAACCGGAGAGCGTCCACCGCGCGTTCGCGGAGGCGCGCGCGGCTGGCTACGAGAACCTGAACCTGGACCTGATCTACGGTGCGAACGGAGAGTCGCTCGCGTCGTGGCGACGCACGCTCGAGGAGACGATCGCGCTCGCGCCGGAGCACGTCTCGGCGTACGCGCTCACGATCGAGCCCGCCACGCCGCTCGGCCGGAAGGTGGCGGCCGGCGTCGTCGCCGCTCCGGATCCCGATATGCAGGCAGACATGTTCGAGCTCGCGTGCGAGCTGCTCGGCGCCGCGGGGTATTCCCATTACGAGGTGTCGAACTGGGCGAAGCGGGGGTTCGAGTGCCGGCACAATCTTGGGTACTGGGAGCGCAAGCCGTACCTCGGCCTCGGCGCCGGCGCCCACTCCTCGCGAGGGAAGCGCCGGTGGTGGAACCTCCGCCCGCCGGAGCAGTACCTCGAGGCCGTGGAGTCCGGAACGCGCCCGATCGGCGGCGCCGAGGAGCTTGACGACGCCGGCCGTGCCCTGGAGGAGACGTTTTTGCGCCTCCGAACCCGGCAAGGCGTCGACGCCGACGCCGAGACTGCGGTCCGCGCGGAGCGATTCCTCGACGACGGCCTCCTCGAGCGGCGGAACGGCTCCTTCGTCGCGACGGAGCGGGGGATGCTCCTGCTGAACGAGCTGGTCCTCGGCCTCGTGGAGAGCTAGTCCAGGCCAGACTAGCTGGACGGACCATTGCCGCGCGCCTGGCGGCCGTGGTACGCAGACGCGGTCCGTACGTCTTCGAGGGGGGACCGATGGCCGACGACGCCCGCAGCCGCATCAGCCGACGCGTATTCCTGGGAGGCTCGATCGGAGCCGCAGCGGCGACG
This sequence comes from Actinomycetota bacterium, assembly GCA_045805285.1. Taxonomy (GTDB): domain Bacteria; phylum Actinomycetota; class UBA4738; order UBA4738; family JBJMLN01; genus JBJMLN01. Next base: position 15,270 of record JBJMLN010000082.1, on the reverse strand, counting down.
ACCCTTCCGTGGCCGCGTCCGGCGTTCGCCGCGAACGGATGCGATCCGCTTTCCACCCCGAAGCACTTCCGCGGGGACGTGCCGTCACCCAAGGACGTCCTGGGCTTCGATCTCGGCGTCGACCGAGAGGTGACGGCCGCGGAGTCGCGGAAGCTCGTGCAGGCGATCGCCCGCTCCACGAACCGCGTCGTGACGGGCCGCTACGGCCGTTCGGTCCGCGGGAGGCCGCTGCAGTACGCGATCGTCGGGACGCCGGAGAACGTCACCGAGGCGGGCCTGGCGGGAATCCGGACCGCGACCGCGCGGATCCGCGATCCGCGAACGTCCGCCCCTGAAGCGGCGAAGCTCGCCGAGACGACGCCCGGCATCGTCTGGCTCATCGCCAACATCCACGGCGGAGAGGAGAGCGGCTCCGACGCGGACCTCCAGATGCTCTACGAGCTCGCGGACCGCGACGACTGCGTGGTCGAGGAGATCGTTTCCAACGCGATCGTGCTGATCATCCCGGTCCAGAACCCCGACGGTCGGGAGGCCGACACGCGGCGAAACGCGTACGGCTTCGATCTCAACCGCGACATGTTCGCGCGGACGCAGCCGGAGACCGACGGCAAGGTCGAGCTGATGCGCCGTTATCCGCCGATCGCGCTCCTCGACAGCCACGAGTTCGGCTACTACTCCTCGTTCTTCCCGCCGAACAACGATCCCTGGTACCACGAGGTCACGTCGCAGACGACGCATTGGATCAACGACGTCTTCGGCCAGGCGTTCTCCAACGCGTACAAGCGCGAGAACTTCGCGTTCTTCCACGGCAAGGTCTACGACTTCTTCTCGCCCGAGTACAACGACACGGTCTCCACCAACGGGTTCCAGGCGGCGGGGATGACGATCGAGTGTTTCCAGGACCGCCCACTCAATCAGCGCTTCGCGAGGCATTACACGGTGGACATCGTGGCCGCGCATCGCGCTGCGCTCACCAAGGCGGAGATCCTCCGCGGCCAGCACGCCGCGTACGTCACTGCAGTGGAGGAAGGGCGCGCCGGCAAGCTCGAGCCGAACCGGCGGATCTTCCACCCGCACAAGCCCGTGCAGGAGCAGGTCCCGGACCGGGAGGTCCGTCATTACTTCATCGAGCCGAACCGGAACAAGGGTTGGGAGCTGCATCGGCTGCTTCGTCGGCTGCAACGGATGGACGTGCGGGTCTACCAGCTCACATCGGATCTCACGGTTCCGGACTACCGGCCCTACGGGCGGCCCCCTCGCCGGACGTCGCTCCCCGCAGGCACCTACTGGATCCCGATGGCGCAGGCGCAGAAGCACTGGATCCAGATGCTCTTGAACGAGGACACCTACATGCCGACCGTGTTCACGTTCGGCCTCTCCGGATGGAGCAACCCGCTGCTGATGAACCTCGCCGGAGGATCCTCCGGTGAACGGCTGCAGCCACACGCCCACCTTCTCTTTCCGGTCCCCGATCACGGGTTGACCCTGCCGGATGCGCCGCGCGTCGGCGTGTATCGGATGTCGAACGGTTCGTTCGCCGACGAATCGGTCGGCTCGACCGAATGGCTCTTCGACACACAATGGAGCCTGCCGTATACGGAGCTCTCGGCGGAAAACATCGCCCACGGAAAGCTCCGGGATCTCGACGTGCTCGTCGTTCCCGGAGGCGGTTCCAGGCCGGCGGTCAAGCGACTCGGAGACGCCGGCAAGCGGGAGATCCGCCGGTTCGTGAACGACGGCGGCCGCTACGTCGGATACCGAGGCGGCGGAACGCGACTCGCCGCGGAGCTCGGCCTCTCCACCGTGCTCCTGAGTCGCGTGAAGGTCGACATCCCCGGGAGCCTCGTCCGCGCCGCGGTCGACGAGCGGAGCCCGCTTGCGCAGAACGTCGGTCCATTCGTCTGGGTCCTCTTCGACGACGACTTCGTCATGCGAACGCAGGGGAAGTACGCCCCCATCCGCTACCCGGCGCGCAAGAGCGGCGACTTCTTCGTCTCCGGTTTCTCGCGGTACGAGGAGAACATCTACGGAACAACAGCAGTGGCGGACGAGGCGGTCGGCCGCGGTCGCGTGATCGTGTTCGGCGCCGACCCTGCGTACGAAGGGATCACCGAGGGAATGGAGAGGGTCCTGCACAACGCGATCCTCGGTCCCGACCCGAAGCGCGCCGAGGCCGAGTGGTTCGGCTACGCGTCGAGGGTCGAGCATCCGCCGGCGGCGGGCTCCAAGGAGCGTGCCGGAGTAGAGGCCGCGGCGATGCGGGCAGCGTCGATCCTTCCGGATTGGACGGCGATGTCGCTCACCGTGGACGCGGAGGACGCGGCGGCGGCCTCCACGTTGCTGCGTTCGTACCACGCCGGCTTCTCGTCCGCGCGGGAGGGCAACGACGTCCGCTTCGAGATCGCCAACCCGAAGGAGCTGACCCTGGAGGAGCACCCCTGGGCCCTCGACCTCCTGGTTCGCCTGGAGCGGCAGGGGGTGCAGCCGGTCTCCTTCAGAGACCGCTGACGCGGCAGGCCCGTTAGCACTCTCGGTCAGGAGTGCTACGTATCATGGGTTCATGGGCGAGGCCGATCTGGGACACCGCAAGGCGGCGGTCCTCCGCGTGCTCGTGGAGGAGTACGTCCGCACGGGAGAGCCCGTCGGCTCGGAGACGATCGCCGAGCGCGCCGCGCTCGGGGTCTCCTCGGCCACGATCCGGAACGAGATGGCCGCCCTCGAGGAGCTCGGCTATCTCAGCCACCCGCACACCTCCGCGGGCCGGATCCCCACCGACCTCGGCTACCGCTACTACGTCGACAGCCTCCCGACGGGCGGCAAGCTCCGGGACACGCAGCGCCGCGCGATCTCGGAGTTCTACGCCGAGGCGATGCTCGACATGGAGGAGATCCTCAAGGGCACGACGCAGCTCCTCTCGCGACTGACGCAGTACGCCGGACTCGCGGTGGCGCCGACCGCGGCGGACGAACGGGTCCTGCGCGTGGAGCTGATCGAGCTCGGCTCGGCACTCCTCGTCCTCGTCGTCGGGGAGCTCGGCCGCGTCGACAAGCAGGTCGTCGACCGTCCGGAGGGGATGAGGGAGCAGGAGGTCGCCGCGGTCAGCCGTCGCCTCAGCGAGACGTTCTCCGGGACGGGGGTCGCGGACGCGACCGTTCGCGCGCGGCAGATGGCGCGGGAGGCGCACGGGAGCGAGCGCGACCTCCTCGCGGCGGTGGCGGTGACGCTCGCGCAGATGCAGCAGGCGACGCGGAGCGATCACGTCCTCGTCGGCGGCGTCGCGAACCTCGCCGGAGAGGCGGCGCAGTGGCGCCGGGAGACCGTGCGGCGGCTCTTCGAGGCGCTCGAGCGGGAGTCGGAGATGCTTCGGCTGCTGCGCGAGGTCTCGCCCGCGGAGCTCTCCGTCACGATCGGCGCGGAGGATCCCGCGACCCAGCAGTGGGAGGCGGCGATCGTCGCCGCTCCGTACCGCTCCGGAGAGAACTCCCTCGGCACGATCGGCGTCGTCGGGCCGACGCGGATGGACTACCTGAGCGTGATGACGGCGGTCCAGGCCGTCGCCAAGCGCGTGTCGGAACTCGCGACGGCGCTGGGGATCTGACGTGGCCGTTTCCAGAGACCTTTACGAGATCATCGGTGTCTCTCGCGACGCGACCGAGGACGAGATCCGCAAGGCGTACCGGCGGCTCGCACGCGAGCACCATCCCGACGTGAGCGCCGCGCCGGAGGCGGAGGCGCGGTTCAAGGAGATCTCCGGCGCCTACGAGATCCTCGGCGATCCCGCGAAGCGCCAGCAGTACGACCTGTACGGCAGCCGCGGCGGGCCGGAGCAGTTCCCGTTCGGCGACGTCTCCGAGATCTTCGACGTCTTCTTCGGCGGTGGGAGCGGCGGCTTCGGGACCCGTAGGCGGCCGCGGCGACGGACGCGAACCGAGCGCGGAGAGGACGTCTTCAGCACCGTCTCCCTCGCGTTCGAGGAAGCGGTCTTCGGCGTGGAGCGCGAACTCTCCGTCGAGGTCCTCGAGGTCTGCGCGACGTGCGGCGGCAACGGATCGCGTCCCGGCACGATGCCGACGACCTGCCACGTGTGCAACGGGGCGGGAGAGGTGCAGGACATGCGCCGCAGCATCTTCGGAACCGTCATGACGGCCCGGCCGTGCGCGACGTGCGAGGCAACCGGCCAGGAGATCACCGATCCGTGCGAGACCTGCGGAGGCGCGGGCCGCGTGCCGGGTGCACGCAGCGTGCCGGTGGAGATCCCCGCAGGCGTTTCCGACGGGCTCGAGATGCGGATGTCCGGTGCCGGGAACGCCGGCCGCAGCGGCGGAACGCCCGGCGACCTCTACGTCACGTTTCGCGTCCGGCCGCACGCGGTGTTCGACCGGCGCGGACAGGATCTGTTCGCCGTCCTCGACGTTCCGATGGCCCGAGCGGCGCTCGGTGCCGACTTCGAGGTGGAGACGCTCGACGGACCCGAGCGCGTCAAGCTCGACGCCGGTGCGCAGTCAGGCGACGTCGTCCGGCTGAAAGGCAAGGGCGTGCCGAACCTCGGCCGGCGTGGACGCGGGGACCTGTTCCTCACCGTCCAGGTGGAGACGCCGCGGAAACCGAGCCGCGAGGAGAAGAAGCTCCTGGAACAACTCGAGGAGATCCGCGCCGAGGTTCGGAGCGGTCTGCGCCATCCGGGAACGCTCCCGCCGCCCGCGGGCATGCGCTAGATTCCGCCGTCATGGGCGCCGTCGATCCCGACTGTCTGTTCTGCAAGATCGTCGCTCGGGAGATCCCGGCCGACATCGTGCACGAGTCCGACGAGGTCCTCGCCTTTCGCGACATCCAGCCGAAGGCGCCGACGCACATCCTGCTGATCCCGAAGGAGCATCTCGCGTCGGTGGCGGAGATCGGAGAGCACCACGCGGCCGTCCTCGCCGAGTTGATGCGCGCGGCGAGCCATCTCGCGAACGCGGAGGGGATCGACCGCTCGGGCTGGAGACTGATCACGAACGTCGGCCCCGACGCGGGGCAGTCGGTCCCACATCTGCATTTCCATCTCCTGGGGGGCCGTCAGATGGGATGGAACCCCGCCTGATGCGCTCCACGGCGGTCGTCGTCGCCGTCCCCGGTAGAATCTCCTACGTATCGGGGCCGCGATCCGACGCGGCCCTTCTCTGACGAAAGGCGGGGGAAACCCCGAGAAGGCCCGCTTGGCGAACGCTCCGACCCAAGTGAAGATCCTCGTCCCGGCCGACCAGATGGTCGCGCTGATCGGACAGCACGACGAGCTCCTCAAGCTCGTGGAGGCCGCCTTCGACGCGGACATCCTCGTCCGCGGCAACGAGATCACGATCGGCGGGCGGGACGCGACGAGCGTCGACATGCTCTTCCGGGAGCTGTTGCAACTCATCGAGCGCGGCCACGAGCTCACGCCGGCGAAGGTGGGACATACGATCGACATCGTTCGCGGCAACGAAGCGCGTCCGACCGAGGTCCTCGGCGACGTGCTCCTGAGCGGAAAGGGCCGCTCGATCGCTCCCAAGACCGTGGGGCAGAAGCGCTACGTCGACGCGATCCGGCGGTCGACGATCACGTTCTCGGTCGGCCCCGCGGGAACGGGAAAGACCTATCTCGCCGTCGCTACGGCGGTGAAGGCGCTCGAGGCGCGCGACGTTTCGCGGCTGATCCTCACCCGGCCCGCCGTTGAAGCCGGAGAGCGTCTCGGATATCTGCCGGGGACGCTCTACGAGAAGATCGACCCGTACATGAAGCCGCTCTACGACGCCCTCTTCGAGATGATCGGGACAGACAGGCTCCCCGCGCTGATGGACCACGGAACGATCGAGGTCGCCCCGCTCGCCTACATGCGCGGGCGGACGCTGAACGACGCGTTCATCATCCTGGACGAGGCGCAGAACACCTCTCCGGAGCAGATGAAGATGTTCCTGACGCGGCTCGGGTTCGGCTCCAGGGCGGTGATCAACGGCGACTCCACGCAGATCGATCTCCCGGCCGGTCAGCGCTCCGGCCTCCTCGTCGTGGAGGACATCCTCTCCGGCATCGACGGGATCGAGTTCGTCCACCTCGGCGCACGCGACGTCGTTCGTCACAAGATCGTGCAGGACATCGTCGAGGCGTACCGCGTCTTCGGGGAGCAGCGGGCGCAGACGTGATGTCTCGGCCATGAGCGCCGGCGACGACGGCAAACCGAGCGTCCTCATCTCGGACCGGCAGACGCGTCCGATCGACGAGGCCGGTCTGCGCGAGCTGGCGGTGAGCACGTTGCTCGCCGAGCGAAAGGCGAGCGCTGAGCTTTCCCTCAGCTTCGTGGAGGAGGAGGAGATCGCGGACCTTCACCTGCGATACATGGGCGAGGAGGGGCCGACCGACGTCCTGTCGTTCCCGCTCGCAGACGAGGACGAGGGCGTGGAGATCCTGGGCGACGTGGTCATTGCACCGGCCGTGGCCGCCCGGAACAATCCGGACGTGGAAGCGGAGCTCCGGTTGTTGCTCGTGCACGGCATCCTGCATCTCCTCGGGCACGACCACGAGGAGACCGAGGATCGAGCCGCGATGTGGGCGCTCCAGGAGCGCTACACCGGGATGAACGTTCCGTGACGACGGGAGACTGGCTCCAGGTCGTCGTCATCCTCCTGCTGATCGCGTTCGTCGCGCTGATGGCGGCGTCGGAGACCGCGGTCACGCGGATGAACCGGGTCCGTGCCTACCGCCTCCAGGAGGAGGGCCGCCGCGGCGCCGCATCGCTCCTCAAGATCGCCGAGAACCCGGCGCCCTACCTGAACGTCGTCTTGCTGCTGACGCTGCTCGCCCAGATCGGCGGCACGACCATCGCGACCTCCCTCGCGGTGCGCCTTCTCCACGGCGCCGGAGAGATCGTCGCGACGATCGTTATGACGCTGCTCCTGTTCGTCTTCGCGGAGGTCACGCCGAAGACCTACGCGATCCAGCAGACCGACCGGGTCGCGCTCCGCCTCGCGCCGCTGATCTACGCGGTCGGACGAGCCCTCGGCCCTCCCGCGAAGGCGCTGCTCAAGGTCGCGAACGTGATCATGCCCGGCAAGGGCCTCCCGCAGGGCCCGTACATCACCGAGCAGGAGCTCCGCGCGCTCGCGGACGTCGCCTCCGACGAGCAGCAGATCGAAAAGGAAGAGAACCAGCTGATCCACTCGATCTTCGAGTTCGGCGACACGATCGCCCGGGAGGTCATGGTGCCGCGGCCCGACGTCGTGGCGATCGAGGCGAGGAAGACGCTTCGCGACGTGCAGGAGCTGATGCTCCGTCATGGCTACTCCCGCCTGCCGGTCTACCGCGACGACCTCGACAACATCGTCGGTGTCGTTCACGCGAAGGACGTGCTGCGCATCGTCTACCAGGGCAAGACCGACGTTCCGCTGCCCGACGTCGTTCGCAGGGCGCACTTCGTGCCGGAACAGAAGAAGGTGGCGGAGCTCCTGCGCGAGATGCAGCAGGAGAAGTTCCACATCGCGCTCGTCACCGACGAGTACGGGTCGGTCTCCGGTCTCGTAACGCTGGAGGACCTCCTCGAGGAGCTCGTCGGCGAGATCACCGACGAGTACGACCGCGACCAGCTCCACGTCGAGCGGGTGAACGACCACGAGTTCCGCGTCAACGGCAGCGTCCCCATCTCGGAGATCAACGAGCTCCTCGACGTCGAGCTCCCCGACGAGGAGTGGGACACGGTTGCCGGCCTGATGCTCGGCCTCCTCGGAAAGATCCCCGTCCAGGGGGAGGAGGTCCGTTACCAGAACCTGACCTTCGTGGCGGAGCGGGTGCAGCGCAGGCGGATCGCACAGGTCCTGATCCGGCGGGAGCCGGCCGACGAACCCGTTGCCGCGGAGGCCTCCGCCGAGTAGGAGAGTTTCCGGGCGAAAACACGGATTCGCCACATCCCCTCACGATCCGGGTCGGACACCGGCGCTACGATTCTCAACCGATGCCTCTCTACAAGGAACAGGGCGTCGTCCTGCGTTCGATGAAGCTCGGCGAGGCCGACAAGATCGTCACCGTCCTGACCCAGGGCTCCGGAAAGGTGCGGGCGGTCGCGAAGGGCATCCGCAAGACCACCAGCCGCTTCGGCGGTCGTCTCGAGCCGTTCACGCACGTTTCCCTGCTCGTGTACCGGGGAAGGGGAGCGCTCGATACGGTCACGCAGGCCGACATCATCTCCGCCCACCGGCCGCTCAGGGAGGACCTCGGGCTGTTCGCCGCAGGGGAGACGATGCTCGAAGCGGCCGACAAGGTCGCAGAGGAGCACGAGCGCAACGTCCGACTGTTCCTGCTGTTGCTCTCCGGCCTCCGGGCGTTGTCGGGGCGGCCGGAGGAGCCGACGATCGTCGCGGAGTCTTTCCTGTTGAAGCTGCTGTCGCTCTCGGGATTCCATCCGTCGCTCAGCGCCTGCGCGGTCTGCGGGCGGACGAATCCCGAGCTGTTCTCCAGCGGCCAGGGCGGGGCGCTGTGCACCGGTTGCGCGGAGATCGACGCCGGCCCCGCGTCTCCACGGGCGCTCGGCTACCTCGCCGGGATCGCTTCCGAGGACCTCACGTCGGTCGGCGACGGGCCTCCCATCGAGGTCGTCGTCCGCAAGGAAGCTCGCGCGTTGCTGTACGGCTTCGCGGAGTACCACCTGGAGCGGCGGATGCGCTCCCTGCCGATGCTCGCGCGGGGCTTGAGCGGAAGCCTGGTCCCGTGAGCAGCTACCTCTCCGATCTCGACCGCGATCGCGTCCCGAACCACGTCGCGATCGTCATGGACGGCAACGGCCGATGGGCGAAGCAGCGCGGTCTCCAGCGCACGGAGGGCCACGCCGCCGGCGAGCAGGCGATGTTCGACACCGTGAAGGGCGGCGTGGAGGTCGGCCTGGGCTGGCTGACGATGTTCGCGTTCTCCACGGAGAACTGGCGCCGCCCGAAGGCCGAGGTCAAGTTCCTGATGGAGTTCAACCGCGGGCTCCTCAGCCGCCGCCGCGACGAGCTCAACGACATGAACGTCCGCGTGCGTTTCCTCGGACGCCGCGATTGGCGCGTCCCGCGTTCGGTGATGCGGGAGATGGACCGGTCCAGTGAGCTCACCAAGGACAACGACGGGATGACGCTTACGATCGCGTTCAACTACGGCGGGCGGATCGAGATCGCGGACGCGGTGCACCGGTTGTTGGAGGACCACGACGCCGGCCGGCTCCGGGGGGAGCGGCTGACGCCGGAGTCGATCCGCGCTCGTCTCTATGACCCGGAGATGCCGGACCCGGACCTGATGATCCGCACGAGCGGGGAGCAGCGCATCTCCAACTTCCTGTTGTGGCAAGCGGCGTACACGGAGCTCTGGTTCACGCCGGTGCTCTGGCCGGACTTCAACAGGGAGCACCTCTACGAGGCGATCCGGGACTTCCAGAAGCGCTCGCGACGGTTCGGAAAGGTCGACGAAGAGGACTGAGCGCGCGGGTCAGTTGATCCGCTGCGCCTTCCACACGCGGACGAGCAGGATCGATCCGGCCGGGATCGCGAGCGCCGCGTACATCGCCATGAAGCCCACTCCCGGAACGTCGAAACCGATGAACGCCACCATGAAGCCTCTGAGCATGGGATAGCCGATCAGCAGGCCGAGCACGATCAGCACCGAGACGAGCGACCGGCCGACCGCGCCCATCGACGTCGGGCCGGCCTTCCACCGCGAGTACTCCGGTGTCGTGTCGGGCTTGGAGGGCGCCGCGTTGATGGTGCGCATCCAAGGCGCTCCGCCCGGAGCCGTGCCGGGCGCTCCGGCAGTCGCCGCGAAGGCCGCGGGCGCGCCGATCACCCGTCCGCCGGCGGCCCGCCGGACGGGAGCGAAGCACTGGCCGCACCACTCGGCATCCTCCGAGAGGGTGGCCCCGCAGGTCGCGCAGCTCTCCATCTCCGAAGGAGATATCGGCGCGCGAGAGCCGCCACCTGAGCACGCTCCCGCCGGGCCACGGGCGATACCGCCGGTAGACTCGGACCCACGCCAGCGGTCGTCTCCAGCGGCCGGGAAGGAGGACCCACCCGTGACCGACGTCATGGACGCCGTCATCTCGCTCTGCAAGCGCCGCGGTATCGCCTTTCCCTCGAGCGAGATCTACGGAGGCCTCCGTTCCTCCTGGGACTACGGGCCGCTCGGCGTCGAGATCCGACGCAACATCCGCAACGCGTGGTGGCGTTCGATGGTGCATCTGCGCGACGACGTCGTCGGGCTCGAGGCCGCCCTCCTGATGTCGCCGAAGGTGTGGGAGGCGAGCGGGCACGTCGCGGGTTTCTCCGATCCGCTGATCGAGTGCCTCAACTGCCACCACCGCTACCGGGAGGACCAGCTCGAGGAACGCGTCTGCCCGAACTGCGGCCACACCGACTTCAGCGAGCCGCGCCAGTTCAACCTCATGTTCAAGACGCACATGGGCCCCGTGGAGGACGACGCGAGCGTCGTCTATCTCCCTCCGGAGACGGCGCAGGGCCAGTTCGTCGACTTCCCGATCGTCCAGCAGACGAGCCGGAAGAAGCTCCCCTTCGGCATCGCTCAGGCGCGCAAGTCGTTCCGCAACGAGATCACTCCCGGCAACTTCATCTTCCGCACGCGGGAGTTCGAGCAGATGGAGATGGAGTTCTTCGTGCGGCCCGGAACCGACGACGAATGGTTCCAGCGGTGGATCTCCGAACGGATGGAGTGGGTCCTCGACCTCGGCCTCACGAAGGAGAAGCTCCGGCTCCGCCAACACGAGCCCGACGAGCTCGCGCACTACGCGCGAAGCGCGACCGACATCGAATACGAGTTCCCGTTCGGCTGGTCGGAGCTCGAGGGAATCCACAACCGAACCGACTTCGACCTCAGGCAGCACGCGGAGGCGAGCGGCGAGGACCTGACGTACTTCGATCCGGATACGGAGGAGCGCTTCTTCCCCTTCGTCGTGGAGACCGCGATCGGACTGGACCGGCTGATGCTCGCGCTGCTGATCGATGCCTATCGCGTGGAGGAGGCTCCGACTGCCTCGGGCGACACGGAGAAGCGCACGATGCTGAAGCTCCATCCCGATCTGGCGCCGGTGAAGGTCGCGGTGCTCCCTCTATCGCGGAAGGAGATGTTGGTGCCGGAGGCCCGGCGCGTCTTCGACCTCGTCAAGGCGCGGTTCGTCTCCGACTACGACGACGCCGGATCGATCGGCCGCCGCTACCGGCGCCAGGACGAGGTGGGGACGCCGTTCTGCGTCACCGTCGACTTCGACTCGCTCGAGGACCGGCAGGCGACCGTGCGTGAGCGAGACTCCATGCGGCAGGACCGCCTGCCGATCGACGGCCTCGTGGAGCATCTCTCGGAGCGCTTCCCGTGACGCGAGGGAGCCTCGTCGCGTACGCGATCGCGTTCGTCCTCCTGCTCGTCGCCGGTGCGGTCCTCGTGATCGGAGCCCGAGGGTTCCTGGACTCGTTCACGTTGCTCTGGACGTCGATCGTGTGCTCCGTCGCGGCGATCGTGGCGGCCGCGGCGAGCGTGCTCTTTCCGCGTCGGTGATGGTTCCCGGGACCCGCCGTGTCACCCTTTTCCGAGGCGCCGCGTTCATCCTCGCGTTCGCCCTGCTCGCGGTCGCCTGCACGGGAAACGTGACCTTGCCGATCGGTCCGGCGGGGGAAGCGAGCGCGCCGCCGCCTTCGTCGCCGGAGCCGCGTCCGACGCCGGCGTCGGGTCCGTCCTCCGCGGAAGCCGCGCTGAAGAAGCTGTGCCCGCCGTCGCATACCTCGAACCCGCCGCCCACGCAGCAACAGGAGGGCGGAACGCCGCCCGCGGTCGCGAAGATCGAGCATGAGGTGGAGTCGGTGCGGGGCCTGAAGTTCGAGCACCCGGTCCCCGTGGAGGCGGTCACCCAGCAGCAGATGGCCGAGCGCGTCCGCGACTCCTCGAAGCATGCCCTTCCGCGGGCGTACCTGGAGCGGACGTCGCAGGCGTGGCAGACGATCGGGGCGATCCCACAGGGCACCGACCTGCGGACGGCGCTCCTCACGTTCTTGAGCGGACAGGTGATCGGGTTCTACCAGCCGCGCTCCGGAGACCTCGTCTACGAGGGGACGACCGGCGAGCCCTCGCCGCTCCAGACGATCACCCTCGCGCACGAGCTGACGCACGCGATCGACGACCAGCACTTCGATCTCACGCGCGTCGATGCCGTCGAGAACACCTGTCACGACGACGCCCGAGAGGCGGCCCTGTCGACGATCGAGGGGAACGCGCAGTTCTTCGCTTTCCAGGTCGCCCGGCGGTACCTGAGCCTCACCGACATCGGCGGTCTGGTGAACCAGCCGGCACCGTCGATCGCGGGCGTGCCGCCGTTCCTCGTCTCTCAAGAGGTGTTTCCCTACGTCGCCGGGCTCGCCTTCATGACCGCGCTCGACGAGCGCGGAGGGACGGCCGCGGTGAACCACGCGATCCAGCACCTTCCGACGTCGACGGAGCAGATCATCCATCCGGACCGGTATCCGAACGATCAGCCGCAGGCCGTGAACGTGCCGGATCTCGGACCCAGGCTCGGCCACGGCTGGGACGACCTGGACGCCGAGCAGATCGGCGAGGAGTGGCTCTCCGACCTCTTGAGTCTGCGGCAGGACGGGTCCGACGCCGCACGGGAGGCGGCCGGCTGGGACGGCGGCATCGAGCGTTCGTGGACCGACGGCACGCACACGGCGGCGGTGCTCTCCACGGTCTGGGACACGCAAAGGGACGCCTCGGAGTTCGCCGCCGGGATGCGGACGTGGCTCGCGGCGGGGCCGGGCCAGTCGGCCTGCGTGGAACAGCCCGCGAGAGACGCGGTGCGGGTGCTGTTCGCCTCCGACGCGGGCACGCTCGCGAAGCTGAGCTCGGTGGTGTCCAGTTCCTCCGGGTAGTTCTTTCCTCCCCCGGATTCAAGGAATCGATCCTCCGCGGCCGATAACAGCCAAGAGAGCTTCGACTGCCCGGTTCGGAGCCTGCGAGAGGGGGAGGCTGCGATGGATCTGCGGGTGGATATCCGAGACCTCGTCGACGAGGAGGAGAGCGACGACGCCGCGTATGAGCCCGGCTGGTACTCGGTCCTGAAAGAGCTCGCTTCGACTCCGGCGTGGGAAGAGGCGCCGCAGCGGGTCTGAGAACCCCGCGCACGTTCCCGCCCGCGTCACCTGCCGCGACTACACTTCTGCCCTTCCGAGGAGGGAGTCTCGATCCGATGGCAGAGGACATCTCCGAGCGGCTGCTGAAAGCGTTCACGGAGTTCGAGCACGTCGCCGACGCGAGCACCGCGGAGGAAGCGGCGAAGGGCCTCGACGAGGCAACGCTCCAGCTGTTCTGGCAGCGCTGGCCTCACGTCGGGAAGTGGGCCGGAGCGCTCTGGCGTCTCCTCGACGAGGAGCTGGCCGATGCCGCGACGCCGCACGACGAGTCGCCGCATCACGACGTCGGAGGGAGCGGCTGACGTGGCCTCCCTTCAGGAGATCATGACGAAGGAGGTCTTCTCCGTCTCGGGCGACACCAAGATCGCCGAGGTCGCGCGGACGCTCCTCAAGGACCAGCACGGCTCGGCGCTCGTGATGGGCGAGGGGTGGCTCGACGGGATCTTCACCGAGCGCGACATCCTCCGCGCGGCCGCCGCCGGAGCCGACATGTCCTCCTCGCCGGTGAAGGAGTGGATGACGCGCGATCCCGTCACCGTTCCGCCGGAGACCGACACCGAAGACGCCGCGGACATGATGCTCGCCCAGGGCTTCCGGCACCTGCCCGTCGTGCAGGGCCGTACGGTGCTCGGCATCGTCAGCCTGCGCGACATCCTCCGCACGCGCATCCGCCGTCCCTCGTCCTAGACTGGCCTTTCGGCTCCGCCCCCGATTCGTTCCCGGAGGCACGATGACCAAGTACGTCTACGACTTCTCCGAGGGCAACAAGGACATGAAGGACCTCCTCGGAGGCAAGGGCGCGAACCTCGCCGAGATGACGAACATGGGCCTCCCGGTCCCGCCCGGCTTCACCGCGACGACGGACGCGTGCCTCGCGTATCTCGACAACGGCGACTTCCCGTCCGGCTTCATGGACGAGACGGAGGAGCACCTCCGCGACCTCGAGGAGACGATGGGCAAGCGCCTCGGAGACACCGACGACCCGTTGCTCGTCTCGGTCCGGAGCGGCGCGAAGTTCTCCATGCCGGGCATGATGGACACCGTCCTCAACCTCGGGCTCAACGACGAGTCGGTGCAGGGGCTCGCGAAGCAGTCCGACAACGACTGGCGTTTCGCTTGGGACGCCTACCGCCGCTTCGTCCAGATGTTCGGCAAGATCGTGATGGACGTGCCCGGCGACGCCTTCGAGGACGCGCTCGACGAGGCGAAGCACCGCAAGGGCGAGAACGCGCAGGACACCGACCTCGACGCCGACGACCTCAAGGAGCTCCACTCCCGATTCCTGGAGATCTACCGCGAGCACACCGGCTCGGAGTTCCCGAAGGACCCGCGCGAGCAGATGAAGCTTGCGATCGAGGCCGTCTTCCGTTCGTGGAACGGCCGCCGCGCGATCGACTACCGCCGACAGAACAAGATCTCCGACGACCTGGGGACCGCGGTGAACGTCGTCGCGATGGTGTTCGGCAACCGCCGGATGGACTCCGGCACCGGTGTCGCGTTCACGCGCGACCCGTCGACGGGGGAGCGCAAGCCCTACGGCGACTACCTTCCGAACGCGCAGGGAGAGGACGTCGTCGCCGGCATCCGGAACACCCTTCCGCTCGCGCAGCTCGAGGAGCTCGATCCGACGTCGTACCGCGGCCTGATGAACGTGATGTCGACGCTTGAGAGCCACTACCGGGACATGTGCGACATCGAGTTCACGATCGAGAAGGGGAAGCTCTGGATCCTCCAGACCCGCATCGGCAAGCGCACGGCGTTCGCGGAGTGGGTGATGGCCGCCGACATGGTCTCCGAGGACCTGATCTCGCTCGACGAGGCGCTCCTGCGCGTCGACGCGAACCGGCTCGAGGAGCTGTTCAAGCGCGTCATCTCCTCCCGAGCGACGGCGGAGCCGATCGCGAGCGGCCTGAACGCCTCTCCGGGAGCGGCGAGCGGCAAGGTGGTCTTCACCGCCGACGACGCCAAGGAGTGGGCCGACCGCGGAGAGCGGGTGATCCTCGTCCGCCGGGAGACGACGCCGGACGACTACCACGGCATGATCGCCTCGGAGGGCATCCTGACGAGCGCCGGAGGGACGAACTCCCACGCCGCGGTCGTCGCG
>JBJMLN010000081.1:0-31734 GCA_045805285.1 Actinomycetota bacterium | reverse complement strand
TCCCTCAGATGCGGGGATCAGCTCCCGGGAGGAAACGAGCGCTTCGGCCCCAGGCTCGGGGTAGCCTCGATCCATGCCCGGAGCGGAGGGGTCGACCTCGCGGCTCGCGCCCGCGACGGTCCTGATCGCCGACGGGCATGAGGCCTACCGGGACCTGATCCGAGCCGAGTGCGAGCGCTCTTCGGAGTTGCAGGTCGCAGCGGAGTTCTCCGACGCGGGAGGCGCCGTCGCCTGGTGGGAGCGCCATCCGGTCCGGCTCCCGGACGTCGTCGCGCTCGATCTTGCGATCTCCGGCGGAGACGGACTGGAGCTCGCCCGGAGGCTGCTCGAGGACGCTCCCGACACGCGGATCCTGGGCATCGCCGACGTCCTCGATGACCGCACCGTCCTCGAGTGCATCCGGGCCGGGCTCGCGGGTCTCGTGGAGCGTGTCGCGGGGCCCGAGCGACTTGCCGCCGCGCTGGCCGCGCTCGCACACGGTGAGAGCGGCTACGACCCCGAACAGGAACGGGCCGCGCTCCGTCAACTCGGCCGCGTCGCGCGGCAGGCGCGCGAGTATTCCGACGTCGCGGCCTCGATCACGCCCAGGGAGCTCGAGGTGCTCGGGCTCATCAGCGAGGGGCTCTCCACCAGGCAGGTCGCTTCGCGGCTCAACCTTTCGCCGAAGACGGTCGAGACACATATCGCGAAGCTCTATCGCAAGCTCGGGGCGCGTACGAGGGTTCAGGCGCTTTCGCGAGCGGTTGCGCTGGGCCTCATCGACCTAGGGTGATCGGGGGCCCCGACGGATACGTGGAGGATGCGCAAGATGAGCACCTCGGGTCGTGGCTCCGGCAAGGGCGCTCCCGTACGCTCGGGAGACCGAACGATGCCCAGAATGTCAACCTCCTCGCGCCCCGTCGAGATCACGAAGCGTCTCAACGTCGTCGTGATCGACCCGCTCCACGTCGTGCGGGCCGGCATCGCATTGCTCATCGACGACCAACGCGACATGGCGGTGGTCTCCCAGGCGTCGACCGCCGAGCAGGGCATCGAGGCCGTCGCGGCGTATCCGCGGCGCCGGATGATCGCGCTCGTCGGCCTCGGACTCGAGGGGGAGCACGACGCGTACTGGTTGATCCGCACCCTCCGCGAGCGGTATCCGACGCTTTGCATCCTCGGATGCGGCGCGAACGCGGAGACCGTTTCGGTGTCGCGCGCGCTCTTCGTCGGCGCGGACGGGTTCGTCGACAAGAACGCCGAGCCGCTGTCGTTCCTACAGGCGCTGCGCGAGGCGGCGACGGGGGAGATGGTGCTCGCCGGAGCGCCGGCCACGCTGATCCCCGACATCGCGAACGACATCGAGCGTCGGCGCGATCTCGAGCCGGTGCTCACCGCTCGCGAGCTCCAGGTCCTCGCGGTCGCCGCGGAAGGTCTCACGTCGCGCCAGATCGCGAATCGCCTCGGAGTCCGGGAGCGAACGATCACGACGCACCTCGGGCGGATCTACGGCAAGCTCGGCGTCGGCAGCCGCGTCGCGGCGATCCGGAGCGCCGCAAGGTCCGGACTCGTCTCCGTCGGCGCGGCCGAGTAGCACTCCGCCTCAGATCGCGCTCGGAAGCAGCTCTCTGTCGTCTTCCAGCGCGCCCGTGCCTCGCGCGCGCACGAAGGCCACGACGCAGATGAGCAGCGCAAACGCGCGCGAGAGGACCGCAAGCTCCAGCACCCGCAGCGATAGCGTCGACGACTCGGGTATCGAGCCCACCTGAGAGAAGGTCGCCACGAAAACCGCGACAGACGCCGCTTGAACGGCGACGTAGTGACGAAGCGACGGAAACACCAGGGCGAACCAGGGCAGCAGCCAGAGGTCGTACTGCGGCGAATAGACCTTGTTCGTGATCATGAAAACGATGAGGAGGGGGAATCCGAGCTCCCACCGCGACCTCTGCGGATCCGCCCTCACCGACAAGCGCCAAACCGCGACCGATCCCGCCACGAACGCGGCGATGGGCAGGATCTTCGCGAACAACACGCCGTTGCAGTTGCCGAACGGCTGGCACGCGACGAACCACACCGTTCCCTCGTTGACGGGGCGTGCGCTCGTGAATCGGAGGAAGTAGCTCCAACCGTGGGCCGCAAACAGCACGAACGGGAGATTGATCGCCGCGACGATGCCGATCGTCCAGCCCACGAGCCGTCGTTCGTCGTTGCTGCGGGCCTCGCGTCGAAGATCGGCAGCGAACGGTACGAGGAACAGAGCCGGAAAGAGCTTGGCGGCCGTCGCGAGTCCGAGGAAGACGCCGGAGCGAACCACGCGCCGCGAGAGGAACGCCGCGATCGCGAGCGTGGAGAGCGCGACCGGCAGCAGATCCCAGTTCAGGAACCCGTACAGCGCGAGAGCAGGCGCGGCGGCGAAATACAAGGCGCGGCTCCCGACGAGCCGATACAGCACCATCGTCGTGACGAGCGCGAGCACTGCGAGCGCGGCGGCGTTCAGTAGGAAATAACTCCCGGCGGACGACACCGGGAGCGCGAACACGTACATCCACGCGCCCTGTCCGACCGGGTACTCGTTCCGCGCATCGAAATATGGGATCCGCGTGGCTGAGAGCCCATCCCCGACGTAGAGCGGAACGATGTCGGAGTAGCAAAGGAGGTGTTCCGGTCGTCCGTCGGCCCAGCTTCCGGTCGCGCAGGGTGCCTTGATCAGCAGACCGATCGTGAGTGTTGCGGCGAGGGTGAGCAGGACCATCCGCAGCGACAACTGAGAGTGACGCACGTCAGCCGGCGCGACGGTCACGGAGCGGATGAGGGCGATCCGGACCGCTCGTAGATCGCGCCGTCCTCGTCGGAGTATGCCACGTGCCAGGTCGGGTCGCCTGCGATGAGCGGCAGGAGCCTGCCCTCCTGCTCACGGCTCGCGACGACGAGATCCACCTGCCAGCGGTCGAGCGTTTCCTGCCAGCCTTGACGTCCGAACGATACGTCTTCGTAGGTCTGCCACACGGTGGACGGAAACAGCTCGATCCGTGAATCGACCGCCACCTTCGTTCGAGGGAAGGCGTATTCGAGCCATGAGCCCCAAGCCTGAGCGTTGAAGATCCGTTCGCCGGGACTCGCGATCCCCGTCAGCGCGCGAGTGATCCCTGGTGGCGCGTCTCTCAGGAGGCTGCTCGTGACGACGTTTGGGTCTCGAGCAGGCCACCACGGAGCGAAGACGAAACTGGCGAGGACCAACGCGGCCGCGAGAGCCAGATTCAGCACGCTGCGGACACGTTCTTGCTGCGATTCATCCACCGATGGAAAGGTTGCCGCGAGGATCCCTGGTATCGCGATCGCCCACCAGATGATCCCTCGCTGCGCGTCGAGCGCGATCGCGAAGAACACGCCGACGCCGATGAGCGCGGGCCATGGCGTGGGCTCGGCACGGCGGGCGAGCACGACGGCGACCGCTGCGGCGGACACGAAGAACGCGATTCCGCCGTAGGTTCGGATCGTTGGGGGTTGCCACTCGGTCACGAACCTCGTGATCGCCGGGTCGCGCGAGATGTGCACGACGTATTCCCACACCCGCAGCCCGAACGGATTCAGCGTTGTCGCGATCAGGGAGAGGAGAGCCGCAGCGACGAGGGGCCGACGCACACGCGCTGGTTCGCGCCGATCCTCCAGCCACGCCAGAGCGAGCAGGACGAGCGGCAGGAAGAAGCTCCCGTGGAGATTGACCCAGATCACGATGAGGAGGGGGATCGCGTACAGGCCTTGAGGATGAGCATGCCGTCGAGCGACGAGCCACGTCGAGATCGCGAACAGCGCGATCGCGAAGAGTTGGGGCCGCAGACCCAGGCCCGGTACCGCCACCCCGAAGGACGCGAGCGTAAGGGCTGCGGAGCGCCTGATGCCGGCACCTCTCTCCCGGCAAGAGAGATACACGAACAGGAAACTCACGCCGACGAGGGCCGCTCGGAGGACGGAGAGTGTGGCCCAGCCGCCGAAGCGGAATGCCGTCGCGAAGAGCACTTGCGCCCCCCACTGCTGGTCGAGCCACGGATGGCTGGCAACGGTGAAGGTGTAGGTGTCCATGCGCGGCAGGACATGAGTCGCGAGCATGCTCTCGCCGGCGCGGATGTGGTACGCGAGATCGACGGCGGAGATCTTGGAGGCAAGCGCGGCGACGATCGGTAGCGCGATCGCGACGAACGCCCACAGTTGGGCCATCGAGATTCGCCACCGCCGAGCGATGCCCGGGTCTCCCTCGCGCACCTTGACGGCAACGCTCACGCGGCTATCGTAGATGCGGTACCGGCGCCTGGGTAGCAACGACCGCGCCGTTACGTAGAAGTGCGTACGTCCCTTCAGGGGAACTCCGAATATCCACGCACCTCCTCCGGGCCGACACTTTCCTTGAACGGTGTCACTTGTGCGAAAGGGCCAACTCCGGCCGGCTCGCCGGATTCCGGGGGAGGAGGTGACAGGATGCTTACAGCTCTCTTCGTGAAGGCCCAGAACCTTCGCTTCAGCTTCCGCGACCGCTTCGCAAGCGAGCGGGGAGCCTCGGCCGTCGAGTACGGCCTCCTCGTGGCCCTCATCGCTGCGGTGATCGTTGTCGTCGTGAGCGCGCTCGGTAAGGACGTCAGCACCGGCTTCAAGAGCGTGGACGACTGCGTGAACGGCTCGGCTTCGGGTTGTTGATCTGAACAGAGCGGCCCGTCGGCCGCTCACTCTCCCGCACCGCGGAGGAGTGAGGGGCCGACGAGTTTCAAGCTCCAGGTCCTCTTTCCGAACACCAACGAGATGCATGACCTCATGGATGCCTTCAATCGTCGCCGGTGGCACCGAGAGGACGGGGCAGCGGCGGTTGAGTTCGCCATCGTCACCGTCCTGCTTCTGCTCATCGTCTTCGGGATCCTCGAATACGGCCGGATCTACAGCCAGATCGAGGTCCTGAACGGTGCCGCACGCGAAGGAGCTCGCGTCGGGGCGGTCCAGGGAACGAGATCGGACATCACCAACGCCGTCACGGCGTCCGCGGGTCCTTACTCCGACCAGATCTCGAACATCACGGTCACCGCAAAGTCGGAGAGCGGCGCGACCCCTCCGGCGGCGCAGGATCCGCCGTGCCAGGACGCCTCAAGCGCTCCTGCCGTCGTCACGCAGGGAGGCACCATCACCGTGACGTTCGACTATCACGCAAAGGTGAACGTGGGTCTCCTCCCGCCGTTGAACGAAACGGTCTCCATCGACGGAGTCTTCCGGTGCGAATGATGTCGCGCGCGCGGCTGAACGACGAACGCGGCGCGACGATCGTGATCGTCGGGCTGATGCTCGTCGCGATCCTCGGGATGGTCGCGCTCGTCACCGATGTCGGAGGCCTCGTCACCATGAAGCGTCGCGTCGTGACGGCCTCTGACTCCGCCGCGCTCGCTGCCGCGCAGTCGTTCGCGAGGAACCAGGGCGGACTCTGCGGGAGCGCCGGCGGAAACGCGACCGCTCTGAACGCCGCGAACAGCTTCGCGCAGGACAACGTGAGCACGGCCGCGTCGGTCGCGTTCACGCCTGACTGCCATAACAAGTCGGTGGAGGTGCGGTACGAGGCACCCGTTCACTTCTTCTTCGCGCAGGTCATCGGAGCGGGGTCCGGCGACCAGGTTCCTTCGACGTCCACGGCGATCTGGGGGCCCATCGGCAGAGCGAAGCCGGTACCCATCATGGTCTTCGAGTCGCAGCTTCAAGCGTGCGGGATCCCCGACACCGTCCCTCCGGACGGAGAGAGCATCCCGTGCGACCTCACGTTCAACGCGAACTCCGGCGACGGGGCGCCGTACTGGGGCGAACTGGACTTCAACCACTGGAACGATCCCACCCATCAGAAATGCTCGCTGAGCGCTGCCGAGCTCAAGGCCGTCGTGGATGCTGGCGGCTGGCACGACTACCTCGATCTCAATTCGAACGGCGTGACCCCGGCCTGCGGAGACAACGGCCGAAGTACGTCGGTCTTCGACCAGGCACAGGGCCAGGTCCTGACCTTTCCCGTCGTCGCGGACACGCCGCTTTACGACGGAGGCCCGTCCGGCGGGATTCTCGTGAATGTCCTCGGATTCGTAAAGGTCACCGTCTTGAGCCTCGATAACGGAAGCACGATCACGCTTCACACCGAGTGGGCGGGGCCAACCTCGCAGCCGGGTGTGCCCGTGGTCGGAGGGTCGGACTTCGGCGAACGGGCCGTCCGGCTCGTCGGATAGCGATCAGAGAACGGAAACGGTGGGCTGAGAGGAGACCCGGAATGAAGGAAAGAGGGCTTGTGGTGGTGCTGGCCTTCCTCCTAGCGATCGGCGCTACGGCGGCAGTGTTCCTGTACGTGAACGGCGTGAAGTCAAACGCCGACAGCGGGGGAACGACCACGCAGGTGATCGTCTCCAAGCAGATCATCCCGTCGGGAACGAATCTCGACGGGCTCGTCAGCAATGGCGCGTTCGTGACGAAGTCGGTCCCAACGACAGACGTCGTGCCGGGCGCGGTCACGAGCATCCAGCAGCTCCAGGGCAAGACGACGAGCCAGACGATCGTCGAAGGCGAGCAGATCCCGATCGCACGCGTCAACGGCACCGTCGCCGGCGGTCCGCTCGCGATCCCGAAGGGCATGCAGGCCGAGACGGTCCAGCTCAGCGCGTCGCAGGGCGTCTCGGGCCACATCTTCCAGAGCAACCACATCGCGATCTACGCGACGTTCGACAACGCCACGCCGCAGGGTGGATCCACGATCAGCGGTTCTGCAGGTTCGACCGTCACCGTCGACCTCATTCCCGACGTCCAGGTCCTCGATGTGATCCGGCCGGAGGCGAAGTCGACCACGTCGTCGCAGTTCCTCGTCACGATGGCGCTGACGCCCCAGGACGCACAGCGTCTTGCCTACACGATCGATCAGGGTCGTGTGTGGGTCGCGTTGCTGCCTCCGGGCGAGCAGGGCAAGAACCAGAAGCCGATCGAGCTCGCGGACGTGGTCAAGTGAGCGACTCCGGAGTCGTTGCGGTCGGAACGCCGCAGTCGTTCCGTCAACAGCTGGCCCGCGCGCTCGAGGTCGAGCCGGACGACCTGGACTGGGTCCCGAGCGCGACCGCCGCGGAGGAGCTCATCGTCAACGCGGACAACCCCGTCGACGTCCTCGTGCTCTCCCCGGAGGTCAAGGAGCCTGATGCGCTCGGCCTGGCCGAGTTCGTCGGACGCTCAGCGCCGGCCACCGCGATCGTCATGGTCCGCGACCACTCGTGGAACGGGCTCCTGCCCGCCGCGATGCGAGCGGGGATCCGCGACGTCGTGGACCTGACCCAGGGAGCACAGGAGCTCCGCGACGCCGTCGACCGCGCGATCGCGTGGGCGAGCAATCTGCGTTCGCTCCGCGGGGCGATGGCCGACAACCCCGCGCAGCGCGGCATGGTCGTTTCCATCTTCTCGTCGAAGGGCGGGACCGGGAAGACGATGCTGACCACCAACCTTGCCACCGCGATCGCCGACGTCACCGGAAAGGACACGGCCGCCGTCGACCTCGACGTCGACATGGGCGACGTCTTCTCCTACTTCGGGATCGAGCCCAAGTTCCAGATCCAGGACCTGATCGACCTCGGCGAGGGAGCCAACCGCGAGACGATCCTCAACCACGCGCACAAGATCACCGACAACCTGTACGCGTTCGGCGCGCAGCCGGATCCGACGGTGGAGACACCCGGCGGCGAGGCGGTCGGAAAGTTCCTCCGGGCGCTCCGCAGCACGTTCCCGTACATCGTCGTGGACGCCTCCGCCGACTACACGGACCTCGCGCTGTCCTGCTTCGACCTTTCCGATGCGATCTGTCTCGTGACGGCCCTCGACGTCGTCGGCGTGAAGCACCTGTCCAAGGCGCTCGACACGCTCGTCGGCATCGGCATCCCGCGCGACCGCTTCCGCATCGTACTGAACCGCGCGGACAGCAAGGTCGGCCTCGACGCGCAGGACGTCGAGCGGGTGATGAAGATCCGCGTCGACCAGATGATCCCGTCGAGCCGCGACGTTCCGATGTCGCTCAACCGCGGCAAGCCGGTCTACCTCGAGCAGCCGAACTCGCCGATCACCAAGAGCATCCGCGAGCTCGCGACGCGCCTGACGGGCGCCTCGGCAAAGAACCGTGAAGGCGACGAGCAGCCGGCCGAAGACAAGTCGAAGAAGCGCCGCCTGTTCGCCCGTACCTAGCTCGTATCCAGGAGGAGATCGATGTCGCTCGCAGACCGGTTGGCGAAGGCTCAGATGAAGGACCGGATCGCCGACGTCCGCTCCCGCGTGCAGGAGCGCCTCGTCGAGGTCCTCGGGCCGAGCCTGTACGACGCGACGCTCTCGGACACCGAGCTGGAGGGCCTCGTCCATCAGCGCCTTCGAGAGCTCCTGGACGAGGAGGACGTCTCCCTCTCGGCGCAGGAGAAGCTCCTCATCGTCCGGCAGATCGGGGACAGCGTCCTCGGCCTCGGACCGCTCGAGCCGTTCGTCCGCGACCCCGATGTGACCGAGATCATGGTCAACGGCTGGGACACGATCTACGTCGAGCGCGCCGGAAAGCTCTACTGGTCCGGCACGAAGTTCCACGACGAGGGACAGCTCCGCCGGACGATCGACAAGATCGTCGGGAAGGTCGGCCGCCGCATCGACGAGGCGTCGCCGTACGTCGACGCCCGCCTGCCCGACGGCTCCCGCGTGAACGCGATCATCCCGCCGCTCGCGCTGGACGGCCCCGCGCTCACGATCCGGAAGTTCGCGGCCGACCCGTACCAGGCGGAGGACCTCGTGCAGTTCGGCACGATGACGACGCCGGTCGTCGAGTTCCTCGAAGCGTGCGTCCGCGGAAAGATCAACATCATGGTCTCCGGAGGAACCGGCGCCGGAAAGACGACGACGCTGAACGTCCTCTCCTCGTTCATCCCCGACGACGAGCGCATCCTGACGATCGAGGACGCTGCGGAGTTGAAGCTCCAGCAGCCGCACGTCGTCCGCCTCGAGCAGCGCCCGTCCAACATCGAGGGCAGGGGAGAGGTCACGATCCGCGACCTCGTGAAGAACTCCCTGCGCATGCGTCCGGACCGCATCGTGGTCGGTGAGGTCCGTGGCGGCGAGGCGCTCGACATGCTCCAGGCCATGAACACCGGCCACGACGGTTCGATCTCGACGATCCACTCCAACTCGCCGCGCGACTCGCTCTCCCGTCTCGAGACCGTCTCGATGATGGCGGGGATGGAGCTCGGCCAGCGCGCGATCCGCGAGCAGATCTCCTCGGCGCTCCAGCTGATCGTCCACCAGGCGCGCCTCAAGGACGGCTCCCGCCGGTTGACCCACGTGACCGAGGTCGTCGGCATGGAGGGAGAGGTGATCACGCTTCAGGACCTCTTTCTGTTCGACTTCAACGCGGGCGTCGACGAGGACGGAAAGTTCCGCGGCCACCTGAAGGCGACGGGTCTCGCGCCGGCGTTCCTGGACAAGCTCGCGGAGCGCGGCGTCTTCCTCGACCCGAACCTCTTCTCGCCGGACGACGGGTTTTGATCGTGCGCGGACGGATCCTCACCGGGGTGCTCGGAGCGCTGCTCGCGCTCTCATTCGGTTCGGCGGCCGCGCCCGCGTTCGCCGCGAGCGCCCCCGTTACGAGCATCCGCAGCGTCGACACGGCCACGTTCCCGACGGTGAAGGTGACCGTGTCCACGCCCGGCTCGACGACGCTCTCGGCCGGCGACGTGCAACTGACGGAGAACGGCAAGACCGTCACGCCCGCGTCGGTCCAGCCCCTCTCGACGTCAGGCCAGCAGGTGGACGTCGTCCTCGCGATCGACGCCTCCAGGAGCATGGAGGGTGACCCGCTGAAGCTCGCGCTCCAGGCCGCCAACACCTTCTTGAGCCAGCTGCCGCCCTCGGTTCGCGTCGGCGTCGTCACCTTCGGGCAGGACGTCCGCTCGCCCGTCGCCCTGACGACCGACCGCGACCAGGCGAGCAAGGCGATCGACGCGACCCGGACGATCGGCATCGGCACGCGTCTCTACGACGGCGTGGAGGCCGCCGCAGCACAGTTCTCCGGCTCGGGCCAGCACAACATCGTGCTGCTCTCCGACGGCGGAGACACGATCAGCAGCAGCTCGGAGGGCCAGGCGATCTCCGCCGCCAAGAAGGCGGGGGCGCAGATCTTCGCGGTGAGTCTCACGACCGAGGCCTCGGAGCCGAAGGTGCTGAGCGCCCTCGCCGACGGAACGAACGGGTCGTTCTCCTCCACGAGCGCCGCGGACCTCCAGCAGATCTATCAGGGCCTCGCCCAGGAGATCTCCGACCAGTACGTGGTGACGTACACCTCCGCGGCCGCTCCTGGCGCGCAGATCGATCTGTCCGTCGCGGCTGCCGGGGGAAGCGACAGCTCGGTCTTGATCGCCCCGAAGGGCCACGTCGCGCCGCCTGCCCACTCTCCGGCACCGGTCGAGCAGACCTCGCCGCTCCTGAGCGGAGCGATCGGCTTGCTCGTCGTGATCGTCCTCGCGTTCGCCGCCTTGTTCGTGATCGCCTACCTCCTGCTCGGAACCGGGGCGCGGGCGCGCCGCGAGCGGGAACTGTCGATCCGCATGGCCTCCGCCGTGAGGCCGAACGACCCCGTCGCGAAGCGCACCGGCCCGGTGGCGTGGGTCCCGCAACCGATGATGAAGGCCGCCGGAAAGGTCGCCGACGTCGGCGGGTTGGGCTCGTTCCTCGACGTCCAGCTCGAGCGCGCCGCAGCGCCGGTACGGGCAGCGGAGTTCATCGCCGCGACGGCGATCACGACGATCGCGGGAGCCCTCGTCGGCGCAGTGATCTTCCAGGACCTCGTGTTCGTCCTGATCCTCACGGTCGCGGGAGCCGTCGTTCCCTGGATGCTCGTCAAGGTCGCGATGAAGCGCCGCGCCTCGAAGCTCCACGGCCAGCTCCCGGACGTCCTCACGATCCTCGCGAGCTCGCTTCGAGCCGGCCACAGCTTCATGCAGGCGCTGGACACGGTGGCGAAAGAGATCCCAGAGCCGGGCAAGACGGAGTTCGGGCGCGTCGTCGCGGAGATCCGTCTGGGCCGGTCGGTCGAGGAAGCGCTCAACGGGATGGCCGAACGGGTCGGAAGCTATGACTTCAAGTGGGCGGTCCTCGCGGTCAACATCCAGCGGGAGGTCGGCGGGAACCTCGCGGAGATCCTCGACACCGTCGCCGACACGGTCCGCGAGCGCGACCAGATCCGGCGGCAGGTGGACGTGCTGACGACCGAGGGACGGATGTCGATGTACATCCTGGCGGCGCTGCCGGTGGGCATCGCGATCTACATGCTCGTCGTCAACCGGAGCTACATCAGCCTGCTGTGGACCACCCGTCCCGGGATGGTCATGCTCGTCGCGGGTCTCGCGCTGTTGACGGTCGGCATCATCTGGATGAAGAGGATCGTGAAGATCGATGTCTGAGGTCTATCTCGCTTTGGCATTCGTCTGTACGTTCGGAGCGGTCGCGCTCTTCGGCGTCGCGCTCGACTTCGGCATGTCTGACCGCCGCCGCACGGTGAAGCTCCTCGAGGCGCAAGTGGGGCAGCTCCAGCCGACGCGGGAGGGCTCGAACATCCGGGAGAAGGACCTCTCCCGTTCGTTCGTCGACCGCGCGGTGATCCCGTTCGTCGGGCGTGTGGGTCGCGCGGCGCGTCGCTTCACGCCGCTCGACACCCGCGAGCGGATCGCGCGGAAGCTGACGCTCGCCGGGTCGCCACCGGTGTGGGACGCCGAGCGCGTCGCCGCTCTCAAGGTCATCGGGACGATCGCCGGGTTCGTCGGCGGCGTTTTCGTCGTCTCGGTGGTCGGCGTCTCGGGGATCATCTCGCTCGTGCTGATCGGCGTGTTGACCGCCGTCGGCTTCTACGCGCCGGACGCGATCCTCGATCGGAAGGTGGAGGCGCGACAGCGAGACATCCGCAACTCGCTTCCGGACATCCTCGACCTGCTGACGATCAGTGTGGAGGCCGGCCTCTCGTTGAACGCTGCCCTCGCCAAGGTCGTGGAGAACGTGCCCGGCGTGCTCTCCTCCGAGGTCGCGCGCATGCTCCAGGAGATCCAGCTGGGGTCCTCGCGCTCCGACGCGTTCCGTCACCTCGGGGAGCGCACCGACGTCGAGGAGCTGAACGCATTCGTTCTCGCGATGATCCAGGCGGACATCTTCGGGGTGAGCATCTCGAACGTGCTACGCGGTCAGGCGAAGGAACTGCGCACGAAGCGCCGTCAGCGCGCCGAGCGCGAGGCGCAGCAGACGCCGGTGAAGATCGTGTTCCCGCTGATCCTGTGCGTCCTGCCGTCGCTGTTCATCGTCGTGATCGGCCCGGGCGCGATCCGGATCTTCCAGAACCTCCTCCAGCACTAACTGAGCGGCGCCCGGGCCCTCCAGCTCAGGCCGCCCTTACGCGATCGGCCGTCCTCCGGCCGAGGCGGCGATGCCCCTCGAAAGGCCTAGGGCGCCTGCCGGATGAACCCAGGCACGATTGTGCCCGTTCGCCGGATGACCTGGGCCGCTAACCCCGGTACGCTCCTGCAATGGGTTCAGCCTTCCGATCGACAAACCCCCCCTCCGAAGAAACCGTCACGCCCCGACTGGCCTTCACCCCTCTCGACTCGGTAGTGTGCTCTAAAGAAACCGTCGGCCAGTCAGGCCGCATGCCCGTGCGTGCGGGGGGGATGTGATCGTGCAGAGACCGTCCGAGGAGGCAGCTGTCGGCGCCTCCACCGAGCCCGTCCTCCTGCCGGCTCGCGCCGAGGTCGCGGCCCCTGCCCCTGGCCGCCGCGCCCGCCAGGAGTACAAGCGCCTGTACATGGCGATGGCCGTGACGGACTCCCTCTCGGTCGCTGCCGCGCTCCTGCTGGCCTACGAGGTCCGTTTCCACGTCGCGATGCCGACGGGGGACTTCTTCCGGATCCTCGCGCTCACGCCGCTCGTCGTGCTCGCCGTCTTCAGCGCGTTCCGCCTCTACGGGACCCACCAGTTCACCCCGGCGGAGGAGTTCCGCCGGATCCTCCTCGCGGTGACGCTGGTCGTGATGGGTCTCGGCCTCCTTTCCTTTTGGTCGCGGTCGTCGTTCTCCCGCTTCTGGGTCGCGCTGTCGTGGTTGCTGGCGCTGCTGCTTGCGCTCACGACGCGCCGGCTATGGCACTACTACTGCGGCCGGGCGCGGGCACACGGACGGCTCACGTTCCGGACGCTGATCGTGGGAACGAACGACGAGGCCGCCCATCTCGCGCGGATCATGGGCCGCCAGGGCCTCGGCTTCCTCCCCGTCGGCTTCGTGACGACGGACGCTCCGACGAGCTCGAACGGGTCGCTTCCGATCATGGGATCGATCGGCGAGCTCCGAGACGTGATCCGAGAGACCGTCGCGGACTGCGTCTTCGTCGCCACGAGCTCGATCTCCGTCGCGGAGATGGGACACGTCGCGAAGGTCGTCCGGCTCGAGGGCGTGGAGGTGCGCGTCACCGCGACGCTTCCGCAGGTGCTCTCCAGCCGCATCTCGGTTCAGCCCGTCGGCGGCGTCATGGCTCTGTCACTCAAGCCGGTGCGGCTCTCCGGCTCGCAGGCCGTCGCGAAGCGGGCCTTCGACCTCGCGGTCTCGAGCGTCGGTGTCCTCGTGACGTTGCCGCTGTGGGCCGCGATCGCGCTCGCGATCAAGGTCACGTCCCCCGGCCCGGTGCTTTACCGGCAGCAGCGCGTCGGGCAGCGCGGAGCGCCGTTCACGATGCTCAAGTTCCGCACGATGCGGGTCGGCGCCGAGAGCATGCTGGAGGACCTCCGCCGGCTGAACGAAGCCACGGGCCCGCTGTTCAAGCTCCGCGACGACCCACGTGTGACGTCGGTCGGACGCTGGCTCCGCAAGTGGAGTCTCGACGAGCTCCCTCAGCTGCTGAACGTGTTGCGCGGCAACATGAGCCTCGTCGGGCCGCGGCCTCCGCTTCCCGAGGAGGTCCGCGAGTACGAGGACTGGCAGTTCGACCGGCTGGAGGTGCCGCCGGGCATCACCGGTCTCTGGCAGGTGAGCGGCCGCAGCGAGCTCTCGTTCGACGAGTACGTGCGCCTCGACCTGTTCTACATCGAGAACTGGTCGCTCGCGTACGACCTCTTCATCCTCGCGAAGACGATCCCGATGATCCTCGCCCGGAAGGGCGCGTACTAGGCCGCCGATGGGCTCCGGCCCGTCCCGCGGCTGGAGACGTGGGATGGCTCGTCGATCCCCTCGCCGTTTCCGGATCCTGGGCGCGGCGCTCTGCCTCGCGGTGCTCTCGGCCGCGCCCGGCGCCGTGGGGCTGACGAGCGTTCGCGCGGCGGGCCAGGATCCGGTGATCGCCGCGGCGGGCGACATCGCGTGCGACCCCACGAACCCCGCGTTCAACCGCCACGAGGGAACGCCGGCCGCGTGCCGGATGGGTGCGACCTCGGACATCCTGGGGGGACTCCAGGCATCCGGAACGCTCTCCGCGGTGCTCACGCTCGGCGACAACCAGTACCGCTGCGGCGGACTGCAGGCGTTCCGGAAGTCCTACGACCCGACGTGGGGAAGGCTCAAGGCGATCACGCATCCGACGCCGGGGGACCACGAGTACATGAGCACGGAGGACTCCGACGGCACCGACTGCTCGGACGCCCACGACGCGGCGGGCTACTTCAACTACTTCGGCGCGAAGGCGGGCGGGCCCCTCCGCGGCTACTACAGCTGGGACCTTCCCGTCTCGGACGGTTCCTCGTGGCACCTCATCGCGCTGAACACGAACTGCGACTACATCGGCGGCTGCGGCGTCGGGTCACCCGAGGAGGAGTGGCTCCGCGCCGATCTCGCCGCTCATCCGGCGAACTGCACGTTGGTCTACTCCTACGAGGCGCGGTTCTCCTCCGGCAAGCACGGGAGCAATCCCGCGTACGACGCGTTCTGGCGCGACCTCTACGCGGGCGGCGCCGAGCTCCTCTTGAACGGCCACGACCACGACTACGAGCGCTTCGCGCTGCAGACGCCGGATCAGGTTCGCTCGCCCGACGGCCTGCGGGAGATCGTCGTCGGAACCGGTGGCGTTGGGCACGGATACTTCGCGCCGACGCCCGAGGTGAACAGCGTCGTCCGCAACGTGAAGACCTACGGTGTGCTCCAGCTCACGCTCCATCCCGACTCCTACGACTGGACGTTCCTGCCGGTGGCGGGGAAGCGGTGGAGCGACTCCGGAACAGGGAACTGCCACAGCTAGACGGGGCGTTCGTTTGCGCGCGCGCGAAGGGTCAGCGCGCGGAGCGGTCGACCGACCGCGGCGAGAGCGGCGCGTCCGCGGTGCGTTCGAAGTTGTCGCGCGCGGCCGAGATCCAACCTTCCGCCTGAGCGAAGTCTCCGGCCTCCACTGCCTCGGCGAAGGCGGAGAGGATCCGGTCGAGTGCAGACGCTCGTTTCATCCGCTCTCGATATCGGCCGTGGGGCGCGATCTCTTGAGCGGGGAGTGTGGCCGCGACGTAGCGCCGGTCGCTCACAACGCTGTGATTCTAACGCCGCCGCCGCTTCGGGCCGGTAGCGTCGACCTAAGGCCAAAGGCGGGTTGCGGGTCCCCCGTAGCGGATGGGACACTGGGCGCGTCCCGCAGTTCCGAACGCGAGGAGGACCACATCGTGAAGCGCACCGCGTCCGTCGCCATCCTGTCCGTGTGCCTCACGATCGTCGGCGCGGCCACCGCGCTCGCGGCGAACTACCCCCCGACTCCCGGTGGTGGTGGCGGCCAATCCGGTCCCGGTACGAGCAACACCGGCGGCCTGGCGTCCACCGGCAGCAACGTCACGCTCGGGATGATCCTCGTGGTCGCCCTCATCGCCGTCGGTCTGACCGCGCTGATCGTCGGGCGACGCCGTTCCCGCGTCTGAGTCTTCTCCGTACCGCTACGCCTTGAGGACCGGCTTCGCGAACACGCGTCCGACGTCCCTCCACAACCGCAGCGGGAGCGACGGCTGGAACGTGACCTCGAGCGACAGCGTCCTTCCGGGAACGCCCTCCCAGACGGCCAGCCCCCCGTCGACCCGCATCGGGAGCGAGGCGCTGGTGATGTGCATCCCCGGCGGCGCCTCGACCGAGATCGACACGCGCGTCGGACGGATCGTCACCTGGTTCGAGAACGTCAGCCGGTAGGTTCCACCGGAGGAGTTCCCGTCCCAGGCGTCGGACACATTCATGCGGTACGCCGACGTGGAGGTCTCCCCGCTCGGAACCCGGAAGTAGTCCTGGAAGAAGGGATGGCCGGCCTCCGTGCCGCTCGAGGCCTTGGTCGGCGCTCCGTTCCGCGAGCTGGAATCGAGCGTGCATCCGGCCGCGCAATAGACGTTCAGGATCGCGACGTTCTCCCCGGCTTGGGCATGGACTCCGGGGAACGGCCCGATCACGTACGGCGGCTCTCCGGATGCCGGCGCAGAGTTGTGCAGGTCGACCGTCGCGACGCTCTCGGCAGAGCCGTCCTCTGCCAGATGGACCGCGTAGGAGACGTGGCGATCCTCGTAATAGTCGAGCTTCGCGCCCGCGCCGTTGTTCTGGACGACCGAGAGGAAGTCGCCCGTCGCGGCGGTGAAGGAGCCGCCGACCGGCGTCGATGCGAATCCCTGCTCCAGCTGGGGGCCCGTGCTCTGGACGAGCAGGTGCCCGTCCGCGGCCGCCTTCGCGATCACGCGAACCGACGCGGGTGCTCCGGCGCGCTGGAGGAATCGCGCGAACACCGACTCGGCGACCGCTCCGAGGACGCGCTGTCTCGCCGCCGGGCTGGAGAAACGCGTGAACGCCTCGTTCGTGATGAAGTCGACGACGTTGGTCTGGTCGACGGAAACGCCGTTGAGCTTGGGCACGTCCTCCCGGCCCGTGAACGATAGGAGCGACCGGAGCGCGAACGGGTCCGCGACGATCACGCCGTCCACCGAGCGTCCCGTGACGCCGACATACGTCGCCTCGACCGCCTTCGCGACCGAAGGGAAGTCGGGCGACATGCTGATGTTCTTCCAGAATCCCGCGCCGCCGAACTGGTCGTAGTTCCGCGCGAACTCCGCGCTTGGTGCCTGCAGCTCCGACGGCTTGAGGTCGGGGAGCGCGTTCGTCGGGCGGAACGGGGAGAAGTGGAAGGTCCCGTTGTCGACGGTGAGGATCGAGTACGCGCCGATCAGGCCGATGGAGCCGCGGAGCTCCGCGGGGTCGGCGGCGCCGAAGAAATACGAACGCGGCTCGCGGGCGCCGAGGAACCCCGGAAGCCCGCGGACGATCCGTCCGGCCGTGTCGAGCTCAGCAGAGATCGCGGAGAGCGTCTCGACGGCCTGCGCGCGCGCCTGACCGACGGGCGGGAGCAGGAGCTTGGTCGGCGCCGCTCCGACGCGCCCGAGCGCCTGATGCGCGAGGATCGATGCCTCCGACAGGGCCGTGGAGAGAGGACGGATGCGTTCGAGAGGCACCCGGCCCTGCTTCGGAGCGAGCGCGCCGAGGCCTCCCGGAAGCGCGTCGACGGCGGAGGCGATCCGCTCTCCCGACCGCGCGAGCAGCCCCCCGGCCGCGGAGAGATCCCGGGCGGCATCGACGGAGCGGCCCAGCAGGGGGAACGCTCCTACCACCGAGCCGACGGGTCCCGACGCGAGGCTGTCCGCATGTTCGAAGGTGGCCTCCGCGGAGCGGAAGTCCGCGAGCGCCTGGTGCGCATCGCCCGCGAGCAGCTCCGCCTTGCCGTGCGCCATCGCGGTCCTGGCGTCGAGGAGCCCGTTCCGCACGTGGAGAGCGGCGATCCACGATCCGATCAGCAGAACGGCGAGGACGGCGACGAAAGCGACGAGCGTTCGACGGCGACGATGGCGCCTCGAGGTGGATCGGGTTCGGGTCGGTTCGGGCGTCCGCCGGACGGACGCTGGCAGCGCGCTCAGCTCTTCGCCGCGTGCCTTCGTTGTCGTGCTCCCTTCCGGCGGTTGCCGTTGGTGCTCGCGGCCTGCGCCGGCGCATCGTAGCCCGTCGTTCCCGCCGGCAGGTAGCCGTAGTAGGAGCTCGCCCGCACGAGCGGGGCGCCGTTCAAGACGGCGCCGAGGACGCGGGCGCCGACCCACTCGAGCTGCCGCCGGGCCTCCTTCAAGGCGCTGCGCGGGGTGTGCGCGTCTGCGACGTAGAGCACACCATCCACGCGCGCGGCGAGCTCCAAGCCATCGGCGACGGCAAGGAGCGGCGGGGAATCGATCACGATGAAGTCGACGACGTCGCGGCGCTCGGAGATGAAGTCGACCATCCGGTCGGACGACAGGAGCTCGGCCGGGGCGTCGGCGATCTGGCCGGAGGTGAAGATCCAGAGGTTCTCCACCCCGCTTTCCCGGAGGCCCTCCCACGCGGGCATCTTGTGCGAGAGGATCTCCGCGAGTCCGCGGTCGTTCTCGAGGCCGAAGAACTCATGGAGCCTCGGCTTGCGCATATC
Organism: Actinomycetota bacterium; assembly: GCA_045805285.1. Lineage (GTDB taxonomy): Bacteria > Actinomycetota > UBA4738 > UBA4738 > JBJMLN01 > JBJMLN01. The sequence continues at coordinate 13,276 of JBJMLN010000081.1, read as the reverse complement.
GGCGGAGACGAGGACGACGCGCTTGCCGCTCTGCGCGAGGACGACGGCGAGGTTGGCGGCGCTGGTCGTCTTCCCCTCGCCTTCGAGCGCGCTCGAGAGGAGGATCGTCTTCACGTCGTGCCGCGTCGCGGCGACCATGACGTTGGTCCGGAGCGTTCTGTACGCCTCGGACGCGGGGCTCCGGGGCTCCTGGATGGTGACGAGCTTGATGGAGTCTCGGCCCTTCCACGACTCCACCTTGGGGATCGCGGCGAGGACCGGGAGCCCCATCGTCTGCTCGAGGTCGTCGCGGCCGCGGAGGCTGTCGTCGAGGCGGTCGTCGACGAGCGCCCAGCCTGCGCCGACGAGCAGGCCGAGGAACGCGCCGAGCGCGACATCGAGCTTCGGCCGCGGGCTGCTCTGTCCGTTGGGGTCGTTCGGTGCGGCGATGATCGCACCGGGGTCGGTATTGATCGAGGCCAAGTCGGCAATCTTCGCTTTGTCCTCGGTGATGGCCTGACCGTCCTGCTGCTTGATCTCCACCGCTTTGGAGTCGACCTCCGGGTCCTTGGATTGGTGCTGCTGCGCGATGGCGGAATCGATCTCGGCCCGCAGGTCAGTGATATCGGCCTGGATCGCGCTGCGCTGGCCGTCCACGTAGGCCGTCGCCTTGTCCTGCCGATACTTCAAGTACGCGTTCGCGAGCGCTGCTGCCCCCTGTTGGGCCTGCAGGCCGCTGCTGCCGTTGAACGTGATCTCGAGGACTTGCGTGTCCGTCGGATTGTCCACGGCCACATGCTTCACCAAGCCCTGCGGCGTTCCGGCCCACCCCATTGCGTCTGCCGCCAGGTTCGCGACGGCCTGCGACGAGGCGACCTGCCGCTCGGTGTCCATGTTGAGGGCCTTGTCCAGCCCGGCAGTCGCAAGGTCGGCGAGGTTCACCTGCGTCGGCTTCACCTCCACCACGGCTTTGGAGCGGTAGGACTTTGGCGCAAGGAACGCGTACGCGGCCGCCAGGAGGATTCCCACGAGCAGGCAGATTCCGATCAGGCGCTTGCGATGCCACAGCACCTCCGCGTAGTGACGGAGATCGAGGCCTTCGGGAGCACCTTCTGCAGCGAGTGGGGGACGGGCGGCCATGTCTTTCGGATCTCCTCGGGCCGGCGCGCTTGCGACGCTCGACCCTGGCATCGATGGTGTGTCGGGGCGGTTCATGCACCTCGCCCCCGGAGTGCGGCAGGTACGTTAGCAGAGCTTACGAAGCTGGGGGAGGTCGGGCATCCGACGAACGGGCCGCCCTGAGGGGTCTCCGGCCCTAGGTCATTTCCGGCCCTTGTTTGAAGCTCCATCGAAGCTCCACACAGGCTTCGCGCCGTCGCCGTTCGAGCGGCCCTCCGGACGCGTTCCGCTACCCTTCGGCGGCATGAACGTGGCCTATCAAGGGGAGCCCGGGGCGTACAGCGAGGGCGCCGTCCTCCAGGTGTTCCCCGACGCCGAGCCGATGCCGTGCGAGACCGTCCGCCTGGTCTTCTCCCGGGTGACGAGCGGCGAGGCGGCATTCGGCGTCGTGCCGCTCGAGAACTCCCAGGCCGGCTCGGTCAACCAGACATACGACCTCCTCCTCCACACCTCGCTCGTCTCGATCGTCGGTGAGGTGGTCGTCCCCGTCGACCACGCCCTCCTCGGCCTTCCCGGGGCGCGGCTGGAGGACATCAAGCGTGTCTTCTCCCATCCGCAGGCGCTCGCGCAGAGCGAGGAGTTCCTGACGTCGCTTCGCGTCGAGGTCATCCCCGTTCACGACACGGCCGGGGCCGCGCGAATGGTCGCGGAGGCAGGACGCTCGGAGGACGCGGCGGTCGCGAGCGTCGCCGCCGGCACGCAGCGAGGCCTCTCCGTGCTCGCGGAGCGCATCCAGACCTATCCGGACAACTTCACGAAGTTCGCCGTGATCGGAACCGCCGACGCCGACCTCGGGAAACCGGACAAGACCTCGCTGGTCTTCGCGGTGGCCGACCGGCCGGGATCGCTCGTCGGCGCGCTGCAGGCGTTCGCCGATCGCGGCATCAACCTGACGAAGCTGGAGTCGCGCCCGCGCCGAGGAGCACCGTTCGAGTACGTCTTCTACGTCGACCTCGAGACGGCGGCGGACCGGGAGGAGGTCGACGAGGCGCTCGGAGAGGTCCGCACGCACACGTCGATGCTCCGCGTGCTGGGCTCGTATCCGGCCTACCGGCCGCAGGCCTGAGCGCGACGGCAGAGCCTGTTTCGCGCGCCCGCGGCGGCGGTTGTCCGTAGGATGGCCTCGCGATGACGACGAGAGAGCGTCCCCAGCGCTCCGCGCGTTCGCCCATCACCTTTCCTCAGTTCGTCCTCGGGATCGTCGTCCTGATCGCCGCGGTCGTCGTCTGGAGAGCGCTCGCGGCTCCGAGCTCCTCCGCGCCCGCCGCCACCGCCGACGACCCCGGTGTCTCACGCGGTATCCCCCCCGCGTCGCTCCCCGCGACGCCGGGACCGATCAACACGTCGTTCCCCGGGATCACGACCTTCCGGGGCAACGCCACCCGCGACTGGTACGGAGAGGGACCCGTTCCCTCGCACCCGCAGGTCCTGTGGCAGGCGCCCGATAACCCGATGTGCGCGATCTCCACCGACCCTGAGGGGACCCGGAAGTGGTGCGGAACGGGATGGACGGGTCAGCCGAACGTGATCCCGCACCCGACCGGAACGGTCGAAGTCCGTGAGGGCGCCTACGACGACCACTATCACTTCTGGAACGGCCTCACCGGAAAGCCGTACCGGCCCGACCTCGTCACGGGCGATCTCGCGAAGGGTTCCGCCACAACCGATTCGGACGGCTATCCGCTCTACTACGCCGGGTCGCGGGACAACCTGCTGCGGGTGATCTCGATGGACGGATCGAGGCCGACCGTGCTCTGGAAGCTCGACGCAAACCACAGCGTTCCGCACCCGATGTGGAACGACGACTGGGACGGCGCGCCGCTCCAGATCGGCGACTACCTCCTGGAGGGCGGAGAGAACTCGTGGTTCTACGTGATCAAGCTGAATCGCGGCTACGACTCGCAACATCACGTGACGGTCGACCCGCGGGTCGTCATGAAGGTGCCTGGCTGGGACGAGCAGGAGCTCAAGGACATCGGAGACCACGACGTGTCGATCGAGAACTCGGTCGCATACGCGAACGGCGTCGTGTACTTCGCGAACTCGGGCGGCCTGGTGCAGGGATGGAACATCTCCGACGTCCTCCACGGCGGCACGCACTACGAGCGGGTGTTCCGCTTCTGGACGGGCGACGACACCGACGCGTCGATCGTGATCGACCCCAAGGGGTTCCTCTACGTCGCGAGCGAGGTGCAGCGCTACGACCACCGCTCCCGCGACGTCGGTCAGCTGATGAAGCTCGATCCGCGCAAGCCGCAGGATCCGGAGATCTGGGGGGTCCCGCTGATGGAGAAGGGACCCGACGGCCTCGCCGGATCGTGGTCGACGCCGGCGCTCGCGAACGGGATGGTCTACGTCGCGACGAACCACGGCGACCTTCTCGGCGTGCGCCAGAACTCCGGAACGGTCCAGTGGAACATCCACATCCAGGGGCCGACGTGGGCCTCTCCGGTCGTGGTCGACAACGTCCTGATCGAGGGCGACTGCGCCGGGCTTCTCCACGGCTTCGACGTCTCGAACCCGCATCGCACGCCGAGGGAGCTCTGGAACGTCCAGCTGTTCGGCTGCGTGGAGTCCACGCCCGCCGTGTGGCACGGCATGATCTACGTCGGAGCGCGCGGTGGGTACTTCTACGGGATCGGCGATCCGAAGTCCTAGCGCGCGTGCAATGGGCTCCGTGCGGGTAGCCTTGAGGTCGCGATGATCGAAGTGGGAGAACAGGCGCCTGCCGTCGACGGCGTTGAGATGGACGGCCCGACGGTCCTGTGGTTCTACAAGGTGACGTGCTCCACGTCGCAGCTCGCGGCGCCGAAGGCGAACGCGCTCGCGGAGGCCTATCCGGGTTCGGTCGTCGGTGTCGGAGAGGACCCACCCGACGCCCTCGCGTCGTTCGCGCAGCAGTACAGCTCGCCTTCGCTTCGCTCGGTTCCCGACCTCGAGCCGTTCCCCGCGTCGGATGCTTACGGCATCGACTCCGTTCCGACGATGTTCCTCGTCGGCCCCGGCGGAACGGTCGATGACGTCGTGCAGTCGTGGGACCGGGATGGTTACAACCGGGTCTCCGCGCGGCTCGCCGAGCTGACGGACTCCGACTACGTCGAGATCTCCAGCGAGGCGGACGGACTCCCCGCGTTCAAGCCCGGCTGAAGCTCTCGCAACGCGCGCTAGGTCAGCGCGCCTCGCGACTCGGTCAGACCGACGCCGGGATCAGCGGCGCGAGCTGATGCGTCCTCCAGATCACCAACACGACGCCGAGCAGCACCACGCCGATCGTCATAGCGACCGCGACCGGCGTCCGGACCTGACGTGGTATCCCGTCGTCGAGCGCCGCTCCGACCGCGGCTCCGGCGAGGAGTCCTCCGACGTGCGCGCGCCAGTCGACCCCGGAGAATCCGAAGCCCAGCAAGGCGTTCACGACGATGATCGTCGCGGCCCAACGGAGGTTCCCCATCGCGGAGGCGACGTGCCGCCGCCGCACGTTGTAGGCGATGAAGGCGCCGAACAGCCCGACGATCGCGCCCGAGGCGCCGACCCCGAGGGTAACCACCGGTCCGAAGGCGTATGACGTCACGCTGCCGAGGAATGCGCTGACGACGTAGATCAGCAGGAACTTGCCGCGCCCGAACGTGTTCTCCACGAGCGAGCCGAAGATCCACAGCGCCCAGGCATTCAATCCGATGTGGAGCAGCCCCGCGTGCAGCAGCGTCGCCGTCAGGAGTCGCCACGACTGCCCCGCCGCGATCGCCGGCGGGTACATCGCTCCGAGCCGGAACAGGACGCCCCCGCTCGGTCCAGTGATGATGCTGTTCGTGCCGCCCGCGAAGATCTCCACGAAGTACGCGGCGATCAGGATCACCAGGATCGCTCGCGTCGCGGAGAGCCCGCTCGGCGGCCGGATCTGCCGCTGCGCGCGGCCGGCCGGGCTCTTGCGGAACTCCCTGCGGGCCTCCTCGACGCACTCGGGGCATTGATGACCGACCGGCGCCGGAATCATGCAGGCGGTACAGATCGGGCGCCCGCAACGGGTGCAATGGACGCGCGTCGCCTCCGTCGGGTGCCGATAGCAATACTCCGCGGGAGGCGCGGTGGTAGAGGAGTCCTCCTGCATGTCTCCATCGTACGGGCTGGCCGAAACGGCCGGCTGTGCTACCGCGCGCGCTCATCCTCCGGCCAGGTCGTCCAGCGATCGACGTCGATCCGGACCACGGCTCCCGACGGACGCCGCTCCCGGTACGCGACGTAGCGCTCGGCGAGGAGGTCGAGCGCGTGCTCTCTTTCCTCCTGATCGTCGCCCTCGGGGAGGGCCACCGCCCGGCCGTCGGCGCGGACCCACCAGAGCCCCGACCAGTCCTCCTCATAGTGGTCGGCGAGGACGCACACCCGCGGTTCCCGGGCGATGTTCGCGAGTCGCTGCAGCTCGGGCGAACGTTTCGGCTTGTCGTCGACGGCAGAGTAGACGCGATCGTCCTCCACCGCGAAGACGAAGGGAACGAGGTGCGGCGAGCCGTCCGGCCGGACGGTCGCGAGCCGCGCCACTCGCGCCGTCTCGAGCCGCTCCCGTGCGAGGCTCAGTGCATCGCCGGGAGCTTCTGCAGCACCTGCTGGACCTCCTGGAGATCGATCAGGTTCTGCCAGCGGTCCACGATCTTTCCGTCGCTCCCGATCTCGAACAGCCACGGCTCCGTCACGTCGCCGTTGCGGTAGACCCAGTCCGCCGCGGCCTGGTTGATCACCTTCTTCTGGTCCGTGTACTCCTTGTAGATCTCCACGTGGATGAAGACGGCCTTGTCCGAGTACTGCTTCGCGAGCCGCGCGATCGAGTCGGTGACGGGGCCGCAGAACTTGCTGATGCAGTAGACGGGCGTGGAGAAGATCACGAACACGGGCTCGCGGTGCTTGATCGCGTCGGCGATCGTGGTCTGGTGCAGCTGCGGATCGGGGATCGCGCCTTTGCCGCCGGTCAAAGCGCGCGAGTCGATCGCGGACGCCGCGACTCCCTTCGTCGACATCGTGTCGTTCTGCGTCTTCAGGGCCGGCTCTCCCGGAGCCGGATACGACGGCTTCGCGACCGCGCCGAACTTCGTCGACGCCGACTGCGTGGAGCCGTCCGCGAGATTCGCCACCACGTCGACGTTCCAGAAACCGGGCTTGTCGAGCGTGACGTTCTCCGCCTCGTAGACGCCGCGCGCGACGGTCGGCAACGTGAAGGTCGGCTTGGGCTGCGAGCTCGCCTGCATCCCCGGCACGAGGAGGAACTTCGCGGTCGCGTTCGGACCCGCCTGCGGCGCGGACGGATTGTCCTGCGTCCCGAGGTACGAGAAGCGGAACTGCACCGTGCCGTAGCTGAGGGAGCGTTGATCGGCTCGCATCAGCCCGACCTCGATCCGGTTCGGCTGCCCGGCGAGCACCTCGTAGCTCGCGAAGAATGCCTGCATCTGTTGCGCGGCGGCCGGCGTCTTCGTCGTGTCGTTCGCCGGATCGGAGGTGCACGCGGCGCCGAGCAGCAAGAGGGCCAGCAGCGGCGCGATCAGGGTCGCGGAAGGGCGCTTCACGTGTCCATCTTCTCGCGTCCTCCGGTTACCGCGGCCCCGCCGCTGACGCCCGCTCAGACCGGCGGCCAGGGGTACGCGCGCTCGGAGACCGGCTGCGGGAAGCATCCCTCTGCGAGGAGTCTGCGGATGCGCTCGGCGATCGCGTCGATCTCCGCGGGGTGCAGGAGCTCCGCGAGCTCCGGACGAAGATCTCCGGAGACCCGCGTCCGCAGACGCTCCAGGTCGGTGGAAAGCTCCGGGGGGATCGGCTCCCCGGCGAAGTCCCAGATCACGGTCCGGAGCTTCGGCGCTGTGGAGAAGCAGACGCCGTGGTCGATCACGAAGATGTCACCGTCCTTCGCGAGGAGCGTGTGACCTCCCTTACGGTCGGCGTTGTTCACGACGGCGTCGAACAGGGCGATCTTCCGGTAGACGTCGTCGCGGCCCGGCCGGAGCGTGAAGTAATGCTCGCCCGGATCGAACTCCAGGAAGCGTTGGAGCGATCCCACGCCCTCGGGCCCCTCGCGGAGCACCGTCGGCGGCACACGTGGCCAGCCGAGCGCATGCGACACCGTGTATGCGGCGACCTCACGGCCGCAGAGCGTTCCGTCGGGAAAGTCCCAGAGCGGCGTCTCTCCGGCCCGCGGCTTGTAGACGCCGAGGAGATCCGTGTCATCGCCGTCGCCGGTTCGCACACGCGTGAGGAACGTGTAGTTGGAGCTCCGAGGCAGGAGTCCCAAGATCTCGAGCTCGCCCGTGCGAAGCGCACCGAGCGTTGCCTCGTCGTCGCGGTCGCTGCGGGGACCGCGCTCGGGGCCCTCCACCGTGGTCCTCACACCTGGGCCGAAGGGCGGTGGCCGTTCATCGCGGGGCACCAGTGTCCCTCGGGGTCCATCGGGTTGCCGCAGAACTGACACGCCGGCCGGCCGCGCGCCGCGACCGCCGCGCTCTGGCGGGAGAGCGCGAGCATCTGCTCCCTCGTCGCCCACAGACGGACGCGGTCGGGATCGGGAAGATCCAGCGGGCCGGCCTCGTCGCCACCGTCGGCTTCGTCGTCTTCTTCCCCCTCCTCCTCCGGGCCGGGGACCAGCTCCTCGATCTCGAGCAGCAGGAGATCTCGGTCCTCCTCGTAGCCGATCGACAGCTTGCCGGCGCGCCACCGCGGCTCGATCGGCGGTTCGAGTGCCATCTCTGTCTCGTCGGGTCCCTCACCGGTCTCCTTCCCGACTCGGGCGAGGATCTCGAGGATCGAGGCGGCGAGCAGCTGCACCTGTTCCTTCTCGAGGTGGATCGTGACGAGTGCGTCCTCGCCGCGCGCCTGGAGATAGAACGCGCGCTGGCCGGGCTCGCCGATCGCGTCCGCAGTGATCCGCGAGACGGGAGAGATCTCCATCCGGCCTATCCTCGCAGCTTTGGAGTGGTGCGCCGCCGCGCAGGAGCGCGCGCCGCCTTCGCCGGAGGAGGCTCCGCGAGGCCGGCGAGATCGGCCGTGTCGTTGACGCACAGGATCCGCGGCGGTCCCGAACCGAGGGCGACCGCGGAAACCGAGGCCGGGCTGACGGAGAGCCGTTGGAACAGGTCGAGGTGCACGCCGGTGAACCACGCGAGCACGAGCTTGATGACGTCGGCGTGGGAGAAGACCGCGACGATCTCGTTCGGATGCCTCTCGGCGATGCGCTCGACCTCTTCCACCGCGCGCGCCTGCCCCTCCGCGACGCTCTCCCCGCCGGGGAAACGGGCGAGCGAGGGCGTCGTCTGGACCACGCTCCAGAGATTCGTGCGCGACAGTTGTCGGAGCGAGCGGCCGGTCCAGTGGCCGAACTTCAGCTCTCCGACCTGTGGCTTCACGCGCACGGAGAGGCGCGCGCGCGACGCGTACGGGCGCGCCGTCTCACGGCAACGCTCCAGCGGACTGGAATAGATCGCGGCGACGGGGAGGGGGAAGAGGCGTTCGGCGAGCGCCTCCGCCTGTCGCTCGCCTTTCTCCGAGAGGTGGACGCCGGGCTGCCAGCCGGTGAGCCGCTTGCCGGTCGAATCCGTCAGCGCGTGCCGGACGAGGAGGAGGAGGCTCACGAGTTCCGAAGTCTAGCGCCGGGCTGTGGGGCCGCCGTTCGCCTGGACGGCGGCCCCACATGCGGAACCCGTTTCGGGAGCGGAGTCTCTCTAGGAGAAGACCTCGCAGACGAGGTACTGGTTCGTGCCGACCGTGTCGAGGCACGTGTCCGTGCCGGGGTCACCCTCCAGCCGGTCGTCTCCGTCGCCGCCGTAGATCGTGTCGTCGCCGAACCCGCCGAGGAGCCGGTCGTTCCCGGCCATGCCGTAGAGCGTGTCGTTGCCGGCGAGCCCGGAGAGGACGTTGTCCGCGCCGTCGCCGATCAGCGTGTCGTCGGCGTTCTTCGAGCCGAACGCGCGCTCGACGGAGGTCAGCGTGTCGTGGCCGCCCTGGCCGTCGTCGGCGTAGCCCTGCGAGAGGTCGATCGTGACGCTGTTCGGCGAGTCGGAGTAGCGCACCCAGTCGTCACCGGCGCCGCCGTTGATCGTGTCGTCGCCGCGGCCGCCGACCATGCGGTCGCTTCCGCCGTTGCCGTCGATCTGGTCGTTGCCGTCGAGGCCCTTGATGATGTCGGTTCCGTCGAGGCCGCAGATCACGTCATCGCCCGGCGTGCCGTCGATGACGTCGTTGCCGGCCGTTCCGACGATCGTGCAGTCGTCGTCGAGGATCGTTCCTGTGCCGGTTCCCGTTCCGATCACGGCGTCCACCGGGTTGGAGAGCTGGACGGAGAGCGTCTCGGCGTCCTCTCCCTCGGCGTCGCCGTTGACCGAGACGGAGACCGTCTCGCTCGTGGCGCCTCGGGGGAAGCTCAGCGTTCCGGCCTGGGCGGCGTAGTCGGAGGGCGCCTGCGCGGTGCCGTCGGCGGTCGTGTAGTCGACCGTGGCGGTGTGGACGCTCCTGCCGGAGAGCGTCGCGGTGAAGACGAGCTGCGTCGTGCCGGAGTTCCCCTCGGTCACCGAGGCGTCTCCGATCGAGATGGACGGACGGTTACCGACGCCTGTCGCATGCGCGGCCGGAACGCCGAAGAACTGCGCACTCCCGAGCGTCGCCGCGACGAGCGTCGGCGCGAGGAACGCTCTCGCGAGCGACCGCCGGAATCGAGTGGTCGTCTCCACCTGCATCGAACCTCCTGAGATCGTTTCGACGAGCGGCAGGACGCCGGTGTCGCCGGGGATGGCGCGGGGTCACTCCGCAGGAACCAGGGTGCGCGTTCGGGGGCCGCTCTCGCACCGGGCCTTGGGCTTTTTCCGGCCGCGATGGACCTAGTGCCGCGGCCGTCGCGGCTGCTACGGCGCTCGGGCTATCGGACCCGGTCTTCGGTCCGGACGGCCGGCCCGGTCTCTACCGACGGCAGACGGACCTCGAACGTCGTGCCCCGGCCGAGCTCGCTCTCCACGTGGACGCTGCCGCCGTGGTTCTCCGCGACGTGGCGGACGATCGAGAGGCCGAGGCCCGTCCCACCGGTGTCGCGCGAACGCGCGCGGTCGACCCGATAGAAGCGCTCGAAGATCCGGGGGAGGTCGCGGGACGGGATCCCGATGCCGGTGTCGGCGACCTGTAGCTTCGTCTCGCCGTTCTCCGACCCGACTCGGACGGTGACGGAGCCGCCCGAGCGCGTCCACCGGATCGCGTTGTCGACCAGGTTCCGCACGAGCAGCGAGAGGTCGCGGGCGGAGCCCCGGACGACCTCCGTCGGACCGACGTCGAGTTCGAGCGTGAGGCCCGCCACCTCGGCCGGGCCCCGGAACCGGGCGGTCTCCTCCCGCGCGATGTCGTCGATCCGGACGTCGGACGCGAGCTCGCTCCCGGACTCCAGGCGCGAGAGGTCGAGGAGGTCGGAGACGATGCGCGAGAGCCGGATCGCCTCGCGCTCCAGCTGCTCGGCGAAGCGGGGGATGACCTCGGGATCGTTCCTCGTCGCGCGTCGGATCGTCTCCGCGATCGCTTGGATCGCCGCCGCCGGCGTCTTCAGCTCGTGCGACGCGTTCGTGACGAAGTCGCGCCGCACGGAGTCCACGCGCATCGCCTCCGTGATGTCCCGGAGCACGAGCAGGACGGAGCCGTCCGAGCCCACGGGCGACGCCAGGCCCCGGAGCGTGCGGATCGGCGCGCCGAGCTCGGTCTCCACGGGCACGGGCTCCTCCCCGGCCCGGGCTGCCTCCATCGCGGCGCGGAGACCGGGCGGAAGCGTCGCGATGCTCTCCGGCATCCGTCCCAGGTGACGCCCGGCTGCGGCGTTCGCGTACGTGATCGTGTCGTCCGGCCCAGCGAGCAGCGTCCCCTCCTCCATGGACGACAGGATCAGGTCCTGCAGGCGCCGAGCGTCGGCGGCCTCGTCCATCTGCTCGCGGAGATCGCGCGCCATCTTGTTGACCGTCGCCGCGAGGGTCGCGACCTCTGTCGGGCCGCCTTCGTCCATCGGCTCGGTCTCGCCCCGGCCGATTCGTTCGACCGATTCCGTCGTTCGACGAAGAGACCGCGTAACGCGCCGGCTCACGAGGAGCGTGCCGATCGAGACCCCAACCGCGGCAACCAGGAACCCGACGACGATCGCGACACGGACCGTGCTCTGCCGGCTGTGGACCTGCGTCAAGGGCAGCGCGACCCGGACGATCCGTCCGTCACTCGGCGGCAGGGCGACGTATCGGAAGGGGATGCCGAGCGTCGCACTCGTCCGGGATGCCGTTCCGGGTGAACCCGCGAGCGCCTGCTCGACCTCCGGGCGGGTCGAATGGTTCTCCATGGTCGCGGGGTCGTGCTCGGAATCCGCGAGAACGGTTCCGTCCGTCCGGATCACGGTGATCCTTAGATGGGCCGCTCCGCCGAGCGCTCGAACACGTTCCTCGAGCCCCTGGTCGCCGGCCGGCAGCGCCGCCCGGACCGTCTGCGCTTGGGAGGTCATCGACCGGGTCAGGTCGTCGAGGAATCGTCGTTCGAGGACGCCGTCGAGGACCACGGCGAGTGTGGCGAAGACGGCCAGCAGCAGGACGAGCTGCCACACGAAGAGCTGAGCGGTGACGGATAGGCGCCTCATCGCCGACGCTCCACGCGTCTGAGTCTAGGGCGCCGGTTCGACGCGGCGCGGCCGGGCGGCCGGCTGGGTCCGCTCCGTCGGAGTTGTTCCCCGCCGGACCCGCAGCGTTCACCGTCCGTTCACCGAACGGCCGCTCCCGCTTCACCGCAGGCCCCTAGGTTCGGCGTCGTGACGAACGTCCGCTCCTCGACGCAAGCCCCCGTGACCCGCATCGCGCCGACCTCCGATCGTCGTCGGCGAGCCGCGTCCCAATGACCAAGGAGGGATCGTGCCTCGACGCAAACCCGTGACCACACTGTCCGTCTGTCTCGTCGGAGTGTTCGTTCTGGCAGCGTGCTCCAGCGACAACTCGAGCTCGACCACGAGCGGCGGCGGGGGCGGCAGCTCCTTCGACGGCGTGGCGCTTACGGGGGCGGGGGCTACCTTCCCCGACCCGATCTACGAGCAGTGGTTCAAGGACTTCCACTCCGTGGAATCCGGGGCGGACATCAACTACCAGGCGATCGGCTCGGGCGGCGGCGTGGAGCAGCTGACGAAGCAGACCGTCGACTTCGGCGCGTCGGACGCGCCGCTCCAGAAGGACCAGGTCAAGGCGCTTCCCGGTGACGTGGTGCAGATCCCGACCGTCCTCGGTGGCGTGGTGTTCGGCTACAACGTGCCCGGCCTCGGGACCGGGCTCAGGCTCGACGGAACGACGGCCGCGGACGTCTTCCTCGGCACCATCACGAACTGGAACGATCCGGCCCTCGCGAAGCTGAACCCCGACATGTCCCTGCCGGACATGCCGATCCAGGTCGTGCACCGCTCCGACGAGTCGGGAACGACGTTCGTGTTCACTTCCTGGCTCGCCGCCGAGAGCTCCGACTGGCAGAAGCAGGTCGGCGCCGACACCGCCGTGCAGTGGCCGACGGGGAGCGGTGCCGACGGCAACGACGGTGTGGCCGCCGGGATCTCCCAGACGAAGGGTGCGATCGGCTACGTCTCCTACGACTTCGCGGTCGCCTCGCACCTCGGCATCGCCCAGGTCAAGCGCGATGACGGCACGTACGTGACGCCGACGGTTCAGTCGATCACGGCGGCGGGCGGCATCCTGAAGTTCCCGATCGCACCGGACACGAACATCCTGAACTCCAGCGCGACCGGCGCGTATCCGATCTCCACCACGACCTACCTCCTGATCTACTCGAACCAGACCGACACGGACAAGGGCCAGACGATCGTGGACTTCGTCCACTGGGCACTCACCGACGGGCAGCCGACGACCACGAAGCTGAACTACGCGCCGCTGCCGCCGGACATCGCCCAGCGGGCCCTCCAGCAGCTGTCGAACGTGAAGTACCAGGGCCAGACGATCACGCCGTCGGGGATGTGAGCGATCGGGTCGCGACCGCCGAGCGGACCGGACCCTCCGAGTCGCCGGCTCCCCGCAACGGGAGCCGGCGGCGCGGCCGGCTCGGGGGCCGCGGCTTCCGCGGCGCGGCGGCGCTGGGGGGGGTCGGG
>JBJMLN010000080.1:0-82011 GCA_045805285.1 Actinomycetota bacterium | reverse complement strand
GTTGCGGCCGCGCTGGGCTGGATCGTCTGCCTGCCCATCCTGCGGAAGGGCCTGACCGACCTCCGCCGGATCCCGGGCGGGGTGTGGCGCATCACCGGCTACCGCAACCGGAAGTCCTGGCGGTGGCGGATGATCGGTGGCTACGTGCTCGGCGGATGGCCCGGCGGCCTCGCCGTCTGGATCTGGCGCCGCAGCGAGGAGCGCCAGACGCTGCGCGACGAATGGCATCTCCTCATCCAAGAGCGCCGGGCCCGCCACGAGATCGTGCTCGCGCGCATGGGTATCCCGCCGCGAGCGTGGAGAGCGTGATGCGAAGTGCCGTGCGGCCCGCGTATGGTAGTCGTGCGTCGGAAAGCGTGTCAAAGGCCGGACGCGGATCGAACGAGCAGGTCAACCGGTCTAGCGCGAGGCCTGCTGTGGACGCCGCGGCGACGGCTCAGTGGCCCTCCGGCGCCGCCTCCGACCAGTTCGCGCCCCAGCCGACGTCGGCGCGGAGCGGGACGGCGAGCTCGTAGGCGCCCTCCATCCGCTCCTTAACGAGGCGCGCGGCTTCCTCCACGTCCTCTGCGGCGACCTCGAAGACGAGCTCGTCGTGCACGGTCAGCAGCATGTGGCAGTCGAGCTCCGAGGCACGGAGCGCCCGGTCGACGCGGATCATCGCGAGCTTGAACACGTCGCTCGCGCTCCCCTGGATCGGGGCGTTCAACGCGATGCGGCGGCCGAGGTCGCGGACGCGCGGGTTCGCGGCCTGCAGCTCCGGCACGTAGCGGCGACGACCGAGAAGCGTCTCGGTGAAGCCCTCCGCGGATGCACGCGCGACCTGCCGGTCGAGGTACTCGCGGATGTCGGGAAAACTCTCGAAGTACGCGTCGATGAACCCCTGCGCCTCGTCCGGCGCGATGTCGAGTCGCGACGCGAGGCCGAATGCGTTCATGCCGTACGCGAGGCCGTAGTTCACCATCTTCGCGCGGCGCCTCGACTCCGGATCGACGCGGTCCTCGGGCAGCCCGAACACTCGGGCCGCGGTGGCGGTGTGGATGTCGGTGCCGGACGCGAACGCCTCCATCAAGCCTTGGTCGCCGGAGAGGTGCGCGAGGATGCGGAGCTCGATCTGCGAGTAGTCGGCGACGAGAATCAGCTGCGCCTCCGAGCCGGGAACGAAGGCTCGACGGATCTGCCGGCCGAGCTCCCCGCGGACGGGCACATTCTGGAGGTTCGGGTTCGTCGAGGAGAGCCGCCCGGTCGCCGCGACGGCCTGCATGAACGTCGTATGGACCCGGTGCGTCTCCGGATCGACGAGCCGCGGGAGCGCCTCCAGGTACGTGGAGTTCAGCTTGTCGAGCTCCCGCCACGCCAGGAGCGCATCGACGATCGGATGGGCATCCCGGAGCTTCTCCAACACCGAGGCGTCGGTGGAGAGCTGTCCCTTCGGCGTCTTCTTGCCGGGCGACAGCCCGAGCTTGTCGTAGAGGATCGCGCGGAGTTGCGGCGGTGAATTGAGGTTGAACTGCTCCCCGGCCGCTTCGTAGATCTCGTGCTGGAGCGTCGCCATACGGTCGCGGACGCTCTCGGCCATCTCCTCGAGGTACTCGACGTCGAGCGCGACGCCGCGCGCCTGCATCCGCGCGAGGACGCTCGCGAGCGGAAGCTCGACGTCGGCGAGCAGCTCTCCGAGGCCTGCGCGGGCGACGCGCTCCTCCATCACCGGCGCGAGAAGTGCGATCGCCGCTGCGTGCGCGGCCGACGTGAGGTCGTCCTGCGCGAAGAGGCCCTCCTGCTCGGGCTCGTCCTCGGCACGCTCCGTTCCCAGGACGTCGGAGCCGAGGTACTGCCGGCAGAGCTCGTCGAGCGGATACTCCGACGCGGCCGGATCGAGCAGGTACGCCGCGAGGAGCGTGTCGAACGACGCCCCCTCGAGCTCTCCGCCTGCGGCGAGCACGGCGGTCTCGAGCTGCTTGACGTCGTGCGCCCACTTCGGCTTTCTCGGATCCGCGAGGAAGCCGGCGGCCTGCGCGGAAGCTCCCAGCTCCGCGACGGCGGCCTGGCCGCCACCCGGCGAGACCGCGAGCTCCCGGATCCGCGCTCCTTCGCTCTTGACGGCGACACCGCGCGGCGACGTTCCCGCGAGCGACTTCGACAGCTCCTTGAGCGGAACGCGACGCAGATCGAGCTCCGCCACCTCGACGGCGGGCTTCAGCGAGCGGCCGACCTCCTCCAGCCGTTCGAAGAGCGTCCGGAACTCCAACGAGGTGAACAGCCGCCGCACCGCGTCGACATCCCACTCCCCCATGACGGCCTCTTCGGGCGTGATGTCGAGGTCGAGGTCGGTCTCGAGGCGCGCGAGTTCCTTGTTGAGCGTCAGCTGGTCCCCCGCCGCCGAGATCGACTCACGGAGCTTCGGCTTCAGCTCGTCGGTGTGGCGCATGAGCTCCTCGATCGAGCCGTAGTCCTGCACGAGCTTCGATGCGGTCTTCTCTCCGACGCCCGGAACGCCCGGGATGTTGTCGGAGGCGTCTCCCTTCAGCGCGACGTACTCGAGGTACTTCGCGGGCGGGAGGCCGAACCGCTCCGTCACCGCCTGCTCGTCGTAGCGCACGATGTCGGAGATCCCTTTCCGGTTGAACAGGACGGTGATCCCGGGCCGGACGATCTGGAAGAAGTCCCGGTCCGCGGTGACGATGACGACGTCGATGCCCTGCTCGACCGCGCGGAGCGCGAGCGTCGCGATCGCGTCGTCGGCCTCGTGGCCCTCGATGCGCACGATCGGGATCCGAAGCGTCTGGAGGACCTCGAGGATCAGGCCGAGCTGCTGACGGAACTCGTCGGGCGCCTCGGCGCGCCCGGCCTTGTAGTCGGCGTACTTCTCCAGGCGGACCGTCGGGCGCCCCATGTCGAACGCCACCGCGATGTAGTCGGGACGCTCCTCGCCGAGCAGCTTGATGAGCATGGAGGTGAAGCCGTAGACGGCGTTCGTGATCTGGCCGGTGGTCGTCGCCAGCGACGTGGGGAGAGCGAAGAAGGCACGATACGAGAGGCTGTGGCCGTCCAGAAGGAAGAGTCGCTTGCGTGGTTCGTCGTCGGGCTTCGATTCGGGCTTCGAGTCTTGCTTCGCGCTTGGATCCGCCACCGGTCCGATTGTAGTTGCGACGCCGACGCCGGCGGTCTCGTGGCAGCGTGGCTCGCGGTCAACCGCCAGGTTTTCGAATCCGACCCCTGAGGTAGACTTTCGCCGCGAGGCGCCCCCGGCCCTCGCAGCATCTTCGGAAACACGAGGAGTCGCGTACCGGTGAGCACCCCACAGACGATCGCGCTCGGACTGGTCGCGGGGCTCACCATCTTCCTGGGACTCCCCGTCGGGCGGATCAAGAGCGCAAGCCTCGGACTGAAGACGTTCCTGAACGGCGCGTCCGCGGGCATCCTCATCTTCCTGTTCTTCGACATCCTGCAGCACTCGACCGGGACGGTCGTGAGCAAGGCGGAGGCTACCCAGGCGGGCACCGAGAGCTGGGCGGGGGTCTTCTCGCTCGCGGCTGTCAACGTCCTCGCGTTCGGCATCGGCCTGCTGTCGTTGCTCTACGTGCAGCGCCTGCTGCGTCGGCGCGAAGCGCGTCAGAGCCTTGGCCCGGGAGCGATGGCGGTCGCGGAGGCGCACGCGCCCGAACGGGACGCGCTCCGGCTCGGGATGTCGATCGCGATCGGCATCGGGCTGCACAACTTCTCTGAGGGGCTCGCGATCGGACAGTCCGCGCACGCGGGAGACGTCGCACTCGCGCTCCTGCTCGTGATCGGATTCGCCGCCCACAACGCGACGGAGGGCTTCGGCATCGTCGGGCCGCTCGCCGCGGCTGACGTTCGACCTTCCTGGGGCTGGCTCGCGACCGCCGGCTTGATCGCGGGTGGCCCGACGTTCGTCGGAACGCTCGTCGGAACGGCGTTCGCGTCGACCGTGTACGTCTCGGTCGCGTTCCTCTCCCTTGCGGCGGGCGCGATCCTGTACGTGATCGGGGAGCTGTTCTCCGCCGGCCGACGACTGTCGTGGGAGATCACGCTGTGGGGCGTCCTCGCGGGCTTCACGTTCGCGCTCGCCACCGAGCTCGTCCTCGTCGCGGCCGGCGCCTGAGCCACACGAACCGCGACAAGGCTCCGTGGAGCCGATGCCGCCCACCGGAACGAACCACCAAGTCGCGCCGCCCGCGGCAACGATCGTGCTTCGGATCCAGGATGACGGAAGCGTGCCCGGGTCGCTGCTCGGCATCGATAGAGGCGTGAATGCCCTGGCAGAGGCCCTGAGACGCGTCGGTCGGGCGACGCCGCTTCATGGAGGCCTTCGTCACGGGGGCCTCGCTGGCCTTCGAGCCTCGGCCCCTCAGGATCCTGGGGGGAGCCAGGACCGGAGGAGGGGCGACTACAAGCTCCCCACCATCAGGGCGGTCCCCCACGGTTCGCGGGCGCTCGCGTTCACGTCGGCTCTCGGCTGAGGCAACGACGATCTCGATGTTGACGATGCATCGTGCATCTGAAAAGCGATCGGGTTCATAGCGTCGCTTCGCGACGTGTTCGCACCGGTGACCGTCGCGTCCGTCGACCGCATCGAGCGCTGCGTTGTTTGTCGGTATCCGTTTCCGTCCCGTCGATCTCGTCCCGGTTCGCGTCGCGGATCTCCGTCCGGCATGGGATCGCGCCCGGGACGTTCGCGATCGTGATGCGGATGCACTGAGGTGAGGCGGTGAGTGACCTTCCGATGACAACGCGACAAGACGCCGACGGAACGTTCTCCGACGCGACACAACGGACTCGTCCGTTTCGGTCGCGGGGCGACCCGTCGCGTTGTGTCACTCTTTGTGCGGGAGCGTTCTGGTCCCGCTACCTGCGCGAACATGATGCTTCCGTTGCGGCGCAGACCCTTCCGTCAGATTGACACACGTAGGGGCCCTTGCTAGCTTTCGCGTCGGTCCCGAGCGGCCGCGGGGATCGGAGGACGGAAGGACCTCCGAGCGGATCGATCGAACGGAACCGTTCACGCGGTGCCGAACAGATCTCCGAGCGGAGGAGCACCAACGGACTTCCGACCCACCGAGTCGCTTGGGGCCAACGCTTGGCGGGTCGAGGAACTGAGTAGACAACGCTCGCGTATGGGGAAGGCGCGAGCGGCTCCAAAGGTTCCTCGGCCCGCCTTTCTTTTCGCCCTCCGGAACGTCGACGCCGAACCCCAGACGTCCACCCGTATGGTTCGGTCGAACCACGTCCGTTCCTACGGCGTCGCCTGTGACGGCGGAGGAGCTCCCTGGATCACGATCACGCCCGCCATCCCCTGCGGCACGTGCAGATCGCAAAAGAACGGGTAATAGCCCGGCCCTCCGAGCGTCCGACCGATGTCAGGGATGACGAGCCGCTGGCCGGGTTTCAGGTTCTTGTCGATATCGGTCCCGGGGACCGTGACGTTGTGGAGGACGGACCCCTCGTTCGTGACGATCACGGTCCGTGTCATGCCGAGCGGCCGGGTCGGATGAGCGTCGTGGAAGTGGTAGTCGATCGCGGTGATCCCGTACGGCTGGCTGGGGTCGTCGGGCTGGATCTTCAGCGGGAGGTTCCGGCCCGGCGCGGCCTCGACGGAGTGTGAGCACGCCGGCAGCGCCAGCAGAGCCGCGACCAGCACGAACGTCGCGATCCGAGGCATCAGAGCACCTTGGAGAGGAACCGCTTCGTCCTCTCGTGCTGTGGCGCGTCGAACATCGCCCGAGGCTCTCCCTCCTCGACGATCTCGCCCTCGTCCATGAACATCATGTGGGTCCCGACCTCACGGGCGAACCCCATCTCGTGCGTCACGACCATCATGGTCATGCCGTCCTGCGCGAGCCGCTGCATCACCTCGAGAACCTCTCCGACGAGCTCCGGGTCGAGCGCCGACGTCACCTCGTCGAAGAGCATCAGCTTCGGCTTCATCGCGAGCGCTCTCGCGATCGCCACGCGCTGTTGCTGACCGCCGGAGAGACGGCCGGGGTACGCATCGGCCTTCTCAGAGAGACCGACACGTCCAAGCTGTTCGAAGGCCGCCGATCTCGCATCCTCGGATGACATCTTCAGGACCTTTTCCAACGCGACGGTGATGTTTCCCAGAGCAGTCATATGCGGGAAGAGGTTGTAGGCCTGGAAGACGATGCCGATATGGGTCCGGGCCTCGTTGACGTCGGTTCGGATGTCGGTGAGCTCTTTGCCGTCGAACCACACCTTGCCGAGTGTCGGCGTCTCCAGGAGGTTGGAACACCGGAGGAGCGTCGACTTCCCCGACCCGGAAGGACCGATCACGACGAGAACATCGCCCGTTCGAAGCGTGAGGCCGAGGCCCTTCAGAACGTGGTGGTCTCCGAACCACTTGTGGATGCCCTCGAGGCGCAGGAGCGACCCGTCGTCATTCACATCCCCACCCCTCCCACACCCACGAGGCCGCTCCGGAGCCGGCGCTCCGCCCAGTTCACGAGGCCGATCAACGGCAGCGTGATGACGAGATACCCGATGGCAGCGCCCACGAAGAACGTGGCGTTTCCGAATGCGGAGTAACCCGACGAAGCGAAATTGAAGAGGTCCAGCTGGGTAGGCAGGAGGCCGAGAACGACGATCAATGCGGTGTCCTTGATGAGGATCACGAACTCGTTCATCAGCGGAGGGATCACCCTCCGTACCGCCTGTGGGACGATCGCGTAGCGCATGGCCTGGATGTACGTCATCCCGAGCGATCGCGCCGCTTCGATCTGACCGCGCTCGATCGATTGGATCCCCGCGCGAAAGACCTCCGCCGCATACGCTCCCGTGTTCAGCATGAAGACGATGGCCGCCGCCACGAAGGCCGAAATGTGGAGCTGGAGCCCGAGGAGAAAGCCGAAGTAGAAGACGGTTAGCTGCCAGATCAGGGGGGTGCCGCGGAAGAAGTTGATGTACGTCCTCGCGGGGGCTCGCACCGCCCGGCGATCCGAAAGCACGAGAAGTGCCAGGAGCACCCCAATGACGATGCCGCCCGCCTCGCCGGCGAAGGCGAGGGCCAGCGTGTTCTTTGCCCCGACCAGGAACCCGTGGAGCGTGCCATGGAGAAGATCGAAGTTCAGGAACTGCCTGGCGAACTTCTCCGGCGACCCTGAGCGGTACCACTGGAGGAGTCCCGCCAATGCGATGGCCTGGATCCCGAGCACCGCTCCGGTGATGCACTCGTCGCGCTTGCGCTTCGAATCCATCCGCCCGTACCAGCCGAACCCGAGCACGATGGCCACCAGCGCCGACGCGACGCCGATCAACAGGAGCGCCGTCTGCTCCGGGGATGTGATGGCAGTGACGATGTTGCAGACACCCTTCGCACCGATGATCCCGTGCGCGGGCCCGCTCGCACTCTGGGGCACGAACGGAGTGAGCCCCGCGGCCTGACATTCCGCCGTGAGGGACCCACCGGAGAGAGCCCACCCGATCTGGAGGGCCAAGGTTCCACCGAGGACGACGCTCAGCGCGACGATCCCCAGGCCCAAGACCGACGCGGGCAACGGAGAAGTCGGCCCGCCAACGTCGGGCGGTGTGTCTGTCAAGCGACCCGTCTCCGCGGTTGTCGCCATCAGGTCCTCAGTCTCCCCGCAGCACGACTCGCGGAGCCGCGAGGATCGCCCGCGGCTTGGAGTCTACGGAGATGCCGACGCGGAACCTGATGGCGCGAACTCCGTCGGAAGCTGGCCGTGCGGGAAGTATTTCTTGAAGATCTGGTCGTACTCCCCGTCCGCGACGATCTGCTTGAGGGCCCAGTCCACCGCTGCGACGAGATCCGGTGTGTCCTTCGCGAAGGCCAGCGCGTACTTCTCGTTCGTGTCGATCGTCTGGACGACCTTGAGGTCGGGGAACTGCGTCGCGACGATCGCCTCGGAGGACGGATCGTCGTTGATGACGCCCTGGATGGCTCCGCCCTCGAGGTCGCGGAACGAGTCCGGAGATGCCGTATAGGACTTGATCTGGACGCCCTTCGGCGCGAGGTTGTCCTGAGCCCAAGCCTCTCCCGTTGTTCCCTTCTGGACACCGACGACGTCCCCGGAGCTCAGCTGGTCCGCTGACGTGATCGAGGGCGTCTTCGTCGGGTTGACGGTCAGCGACTGGAGCGAGTCGTAGTAGTAGTCGGAGAAATCGACGGTCTGCGCTCGCTTGGCGCCCGTCTTTCCCGTCGCCGTCACGGCGGCCGCGACCATGTCGAACTGATGCCCGGCGACGGCGGTGAAGATCGTGTTGAAGTTCGCCTTCACCCACTGCACCTGGAGCCCGAGCTTCTTGGCGATCGCGTCGGTGATGTCGACGTCGAAGCCGGTTTCGTTGCCGTTCTTCACGAGCTCGAACGGCGGATAGTCCAAGCATGACCCCACCTGGAGGACGCCTGATTTCAACGTGGTGAACGAGGGCGGCCCACCGGCAGTCGAGCTGCCTCCGCCTCCTCCGGCAGCCGGAGGATTGCCGTTGTCATTGCTTCCGCACGCGCTCCCCACCAGCGCAAGCGTCGCCAGCAATGGAACGACCAGCCTGAGCGTTCGTCCGGGCACCGTCTCCTCCTCGTGACCGCTGGAAGGCGCGTCCTCGGAGAACCCCCTCGCGCCCTTCGGCCGACTATAGGAGCGGCGTTCTCCGGAGACAATGGAACTGCGAACCGATGTTCTGAACGGTGCTTCAGTGCTTGGATGTCCCCGCCGTGAGCCAGCGTCCTCCCTCGGCGACGTCGAGAGCGACGACCCGTGAGGAGGGTGCGAGCTCCCCCGACCTCGTGAACGCATAGCTGTGGACCAGCCCGTCGAACGAGTCCCGCGACGCGATCGCATCGGCGATGGAGCTTCGTGTATGCGCTCCGGAACGGATCATCGTGCCGAACATCCGCGCGACGTCCCACCCCTCGACCGCGTATGCCGGCGGCGATGTCCCGTACTCCGACTGAAAATCGTGGATGAACTGCTGGCCCGGCAGGTTCGGCGCCACCCCGAGGTCCGCGCACGAGCACGATGCGATCGTCCCGTCTCCGGACGGCCCGGTCACGTCGAGGAACGTGTGGCCGCGGATCGCGTCGGACCCCGCGAGCCTGACATGCGAGAGCCCGGCGGCGTCGAGCTGGATCCGGATGAGCCCGGCATCGGAGCCGAATCCCCCGTACGCGAGCGCCGCACATCTCGAGGATCGGATCGCGTGGAGGACGGCGGCCGGCATCACCTGCTCTGAAGGAATCGTGCTGCGCGCGACCACGTCGACGTCGCGATTCCGCTCGAAGGCGCGGACGAACCCCGTTCCGTAGCCGGATCCGTCGCTCGCGACGCAGACGCCTTTCCGACCGTTCTTCGAGCCGGCCAGCCGTTCCGCCACGCCGGCAGCCTGATCCGCGAGCGGCGCGACCGCCGAGTACCACGCCCGCCAGGAGGAGGCGTCCGGATTGACCGCCGAGAGCGAGATCGTCGGGATTCCGGCGGCGGAGAGGCGCTCCCCCACCGCCGGCGGCTCGCTCCAGAAGGGAGAGACCATCGCGCCGACGTAGGACGGATCCGCGGCGTCCTCGGAGAGGACCTCCTCCATCCGCGCCGGGTCGCCGATGTCCTGCGGGACGATCTCCACCGGGATCGGAAGATCGCCGCTCGCGAGCGCCTGGTCGACCGCCAGCTTCGCGCCGTAGAACGCCGGAACGACGCGCTCGAACGCCCCCTCCGGCGCGAGGTTCTCCAGATAAGCGATCTTGAGGCTGGCCGGCGGCGTCGCCGAGGCGCCTGCCTCCGGACGGGACGCCGGGTCGGTGCAGGCGACGAGCGCGAGCAGAACGACGGGAACCACGACCGCACGGCGCCGCACGTCGTGAGGTCTCCGCCGTCCGGAGCCGCGCCGGAGGCCCTGTAGGCTACGACCGCGCAACAGGACGCTCGCTGCGCGACTCCCCCGCCGGGGTGGTGGAACTGGAAGACACGCGGCACTCAAAATGCCGTGGGCTTCGGCCCGTGAGGGTTCGAGTCCCTCTCCCGGCACCCGGTGAGCCGCTCACGCGCCCGCGCCCAGCGGGATCGCATCCCGGAACGCCGAGACGCGAGCGACCATCGCGTCGGGCCCGTCCTCGAGCAGCGCGCGGACGATCGCCGTGCCGACGATGACGCCGTCGGCGAAACCACACGCCTCCGTCGCCTGCGAGGGCGTTCCGATGCCGACGCCGACGATCAGCGGCTCGGTCGCGAACGGGCGCAGCCTTTCGACGAGCGCCCGCGACGTCTCCTCCAACGCCGCGCGCTCTCCGGTGACCCCGTAGGTTGCGACGCAGTAGACGAACCCGCGCGACGCGCTCGCGACGTCGCGGAGGCGCGCGTCACTCGTTCCCGGAGCTGCGAGGAAGACCGGCGCAAGACCGGCGGAGGAGCAC
This sequence comes from Actinomycetota bacterium, assembly GCA_045805285.1. GTDB lineage: Bacteria > Actinomycetota > UBA4738 > UBA4738 > JBJMLN01 > JBJMLN01. The sequence continues at coordinate 71,615 of JBJMLN010000080.1, read as the reverse complement.
GCCACGATCCATTCCGACGCCTCGTCGACCGGGAGATCCGGAACGATCACACCGGAGACGCCGGCCTCCACCGCCTCGCGGAGGAATCCCTCCATCCCGTGGCGGTAGACCGGGTTCAGGTACGTCATCACCACCACCGGCACGTCGATCGCAGCCTCGGCGATCGTCCCGAGGACCTTCGACGGCGTCGCACCGGCCTCGAGCGCGAGCTGCGACGCCGTCTGGATCACGGCGCCGTCGATGACCGGATCGGAGAACGGGATCCCCACCTCGATCGCGTCGGCGCCGGCCTTGGCGACGCCGCGGAGCAGCTCCGCGTCGACGGACGGCAATCCACCGGTCACGTACGGAACGAAGATGCGGCCGCCGGCATCGAGCCGCCCGCGAAGGGAGGCGCGGAGGTCGTCCTCACCCACGCGGGGTTCCGTCCGCGAGCGCGCGCCGCACCGTCTCCAGGTCCTTGTCGCCGCGGCCGGAGAGACACACCAGCACCGAGCTTCCCTCCGGGAGCGGCTTGCGGAGGAGCCAGCCGATCACATGCGAGGGCTCGAGCGCGGGAAGGATGCCCTCCGTGCGGGCGAGCTCGGAGAAGCCGGCGAGCGCGTCCTCGTCGCTGGCCGAGACGTATTCCGCGAGCCCGGAGTCCTTCAGGTAGCTGTGCTCCGGCCCCACGCCCGGGTAGTCGAGCCCCGCGGAGATCGAGTGTGTTCCCGCGATCTGGCCGTCGGCGTCCTGCAGGAGATAGGAGAGGGCGCCGTGGAGCACTCCGGGCTCCCCGAGCGTCAAGGAGGAGCAGTGCTCCCCGAGCGCGTTCCCGCGGCCGCCGGCCTCCACGCCGACGATGCGCGCGCCGCTCGCGACGAACGCCGTGAACATCCCCATCGCGTTGCTCCCGCCTCCGACGCACGCGGCGACCACGTCGGGGTCGCCCCCCTCGCGCTCGGCGTACTGCGCTCGGGCCTCGTCCCCGATCACGCGTTGGAGATCGCGGACGAGCTCCGGGAAGGGATGGGGCCCGACGACGGATCCGATCACGTAGTGCGTCGTCCGGACGCTCGCCGCCCAGTCGCGAAGCGCCTCGTTGATCGCCTCCTTGAGCGTCGCGCTCCCCTCGGTGACCGGGACGACCTCGGCGCCGAGGAGCTGCATCCGCGTCACGTTCACCGCCTGACGGCGGGTGTCCTCCTCGCCCATGTACACCACGCAGGGGAGGCCGAAGAGCGCGCATGCGGTCGCGGTCGCGACGCCGTGCTGCCCGGCGCCCGTCTCCGCGATGATCCGCTGCTTGCCGAGGCGCTTCGCGAGCAGGACCTGTCCGACCGTGTTGTTGATCTTGTGCGCCCCCGTGTGCGCGAGGTCCTCGCGTTTCAGGAATACGCGGTAGCCGGTGCGCTCGGAGAGCCGGGACGCGAACGTCAGCGGCGTCGGCCGTCCGACGAAGTCGCGAAGGAGCCCGTCCAGCTCGCCGCGGAACGACGCATCCTCGCGGAGCTCGTTCCACGCCGCGCCGAGCTCCTCGAGCGCCGGGATGAGGACCTCGGGAACGTAGCGGCCTCCGTAGGCGCCGAAGCGTCCTCCGGCGTCGGGGCTCGAGATCGTTCGCGCGCTCACGACCGCGTCCCCCGCAGCTCCGCGATCGCCGCGGCCGGATCGGCGGAGCGCATCAGGTGCTCGCCGACGAGCACGGCGTCCGCACCGGCGTCCACGGCGCGCTGCACCTGGGCGCGCATCGCGATGCCGCTCTCGAACACCCGCGCCCGGTCGCGTGGAACCCCCTCGAGGAGTCGCAGCGCGCGATCCTCGTCGACGTCGAGCGTTTCCAGATCGCGTGCGTTGATGCCGACGATCGGTGCACCCGCGGTGAGGGCTCGCTCGAGATCATCCTCGCCGTGCGCCTCGACCAACGCGGAGAGCTCCAGCTCCTTGGCGGTCTGCAGGAGCGCCGCCAGCTCGTCGTCCGTGACCGCGGCGGCGATGACCAGGACCGCATCGGCGCCGGCCGCGCGGGCCTCCGCCAGCTGTGCCGGCGCGATGAGGAAATCCTTCCGCAGGAGCGGAAGGTCGGTGGCGGCTCGAGCGGCGCGGAGATCGTCCATCGATCCGCTGAAGTGCTCCGTCTCCGTCAGCACCGAGATCGCGGCGGCGCCGCCTCGCGTGTACGTCCGCGCACGCTCCTCCGGCTCGGTCTCCGCGATCGCGCCCGCGGACGGGGACGACCGCTTCACCTCCGCGATCAGGGCAACGCCGGGGCCTCGGAGCGCCGCCTCGAAGTCCTTCGCGGGCGGCGCCGACGCTGCGGCGACACGGAGCGACTCGTCGTCGAGAGGGCGCTCCTCGAGCTCCGCACGACGACGGGAGACGAGATCGGAGAGGAATCCCATCCGGCGATTGTAGGGAGCGAGGTCGCGCCCCGACCACGCACGGCCCGACGCGGGTCCCCGGGCGTCAGGCCCGAGCGGCCTCGAGGAGGTCCTTCAGGGAGGCGCCACCTCCGTAGAGAGCGCTCCCGACGACGGCCCCTTCGAGCGGAGGCCCGAGCGAGGTGAGCGCGCGGACGTCCTCCGCCGTGGCGATCCCTCCCGCGACGAGGAGGGGCCTCCCGAGCGTCATCGCGAGCCAGCGGATGTGGACGAGGTCCGGGCCGCTCGCGCTCCCGAGCCGGCCGAGGTCCGTGACGAGGTACCGGGGCGCGTCGGTCTCGGCGAGCCAGGCCGTCGTTTCCATGACGTCGAGATCGATCACCGCTGTGTCGGATGCTACGCCCCGCGGACGGATCCTAGGACCGTCGAGCTCCAATCCGACGACGACAGCTGCTGCGAGCCCTTCGACGAGGCGTTCGAACGCATCGCGATCCGCAAGCGCCCGAGAGCTGAGAACGACGCGTCCCGCGCCACGGTCGAGTGCCCTGCGAGCATCGTCCGTCGTCGCGATGCCGCCGCTCGCCTGCACCGGAACGCCGAGATCCGCGATCCGTGCCAGCACCTCGACGTTCTCCCCCGAGCCGAGGGCTCGATCCATGTCGACGACGTGGAGCCGACCCGCCCCCTCGCCGATGAACGCGCGTGCGGCTGCGACGGGATCTCCACCGAAGTCTTCCACCGGCGCGGGGCCTTCGTGCGTGAGCCTCGCGAGCCGCCCGCCGGCGACGTCGACGGCCGGAACGACCTCGAACGGCACCGGAACGGACGTCAGCGAGCCGGCGTTGCGAACGCCGGCGCGTGCCCGTTCGACGACGCGGCCGGAGCGCGCGGGGGGGACTCGACGCGGACGGCGTCGTTGCCGAGGAGCGTCCGGAGTTCCGACAGCAACCCCGCCGTCGGGTCGACGCACAGCTCTTCTCCCAGACGAAGCGGCGTCACGCCGCCCGCCCCGACGACGCGAAGATGCACGGGCGCACTTCCCGGATGTCCCGCGAGGGTCTCCTTGAGCTTCGCGATCATGCCGGAGGTGCACACCGCGGCGGGAACCTCCACCAGGACCGGGTCGCTCGGCGGAAGCACGACGACCCCGAGATCCGGCTCCGAGATGTCGAGCGCGACGAGCTGGAGCTCCCGCCCGCGGAGGTCCACGCGCCCCTTCACCATCACGATCGAGTCGACGTCGAGGAGCGGCTGGCTCTGTTGGAACACCGACGGGAACGTCACGACCGCGATGCCGCCGGTGAGGTCCTCGAGCCGCAGCACCGCATACGGATCGCCCGACTTCGTGAAGCGGCGATTCACCGACGACACGATCCCGCCGACGGTCACGATGTCTCCGTCGCCGAGGCCCGCGACCTCGGGGATCTCCATGTCCGACTGCGCCGCGAGCGTCTCCCGGATCTCCAGGAGCGGGTGGTCGGTCACGAACTGGCCGAGCATCTCCTTCTCCAGGCGCAGGAGCGTCCGCTTGTCGAACTCCGTTCCCGAGAGCACGGACTCGTCGATCTCCGCGGCCGCCTGGTCGCCGCCGCCGAACAGCGAGAACTGCCCCGCCGCCTCGGCCTTCCGCTCGGCGGAGATCGGCGCGGCGATCTTCTCCCACGCCGCCTGGGCATCGGGCGTCGGCTTCGACATCATGCCGCCGCGCGTGTAGCCCAGGGAGTCGAATCCGCCCGAGAGGATCAGGCTCTCCAGGACCTTCTTCGTGAGGACGCTCGGGTCGACCTTGCGGCAGAAGTCCGCGAACGAAATGAACGCGCCCTTCTCCTTGCGGGCGGCGAGGATCTGCCCGACCGCGCCTCCGCCGACGTTCCGGATCGCGGAGAGCCCGTAGCGGATCTTCGGCTCCCCGCCGGGCGCCGGCGTGAAGTCGAGCTCCGACTCGTTGACGTCCGGCGGGAGCACCTCGACGTTCATCAGCCGGCAGGCGTTGAGGTAGTAGGGCTTGCGGTCCTTGTCGTCCTTGACCGACGTCAGCATCGCCGACATGAACTCGACCGGGTGATGCGCCTTCAGGAACGCGGTCTGATACGCGATGTAGGCGTACGCGCACGCGTGCGCAGCGGGGAAGCCGTAGTCGGCGAACGGTTCGATCAGGTCGAAGATCTGGCGGGCGGCAGACTCGGCGTAGCCCGCCTCGAGGCAACCCTTGGTGAACTTCTCCCGCTCCGACTGGACGAGCTCACGCTTCTTCTTCGCCATGACACGGCGGAGCTCGTCGGCCTGACCCATCGAGTAGCCCGCCATCCGCACGGCGATCTGCATGATCTGCTCCTGGTAGACCATGATCCCGTACGTGCTCTCCAGGATGGCCGTCACGTCGTCGTTCGGATAGACGACCGGGCGGCGCCCGTGCTTGCGCTCCGCGTACTCGATGTGCATCCCGGCGTTGAGCGGCCCCGGACGATAGAGCGCGTTCAGCGCCATCAGGTCCTCGAACCGGTCCGGCGCGAGGCTCTTGATCAGCGAGCGCATGCCCCCGCCCTCGAGCTGGAACACGCCGGTCGTGTCGCCCTCGCGGAGCATCGCGTACGTCGGCTCGTCGTCCAGCGCGACGTGATCGATGTCGACCTCGACACCGACGCGCCGGAGGTTCGCGATCGTGTCGTCGATGACCGAGAGCGTGCGCAGCCCGAGGAAGTCCATCTTCAGCAGGCCGAGCTTCTCCACGCCGTGCATGTCGAACTGCGTCACGATCCGACGGCTGTCGTCGCGGGAGTCCTTCGAGAGCTTGAGCGGCAGGTAGTTCACGAGCGGCGCGTCGCCGATCACGACGCCGGCGGCGTGGACGGAGTCCTCCCGGCGGAGACCCTCGAGCGCGCGGGCGGTGTCGACAATCTCCTTGGCCTCGGGCTCGTTGCCGTATGCGGAGTGAAGCTCGGGCGACTCCTTCAGCGCGACCTCGATCGTCTTCTCGCGGCCGAGCACAGCCGGTGGGTACATCTTGCAGAGCCGGTCGCCGACCGACGCCGGGAACCCGAGAACCCGCGCGGCGTCGCGGATGCCCTGCTTTCCCTTGATCGTCTGGAACGTGACGATCTGCGCGACGTGATCGGAGCCGTACTTCGCGGCGACGTAGCGGATCACCTCGTCTCGGCGGCGCTCGTCGAAGTCCATGTCGATGTCCGGCATCTGCTTGCGCTCGGGGTTCAGGAAGCGCTCGAAGATCAGGTCGTAGCGGAGCGGATCGAGGTCGGTGATGCGCAGCGCGTACGACACGACGGAGCCGGCCGCCGAGCCTCGGCCGGGGCCGACGCGGATGCCGCTCTCGCGCGCGAACCGGATCAGGTCCCAGACGATCAGGAAGTAGCCCGCGAACCCCATCGTGCAGATGACGTCGAGCTCATGGTCGATCCGCGCGCGGATCTCCGGCGTGAGCGTTCCGTAGCGCTCGGTCGCGCCCTCGAGGACGAGCGTTCGCAGGAACGCATCGCGCTCCATCCCGTCGGGCGGCTGGAACACGGGCAGGTGCAGCCGGTCCTCCGGCGCAGCGGCGTCGCCGTAGACGAGCGTGAGGTCGCAGGCCTCCGCGATCTCGAGCGTCGCGTCGCACGCGCCGGGGAGCTCGGAGAAGACGCGCCGCATCTCCTCGCCGTTCTTCAGGTAGAACTCCTCGGTCTCGAAGCGGAGACGCCGCATGTCCGTCTGGACCTTCTGCTGCTGGATGCACAAGAGCACGTCGTGCGGCTTGGCGTCGTCGCGCTCCGTGTAGTGGATGTCGTTCGTCGCGACGAGCGGGACACCGGTCTTCGCGGAGAGCTCCACGAGCGGCCGCAGGATCTGCCGCTGCTCCGCGAGGCCGTGGTCCTGCAGCTCGAGGTAGAAGTTTCCCTCTCCGAAGATGTCGCGGTACGTGGCCACGGTCTCGGCGGCGCGCTCGTGCTGACCGTTGAGCGTGAGCTGCGCGGTCTCGCTCGCCAGGCAGCCGGAGAGCCCGATCAGGCCGGCGGAGCGCTCGGCGAGCAGCGCCTTGTCGACGCGCGGCCGGTGATAGAAGCCCTCGAGGTGCGCGTCGGTGACGAGCTTGAGGAGGTTCCGGTAGCCGGTCTCGTCCTTCGCGAGGATCGTGAGGTGCCGGTACTTCTCCTCGCTCTCCCCGGGCGTGCGGTCGAAGCGTGAGCCCGGGGCCACGTACGCCTCCACGCCCAGGATCGGCTTGACGCCGGTCGCGCGGCCGGCCTCGTAGAACTGCAGCGCACCGAACATCCCTCCGTGGTCGGTGACCGCGATCGCCGGCATCTGCAGCTCCGCGGCCTTCTCGAAGAGCGCGGTGATACGGGAGGCTCCGTCGAGGAGCGAGAACTCGGTGTGGGTGTGGAGGTGGACGAAGCTGTCGCTCGTGCTCGCCACCCCCTGATCCGGCCGTACAGACGCTGGGAACTCCTCCCTCGGGCCACTCTCCTTGCCCTCGGGGGATTAGGAGTGTACGGTCCGACCCGGCGGATTACAAGCGTGTTATTTTTCCACACGTTCTCCCAGCGATTTCCACAGGACACCGGATGAAGCTCTCGTACTCGAGCATCGACACCTACGAAACGTGTCCCGCCAAGTTCAAGTTCGCCTACGAGGACCGGCTTCCGCGGCGGCCGTCTCCGGCCCTGTCGTTCGGCGACTCGCTGCACCGCGCGCTGCAGCTGTTCCACAACCGGCCCGTTCCCGTCCCGCCGGCGCGGGAGGAACTCCTGGAGATGCTCGAGGCCGTGTGGGTCTCCGACGGCTACCGGAACGCGAGCGAGGAGCGCACGTATCGCGATCACGCGCGACAGGTGCTCGTGCAGTACCACCTCGAGAACGCCGACCAGTACCGCATCCCGGTCGCGTTGGAGTTCCGCTTCTCGATCGAGATCGAGGGCGTTCAGGTGAACGGCATGATCGACCGGATGGATCGCCTCCCGGGCGGCGGCTACGAGATCATCGACTACAAGACGAACCGGCGGCTGCCGCCGCTCTCGCGCATCGAGCGCGATCTCCAGCTCTCCATCTACCACCTCGCCGCGAGGGAGGTCTGGGGCATCGACCCCGAGCGGCTCACGCTCTACTACCTGCTCCCGGGACAGCGGATGACGACGTCTCGGACGCCCGCCGACGTGGACGATCTGCGCTCGCGGATCGCCACGGTGGCGGAGCGCATCGCAGCCGGGAAGTTCGATCCGCGGGAGAACGCGCTGTGCGACTGGTGCGACTACCAGGCGCTCTGTCCGATCTTCCGGCATCGATACGAGCGCGAGGAGGGTGACCCCGCGCCGCGCATGACGGAGCTCGTCGACGAGTGGATCTCGCTCAAGCGCCAGGGGCGCGACGTCTATCGACGGATCGACGAGCTCGTGGGCCTCATCAACGCGTTCTGCCAGGAGCACGACTACCGGCGCCTCTACGGCTCCGACGGCGCCGCCGTCGACCGTCGCCGGCAACACGTCACGCAGCCGGACGAGGATGCGCTCCGCCGGGTCCTGGAGCCCCTGGGCCTCTGGGAGCGAGTGCTCTCGGTCGACACGAAGAAGCTGAACGACCTCGTGGAGAGCCGGCGCCTCGCGCCCGAGGTGGAGGACGCGATCCTCGCCTCGCGCGAGGAGGTCCGCACGCAGTACGCGCTCTACCTGAAGGAGCCGGCCCGCTCGCGAGCGTGAGCGACGGTGCTCCGGCGGATCAGTCCTCCCTCCCGATCCGCCGGAGCGCACGACGGAGATCCTCCGGCAGCGGGTCGGAGACGTCGATCTCCTCTCCCGTTCGCGGATGCGTGAACTCGAGACGCGCGGCGTGGAGGAACGGACGCGTCAGCCGGAGCGCCGTCGCGGGATCTCCGCCGCCGCCGTACTTGGCGTCGCCGAGTATCGGGTGTCCGACCGCGGAGAGGTGCACCCGGATCTGGTGCGTCCTCCCCGTCCGCGGCGTCGCGGCGAGGAGCGTGGCGCGGTCGAAGCGCTCTCTGACCTCGAAGCGCGTCTCCGCCTCGCGCCCGCTTCCGGGTTGCACGCGGATCCTCGGTCCGCTCCGTCCGAGGGGCGCCTCGACGGCGAACCGCTCGTGCTCCACCCGGCCTCGGACGAGCGCCGCATACGTCCGCTGCGCGTCGTGGCGTCGCATGATCGAGCGCAATCCCTCGTACGTCTCGTCGTCCTTCGCGACGACGAGGAGGCCGGAGGTCCCGGCGTCGAGGCGGTGCACGATCCCGGGCCGAAGGGGACCGCCGGCAGCCGCGAGCGGCTCCCCCATCCCGAGGAGCCGGTTCACGAGCGTCCCCGTCATCCTCGCGGGCGTCGGATGCGTGATGACCCCCGGCGGCTTGGAGACGACGATCAGGAAGTCGTCCTCGAACCGGATCTCCACGGGAGGACCTTCCGGCGCGAGCTCGATGGATGCCCCTCGGAGCTCCACGTGCTCGCCGCCTTCGAGACGGAACGACTTCGGCCGAGTCCGCCCGTCCACGAGGAGTCGCTCGTCGGCGATCGCGCGCTGCACCTCGGCTCGCGGAACGGCCAGGGCCTCCGCCGCCACCCGGTCGAGCCGCCCCGCGACGGCCACGAACGTTCGCTCGGACGGCGGCTCGCCGCTCACGATCGCTGTGATCCGCGGGCGCTCGAGAGCACGACCAGGATCGCCCCGACGACGATCGCGGCGTCGGCAACGTTGAATACCGGCCAGACGCGGAGATCGATGAAGTCGACGACCCGGCCCGACAGGCCGCTCCCCCGGACGATCCGGTCCGTGAGGTTCCCGAGCCCGCCCCCGAGGACGAGCCCCATCCCGATCGCGACGCCCATCCGCCGCACGCGGAACGCGAGCGCGACGATCGCGACCGAGACGGCGATCGTGGCGCCGGCGAAGAGCCAGGAGGCGCTCCCACCCAGGCCGAACGCGCCACCGGAGTTCTGCGTGTAGTTGAACTGCAGAACGCCCGGGATCACCTCCAGCGGCGGACGACCGGCGAGCCGGTCCACGACGAGCCACTTCGTCACCCGGTCGAGGAGGTACGCGCCCGCGGCGACGCCGAAGACTACGACGGTGAGGCGGGCTCTGCGTTTCACGGCGGGCCCGGGGGCTACCGCCGGTTCTGGGCCTGCGCGTCCTTGATGCAGAGCTCCACGTACGGGAGCGCCTTCAGCCGCGCCTTCTCGATCGGCTTGCCGCACCGCACGCAGATGCCGAACGTGCCCCGGTCGAGGCGCTTGAGCGCGCCGTCGATCTTCGCCATGAGGTCGCGTACGTTGTTCTCGATCGAGAGGTCCCGCTCCCGCTCGAACGTGGCCGTTCCCGCGTCGGCGTACTCCTCGTCGAAGGCGACCTCTCCGGAGAGGTCGGACTGGGGCGTCGAGAAGGAGGATTCCTCGATCGTCGTGAGCTGCTTCTCGAGCTCGGCGCGCTCCTCCTGCAGGCGCACGCGGAACTCGTCCATTTCCTTTTCCGAGAAGGGGGCTTTCGTGGCCATAAGGCGAGCAACCTAGCACCGGGCGCAGGGTGCGGCAACGCCGGCGACGGCGGCTACGAGGGCGCTGATCAGGCCTTCTCGATCCGCGGCTCGACGATCGACTCGTCCAGGTCGACGTCGACGGCGAGCACCTCGCGCGCGATCCAGTCCGCGTGCGCAAGGAGGTCCGCATCCGAACCCGGCAGCCGCAGCGCGATGCGGTCCGTGAGCTCCAGTCCCGCGTCCTTGCGCATCTCGTTGACCTGGCGGATCCGGTCGTAGACGCGGCCCTCCAGCCGAAGCTCGTCGTCGAGCGTGGTGTCCAGCGCCACGGAAAGCGATCCTTCGTGCGCGAGCGACCATCCCTCCAGCGAGACGCGCTCCTCTCGGAGGAGCTCCTCGCGGCCGAGCCGCTCCCCCGCAACGGAGATCGCACCGCCCTCGAGCTCCTCGAACTCTCCCTCTCGGAGCGCCCGCTGCACGTCGGCCATCTTCCGCCCGATCCGAGGTCCGAGCACGCGGAGATTCGGTTTCACCGTGACGTCGGCGACCGGTCCCTCGTCGAAGCCGACCGACTTCACGCGGAGCTCGTCGCGGATCTCCTCGGCGTGGCTGCGGGCAAGCGGCGCCCCGCGCACGAACAGCTGTCGGAGCGGCTGGCGCACCTTGAGTCCGGACGCGGAGCGCGCCTGGCGGCCGAGCTCGACGACGCGGCGCGTCTCCTCCATCTCGGACAGGAGCGAGGCGTCGTACGCGCGGGCCTCCGGCCACCCGGCGAGGAAGACGGAATCGGGGGCGCCCTCGCAGACAGTCGTCACGAGCCGCTGCCAGAGATGCTCTGCGAGGAACGGCAGGATCGGTGAGACCACGCGCACCCCCTGCACGAGTGAGCGCCAGAGCGCGCGGAGCGCGTCTTCTCCGTCGTCGTAGAAGCGCCTCCGCGAGCGGCGGATGTACCAGTTGGAGAGGTCGTCGAGGAACGACTCGAACGCGCGGATCACGTTCGACGAGAGCGACGCCTCGTAGCCGGCGGTGGCCTCCTCCACGAGCCGGGACGTCCGCGCGTCGAGCCAGCGGTCGAGTGCCGGGGCGTCGCCGCCCGGCGCGCGCGCGAGGTCCGCGTATTCGGGCGCGAACCCGGCGATGTTCGCGTAGGAGACGAGGAAGCTCACCGAGTTCCACAGCGTCAGGAGCTTCCGCTTGATCTCGCGCCCCGGGCCGTAGCCGAAGAGGAGGTTCTGGTTCGGCGGCTGCGCGGAGTACTGCCAGCGCATCACGTCTGCGCCCATCTTCGCGAACGCGTCCTCCGCCTCGATCATGTTGCCCCAGGAGCCGTGCATCTCCTGGCCGCGTTCGTCGAGCATCTTCTCGTAGCAGAGAACCTCCCGGAACGGGGCCCGGCCCGTGAGCGCGACCGCCATGAAGAGCTGGGAGTAGAACCAGAGCCGGATCTGCTCGCGCATCTCCGAGACCCAGTCGGCCGGAAACCACTCCTCCCAGTACGCGTGGTCCGGGAGGTCCGCGCCGGAGAGACCTCGCGACGCACCGGTCGCGTAGCCGCCGGGGATCCGCTCCGCGTTGTTCCATCCGAGCGTGGAGAACGGAACGATGCCGGCGTCGAGCCAGACGTCGCCGACCTCGACGACGCGCTCCACCTCCTCGCCGCACTCCTCGCAGCGGATCGCAACGCCGTCGATCCACGGGCGGTGGAGCTCCTCGAGCTGCTCGATCCCACGGATCGCTCGTTCCGCGAGCTCGGTGCGAGATCCGATCACGTTGAGGTGCCCGCAGGAGCAGGGGTCGAACGGCAGCGGAAGTCCGAAGTAGCGCTTACGGGAGATGTTCCAGTCGCCCATGTTGCGGAGCCAGTCGTCCATCCGCTTGCCCATGTACTCGGGGACCCAGCGCACCGTCGCGTTCGACTCCAGGAGCGTCGGCCGCAGCTCGTCGACGCCGATGAACCAATCGTCGGAGAGCCGGAAGATCAGCGGCGTCTGACAGCGCCAGCAGTGCGGGTAGCGGTGGACGATCTCCTCCGCGGCGTGGATCTTGCCGCGCTCGGTGAGGTACGCGACGATCTGGTCGGCGGACTCCACCGTCCCTTGGCCGTGGAGCCAGCCGTAGCTCTCGTAGAAGCGGCCCGCCTCGTCGACGGGGGTCAACACGTCGAGGTCGAACTCCTTGGAGAGCTCGAAGTCCTCGGAGCCGCATCCCGGCGCGATGTGCACGATCCCGGTTCCTTCGTCGAGCGTCACGTCGTCCCACGGAACGACGCGGTGGGAGACCCCCGACGCGGCAGGCAGCTCGTCGAACGGGCCCTCGTACTCCAGGCCGACGAGCTCCACCCCGGTCACGCTCCTGACGGCGGTCGCGTCCGGGAACCGGGCGCGGGCGACCCACTCTCCCTCGTCGGTGAGGACGTACTCCGCGTCGGGCTTCACGGCGGCCGCGACGTTCGCCGGGAGCGTCCACGGGGTCGTGGTCCAGACGACGAGGGACTCTCCCGGACGATCGGTGAGCGGGAGCCGGACGAACACGGCGGGGTCCGTCTTGTCTCGGTAGACGTCGCTCTGGGAGAGCTCGTGTTGGGAGATCGACGTGCCGCACCGCGGGCACCACTCCGTCGCGCGGTGGCCGAGGTAGAGCCAGTCGCGCTCGTGCATGACCTTCAGGAACCGCCAGATGTACTCGATGTTCGTGTCGGAGAACGTGTAGTAGTCGTTGCCCCAGTCCATCCACTGACCGAGGCGCTTGGAGCCGCGCGTCAGCTCCCCCGCGGACCAGATCACCTTCTCGCGGCAGCGCTTGGCGAACTCGGCGAGCCCGTAGGACTCGATCTCCTTCTTGGAGTTGAAGCCGAGCTCGCGCTCCACGCCCACCTCGATCCACAGCCCCTGGCAGTCGAAGCCGTTCTGGTAGCGCTGATGGAATCCGCGGAGTGCCTTATAGCGCTGGAAGACGTCCTTGAGGGTCCTGCCCCATGCGGTGTGAACGGCGAGCGTCTTGTTCGCGGTGACGGGTCCGTCGATGAAGCTCCAGATCGGGCCGTCGGCGTTGCGCTCGCGGAGCCGGTCGAACGTGCGCACGTCCTCCCAGAGGTCGAGGACCTCGAGCTCGATCGAGGGATGATCGGGCTTGTCCGGTAACGGCGCGAACGCGTTCGCCATGGAGAAGGATTCTAAGAGGAGGCCCGCGCCGACCCGTCGTGAGGAGTCACGGAACCGGTTCAGCGGGTTTCGAGCCCTACTCGTCTCCCCAGAAGAGCTCTCGCAAGGACAGCTCTTCGTCGCGGTCCTCGGAGGCGGCGCCGCTGCGCTCCGCGGCACTCGTCGCGGGAGCGCGCTCGCCTCCATCTTCGGGGATGCGGATCGCGGCAGGCTGCTGCTTCGCGGCCTCCGAAGCAGGAACAGGAGTCGAGGCGGGCGGCGAACTCTGCGCGCGCTGCGCCGTGGGCGCGTTGGCCTGGGGGACGGGCTGCGGGATGTTCTCCTCCCCGTCGATCTTGACGACCGGCTGCGTCGGAGCCCCGGTGGTCTGCGGCGTCTTCTGCGGAGGGGCGGGCTCGGACGGCTTGCGCTCGGTCTGCGTCGGAGCGGCGTCGGCGGCCGGCTTCGGCTGAGCGGAGGGCGGGCGCGCCGGAGGCTTCGGCGGGGCTTGGGCGGCCGGAGCGGAGGGCGCTGCGGCCGCCGCGGGCCTCGAGTCCTGTCTCGTCTCGGCGGATTTCGAGCTCTGCGCCATCGACTTGACCGACTCGGCGTGACCCTGGACGAGCCTCCCGAGACTCTGGAGGAAGTCACGCTCCTTCGTGAGGAACGCCGACACGGCCGCCACCTCGGCGGCGCCGGCGGGCGAAGTGACCGGAGCGCTCGTCTGCTGGGAGGCGTTGCGAACGATCTCCGCCGCGTCCTGCCGCGCCTTGGCGAGGATCGCCTCCGCCTCGCGCTTCGCGTCTGCGACGGCGGTGTCGGACGCCGGAGCGGAAATCGACACACCGTCACGGAGACGCTTGTTCTCCTCGAGTACGACGCCCCAGTCCTCGGTCAGCCGGTCGAGGAGCTCGTCGACCTCGCGCTCGTTGTAGCCGCGCATGGAGAGACGGAACTCCGCCTGCTGGATGTCGGCAGGCGTCAGCCGCTGCCGGTTCTGGGGTTGCGCCGTCGGGGCGGCCTCGTCCTCGGTCTTCTTCTTCCTCATGGCTCCCCCTAGAACAAGACTCCACACCCTATCGCAGTTTGGATGACGGTCAGAAGGACGAAGACGATGATCGGCGAGAGGTCGACAGCCATCGCTCCGGCGTTGACCGGCGGCACCATGTTGCGTATCGGACGAAGCACCGGGTCGGTGATGTCGATCATGAAGTCGAGCACCGGCCGCAGCGGGCTTCCGTAGCGCGGTGGAGGGAACCACGTCGCAAGGATCCGGATCAACAGGATGAACCGGTAGATCGAGAGCGCGTAGCAGACCGCGATCATGCTCGCGCTCCCGTCGCTCGTCCGATTCGGTTCGCTCGGATCGGGATCAGAACTGGTTGTAGAAGCCGCCGCCCGCGATCCGTTCCCGCTCCTCCGCCGACACTTCCATGTCCTGGGGCGTCAGCAGGTACACGCGGTTCGCCACCATCTCGATCTTGCCGTCGAGCCCGTAGACCAATCCCGACGCGAAGTCGACGAGCCGCCGCGCGACCGCGTCGTCGGTCCCCTGGAGGTTCATGATCACGGGGATCCCGTTCTTGAAACGGTCGGCGATCTCGCGCGCCTCGTTGAACCGCTTCGGCTCCGACTTGTGGATCGAGGAGCCGGAGGGGCGCGGCGTCGGGATCGTCCGGACGATCCCCTCCATCCGGGGCTCCGTCGTCATCTCGGGGACCGGCTCGGCCCGCGCGATCCGGCGAACGGGAGCGGGCTCTGCGCGGCCTTCGACCGAGACCTCGTCGAGCTCGTCGTAGTCCTCGTCCTCGACCAAGCCGAGGTAGGTCAATGTCTTCTTCCACACGCCTGGCATCGTCTCCTCCCTACATCGGGTGCGGTCGCGCTCCGAATAGGGCCGTTCCGACCCGCACCATGGTAGCGCCTTCCTCTATGGCAACTCGGTAGTCGAGGGACATTCCCATCGAGAGTTCACGCAGGCCAGGATGGGTGTCCGCGAGCTTGTCCCGGAGATCTCGGAGCCGCGCGAAGTACGGGCGGGTGTCATCGGGCTCCTCCGGCATCGGCGGGAGGGTCATCAGGCCGGCGAGCTCGAGGCCCGGAAGCTCCGCCACATCGTCGGCGAGCGCCGGGAGCTCCTCCGGCGAGGCCCCGTTGCGGGCGCCGGTGAAGTCCACCTGGACGAGGCCCGGAAGACGTTTCCCGGCGGCCTCGGCGCGGCGGGAGAGCCGCTCGATCGCCCGCCCCGGAGCGAGCGTGTGGACGACATCGGCGTCCTCGGCCACGAGGTGTGCGGTGTGGCTCTGAAGCGCGCCCACGTAGTGCCATGTGATGCCGGGGACAGCGTCGCGCTTCTCGCCGAGCTCCTTGACGTAGTTCTCGCCGACGTCCTTCACGCCCGCTTCCACGATGCAGGAGATCGCGTCAGCCGCGACGGTCTTGCCGATCGCGACGAGACGGACGTCGCTCGCCGCGCGGCCGGAGCGCTTCGCCGTCTCCGCGATGCCGTCGCGGATCGCGTCGAGGTTCGCGAGGATCGTCTCCCGATCGGCCGTCACGTCCGCTTCCTCGTCTTCGACACCGGCATCCGCATCGCGATCGCCACCTGCCTGCCGGTGACGCCGTCGCGGCGGTGGGAGAAGAACCGCTCCGGCTCGCACGCGGTGCAGACGCCGGTGTCCTCGACCTTCGTCACACCGGCGGCACGGAGCACGCGCTTCGCGGTTCCCGGAAGATCGAGGAACAACTTGCCGTCGCGCGTCTCCGTCACCGCGCCGGCACTCGAGCCGGTGGAAACCGCGAGCGCCACGTCCTCCCCGACCTCGTAGTGATCCGGGCCGATCGTGGGCCCGATGGCGGCGCGCACGCCTTTCCGTTCGGCGAACAGCGCGGCGGCGACGTCGAGGATGCCCGCGGCGAACCCTCTCCATCCGGCGTGGACGATCGCGACCAGCGGCTCCTCGGCAGAGGCGAGGACGAGCGGCATGCAGTCAGCCGACTGGATCGCGAGCGGGAGCCGTCCGCTCGCGGTGCTCATCCCGTCCGCGCGCGCCACGGGAGGCGACCCCGGCTCGAAGCCCGCCCCCGTGCGCTTGCCGCCGACGCGGACGATCTTCGCGCCGTGGACCTGCTCGACGAGCGCGTACGGCGAGATCTCGAGGGCCTCGCAGACGCGCTGCCGGTTCTGCATGACGGCGGTCTGCTCGTCGCCGACGGAGAGCGACACGTCGAGGGTGTCGTAGGGCGCGGCGCTCGCGCCGCCCGTCCGTTCGAGGAACGCCGCAAGGACGCCGATCCGCTCGAGGGGCTCGCTCACCAACGCGCGGACGTCCCCAGAGAGTTCCCGTCGTTCGAACGCCACCGAGGTCTCCTCACAAAGAAAAGAGGGCGGGGAGGCTGCGAGAGGCGGGGGAAGGGCGCCTCTTCGCTTTCCTCCCCGCCCCCACGACCGCCGGGCCGCGCGGGGCGGTCGAGCTTCAGCTCTTCAAGAAGTCGGGGATGTCGAGATCCTCCTCGTCGGAGAAGAGCGCCGAATCTGCGGAGGCGGGGCGGAAGATGACCTCCTCCTCGTCCTCCTCCAACGCGGTGAGAGCCACGGCCGGCTCCTCGTCCACCGCGGGGATGAGCGGTTCCTCGGGCTCGACCTCGAGCAGGCGCGTGATGCGACCCTCCGAGATCTGGGGAAGCTTGTCGAAGCCCGCGGCGATGACGGTGACCCGGACCTCCTGTCCGAGCGCGTCGTCGACGACCGCCCCGAAGATGATGTTCGCTTCCGAATGCGCGACCCGCGTGATGAGGTCCGCCGCGCGGTTCACCTCGTGCAGTGTCAGGTCCGTCGGTCCCGCGATCGACAGGAGCACACCCTTCGCTCCCTCGATCGAGGACTCGAGCAACGGCGAGGAGATCGCGGCCTTCGCCGCCTCCTCCGCGCGGTCCTCTCCCTCGCCGAGGCCGATGCCCATCAGGGCGGAGCCCGCCCCGGTCATCACGGTCTTCACGTCGGCGAAGTCGAGGTTGATGAGGCCGGGCGTCGTGATGAGCGAGGTGATCCCGTCCACTCCTTGATAGAGAACCTGATCCGCCATGCGGAACGCCTCCACCATCGGAGTGTTCGGATCGGACACCTGGAGCAAGCGATCGTTGGGAACGACGATCAAGGTGTCGACAGCCTTCTTGAGCTCCATGATCCCCATGTCGGCCTGGCTCGCCCGGCGCTTGCCCTCGAAGGCGAACGGCCGCGTGACGACGCCGATCGTCAGCGCGCCGAGCTCCCGAGCGATGTCGGCGATCACCGGCGCGCCGCCGGTGCCGGTGCCGCCGCCCTCGCCGGCGGTGATGAACACCATGTCGGCGCCCTTGAGGATCTCCTCGATCTCGTCGCGGTGCTCGTCCGCCGCGGAGCGGCCGATGTCCGGGTCCGACCCGGCGCCGAGCCCTCGAGTGGTCTCCCGCCCGATGTCGAGCTTCACCTCGGCGTCAGACATCAGGAGCGTCTGGGCGTCGGTGTTGACGCCGATGAACTCGACGCCGCGGAGGCCGGCCTCGATCATGCGGTTGACCGCGTTGACGCCGCCGCCGCCGACGCCGATGACCTTGATCACCGCCAGGTAGTTCTGGGGAGCCTGTGCCGCCATTCCCTCGGCCTCCGTCTTCGCGTCTCCGGATGCCCGCTCAGCCGGACTCTGAGACTGCCGAAAGCGTAACTCTCAACCTCAACGTTATTGTTATCTAAACCTCACGTAGACTGTGCAAACCTACAATGAAGGTCCTGCTCCGTCAAGCGCAGTTGTTACTGCTTTGCTGCTTCCCATGACAAGGCGCAGGCGTCGGGGCGACCGTTCCTGCGGGTCGCGCTACCGGAGCCGATGGGGCGGAGACGTCGATGGCTCCGAGCTGGACGTGGTGGCTCTCCGCCCAGCGGACGATCCCGCCGAGCGCGACTCCTTTCGGGATCGCATCGGTCGCCGTCCCGTAGGTGATCGCGGCGTCCGTCGACGACAGGTGGAGCGACACCGTTCCGGAGGCGTCCACCGATGCGGTGTCGATTTGATCTCGAAGCCAAGGGCTCATCGCGCCGAGCGCGTCGGCGGCGTCCCGGACCTGTCCGGCGGACCCCGCGGAGACGACCGGCAGCCCGCGATCCGTCGCGGCGTGGAGGACCACCGAGGCGTTTCCGGCGAGGAGGTCGTACCCCGTTGCGGTCTTCCGCGCGAGGACCGGCTCCTCCTGCCGCACCGAGATGCGGAGCGTCGACGGGAGCTCCTTCTCGACCGTCGCCTGCGAGATCCATGGGCTCGCCTCGAGTCGGCTCGCGACCGAGCCGGTGGAGAGCCAGAGCACGTTCGTGTGGCCGCTCAGGCCGGCCACCCGGAGCACCTGCCGCTCGGACAGCCTGCCTCCGCTCCCGGCGTGCACGTGGATGTCTCTCGCGGCGAAGAGCGATGAACGCGACACGGCGAACGCCGCGCCGAGCACCACGACGCTCCCGACCGCTGCGATCAGAACCTGTTGCCAGCGCGTGAAGTCGTGCCGGCGACCGACGTCAAGCCGGCGCAGGATCGAAGTTCCCAACAAGGCGCACCTCCGTTTCGAGTCGGACGTCGAAGCGGGCCGCGACGAGGTCCTGCACCTTTCCGATGAGCTCGAGGACGTCGGTGGCTCGAGCGCCCCGCGACGTCACGATGAAGTTCGCGTGCTTCTCCGCAACACGGGCGCTGCCGACGGAAAGCTCCTTTCCACCGGCGGCCTCGATGAGCCGCGCGGCGTGATCCCCCGGCGGGTTGACGAACACGCTTCCGCAGTTGGGCTCGGCGAGCGGCTGCGTTCGGCGCCGCCACTCGCGCGCCTCGTCCATCTCACGACGGATGTCCTCGGCCGATCGCGAGTCGAGCGACAGGGACGCCGAGAGGACGACATCCTCCGGCTCGAGGTCGCTCCCCCGATACCGGAAGCCGAGCTGTGACGCCGGCCGCGTCGTTCGTTCCCCCGCTCCGAGGGAGAAGATCTCCGCCGCGTGGAGCACATCGGCGATCGCGCGGCCGTGGGCGCCCGCGTTCATGCGCACGGCGCCTCCGACGCTCCCGGGGATCGCGACGCCGAACTCGAGTCCGCCCAGACCCGCCGACGACGCGACTCCAGCAAGCGCTGGGAGCGGCATCGCGGCGCCGGCGCTCACGCGGGAGCCTTCCACGCGACTCCAGCGGAATCCCTTTCCCAGGCGTACGGCGATCCCGGGGAAGCCGCGGTCAGACACGAGGAGATTCGACCCCTTCCCCACGACCGCGACTGGGAGCCCGGTCACGCTCATCGCGTCGGCGAGCACCCGGAGGTCGTCCTCCGTCTCGGGCTCGACGTAGAGCGCCGCCGGACCGCCGATCCGGAACGTCGTCAACGGAGCCAGCTCGACGTCGGCGCGAACCTCGCCTGTGGCGTTCGTCCTGAGGATCTCCTCGGCGCGAACCACCGCGTCGCCTCGAGTGCTCATGCGCCGTCGGCTCCGATGCGTTCCAGCACCTCGTCGGCGACCGTCGTGATGTCGCCGGCGCCGAGCGTGAGGACGAGGTCGCCGTCGCGGACCTCTCGCTCGAGGTAACGGACGACGTCTCCACGCCGCGGAAGGAATGCCATCCGGCGGGCGGGCTCGACATCGGCGAGCGCGTCGATCAACAGCTTTCCGGACACGCCCGGGATCGGCTGCTCCCCCGCGTCGTAGACGTCGGTGACGACGACGAGGTCGGCGTTCTCCAGGCTCTCCCCGAGCGGGCGCCAGAGCGCCTGCGTCCTCGTGTAGCGATGTGGCTGGAACACCGCGACGACCCGGCCGCGCGACCTCCCTCGGGCGGCGCGGAGCGTCACCGCGATCTCGGAAGGCAGGTGAGCGTAGTCGTCCACGAACGTCGCCCCGCGTCCTTCGCCTCGGAACTCGAACCGTCGGCGAACCCCGCTGAACGAAGCGAGCGCGTCCGCAGCGGCGGCGGGATCGACGCCGGCGAACCGCGCGGCGAGCAGGGCCGCGGAAGCGTTCCGCAGATTGTGCTCGCCGGGGACCGCCAGCCGGAGCTCCACGCTTCCTCCACCGGGGAGATGCAGCTCCGCAGGTGTGCCGTCGTCGTCCGGAACGGCCAGTCGCGCGTCGTTCCCGGATCCGCTTCCGAACGTCACGACGTCGCGCGCGGAGGACGCCTCGAGCGCCGCGCGCGTTCCCGGATCGTCGCCCCACGCCACGACGTGCTCGGACTGCGATGCGAACCGCGCGAAGGCGCTTCGGATCTCCGTGGCACCTGCGTAGAAGTCGAGGTGGTCCTCCTCCACGTTCGTGACGATGCCGACCTCGGGCCGGAAGAGCAGGAAGGAGCCGTCGCTCTCGTCGGTCTCCGCGACGAACGCGTCGCCGGCGCCGGAATGCGCACCGGAGCCGCTCTCGTTGAGGTCCCCACCGATCACGTAGGTCGGATCGAGTCCGGCGCGAGCGAGGACGACCGCGAGCATCGATGTCGTCGTCGTTTTCCCGTGCGTTCCGGCAACGGCGAACGTCCTTGCCCCGCTCGTGAGCGCCGCGAGGACCTGAGCGCGGGCGTATACCGGGATACGGCGGTCGTGGGCGGCGACGCGCTCCGGGTTCGACGGCGCGATCGCCGAGGAGACGACCACGGCGTCGGGATCAGCGAGGTTCACCGCATCGTGACCGATGGAGATGGCGGCGCCCGCCGCGCGCAGCTCGTTGTCGCCGGGGAACGACTTCAGGTCGCTGCCGGTGACGGCGACGCCGCGCGCGAGGAGGATCCGCGCGATGCCGCGCATCCCCGCGCCGCCGATCCCGATCAGATGGGCGCTGCGGAGACCGCCGAGCGACGGCACCTCGAGCGTCGGGATCGATCCCTCGGGCGGAACGTACGCCGGCAGTTCGCTCACGACCTCGCCTCCCGCTCGATGATGTCGGCGAGCGCCGCTGCGGCGTCGGGACGACCGAGGAGCTCCGCGCGGGCCCCCATCCGCTGCAGGCGAGCCTCGTCGCCGAGGAGATCTTCGATACGACCGGCGAGGAGCTCGGGCGTCAGGTCCTCGTCGGAGAGCACGACGGCCGCGCCGTCTCTCGAAAGGATGCGCGCGTTCAGCTCCTGCTGGCGGTCACGGTGGTGCGGGTACGGCACGAGGATCGCCGGCACACCGCAGCAGGTGAGATCCGCGACCGTCGTCGCCCCGCTCCGGCAGACGGCGAGATCCGCGGCGGCGAGCGCGAGATCCATCCGTTCGAGGAACGGGAAGAGCCGAACGTCCAGACCGTCGGTCGGCGGAAGACTCGCGCGGACATCGTCGAGGTTCCGCGGCCCGCAGGCGAAAAGGATCTGGAGATCGGAACGTTCGTGGAGCCTCTGGATCGCTCCGACCGTCGCCTCGTTGATGCGGCGCGCTCCCTGGCTGCCGCCGAAGATCAGGACGGTTCGCCGGCCCTCGTCCAGATCGAACTCCCGGAGCGCCTCCTTCGCGAGGACGGCGCGCTGATCGCGCACCGCGGCGATCTCCTCGCGGACGGGGTTGCCGGTGAGCTCCGTGCGGACGCGGCGCGGGAACGATCGCGCGGTCTCGGAGAAGGAGACGGCGACGACGCGCGCAGGCCGCGCGAGCCACCGGTTCGCGAGGCCCGGAACGCTGTTCTGCTCGTGAAGGACGACCGGTCGGCGCAGCCGGATCGCCGCCGCGACGGCGGGAACGCTGACGTAGCCGCCCATGCCGACGACGACGTCGGAGGATTCCACGAGCGGGAGACATGCGTTGATCGCGCGGTACAGCCTCCAGGGGACCGCCGCCTTGCTGAGCGGGCCGCGTCCGGCGACGGCGACGGCCTCGGTCTCCCGGAACGGCAACCCGGCGTCGCGCACGATGCTCGCCTCGAGGCCGGAGGGCGTTCCGACGAACTCCACGTCGGCACCGCGGTCGACCAGCTCTCGGCCGACCGCGAGGGCCGGAAAGACGTGCCCGGCCGTGCCGCCTCCGGCCAGCGTCACCTTCACCGCCGGCTCCCGGTCTTCGCTGGGGTTTCCTTCGTACCCCGCGGGGTCGCACGTGCTGACGAGGCGCTTCGTTGCGACCGGTTCGCGTCGCCGGCCCTGACCTCTGCAGCCGTCTCCGCGCGGCCGATGTTCACCAGGATGCCGATCGCGGCGAGCGAGACCACGAGCGACGAGCCGCCGAAGGACATCAGCGGCAGCGGCACGCCGGTCACCGGAAGCAGGCCCGTGACTGCGCCGAGGTTGACCACGACCTGCAGACCGAGCCACGACACGATGCCCCCCGCGAGGAGGCGGCCGAAGGCGTCGGGCGCCTTCGCAGCGATCCGGATGCCGCTGTAGAGGAGGGCGCAGAACAACGCGATCACGACGAGCTCTCCGATCAGCCCGAGCTCCTCTCCCAGCACGGCGAAGATGAAGTCGGTATGCGCGTTCGGGACATAGAGCCATTTCTGCCGGCTGGCGCCGAGCCCGACGCCGAACCAACCTCCGGATCCGAGCGCGATCAGCGACTGGATCAGCTGGTAGCCCTTGTTCGCCGGGTCCTGCCACGGATGCAGGAACGACAGCAGCCGTTCGCGCCGGTACGTCTCCGTGAGGATCAGGATCGTCCCGAGCCCGGCCGCGGTTGCGGTCCCCGCGATGAAGCGCTTGATCGAGATGCCGGTCGCGAAGACGAGCATGAACATCGATCCCGCGAGGATCACGGTCGTGCCGAGGTCCGGCTGGAGCATGACGAGGCCGCAGACGACGAGCGTCACGGGCAGGAGCGGCAGCAGCAGCGTCCGGAGGTCGTCGAGGTCCTTCCATCGCCGCGAGAGCACCGTCGCGCCGAACGCGATCAGCGCGAGCTTCGCGAACTCAGACGGCTGGATCGTGACCGGCCCGAGCGCGATCCACCGCGCGGAGCCGCCGGCGACCGTTCCCGCCGAGGGATGCAGCACCAGGACGAGCAGCAGGATCGTGATGCCGAGGAACGGCGCCGCGAGCCGCTGCCAGACCGTGTAACGCATCCGCGACGTCAGCAGCAACG
The DNA here is from genome assembly GCA_045805285.1 of Actinomycetota bacterium. GTDB lineage: Bacteria > Actinomycetota > UBA4738 > UBA4738 > JBJMLN01 > JBJMLN01. The sequence continues at coordinate 48,603 of JBJMLN010000080.1, read as the reverse complement.
CGCCGAACCCGACGACCGCGTACACCGCCTGCCGCTTGAAGAACAGGAAGCTCGAGCCGTACTCCACGTAGGAGAAGACGTAGCTCGCGGAGAGCACCATGACGACGCCGACGATCGTGAGGATCGTCGTGGAACCGAGGAGGATCGCGAGCGTGCGCCGCGGCGACGTCGTCCATCGCGAGATGGCGCTCGCTCGCTCCGTTCCGGTGACGACGCGGAGATGACGAGGGGCGGGAAGCGAACGGCTAGCCATGGGTGGCGGGAACTCCTTCCGCGATCCGGACGGCGGCTGCGGCGAACCGCTCCCCCCGCTCTCGATAGTCCCTGAACATGTCCTGGCTCGCGCAGGCCGGAGCGAGGAGCACCGTCCCCGCTTCGGGCGCGAGGTCGAACGCGATCCGAGTGGCCTCCTCGATCGAGCCGGCGGTCCTGGTCGGAACGAGCGAGGAGAAGATGCGCACGAGGTCCTCCGCGGCCTCGCCGATCGCGACGACGCCGGCCATCCGCGGCGCGGCCGCCGCGAGCGGAGACAGATCCACTCCCTTGGCCCGGCCGCCGGCGATCAGCACCACGTCGTCGAGGCCCTCGAGCGCTGCGAGCGCCGCGTGTGGGTTGGTGGCCTTCGAGTCGTCGACGAACCGGATCGATCCGGCTCGCGCGACCGTCGCTCCGCGGTGCGAGAGCGGGGCCACAACGTCGACGCCCTCCGCGATCGCCCTCGTGGAAAGCCCGAAGGACAGTCCGGCCGCGACGGCGGCCACCGCGTCGGCGCGGCGGCCGCGACCGCCCTCCGCCGGGACCGGGAACGCGTGGGCGTCTCCGAGAAGCGCCACGATCTCGTCTCCGCGGCAGCCCACCTCTCCGTCGCGCGGCTCCGCGAGCGTCGTCCAGACCACACGGGCCGGCGCCTTCGACGAGATCGCCGCAGCCGCATGGTCGTCGCGGTTGCCGACGTGGACGTCTCCACCGTCCTGGAGGGCGAAGATCCGCGCCTTCGCGTCCGCGTACGCCTCGAAGTTCCCGTGCCAGTCGAGGTGGTCCTCCGCGAGGTTCAACAACACCGACACGCGTGGGTGGAACGACTCGGAGAAGCGGAGCTGGAACGACGACGCCTCCACGGCGAGCGCGTCGTGCGGCTCGCGGGCGGCGAGGCAGAACGGATGCCCGACGTTCCCGCACGCGACAGCGTCGCGGCCGTCCGCGCGCATCGACGCGGCGAGCATCTCGGTCGTGGTCGTCTTCCCGTTCGTCCCGGTCACGCCGACGTAGGGAACGCGGCACAACCGCGCGCCGAGCTCGAGCTCGCTCCACACCGGGATGCCGTGGTCGAGCGCGGCCCGAAGGATCGGCGCGCCCTGCGGGACGCCCGGGCTCGTCACGACGAGCGTCGCGTCGCGCAGATGCGACGCGTCGTTGCCGCCGTCGAGGACCTCCACGTCGAGGTCGCCGATCGACGCCGCTCCGGAAGCGCGCTCTCGGAGGCCCGCCTCGGAGATGCGGACGGTCGCTCCCTCCTCGCGGAGGACGCGCGCCGCCGCCGCTCCGCTCACGCCGAGGCCGATCACGAGCGCGCGCTCGCCGTCGAACGCGCTCATCGCACGCCTCCACGCGCGAGGAAGTCGGCATAGAAGAGACCGACGCCGAACGCGACGGCGAGCCCCGCGAGGATCCACAATCGGACGATCACGGTGAACTCCGGCCACCCGGCAAGCTCGAAATGGTGGTGGATCGGCGCCATTCGAAACACCCGCCGACCGAACAAGCGGAACGAGACGACCTGCACGATCACCGAGCTCGTCTCCAGAACGAAGAGGCCACCGAGGACGATCAACAACAGCTGCGTGTTCGTCGTGATCGCGAGCGCCCCGATCAGGCCGCCGAGCGCGAGCGAGCCGGTGTCCCCCATGAAGATGCGCGCGGGCGCGGCGTTCCACCAGAGGAATCCCGCCACCGCTCCCATGGCGCCCGCGGCAACGATCGCGGTATCGAGCGCCGCGCTCGTGCTCATGTGGTAGCAGGTCGCGCTCGGTCGCACGCCGCAGGTGTGTCGGAACTCCCAGAACGCGATGAACACGTACGCGGCGAACACGAGCACCGAGGAACCGGATGCGAGCCCGTCCAGCCCGTCGGTGAGGTTCACGCCGTTCGAGGCCGCGGAGAGCATGACGAACACCCACACGTAGAAGAAGATGCCGAGGTCGAGCGCGGTCTCCCGCAGGAACGACAGATGCGTGGAGACGTGCGCGAAGTGGACGGCGAGGATGCCGAACGCCGCCGCGACGAGCGCCTGTCCGATCGTCTTGCCCGCCTTGGAGAGGCCGAGCGAGCGGCGCTGCCGCACCTTGATGTAGTCGTCGACGAACCCGATCAGACCGAGCCCGAGGCCCGCGGCCAGGATGCAGAGCGCGGCCGCGGTGAAACCCTCGAAGACGACCCGCGCGGCGAGATACGCGACGAGGATCCCGATCAGGATGACCGTCCCGCCCATCGTCGGGGTGCCCATCTTCTCGAGGTGGGAGTGCGGACCGTCCTCCCGGATGCGCTGGCCCCATCCCCACGCGCGGAACAGACGGATCGCGACGGGTGTGCCGAGGAGGGTGACGGCGAGCCCGACGGCGGCGGCGATGAGGATGGGGGTCACGCGAGCGCCTCCGCGACACGTTCGAGGCCGACGACCCGCGAGCCCTTCAGGAACACGACGTCGCCGCGGCGTGCCCACGATCGGACGTCCGAGGCGGCGTCTGCCGCGGAGTCGACGGAGCGCACGGCGTCGGGCTCCATCCCCTCGAGGATCGCCGATCGCGCGATCGCCTCGGCCTCTGCCCCGACGGTGACGAGCCGGTCGATGCCGATCCGCGTGACGAGCCGGCCGAGGGTCGCGTGCTCCTCGGCCGAGACCGGACCGAGCTCGGCCATATGTCCGAGCACCGCGACGAGCCGGCCGTCCCGCGCGATCCAGCGCGCGGCCTTGAGCCCGGCCTCCATCGAGTCGGGGTTGGCGTTGTAGGCGTCGTTGACGAGCCGCAGCCCGCCGGACGTCTCGGAGATCTCCATCCGCCAATGCGAGATCTCCGCGTTCTTCAGGCCCGTCGCGCATTCCGCGGCCGTGAGTCCCAAGGCGAGCCCGCACGCGGACGCCGCGAGGGCGTTCGAGACCATGTGCGTTCCCACGACGGAAAGTTCGACCGGCTCGCTCTCTCCCGCGCAGCGGAGCGTGAATCGCGCGCGGCCGTCCGGATCGAGCTCCACGTCGGTCGCGCGGACATCGGCCTCGTCGGCCAGCCCGAACGTGAGGACCTCGGCGGCGGTGCGCTCCGAGAGCTCGCGCACCGTGCGGTCGTCCGCGGACAGGATCGCGATCGCGCCCTCGCCGAGCGCCTCGACGGGTTCGGCGGTCGCCGCGACGACGTTCTCCCAAGACCCGAACTCCTGGAGATGCGCGACCCCTGCGTTCGTCACCACGACGACGTCGGGATCGACCACCCCGGTCAGCCGCGCGTGGTCGCCGACGTGTCGCGCTCCGAGCTCGCAGACGAGCATCTCGGTCTCCGGCGGCGCTCCGAGGATCGTGAGCGGCACACCGACCTCGTTGTTGAACGACGCGGGGCTCGCGTGCACGCCGAACCGCGTGGAGAGGATCGCCGCCGCGAGATCCTTCGTCGACGTCTTTCCGTTCGCGCCGGTGATCACCACGACGGAGGCGTCCATCGCGCGGCGCTCCGACGCGGCGAGGGAGAGGAACGCCGAGGTCGTGTCTCCCACGAGGACGTGGGGATGGTCGCCGATCGAGCGTTCCACGAGCGCCGCCGAAGCGCCGGAGGCGAACGCCTGCTCGACGAAGTCCTGCCCGTCGGCGCGCTCGCCGCGGATCGCGACGAACAGCGCTCCGGGTCCCGCCGCACGTCCGTCGACGGCGACACTGGAGACCTCCACGTCCTCGCCGTGGACGACGCCGTCCGTCGCTGCCGCGACGTCGGAGAGACGAAGCGTCCTCATCTCGACGCCCCGATCTCGGCGAGCTCCTCGCGAGCCACGGTCCGGTCGTCGAACGGGACGGTGCGATCTGCGAACTCCTGTCCCGTCTCGTGGCCTTTGCCCGCGATCAGGACGACGTCGCCGGCGTGAGCCTCGGCGAGCGCCTCGCGGATCGCGACGCGCCGGTCCGGCTCGACCTCGTAGCGGCCCCCGCCGTCGCGTGCGCCCGGCTCGATCTCCGCGATGATCGCGCGCGGGTCTTCCGAACGAGGGTTGTCGCTCGTGATCACCGTCAGGTCGGCGAGCGACGTCGCGGCGCGGCCCATCAACGGGCGCTTGGCTCGGTCGCGGTCTCCACCACAGCCGAGGACGACGATCACGCGGTCCTCCGCGAGCTGACGCGCGGCCCGCAGGACGTTCTCCACGCCGTCGGGCGTGTGCGCGTAGTCGACGATCACGAGGAAGCTCTGCCCGGCGTCGACCGCCTCCATCCGCCCCGGGACGCCGGAGAGCTCGCCGATGCCGCGCACGATGGCGTCGTCGTCGATCCCGAGCGTTCGCGCGGTCGCGAATGCGGCGAGCGCGTTGGAGACGTTGAACGCACCTCGGAGCGGCGAGCGCACCTTCACATCGCCGACGCGGAACACCACTCCGCTCGCAGAGAGCTTCACGTCGGTCGCGCGGACGTCCGCCCCCTCTGACACGCCGTACGACGTGGACGGAACGTCGTCGCGGCGCAGTCGTTCTCCCTCCGGAACGTCGGCGTTCAGGACCGCGAACTCGGTCGCCTCCGGCCGGAACAGCAACGCCTTCGCGGCGAAGTACGCCTCCATCGAGCCGTGATAGTCGAGGTGGTCCTGCGAGAGGTTCGTGAAGACGGCGCGATCGAACCGCACGCCGCCGACGCGCTGCTGCTCCAGTCCGTGGGAGGAGACCTCCATCGCGACGCCGCGGACGCCGCGATCGAGCATCGTGCGGAGCATCCGGTGCAGATCCGGAGCCTCGGGCGTCGTCCGCTCGAACGGCACGGGCTCGCGAGCGATGCGCGCGCCAATCGTTCCGATGACTCCCGGCGTCGAGCCCGCGCTCGCGAAGATCGACTCCAACAGGTACGTGGTCGTCGTCTTGCCGTTCGTGCCGGTGATGCCGACCATCGTCATGCGGTCGGCGGGCCTGCCGAAGAACGCCGCGGAGATCGGCCCCATCGCGGCGCGGACCGACGGTACGACGACCTGCGCGACGCCCGGATCGACGTCGACGACGCGCTCGACGACGAGCCCGACGGCGCCGGATGCCACCGCGGCGGCCGCGAACGCGTGTCCATCGGTGCGCGATCCCGGAACGCAGAAGAACAGCGCCCCCGGGCTGACCTGATCGGAGCGATATGCGACGTCACGGATCTCGAGGGAGCCGTCGCCGCGGAGCTCCGCCTCCGGGAGCGCTCGAAGCGTCTCGGAGAGCGCGGTGCGATGGGGAGATGTGGATGCCAATGCGCCGCCGGGATGGGGTCGTGTCGCCTCTGCGGGAGCGTCCCCGCGCGGCGAGCGGCCGGATTCTAGCAGCACGCGCGCGCCGGTCTCGAGCGCGGCTGCCCCGAGCGGCGGGGCGCTCATCGGAGCGGCATCAGGTGGGGCGGGAGGGGCAAGCGCGTTCCGGGCTCGATGCCGAGACGCTGGATCGCGTAGCGGCCGACCTCCTGGAACAGCGGCGCGGCGGCAACGCCGCCGTAGACCGTCGTCGGCTGGTCCAGGATCGCCGCGACGACGACCTTCGGGTTCGACGCCGGCAGCATCCCGATGAACGAGGCGATGTCGCGGTTCGTGTAGTAGCCGGCGCGGTCCGGCAGCGGGATCCGGGCCGTTCCCGTCTTCCCCGCGACCTGGTAGCCCGGGATCTGCGCCTCGGTTCCCGTGCCGGCCTGGACGCCGAGCGCAAGCATCGACGTCACGGTCCGGGCGGTCTGCGGGGAGACCACGCTCCGCGTCGCCTGCGGGGCCGCGGGATGGTACGCGCCGGACGGATCGATCGTTCCCTTGACCAGCTGCGGCTGGATCCACGTTCCGCCGTTCGCGATCGTCGCGTACACCGACGCCATCTGAAGCGGCGTGACCGCGATGCCCTGGCCGTAGGCCATGGTCGCCATGTTCGCCGCCGTCCAGTCGAACAGCGGCGGGAGGATGCCGGAGGCTTCGCCCGGGAACCCGACATGAGACGGCTGTCCGAAGCCGAACCGGGAGATGTAGCTCGCGAACGTGTCCTGCCCGACGGCCTGCGCGAGCTTGACCGTTCCGATGTTGCTCGACTGAGCGATGATGTCGCCCGGCGTCATCCGCTCCGTCGGGTGGAAATGCGAGTCGTGGATCGTGTACGTGCTGTCCACGCGGAGCGAGTACGGCACCACGATCTTGTCGTTCATCGAGATCGCGTGCTCCTCCACCGCGGCAGAGGCCGTGATCACCTTGCAGACCGACCCCGGCTCGAAAACGTCGTCGATCGCGGTGTTCCGCCACGTCGGCTCGGGCGAGGCCTGATAGTCGTTCGGGTCGAACCACGGATAGGTCGCCATCGCGAGGATTTGACCGGTGTTCGGATCCAAGACGATGACCGTGCCGCCCTTCGCGTGGTTCGCCTGCACCGCGCGTTGGAGCGCCGACTGCACCTGGTACTGGAAGTCACGGTCGATCGTGGTGACGACGCTCTCCCCCCGCACGGGCGGGATGTCGGAGGTCACGCTCCCCTGGATCGGCTGGCCGTTCCGGTCGATCTCCTGGGAGACCTCTCCGTTGCGCCCGCTGAGGATCGAGTTGTACTGGAGCTCCAGCCCCGCGAGACCCGTGCCGTCGGTTCCGACGTAGCCGAGGACCTGTGGCGCGAGCGGCCCGGCCGGGTAGAAACGTCGCGTCGAGTCGAGGAACCCAATGCCGGCCAGATGGAGTGCCTCGATCCGGTCCGCCTGTCCCATCGGAACGCCGCGCGCCAGGTAGGAGAAGCTGGAGGGCGAGCTCAGTCCCGGCATCAGCGTGTGCGGGCGGACGTGGAGGATCGGCGCGATCTTGGCGGCCGTCGCGAGCGCGTCGCTCACGAAGCGGCCGTCCGCGTAGACGTCGCGGGCCTGGAGCGACATCGCGAGGTCTTCGCGGGAACGGTCGAGGATCGCGCCCCGCGTCGCCTCGAGCGTCACGGTCCGCTCCCGCTGGTTCAGGGCGAGGTCCCGGAACTGGTGGGACTCCCGCACCTGGAGGACGCCGAGGCGGAGCACGATGCCGCCCATCGCGAACACGAGGACGAGGAACAGCGCGGCCAGACGGCTGACCGGAGGACGGGTCAAGGCCCGGTTCCCGGTCCGTGCGCCGGCGGATGCAGGACATGCACGTCGTGCGGATCGGGAGTGATCATGTGCTGCTTCAGCGCCCATCGGTACACGCGACCCGGCGCGGAGCGGACGGCCACGTCCTTGCGGAGCTCCTCCCCCTTCTGCTGGAGGGTGCTCACGCGCGTCGTCAACGAGTCGACGGTGAACGAAGTCTGCGCGAGCACCGCGTTCAACGACACCAGCCCGACGATCAGCGGAACGACGACCGCCGCGATCACCACCGCGAATCGCAACCGCAAACGCCGGGCGCGCCTGCGCTGCGCGGGCTTGCGCGGCGTGTTCGTCGGGCGCGTCGATGCGGGAGCGCGCCGCTCCGGCTTCGAGGGCTGCTTCGGCTGTGGCGGCCGCTTCGGCCGGGGCGACGGCTGGAGCTTGCGCGCTGGGGCGCTCATGCCGCGACGTCTCCCCTGCGCTCCGCGGCACGGAGCCGCGCGCTTCTGGCGCGCGGGTTCTCCTCCACCTCGCCGGTGGTCGGCCGGACCGGCTTGCGGGTGATGACCTCGAGCTCGGGCGCCTCCGCGAAGAACCGCTTCACGATGCGGTCCTCGAGCGAGTGGTACGCGATCACGACGAGCCGCCCGCCGGGTGCGAGCGCGCGGACCGCGAGCGGAAGCGCGCCCTGGAGCTCCTCCAACTCGTCGTTCACCGCGAGCCGAAGGGCCTGAAACGTCCGGCGCGCAGGATGCGCACCGCCGCGTCGCGAGCCGACGGCACCGGCGACGATCCCGGCGAGTTCGTCCGTCGTCTCGATCGGGTGTCGCGAACGAGCACGCACGATCGCCGCGGCGACCCGGCGCGAACGGCGCTCGCCGCCGAGCTCGTAGACGATGTCGGCGAGCTCCTCCTCCGACGTCTCGTTGACGATCGAGGCCGCAGTGAGACCCTCCGCTCCCATGCGCATGTCGAGCGGACCGCCCTGTCGGTAGCTGAACCCGCGCTCGGCGCGGTCGAGCTGCATCGAGGACACGCCGAGATCGAGGAGGATCCCTCCGACCGGCGCGCGGCTCTCCGCCATCTCCGCGAGCACCTCGCTGAAGAGGCCGCCGCGGACGGAGATCCGCTCGCCGAAGCGCGACAGCCGCCCGGCGGCGAGCTCCCTCGCGGACGGGTCTCGGTCGATGCCGATCACACGCCGCGCTCCCGCTTCGAGGAGTGCCTCGGCGTGTCCTCCGGCGCCGAGCGTCGCGTCGATCACCACGCGATCACCCCCGAGGAGTCGAACGACCTCGTCACGCAGGACCGGAACGTGCGTCCCGCTCGCGTCGGCGGTCCGATCCGGTCCGTCCGGTTCCTCCTCCACGCGCTCATCCGAGGAACCGCACCGCGAGCAAGCCGACGCCGAGATAGAGCGCGAGCGCGACGGCCGAGCCCAACAACAGTCCGAGGCTCTGTCGCAGCTCCTTGGAGAGCGGCCCCGTCACGAGCGCCTGCCGGGAAGGAGCGAGCCGGCGAGGTACGCGCCCCCGAAGCTCTCCTGATAGCGATCGTGCGCGTCCCGGTCCCAGATCTCCATCCGATCGTTCACCCCGACCACCACGGCCTCCTTCTTCAATCCGACCGCGGCGCGGAGGCGCTGCGGGATCACGAGTCGTCCCTGCGAGTCGAGGTCGACGTGCTCGGCGTTGCCGAAGAAGATCCGCGCCATCGCGCGACCCTCGGCGTCGGAGAGGGGGGAGGAGCGGAGCTCGGCCGTGCGCTCCACCCATTCGGCACCGGGGAAGCAGAACAGGCAGCCGTCCTGTCCGAGCGTCAGGTACGCGCCGTCAGCGAATGCCTCACGGAAACGGACGGGCAGCGAGATCCTGCCCTTCTGGTCCAACTGGTAGCTGTGCGTGCCGAGAAGGTCGGCCACGCGCTCCTCCCCTTCCCCTCCACTGAGCCCCACGTTTATGCCACCTGTACTCCACTACGTCAAGGTACCGAGGCGAGATAGCTGAGCGGAAGGCCCAAGAAGCGGTGCGAAAAGGGAGCTATCTACAGGAGAGACGCGACCGCTCGGCCGTCACGGCCGTCGATCAGGCGAGATACGGCTCCCAGTCGGACTCGAGCCGTCCGAGCGACAGGCGGAATCCGTCCGACGGAGCGAACGGCTTCCGCGCGAGCGCGAGGCCGGCCTCGTGCGGGAGCCGGTTCTCCTTCCGGGAGTTACATCGCCGGCATGCGGCGACGACGTTCTCCCAGGTATGACCTCCACCGCGCGAGCGAGGAAGGACGTGGTCGAGGTTCTCCGCCGGCTGGCCGCAGTACTGACACACCCAGCCGTCGCGGGCGAAGATCGCCCGCCGCGTCAACGCGGCGTGCGCGCGGTAGGGGATCTTGACGAAGTACTTCAGCCGCACGACCGACGGCGCCGGGAGCTGCAGGCGTTCGGAGTGGAAGATCACGCCGTTCGAGACGACGACCTCCGCCTTGTGCTTGAGCACGAGGACGACTGCCCTCCTCGCAGTGACCACTGCCAGAGGCCGGTCGGAGACGTTGAGAACGAGGGCTCTACCCATGGGCGGGGACCTGCGCGAGTATAGCAACGTGCCTGAGGGCGCTCCGCGAACGCTACTTGCCAACGCCGAATGACAAGGGTGTAATCTACGCTGAAGAAGGCGGTGGCCGGAAACGGTCCCTCGGCAGGGCGCCTTTTGTAGCGAAAAGGGGCCGCGCGGGGCGTCCGAAAGCGTCGCGGGCCAACGGCCACCGCCTTCTCCCTCCTCTCGTGAGCTCCCTGCCCGGGCTTCTTCGCGCCCCCGCGACGTTGCGTTCGGCTCGACGTGAGCCGTCGAGCGGTCGCGTTCGTACTCATCGGTAAGATGTCCTCACGCAGGCAGCACCCGGCCGCGCGCAGGCCTCCCGCAAGCGCGGCATTGGAGGCCGCATGGAGCAGCAGAACAGCTCGGGCGACTGGCAACAGCTCGCCGAGGCGTTCCATGAGATCGAGCGGAACATCGAGCGCGTCGTCCAGGGCAAGCACCGGGAGATCCGCCTCGCCCTCGTCTCGCTGATCGCGGAGGGACACCTCCTGATCGAGGACGTCCCGGGCGTCGGCAAGACAATGCTCGCGAAGGCCCTCGCGCGCTCGATCGACTGCTCGTTCCGCCGCATCCAGTTCACGCCCGATCTCCTGCCGACCGACGTGACCGGCGTCAACGTCTTCAACCAGGAACGCGGCGACTTCGAGTTCAAGCCGGGCGCGATCTTCGCGAACATCGTCCTCGGAGACGAGATCAACAGAGCGAGCCCGAAGACGCAGTCGGCCCTCCTCGAGAGCATGGAGGAGCGCCAGGTCACCGTCGACACCGAGACGTATCAGCTCGGGACGCCGTTCATCGTGATCGCGACGCAGAACCCCGTCGAGCACGAGGGAACGTATCCGCTCCCCGAGGCGCAGCTCGACCGCTTCATGATGCGGATCGCGATCGGCTATCCCGACCCGGACGTCGAGGCGGAGATCCTCGCGACGCACGGGATCGCGTCGACCCTCGAGGACATCTCGTCGGTCACCGACGCGCCCGGCGTTGCGGAGATGATCCTGCAGGCTCGCCAGGTGCACGTCGCTCCGGCCGTCCGGCGATACATCGTCGATCTGGTCGACGCCTCACGGAAGCATGCGGACGTCTATCTCGGAGCGAGCCCGCGCGCCTCGATCATGTTGTTGCGCTCGGCGCGGGCGTACGCCGCCGCCGACGCGCGCGATTTCGTGACCCCCGACGACGTCAAGGCGCTGGCGAAGCCGGTGCTCTCCCACCGCGTGATCGTGACCGCGGACGCCGTGATGAGCGGCCGGTCCGTCGACGCCGTCCTGAACGAGCTCCTGCACGAGGTGGCGGTACCCGTCAGCGGAAAGACCTGATGCTCTCCGCGCGCGGCTTCCTCGTGATCGGCACGGGGCTGTCGCTGTGGATCGTCGCCCGCATCGCGGGCTCCCCGACGCTCCACATCGTCGCCGTGGGGCTCGTGGTTCTTCCGCTCGTTGCGCTGCTCTTCGCCCGCCGTGGACGTACGCGCGTCGCGATCCGGCGGCGTCTCTCCGACGTGCGCGCCACACCCGGACAGCGCGTCACCGTGGATATCGACGTCCACAACCAGGCCGCGACCTCGACATCGTTCCTCCTCGTGGAGGACCGTGCGCCGACGACGCTCGGACGGCCGGCGCACCTCGTGTTGACGGGGATCCCCGGCCACGGACGACAGCGCGTCTCCTACACCGTCGTGCCGCACGCGCGCGGCCGATACGTGATCGGACCTCTGAGCGTCGACGTCTCCGACCCGTTCTCGCTGACGCGGCTCCGGCTCCAGGACGATCAGCGCGACGAGCTCCTCGTCACCCCGGAGCTGGAGGACCTCGCCGGCGGAGACACGTCTCCGTTCGGCGCGGGCGTCGGAACCTCGAGCTCGATCGCGCTGTTCCGGACCGGCGAGGAGTTCTACACGATGCGCGCGTACCAGACGGGCGACGACCTTCGGCGGATCCACTGGCCGAGCGTCGCGCGCACCCGCGAGCTGATGATCCGCCAGGACGAATCGTCGAGGCGAGCTTCGGCGGTCCTGTTCCTCGACACGCGCGCGTCGGCGCTCGGGCAGGTGCACTCCCCGGGGCTGGAGCGCGCCGTGTCGGCGCTCGCCTCGATCAGCGTGCTGCTCGCGCGCTCCGGGTTCTCGCTCCGGCTCGCCACCGAGCAGCTGCCCGCGGTTCCGATCGCGGAGGACCGCCTCCTCGAGAGCCTCGCCTCGGTGGAGCACACCCACGCGCGCTCGCTCTCCAACGCCCTCGGGCGGCTCCGACCGGTCGCGGCGGCGGACGTGTCGCTGATCGCCGTGACGGCGCCGCCGCCACCCCACGAGCTGACCGCGCTGATCCGCGCCGGACAGGCGTTCGGACCGAAGGTCGCGGTGCTCGTGTATCCGACCGATCCCTCGACGCTCCCGGCCGACCGGGCGGCGACGCTCGAGGGACGAGCCTCCGTCGCGCGCCTGTCGCTCTCCCGCGCGGGATGGGAGGTCCTCGTGCTCCCCCCGAACGGACGGTTGAGAGAGGTATGGCAGCAGAACCTGCGCCGGCGTCCCGCGCTCAGTCGCTCCTGACGTTCGGGGCGCTGTCGCTCCTCCTGAGCGCCACCGCGCTCGGGTTCGGGCGTGTGTTCACGGGCGGCGGCGCGAGCCTCCGTCTCGCCGCCGCCGGGGTCGCCTCGGCCGCGGTCGCGACGGCGTTCGAACGGCGGAACCTCCTCGTCGCCACGCTCGCGAGCGCCGTGTTCTTCGTCCTGGCGATCTCGCTGCTGGTCTTTCCGCAGACGACGTTCTGGGGAGTGCCGACGGGGCGCACGTTCGCCGCCATCGGACGCGCCATCGGACTGGTGCGCCAGCAGGCGCGGGTCCAGGTCTCCCCGACGCCGGCGCTGCCGCCGCTGTTCCTCGCGGCGGTGACCGCGATGTGGGCGGCGGCATTCTCCGCCCACGCGCTGCTCGTCCGGGCGGGGAGCCCGATCCTCGCGATGCTCCCCGCGGTCGCGCTGGTCGGCTTCGCCGATACCGTCCTCGACGACAGCGGACGACCCTTCTTCGCGGTCGTCTTCCTGCTCGGAGTGCTCGCGACGTTCCTCGCGGACAGCGTCAGGCGTCTGCGCCTGTGGGGACCGATCTGGCAGTGGGAGGGACGGAGCGGCCGCTCGCGCTCGGTCCCCTTCCGGGGAGCGACGCGCGTCGCCGTCATCGCGATCGGAACCGCGGTGCTCCTTCCGGGGCTCCTTCCCGGATTCGGAGCGGGACCCCTCGTCGATCTCAACTCCGGCAACGGGGAGACGCACATCGACCCGTTCGTCTCGATCCAGGCGACGCTTTTGCAGAAGCAGCCGCAGACGCTGTTCACGGTGGAGTCGCCGATCCAGTCGTACTGGCGGATGCTCTCCCTCGATCGATTCGACGCGACGCACTCCACGTGGGACACCTCGGACCCGAAGGTGACCGACGGATCCGCGATCGCGGAGGGAGCGCTCGCGCTTCCCGGTGAGCCCGCCGGTGGGCTTCCGGGAACGCCGACGCGATCGATGGGCCTCGTTCCGCCGGTGACGCAGACGATCACCGTCCGGTCGCCGATGCACGAGGGCGAGACGTGGCTCCCGATGGCGTTCGCGCCGCAGGGAGTCTCCTTCCCGTCCTCGATCCGCTACGACGCCGATCTCGTGACGGCGTTCGCCCCGCACGCGGTGGACGCGGGGACGCGGTACACGGTGACGTCGGAGGTCTCCGAACCGACGCGGAACGACCTCGAGCAGGTGCCGCCGGTCGCCGAATGGAGCTCCCCGCCGCCGGCGCGCTACGTCTCCCTTCCGTCCGCGCTTCCGCAGTACCTCGATCGGCTCGCACACGAAATCGTCGAGGAGGCGGGAGCGACGACTCCGTTCGACCAGGCGCTCGCGATCCAGAACTATCTCCGCAGCGAACGGTTCATCTACAACCTCCACGCCGACTACAGCGCCGATCCGAACAGCCTCGTGGACTTCCTCACGAAGACGCACGCCGGGATGTGCCAGCAGTTCGCCGGATCCATGGCAGTCCTCGTCCGGGAGCTCGGTCTCCCCGCCCGCGTCGCCGTCGGCTACCGGCCGGGGAACGTCCTCGACCCCGCGCACCCGGACGTCTACACGGTCACGACCGAGCAGCTCCACGCGTGGGTGGAGGTGCTCCTCCCCGGCTACGGATGGATCGCGTTCGAGCCCACGAAGGGCATCTCCAATCCGGTCGCCGACGCCTCGTATCTCAGCGCCTCGACGGCGAGGTGCACGGCTCGCGGGTGCGCCGGTGCCGCAGGGGCGAACGGCGGCGGAAAGGGCCAGGAAAAGGGGATCGGTGGCCATCAGCGGAAACACAACCTGGGCCCGAAACACGCGTCGGGCGGCTCGGTGCCGGTGCCGACGTCCGAGCCTCGCCGCGGCGTACCGCTCCGGACACTGTTGCGCATCGCGGTTCTGCTCGGACTCCTCGCGCTCGTCCTGACGCCGCCGACGCGGATCCTCACGAGGGTCCTGCGCGTCCGCCGGGCACGCGCCGCCCGAGGCGCCGTCCTCGCGGAGTACCGGGCCTTCACCGAGCGAGCCGCCGACCTCGGCTTCCACCGCAGCGACGGAGAGACGATCGAGGAGTACGGCGAGCGCATCGCGGCGAACGTGCGCCTGTCCGACGGCCATCTCGGGCGGCTGAGCGCGGCCGCGGAACGCGCGGCCTACGGCGAGGCCGAGCCGGCGGACGCCGACGTCCGGGCCGTTCGGAGCGACGCGAAGGTGGCCCTCAGGGACATCCGGCGAAGCGTGGGCCTCGTGCGGCGGATCCGAGGCCTCTACCGGCCGGAGCTGTAGAAGCTAGCGGGCCGTCGCCTCGGCACGGACGTCGCCCTCCGCCCGCCGGAGCGTGCGGATGAACTTCTCCCGGTCCTCCTGGTACTGGGCGACGCCGGTCTGCATCGACGACGCGATCTCATCGATCGCGACGAAGAAGGCGAGCTGACCCTCCCGGAGCGCATCGAGCACCTCGCCGTCACGGCGGCAGATCTTGAAGATGCTCACGCCGTCCGTGACGAGCTTGACCTCCGACAGATGCTTGTCGAGGCCAGCCCGGCGGTTGAGGTAGCTCCACGCGCGGCGGACGCGCTGGAGCGACATGCCGCCGTCGAGGAGCGACTTCACCACACGCAGGGCGACGAGATCCCGGAACGAGTACAGCCGCGGAACCCCCGGACGTCCGCCCGTCTGCTGCACCGACGGACGGACGAGACCGATCGAATCCCAGTAGCGGAGTTGTCGTGGGGTGCATCCGGTGAACTTCGACGCCTGATGCGCGGTGAATCCTTCCATGGACGCTCCCCCTCGAACCTCTCCTCGTCCGATGTCCCGGGCGCGACGCACCGATCGCTGGCGTGGTCCGAAGTAGGCCGGCGCGCCCGAGGGGAAGGAACGGATGTTGTAGCGCGCTATCGCGCGGGTGGCAAGCGCGCAGGTCCGCTCGGGTCGCGAACGTCCGTCTGCGCAGACGCGACGCGACAGCGCTACTGAGGAGGACCCGACTGTCCGCGGAAACGGCCGGACAGACGAGCGAGGAACGCCGGGAGGGAGAAGCGACCGCTGCGTTGCAGCGACCGTAACTGGTCCTGACCCATCCGCTTGAGATAGCGATAGATGAGGAGCGCGGAGAAGAGCATCGTCGCGAAACCGATCAGCCCGACGAGCGTCGAGACGAGCCCGAACATCAACAGGATGAAGCCCGCGACGAACGCGAACGCGGCGAGCCGGATCCGGCGCGCGAGATGCGTGTAGAGCGACGTGCGAGAGACCTGTTCGACCAGCCGCGGATCTTCCTCCGCCAGGCGTCTCTCGATCTCCTCGAGGATGCGCTGCTCGTGATCGGAGAGTGGCATCGCTCCTACCTTCGGGGGCCGGCGCCTCCGATTATACGGACACCCTCATCTCCGGTGACCGGGCTTCGCGTCCGGCTCGTCACTTCTCCGACGGGATGTCCCGGCCGGATCGTCACTTCTCCGACCGGACGTCGCCCCCGGATCGTCGCCTTTCGGCCGCGGCGGAGCGCCGATGCGGTCGCGACCTGCGCGTTCGAGCAGCGTCGCGGGCATCGCGGCTCCCCGGCCGAAGCGCTTCTCCGCCCGGTCGACCGCGCGCTCGATGTCTCCCCACCGCTCGCCGCGAAGGAGCGCGAGCTGCTGCGTTCCCGCAGGTTGGAGCCCCGTCGCGGCCACACCCAACAGCCGGATCCGGCGCCGGACTCCCGGGAGGGCTCGGTAGAGCTCCGATGCGACCCGGTAGAGATCCGACGCGAGGTCGGTGGGATCGGCGAGTGTCCTCGACCTCGTCAGGGACGTGAAGTTGGCGAGCCGGATCTTCAGCACCACGGTCCGGCAGCGGTACCCGTCCTCCCGGAGGCGCGAGCCGACCTTGTGACACAGCGCGAGGATCTCCCGGAGCAGGCGCTCCTCGTCGTCCATGTCGACGCCGAACGTCTCCTCGTGGCTGATCGACTTCGGCGCCTCGTAGGGAACGACCGAACGGCTGTCGACGCCGGCGGCGAGATCGGCGAGGCCCGCGGCCGCGTTGTCGCCCAGGATCCGGGAAAGCACACCGGCGGGAGCGGCCGCGAGCTCCTCCACGGTGCGGATGCCGAGGCGGCCCAAGACGTCGACGGTCTTCTCCCCCACGCCCCAGAGCGCGCGAACCGGGAGCGGGTCGAGGAAGCTCCGGATCTCCCCGGCCCGGACGTGCAGGAGCCCGTCGGGCTTCGCCTGGTCGGACGCGAGCTTCGCGACGAGCTTCGTCGGAGCGACGCCGACGGAACAGATCACACCCACCTCGCTCTGGACGACGCGGCGGATCTTCGCGCCGATCTCCTCCGGCGGCCCGAAGAGACCGACGGCGCCGCGGACGTCGAGGAACGCCTCGTCGAGCGAGATCGGTTCCACGATCGGGGTGAAGGAAAGGAGCACCTCGCGGAACCGGTTGGAGTGCGCGACGTAGGACTCGAAGTCGGGCGGGACGAAGATCACGCTCGGACACAGACGCCGCGCGCGAACGGCGGGCATCGCGGAGGTGATCCCGAACTTCCGTGCCTCGTAGGAAGCCGACATCACGACGCCGCGGTTGCCCGCTCCTCCGACGGCGACGGGCTTGCCCTTGAGCGACGGGTCCTTCAGAACCTCCACGGAGGCGTAGAACGCGTCGAGGTCGACGTGGAGGATCGGCTCGTGGACGTCGGGTTTGTGCATCGCCTCACCATCCCGCCGAGCCGCCGCTCGCGTGCCAGAGCTTCCGCGGCGGGAGGCCCGGCGCCGGTGGAGCGCAGAGCGCGCGGTCGAGCTCTCCCCTGCGGCGCGCCCGGTCGAGCGCCGCGACGTCCCAGACCTCCTCCGCCGCGATACTGACACCGCGTACGCCGGTCCGCCGGAGCCTCCCCCACACCGCGAGGACGAAGGAGTAGAACACCGTCTTCGCGCACTTCGACTGGACGCGTTCGAACACCGTCACGTCGACCGGCCCGGTCGCGTCGTCGAGCGTCAAGAAGATGATGCGCTGGCCGCTCCGCACCGCGGGCGTCTGCGAGGCCACTTTGACGCCGGCGACCATGACCCAGGTGTCGCTCCGCTCCCGCCAGAGGTCCTTGGAGCGAACGACGTGGAGGTCCTCCATCAAGCCCTCGAAGAACGTCATCAGGTGGCGGGAGCCGTCGACGCCGAGGACCTCGAGCTCCGCGCGGACGCGTTCCGCGTCGCTGTAGTCGCGGAGCGAGGTCTCCACCGGCTCGTGGACGGCGAGCGCGAGCTGATCACCCTCCCTGGAGGGTTCCGCGGCCATCGCCTCGAAGAGCCGGTCGCGGCGGCTCGTCGTGCGCTCACGCTTGAGCCGGTCGAACCCTCCCGCGTGCGCGATCGCCTCCAGCACCGGCTGGGAAACGCGCGTCCGGCGATTGAAGTCCTCCACCGTGGAAAACCGCCGGTCGGCGCGGGCCTCGAGGATCGAGCGACGCTCGTCGCCCGAGATGCCGTGGACGTCCTTGAGCGCGAGCCGGATGCCGTAGACGTCCCTGTAGCCTTTCGGGTCGCCGTTCGGGTCGACCGGGTCGACCGGGTCGACCGGCTCGACCGGCTCGACCACGTAGTCCTCCTCGCTCTCGTTGACGTCGAGCGGGAGCACCGGGATGCCGTGGAGGCGCGCCTCCTCCAGGAACAGCCGCCGCGGATACATCCCCGGCTCGTGCGTGAGGACTCCCGCGAGGAACTGCGCCGGGTAGTGCGTCTTCAGGTACGCGGACTGGTAGGTCGGAACCGCGAACGCGGCGGCGTGCGCCTTGCAGAACCCGAAGGAGGCGAACGAGGAGACCTCCTTCCAGATCTTCTCCGCCTCCTCGGAACCGAGGCCCTCGTTCCGGGCACGGCGGACGAAGTCGGCGTGGAGCTCCTCCACCTCGAGGTCGTCGCTCAGGTGGCGGCGGATGCGGTCGGCCTCGCTCAGGTCGTAGCCGGTCACCGCGGCGACCGTCCGGATCACCTGCTCGTGGTAGACGATGACGCCGTGCGTCTCCCCGAGAGCGTCGCGGAACTTGGGGTGCGCGTAGGTGGCGCGCTCCATCCCCGCGCGGCGGCGGAGGAACGGCGTGATCATGTCGGACTTCACCGGCCCCGGCCGGAATAGGGAGATGTCGACGATGAGATCCTCCCACTTCGTCGGCTGGAGCTTCTGGAGGAGCTCCCGCTGCCCCGGCGACTCGATCTGGAAGCAGCCGAGCGTGTCGGAGGAGCGGATCAGCTCGAACGTCGGCTCGTCGTCGAGCGGGATGCGGTCGAGGTCGACCTTCTCCCCTTGCGTCCGCGCGATCTCGTCGAGCGCGTGGCGCATCGTGGAGAGCATGCGGATGCCGAGGACATCGAGCTTCAGATAGCCGAGGAGCTCCACGTCGTCCTTGTCGGCCTGGATCATGCGGTAGCCCTGGAAGGAGCGCTCCAGCGGCACCCGCGTCACGAGGTCGTCCTTGGACAGCACGATGCCGGACGGATGGAGCGCGAGATGGCGCGGGAACCCGTTCAGCCGCTCCGCGACCCGGAAGAGCGTCTCCAGCTGGCCCGCGTTCATGTTGGAGCCCGCGAGCTCGGGGAGGGAGGCGATCGCGTCGCGGAGATGGTGCGCGCCGATGTGCGGGAACGCCTTCGCGACCGTGTCGACCTCCGGCTCCGGGAGGCCGAGCACCTTGCCGACCTCCCGAACGGCGCCGCGCGCGCGATAGGTGTCCACCATCGCGACGCAGGCGGCGCGGTCGTCGCCGTGGCGGGAGAGCACCATGTCGTAGACGTCCTCGCGGCGCGCCGACTCCACGTCGATGTCGATGTCGGGGAGCTCCTCTCTGAGCGGGTTGATGAAGCGCTCGAAGACGAGATCGTGATGCAGAGCGTCGACGTCGGAGATACCGGTGAGGTAGCAGACGAGCGATCCCGCCGCGGAGCCTCGGCACGCGCAGCGGATCCCCATCGCCTTGATGTCTCGGACGATGTCCGCGACGGTCAGGAAGTACGCGGCGTAGCCCATCCGCTGGATCATCGAGAGCTCGAGGTTCAGGCGGTCTTCGAGATCGGGCGTCCGCTTCATGCGGCGGTCCTCGACGCCGCGCCAGGCGCGTTCGGCGAGAACCGAACCGGCGGAACGGCCCGCGGGCGTCGGGAACTCCGGAAAGTGGACCTGATGGAGGCCGAGGTCGAAGCGGCAGCTCTCGGCGACCTCGAGCGCGGCGTCGCAGAGATCGGGCCGCTCGGCGAACAGGGCGCGCATCTCCCGCGCGGTCTTCAGGTAACCCTCCGCGTTCGACCGCGTAACGTTGTTGGAGTTCAGCGGAACGAGCTCGCGCATGCACTCGAGCGCGTCGGCGAGGAACGCGTCCTCCCGGACGAGGTAGCGAACGGGGTTCGTCGCGACGGGCTTGACCGTCATGACCTCCGCGAGCCGGAGCAGCGCGCGGATCTCCTCCGCGGAGTCGCGCTCCAGCCGGTTCTCCACCGCGATGTGGAGACGGTCGCCGAACGCGTTGCGGAACGGCTCCGCAGCAGCGCGCGCGTCCTGCGTTCGACCCCGCTTCGCGAGGTGGCCGACGTGGGACGACGGCCCGAGGAGACACACCAGGCCGGTGGAGTGGGCACACAGCTGCTCCGGCGCGAGGGAGGGCTCTCCACGCTCGCCGAGCATGTGCGCGTCGGTGATCAGCCGGCAGAGGTTGGCGTAGCCGATGGCGTCCTGCGCGATCATCGTGATGGAGGCCGGGCCGTCGCGCAGGCTGCTCGGACGACTCTCGCGGTTCGGTCGTCCCGATCCGAGCGGAAGGACGACCGAGCCGCCTCGACGACGCCCACGCGAGACCCTCCCTCCACCCGCCGCTTCGAACTCGACGGCGCCGGGCTCGCGCTCGGAGCGAATCGTCAATGTCGCGCCGAGGATCGGACGAACGCCCGTCTTCTCGCATGCGTGGACGAACCTCGCGGCACCGTAGAGACCGTTGCGGTCCGTCATCGCGACCGCCGGCATCCCGACGTTCGCGGCGCGGACGGCGAGCTCTTCCGGAGAGAACGCGCCCTCCTTCACGGAGAAGTAGGAGCGAACATCGAGATGGACGAACCCGTGCGAGAGCGTCATGCCGTCGCGCGCCGGTGCATCCTCACGGCTCCGGCCAGACGTACGGGAGATCGTCCGGCACGTTCGGGAACGCGGCTCGGTAGATCTCCGGCGCCTTGCGCAGGAGCGAGGACTGGTGCGAGCGGTGTAACGCGCGGTTGCCGAGCCACGGCGGAAAGAGCCCGCGCCGCCGGAGCTCCGCCTGCGGCAGGACCTCGCCGTCAGGAGCGAGCCCGACGAGCTGATCGAGCACCGTATCGCGATGACCACGGCGGATCCACTCCCGGCAGATCGTGACGCCGTAGGAGACGAGCGCCTCGTCGTGGCTGCGCCACATCTTCGCGGCGGGGTGATGCCGCCAGCCGTAGTTCGGGACGTGCTGCGCTCGGAGCACCTGCAGCGCCTCGACCCGCTGCCTGCCGAGCCGGCGGACATCGAGGACGCGCGCGGCGCGCTCGAAGCTCGGATACGGCAGGAACGTCTGCATCGCCGTTCCGAAGGGTAGAGGTGATCGCGAGATGCCTCGCAAGACGCTCGAACGCTCCGCCGCGGACTTCCTTCCGGGAAAGCACACGCTCTCCGCTCTCGCGGAGGCCGCTCGCCACTGCGAGGGATGCGACCTGTTCCGCAACGCGACGCAGACCGTGTTCGGAGAGGGGCGCCCCGGCGCGGAGATCATGATGGTCGGCGAGCAGCCCGGCGACCGGGAGGACCTCCAGGGCCGCCCGTTCGTGGGTCCCGCCGGTCGTCTGCTCGACGAGGCCCTGGAGGAGGCCGGCATCGACCGCGACGCCGTGTACGTCACGAACGCGGTCAAGCACTTCAAGTGGACGCCGCGAGGAAAGCGCCGCATCCACAAGCGGCCGAGCGCGGAGGAGATCGCCGCGTGCCACCCGTGGCTCGAGGCGGAGCTCGACGTCGTGCAACCCGAGGTGCTCGCGTGTCTCGGCGCGACCGCCGCGCAAGCCATCATCGGCCGCCAGTTCCGTGTGACGCAGCATCGCGGCGAGTTCGTGGAGTCTCCGCTGGCGCCGCTCGTCACTGCGACAGTGCATCCGTCGTCGATCCTGCGCGCGCCCGACGACGCATCGCGCGAGCGCGAGATGGAGGCGTTCATCGCCGACCTTCGAACGATCGCCTCGGCGGTGGCGGGAGACGGATCCAGCAGCAGCTCGAGCACCTGAGATCCCTCAGTCCCAGAGGCGTTCGAGGTGCCACCGGCCGCCGAGGTGGTCGTGGTACAGGTCCCAGACGGCGCCGCCTCGTGCCTCCACCCGCCAGTACTCGCGATCCCGTCCGTCGGCCCACCACCGGCCTTCGATGCGCCAGCGACCGATCACGTCGGC
The DNA here is from genome assembly GCA_045805285.1 of Actinomycetota bacterium. Taxonomy (GTDB): domain Bacteria; phylum Actinomycetota; class UBA4738; order UBA4738; family JBJMLN01; genus JBJMLN01. The sequence goes on along the minus strand of JBJMLN010000080.1, from coordinate 26,770 downwards.
GACCTCGTAGCGGCGTCCTCGCCAGGTGAAGACTGAGGGCATCCCGGCATCTCGCTCGACCGCAACCTCCTCGTCGTAGCGCTTCGACATCCGCCCGGAACCCCGCTTCGACCGGCGACCTTCGATGAACTCAGATGGAGTTGTTTCCTCAGCTCCTCCCGTTCGAACGTATGTTCGAGGGGATGGTGAACGTATCTCTGGGGTCTGACATGTGTCAAGACAGCAGGTCGGAGCTCGAGACCGCTAACGTCGCTCGATGAGTTGGTCGCCGGGCGATGCGGTCGTCCTCCGGGAGATCTGGCACGGCGGAGTCTGGGGAGCCCGCGCGGCGACCGTCGTCGAGGACGACGAGGAACGATCCATGTTCTTCGTGTCGCCGGGAAGCGCCTGGAAGGTGCCCGTCGACGACTCAGGCAACCAGCTCCGCTTCCCCGCCGAGCGATGGATCCTCGGCGATCGCGCCGTCACCTGGCGGATCCTCTCCTTCGCCTGGCCCGACGTCGAGCACGCCGTACTGCTGTTCTGGAACGAGGACGAGTTCCTCGGCTGGTACGTGAATCTCCAAGCGCCGCTGACGAGGAGCCACCTCGGGTTCGACACACCGCCGGATCACCTGCTGGATGTCGTGATCCCTCCCGATCGCTCGACGTGGACGTGGAAGGACGAGGACGAGCTCGAGGAAGCCGTCGCGCTCGGACTCTTCACAACCGAGCAGGCGAAAGCGTTCCGCGCCGAAGGAGAGCGCGCCGCGCGGGCGATCATCGATCGCCGGCCGCCGTTCGACCAGCCGTGGGAGGAATGGCGCCCGGATACCGCGTGGCCGCGGCCCGAGCTCCCGGACGGCTGGGGCCGTGTCTAGTCTGGCTCAGACTAGCTGCGTCAGCTCGCGCGCGGAAGATCCTCCGCCACGACGACGGTGCTCAGCGCCTCCGGAACGCGCTCTCGTGGAACGAGCACGACCGTCGTGCCTCCGACCGGACGTCGCAGAAGCTTCACGAACACGCTCGTGGACGCGCTGATCGCAGCGGCCAGCTTGTGCACACGCATACCGAGCGTGTTGCGCTGCCTGGAGACGACCACGTCGTCCGTGCAGCAGCGCGTGCTGCGGGCGTTGCTCGTGGCGGCGTCCTCGCGGAAGGCGTAATACAGGGCGAGGCCTCGAGTTGACATGGGATCTCCTCCTTGGGGATGAACGTGGATCGGCGGCAGGGACCGCGTATCCACCTTCTCCGTTCACACTGCCGTTCGACAACCCTTTTTCCTTGGTTCGCTCACATCTCCATCGAATGTTCCTCGGCTCGTCATGTTTGCCTGCCCGACAGACGGCCGACGCGTGTCGGATGTTCGGGGCCGCGATGAGGACTACGTGAGCGAAGGCAGCACGTCGGCGACGAACGCCTCCATCCGATCGCGGCCCTCGCTCGGCCAGTTCACGACCAGGTAGGCCACGCCGGCGTCCCGGAGTTCCTCATAGCGCCGTCGGACCTCATCCCACGGCTCCGAGATGGAAAGGCTCGACGAGCGCATGATCGAGCTCGGATCCCGCCCGGCCTCCCGAGCAGCGCGCTCCACGATCGGCCACTTCCGAGCGAAGGACGCAGCGCTTCCGAACGTGTGCCACACGTCCGCCTGTCGGCCGGTGATCGGGAGCGTGAGCTTCTCCCCCGTCGCGCCGATCCAGATCGGCGGATGCGGCTGCTGGACGGGCCGAGGACGGTAGGTCGCGTCATCCAGCTGCATGTACGTGCCCTCGTACGTGACGTGATCCTGCGTCATCAGCAAGCGCATGGCCCCGACGCCCTCCTCGAGACGTCGCGCGCGCTCCCCGACCGCCGGGAACGGCACGCCGAGCTCCCGGTGCTCCTGTTCGAACCACGCCGCCCCGATGCCGATCTCCAGCCGTCCGCCGGAGACCTGGTCGACCGTGACCGCTTCCGCCGCAAGGATCGAGGGATGGCGATACGTGACGCCGGTGACGAGCGCGCCGAGGCGGATCCGTTCCGTCGACGCCGCGAGCGCGGCGAGGAGCGTCCACGCCTCCATGCAGGGGCCAGTCGGATCTCCGTAGAGCGCCTTGAAGTGGTCGAAGATCCAGGCGCCGTCGAAGCCCGCCTCCTCGGCGAAGCGAACGCGCTCGAGGAGCTCCGGCCAGGTCAGCTGATGCTGCGCGACGTCGAGTCCGAACCTCATCTCATCCTCCGATCCGAGAGCCTATTGGTGGGCGGCCCCATTCTCTTGCACGGGATCGACCGGGGCGCGATTGGGTTCGAACTCCAGCCTCATCCCGCTTCCGGGTAGACAGGCGGCCGACGTCTCGGCACGTTCGAGGTTCGGTAGACCGGCGTTGGCGTCCCGCTCGCGGGATGCGAGTCTTACCGCTCGGATGGCCTCCACGACGATCGACCTCACGCGGGTGCGGGAACGTTTTCCGGCGCTCGCGCGCGAACAGGACGGGCGCCCGGTCGTCTTCGCCGACGCTCCCGGAGGCACGCAGGTGCCGCAGTCGGTCGTCGAAGCGATGTCGCGGTATCTCCGCGAGAGCAACTCCAACACGCACGGCGTCTTCGCGACGAGCGTCGAGACCGACGCGCTGATCGCCGACGCGCGCCTCGCCGCTGCCGATTTCCTCGGCTCCGAACCCGACGAGATCGTCTTCGGACAGAACGCGACCACGTTGCTCTTCTCCATCTCGCGAGCGATCGGAAGGACGCTCCGGCCGGGCGACGAACTCGTCGTCACCCGTCTCGACCACGACGCGAACGTCGCACCGTGGCTGGCGCTTGCGGAGGACATCGGTGCGACGATCCGGCACGTCGACTTCTCCGTGGAGGACGGCACGCTCGACCTCGGCTCGCTCGACGCGGCGCTTTCGGATCGAACCCGCATCGTCGCGTTCACGTTGGCGTCCAACGCTCTCGGAACCGTGACGCCGGCAGAGGAGGTCGTGCGCCGGGCGCGACGCACGGATGCCGTCGTCGTCGCCGACGCCGTCCACGTCGCGCAGCATCGCGCGCTCGACGTCCGTGCCCTCGACGTCGACCTGCTTGCTTGCTCGCCGTACAAGTTCTTCGGTCCGCACATGGGGGTGCTCTACGGCAAGCGGCAATTGCTCGCAGAGCTCCGGCCGTACAAGGTGCGACCCTCACGCGACACCGTTCCGGAGCGCTGGGAAACCGGAACCCTCGCCCACGAATCGCTCGCCGGACTGATCGCGGCCGTCGATTACATCGCGTCGCTCTCGGCAACCCCAGGCGATGAACGCCGTCGGACGTTGCTCGCCGGGATGGAGGCGATCCGCGCCCATGAATCGGAACTCTCCGTCCGATTTCTCGCCGCGCTGCCTGAGCGCGTTCGCCTGTACGGCATCGCCGATCCCGCACGCGTCGAAGACAGGACGCCCACGTTCGCGATCCGCATCGGCGACGAGTCGCCCGAGCACACCGCGACGCGCCTCGCGGAACGCGGCATCTACGCCTGGGACGGCGACTACTACGCGCTCGAGGTGATGGAGCGGCTCGGCCTGCAATCCTCGGGCGGCGCGGTCCGGATCGGCTTCTGCCACTACAACACCGCCGAGCAGGTCGACCGCGTGCTCGACGCGCTCCGAGAGATCTCCGCGGAACCCTAGCCGCGGAGCGCTCGCGCCTCGCTCCACATCGACCGCAGATCCCTCCACCGTGTGAGTCGCCTCCCGCGGCGGCGGAGCCCGCGAACGTCGCTCCGCCGCGGCCACGTGTAGTACGAGCGGCCACCGGCCGGCTGTTCCTCCGCCGTCTCAAGCGACTTCGGGAGCTCGCGCACCGCCCCGTGAAGCTCCTCCGCCGCAACCGATGCCAGCCGCATCTGCAGCGAGAGTGCGGTGTCGTCGCGGGTGATCTCCACCAGGCGCCTGCGGAGGATCGGCCCCGTGTCGAGCCGCTCGTTCATGACGTGGACCGTGACGCCGGTCTCGCGCTCTCCGTTGCGCAGCACCCAGACGTAGGGAGCGATCCCGCCGTACGCGGGTAGGAGCGCCCAATGGACGTTGACCGGGGCCACGCGCGCGATCGCGAGCACCTCGGGGAGGATCCGCTCCGGCGTCGAGACGGACACGATCACGTCGGGCGTCGCACGCCGGAGGAACGCCGCGGCCTCCTCTCCGTTGACGCTCCGCACCGACCGCACCGGAACTCCTCGCGAGCGGCAGAGCTCGCGCAGGAATACCGGCGCGTGGAAACGGCGTCCGGCGATCGCCGGAACCGCCAGGGAGAGCGCCTTGTACGTCGCGAAGCGGACCCCCGTCCGACGCGTCAGCCTCCACAGCGTCGCGAGTGGTCCTCCGCGGCCCGAGGGGAGGCTCACGATCAGTGCGCCCACGACGTCGATCCCCGGATCCTCCACGAGCGGGCGGATCATGGTCGTGGAGAACGCATTCCCGTTGGAGACCACGACGACGCGCAGGGCCATTTTCAGGACCGCGCCGAGGACGTCACGAACCCGAACGCGACGAGGAGCGCTGCGGCCGCGACCCACACCGCAGCGGACAACGCGACGGAGCCCGCCGTCGGAAGTGATGAGGCCGTCACGCCGATCACGACGAACACCGTGTGGATCGCCCACGTCGCCGCGAGACATGCGACCGGACCGAGACCTCGCGCGGTGAGCTGGTCGTAGAGGTGGCCCCGGTCACCCTCCGTGAGCGAGACGCCGCTGAAACGCCGCCGCACGACGGCGAGCGCAGGCTCGAGCGCGAAGACACCGAGACACGTCAGCGCGCCCGGGAGCGTCTGCGGCTTGCCGCCCGCGTGGAGCACGCAGACGGCGATCACGGCGCCCAGGAAGTACGCGCCGCCGTCGCCGAGGAACAACCTCGCCGGCGGCAGGTTGTGGAGCAGGAACCCGGCGGCCGCGCCGCACGTCACGAGCGCGAGCCCGGTTCCTCCTCCGTGGCCTCGCGCGATCGCCGCGAGACCGACGGCGGAGATCACGACGGCGCCCGCGGCAAGTCCGTCCATGCCGTCCACCATGTTCACGCCGTTCATCGCCCCGACGAACAACGCGATCGCGACGAGCCACGCCAGCACCTCGGGAAGGGCGTCGGCCCGAACGCCTCCGGCGACGATCGCCACGGCCAGGACGAACTGCAGTGCAAGCCGGGGCGCCGGACGGAGCCCGATCGCATCGTCGACGAGACCGAGCGCCAGCGCTCCGGCGAGCGCGGCCACCTGTACCGCGTGGAGCGGCCAGCCGCGCGCGATCATCCCGACGGCGATCGCGATCGCGACGGCCGGTCCGCCGAGATACGAGACCGGCCTAACGTGCGGCTTCAACGATCCAGACGGTCGGTCCACAGCGCCGATCCGCGGACCCACCTCTCGTGCCGCGATGCCGAGAACGACCGCGGCGACGAACGCGATCACGCCCGGGATCACGTCGACGTCCCCCCCGGCGGTTCGATGCCTCGCTCCCGCAGCAGCCGGTCGTACACGCGGAGCGTTCGATCGACCACGGCGTTCTCGTCGAAGCGCTCCTCCGCCCGGCGACGTCCGGCCGCTCCCATCGCGGCCCGCCTTGCGGGGTCTCCGATCAGCGTGCGGATCCCGCCCGCGAGCGCGTCAGCGTTCCGCGCCGGAACGAGCGTTCCCGTCGCGCCGTCCTCCACGACCTCGCGGGATCCGCGGATGTCGGTCGCGACGACGGGTCGCGCCATCGCGCTCGCCTCGATCGCGGAGCGCGGCATCCCCTCCCGATAGCTCGCGAGCACGAACACGTCGAAGGCGGCGTGGAGGCGAGGCATGTCCACTCCCGCGCCGTGGAGGACAACCCCCGCCGCGCGAGCATCGTCGAGATCCTCCCGCGTGAGCCGGTCCGACTTGTCGGGCTCCTCCGGACCGACGGCGACGAACACGGTCTCCGGGTGGGAGGCGCGGACACTCCGGGCCGCCCGGAAGAACTCCTGATAGCCCTTCTCGCGGACGAGCCGTCCGACGGTTCCGACGACGACGGAGCCCTCTCGCGCACCCCACGTGATCCGGAGCTCGCGGGTCGCTGAGGCCGGGACGCGGGCCGGGTCGAACCGAGCGAGATCCACGCCGTTCCCCAGCCAGTGCGCGCGCTCGGGCGTGACGAGACGCGACCGGAGCGCGTATGCGAGGTCCTCCTCGCTCTGGAACAGCTCCGCGTTGGACAAGCGCGCGGCGATCCGTTCCGCGCCACCGACCGCGAGCCGGCGGCCCGCTCCGAGCTCCGCGGACGTGTAGAGGCCGTGGACGGTGTTGACGACGACCGGAACGCCGGCGGAACGTGCCGCCGCCCGGCCGAGCACGCCGCTCTTCGGGTTGTGCGTGTGCACGATCGCCGGCCGCTCGGCGCGGAAGGCGCTGCGGAGCTCCGCGAGAGCGCGCGCGTCGCGTCGCGGGGACCAGCGACGCGTCAGGCTCCGGACCGCGACGTGCCGGATGCCTCGGCGCTCGAGCGCGTCGACGTGCTCGCCCGGAGCCGAGACGCCGATGACCTCGTATCCGGCCGCCGCGAAACGCTCCAGCTGGAAGGCGAGCAGCACGTGGAGCGAGAGATCGACCGTCGTGACGTGGACGAGCTTCGGCCGCGCCATCTCAGCCGCCGTCAGCCGCGCGGAGGGCGCAGGCGGTGGTAGAGCCGGTCCTCAAGCGGCGCCAGGCCGGCCAGTCGCCGCCGGAAAAAGAACGTTCCGTCGCTCGCACGGACGGGGACCCGTGAGAGGCGGAGCGGCGCGAGCGACGACGGCACGTTCTTTGCGCCGTCCGCACCGACGCCCACGCGGTAGTGCGCGGCCACGACCTCCTCGTGGGCGACGACGCCGGCGGGATAGGCGAACGTCTCGACAGCTCCTCCGACGTGTCGCTCGATCGTCGCGTGCGAGGTCGCGCACTCCTCCGCCGCCTGGGCGCGCGAGAGCGCATCGAAGCTCCGGTGCGATCGAGAGTGCGAGCCGATCGTGACCAGCCCCGACGCGTGGAGCTCTCCGACCTGGTCCCACGTCAACGGCTCCGGCGGTGCGCCTCGGTCCGACGCTCCCGCCCGGATCGGAGGCGGATCCGTTCCGTCCAGGAAGCCCGTCGCCACGAACACGGTCGCCGGCAGGCCGAGGTCGCGGAGCACGGGCCACGCCTGCGTGTAGACCTCGCGGTAGCCGTCGTCGAACGTGATCACGAGGAGGTCCTCCTCGAGCGGGAAACCGAGACGCCGCACACCTTCGACGAGCGGAACGACCTCACGATGCTCCGCGAGGTGGCGCATCTGCTCCGCGAAGACCGTGCGTGGGAGATCCATCTCCCGTTCCATGCCCGCGCCGACGCGGTGGTATCCGAGGATCAACAGTCCCGGCTCGCGCGAGCGCGCGAGCGACGCCGGTGCGAGAAGCCCGAGCTTGATCGCGCGCTTCCCGAGCGTGACCGCGACCGAGCGCGCGCTCACGGAGCGGCCGGGACGCCGTCCGCGGCAACCTGCTGGGAGCGCCGGCCTCTCGGGACCTTCACCATGCACGGCAGCATGAACAGGAACGGCAGCACCTGCGTCCGCTGACGAGCGAGCAGGCCGAAGTTCGCAAGCGCAGAGAGGATCACCGAGATGGAGAGGAACGAGCCGACGGCGAGGATCACCATGCCGTTCGTGCGCCATCGACGCAGGCCGGCAACGATGGCGCGCCGGTTCGCGAAGAGGATGAGCAGGAGCGCGATGCCCTCCAACGCCGCGACCGCGGGGAGCAGCCCTCCGGCCTCCCAGGGGAACGGGCGGAAGTTCACGGTCACGACCGCGAGCGCGAATCCGGGGGGCGTGAACGGGCTGACCGGGGTGAAGTCAGAGGTACCGCCGGTGGTGCTGAAGTCGGTCTGCTGCGCCTCGAACGCCTCCACCGGTGAGTCGTGCCGGATGTAGGCCTGGCTGGTGCGAACGATCGTGACCGCTGCCAGCGCGAGGAGCGGCACGAACACCAGCCAAAGGAGCGCCTGTACCTGCGGCGCGCGCGCTCTCGCGGGCCGGAGGAGGAACGCGGCCGCAGCCGAGACGGCGAGCGCCGCGGAGATCGGCGGCCGGATCAACGAGACCACCGTCAGGCCGAGGGCCACCGCGAAGATCGCCTTGAACGTGATCGCGCGGAACAGCAGCGCGAACCCGTACGTCGCGATGCCGAGGAACAGCATCACCACCGCGTCCTTGCCGAGGCTCGACGTCCAGTACCACATCGTCGGGAACAGGAAGATGAGGACGGCGAAGAGCTTGGCGTTCCCGTCGGGGAAGCCCACCCGGAAGGCCTTGTAGAAGTACCAGGAGCCGACGAAGGAGAGGGCGGCGCAGACGACGAAACCGCCGAGCATCGTCGGGCCGGTGAACGCGAACAGGATCCCGGTGAGCCAGTTCATGAACGGCGTGCCGACCCCGGGGAACGCCGGGATCTGCAGCGACCGGAACATCGGGGCGAGCGCGACGCCGCCCGCGTAGTAGCCGTTCGCGTCCGCGACGCCGTGATAGACGGCCTGGATGATGAAGTAGCGCAGCAGAGACCCCACGATGTGCGCGATCAGCGCGAGCGCGAGGAACCGCGGACTGATGGTGGGCTCGTTCGCGACGGCCCTCGGGATCAGGAAGCTGGCGGCGACGCCGATCAGGCCGGTGAGGACGAGGAACATCTGCACGTCGGGGGTGGACGCTCCGACGAGAAGCACGGCGAGCAACGCGACGCCGATGATGACGACCCAGACCCACGCCCCCGAGGGCCTCTCCGCCAGGACGCCGACCGCCACCGGCCTATCCTACCGACGGCCTCGTGGCCGCCGACGCAGGCGTTGTCGACGGCGCAGGCGTTCCCGACGCAGCAGGCGCCGGGGTGGGATCCGGAACTCGGGGCATCAGAAGAGCTCCAGGTCGCCGAGCGTCAGTGCCCACGACGCGTTCTCGAGCGGATCGGGCCGCGACGGCGCGATCGTCCGCACCACGAAGTGCATGCCGACACGCGGGAGCGGGAGATATCCGGCGCGAGAGAGGACGCCCGCCGCCGGCCAACCGTCGGCGATATGCGTCACCGCGTGGTCCGCTCCGGCAGCCGACGGGATCCGTCCGAGGAGACGGCGCAGGGCGCTCTCCTCCCCGGGCTCGCACACCGCCTCGCACACGACCGCCTCGCGCAGCGAGCCGCGGTTCCGGAGGCGGACGATCGCGACGGCCGCGGGAGGAGACCCCTCCGTGAGACCCGCGTACGCGAGGGGACCTGCGGCGTACCGCCAGCGGAGGTAGCCCTCCCACCGCGGTGTGGAGAGCCTCCCTGGCGCCGGCTGCGCGCTCGCGAAGGGCGCCACCGACGCGGGATCCTCGAACAACGCCGCGGCGGGAACGAGCTCCGAGTCCCCGGGCGGTGCCGTCGCCGCTCCGGAGCCGAGATCGCGCGAGGCCGCCGCTCGAAGGAGGCGGTCGGGACGCCGGACCCGCGCGCGGAGCCTCCGGTCGGACAGCTGGTGCCAGCCGAGCTTCAGATAGCCGGGGAGGCTCCGGTCGTTCGGCGTGTTGAACACGAATGCGACGCCCTCCGACTCCGCGGCGTCGATCGCTCGCGTTGTCAACCGCGAGAAGATCCCCTTGCGCTGCACGATCGGCGACGTCGCGGTGTCGACGGCGCGGACGGCGAGCACCTCTCCGCCGGTACCCGCGCGGCGGAACCGCCACCGCACGAACGTTCGCAAGCCCACGATCTCACCGTCGAGCTCCGCGACGAACGCGATCGATCGCCCGAACGGGTTCGCCAGATGCTTCCACCGGAACAGCGCCTCCCGGTCGACGCCGCCCGGAGCCGCTCCGAGCGAGGCCGTCATCAGGGCGACCGCGGCGGCGACGTCGGCGTCCTCGAGAGCGCGCAGGACGACGTTCTCCACCTCGGGTGTCGCGTCGCTCACGCGCGCGCTCCGAGCGTCTCGAGGTAGAGCGCCTCGGTACGGCGGACGGTCTCCCGGACGTCGAACGCTCTCGCGGCCGCAGAACCCTCCGCGGAGAGACGTCCGCGGCGCGCCGGATCCGCGATCAGCTCCAGGAGGACGTCCGCGAGCGCCTGCGCGTCGCTCGGCGGAACGAGCACGCCTCCCCCCGACGCGAGCGCCTCCGGAACGCCACCCACCGACGTCGCGACGACCGGAACGCCGACCGCGAGGGCCTCGAGGACCGACAGCGGGAGCCCCTCGTGGAGCGAGGGCAGACAGAACAGGTCGAACGCGCGGAGCAGCGCCGCGGCGTCCTCCCGGTAACCGGCGAGGAGCACCCGCTCTCCGAGACCTGTCGCTTCGATGCGGCGCTCGAGCGCGGCCCCCTCGATCGGGAGCCCGATCCACACGAAGGCGGTGCCCGGCGCCTTCGCGAGCACCCGCTCGGCCGCTTCGAGCCAGACGCCGTGTCCCTTCTTCGACGTGATCCCTCCGATCGTTCCGACCACGGTCGCGTCCAGCGGAACACCGAGCGCTTCCCGTGCCGCGTTGCGCTCCAGGGCCCCCGAGCGGATCCGCTCGACGTCCACACCGTTCGGGATCACGACGATGCGGCTGCGCTCGGGAAACGACGCCGCGACCGACCGCGACACGGCGATCGTCCGATCGTCGAGCGGGAGCGTCGCTCGGTCGCCCAGGCGCGTCGCGACGCGGTACCGCTCCGCCGTGTTGTGCTCCGTCGAGACGACCCGTGGACGTCTGCTTCCGAGCGTTCGTGCAGCCAGCCGCGTTCCGATCGCCGCATACGGGAGATGCGCGTGGACGATCGCGGGGCGCTCACGAGCGAGCAGCCGACGGAGTCGAAGCGTCCACCGTGCGTCCGCGTCACCATGCATACCGAGACACACGGCGTCGACGCCCTCCGCGCGAAGCGCCGGCACGAGGTGATCCTTCGTCGGCATCAGATACGCGCAGCGGTAGCGGAACCGCTCTCGGTCGGCGTGGCGGGCGTGGTCGACGAGGAGACGCTCCGCACCTCCGGGGCCCAGTCCCTTGATCACCCACAGGACGGGGACCGCGGAGGACACTCCGGCTAGCCGGAGGCGATGGAGCCGCCGGAGCCCCGGTCGCGCTCGCCGGAGCGTGCCCGGGCGGCGATCTCGTCCGGCTGGCGGCCTGTGGGCGTCTTTCCGTTGCCGGCGACAGCCGCCTGCTCCTCCTCCTCGCGGCGGCGGCGGCGGCGCTCCCGTCGCGAGAGCTTCTCCCCCGCCTCCTGCGGCGTCTCCGGGGCCGCGTAGTACTGGCTCGTGTACGCGTAGTAGTCAGAGTAGTAGTAGGAGAACGCAGGCCCGAAGTTGTTGAGCACCGCGCCGACCGTGCGGGAGCGAACCTTGCCGAGTTGGTCGCGCGAGTGCGCAAGGATGCGGCGATTCGTTCCCTCGTGGACAACGACGAGAACGCCGTCGGACAACGACGACAACACGAGGGCGTCCGCCAGTCCGAGGACCGGAGGGCCGTCGATGATCACCCAGTCGGTCACGTTGGAGACGTCCTCGAGGAGCTGTCGCATCGCCGAGGAGCCGAGGAGCTCCGCAGGGTTCGGCGGCACCGGTCCGCCCGTCATCACGCGCAGGCCCGGCGTCCCCGGATCCCAGACGGCGTCGGTGAGCTCGACCTGTCCCGAGAGCACGCTCGAGAGCCCCACGCGGTTCGACAGACCGAAGAACTGGTGGATCGCCGGCCGGCGGAGGTCTCCTCCGATCAGCAGGACGCGCTGTCCCGCCTGGGCCATCACGACGGCGAGGTTCGCGGCGGTCGTCGTCTTCCCCTCGCCCTGCAACGGAGACGTGATCAACAGCGTCCGCAGCGGGCCGGTCGCCGACATGAACATCAGGTTCGTGCGGAGCGTCCGATACGCCTCCGTCGCGGGCGCCTTCGGTTCGATGTCCGCAACGAGATAGTTGCGCCGGCTTGCCGAGTCCTTCTTCTTCCCCTCGGTGTACGCGGCGGATACGTGCGGGATCACACCGATGAGCGTGGCGCCCGTCTGACGCTCCACGTCGTCGACGCCCCGAAGGGAATCGTCGAGGTAGTCGCGGAGGAACGCCGCGCCGAAGCCGAGAACGAGCCCGACGATCACGCCGAGGAGCGCGTCGCGGAGATGGTTCGGGCGCACGGGAGACGACGCGACGCGCGCGTCCTCGATGATCGCGTTCGCGGAGCTCTGCTGGATGTTTCCGATCGTCTGGTTCAGCTCGTCGATCCGGCTCGACTGTGCGGCGAGGTCCGCCGTGAGGCGGTTCCGCTGGTCGGTCACGGCGCTCGGCTCCCCGGCACGGAACGGCCCGATCTGATCGAGGGACTGGTTGTCGCTCTGGAGCTGGGACTGCGCGAGCTTCCGCTCCTCGGTGAACGGCGTCAGGACCTGCGCCTTGTGGAGCTGCACGTAGCTCGTCGCGAAGTAGTGCGCGAGGTCGGCGGCGTGCCGGGGGTCGGCGTTCTGGGAGACGAACAGCAGGATCGAGGTGTTCTTGAGCGGTGCGATGTCGACCTGGTTCACCAGCTGGTCGGGAGCGATGTTGTGCGCCCACGGCAGCTGCGTCGCGACCTGACGCGCGACGACCGGGCTCCCGGCGATCTCCGCCTCGGTCTCGAGGTCCGACGTCCGGGCCGGTGGAGCGCCGAGCACCGTGTTCGCGCTCTGCGGAACGACGACGCGCACCCGCGACTCGTAGATCGGCGTCTGCTGATAGGAGAGGTACAGCACCCCCGCGGTGACGATCGCCGTCACGAACAGGATCGTCCACTTGCGGACCCACAGGATGCGGAAATAGTCGCGCAGCTCGGGCGTGCCCGAGCGCGGTCCTGGGGTCTGGGTCTCCATCACGGGGCTCCTGGCCGAAGCCCCCCGGGGTGGGAGCTCTCGCGATCGTTCAGAGCTGGATGCGCCTGCACCTGCGGACGGAGGCTACCCCTGCGTCCGTAGGCCGTCAACGAACACGCCCCGTGCCTGCGACCGCGTAAGATACGCCGGCGCCGAAGGGGCGTCGGAACACGAACGGGCGACCGCCGGGAGCTCCACGCCGGCACGGAAACGGGACGGGACGCATGCGGATCCTCATCCTCGGCGGCGACGGATACCTCGGGTGGCCGACCGCCATGCACTTCTCTTCCACCGGCCACGAGGTTCACGCGGTGGACAACTACCTCCGCCGCCGCGCTCACTCGGAGGCCGGAACCGACTCCCTCACGCCGATCGGAGCGTCGCTCCCGGAGCGCGCGGAGGCCTGGCGGGACGTCTCCGGCAGAACGATCGGCGTCACCGAGGGCGACCTCACGGACTGGGAGGTCGTCGAGCGCGTCTTCCGCGACTTCGAACCGGAGGCCATCGTCCACTACGGCGAGATCCCGTCGGCTCCGTACTCCATGATCGATCGCGAGCACGCCGTGTTCACCCAGCACAACAACGTGGAGAACACGATGAACGTCCTGTGGGCGATGCGCGACCTCGCGCCGAACGCGCACCTCGTGAAACTCGGGACGATGGGCGAATACGGCACGCCGAACATCGATATCGAAGAGGGCTACATCGAGATCCACCACAACGGGCGGACCGACGAGCTGCCGTTTCCGAAGATGCCGGGCTCGATCTACCACCTCTCCAAGGTGCATGACTCCAACAACCTGCATTTCGCGTGCCGGATCTGGGGCCTGAGGGCGACCGACCTCAACCAGGGCGTCGTCTACGGCATCCGCACCGACGAGACGGCGATGGACGATCGTCTGCTGACGCGGTTCGACTACGACGAGGTCTTCGGAACCGCGCTCAACCGCTTCTGCCTCCAGGCCGTGATCGGCCATCCCCTCACCGTCTACGGAGCGGGAGGCCAGACGCGCGGGTTCCTGAACATCGTCGACACGCTCCGGTGCGTGGAGCTTGCGACGCTGAACCCCGCGGACGCGGGAGAGTTCCGCGTGTTCAACCAGTTCACCGAGCAGTTCTCGGTCCTGGAGCTCGCGGAGCTCGTGCAGAAAGCCGGCTCGGAGGTCGGTCTCGACGTCAAGATCGATCACCTCGACAACCCGCGCGTCGAGCGCGAGGAGCACTACTACAACGCCAAGCACACCAAGCTCGTGGAGCTCGGGCTCGAGCCACACATGCTGTCGGAGACGCTGATCGAGTCGACGTTCTCCGCGATCGAGAAGTATCGCGACCGCGTCTCGATGGAGCACATCCTGCCGCACACACGGTGGAAACCGCCCGTTCGCGAAACGCAGGGCGCGTAGGAGGACATGCCGGCTCTCCGGATCTTCGGCGGGCTCTTCGCCATCTTCCTGCTCGTTAGCGCGCTGATCCGCTACCGGCGCCACCAGATCAGCCGGCTGAACGTCATCATCTCTTGGATCATCGGCCTGGGCCTCACCCTGCTCGCCGGCCGACCCTCGATCTTCAACGGGTTGTTCGAGGTGTTCCATTTCGAGCCCGGGAACGGCCAGCGGCTCACCGCCGTCTCGATGGTCGCGATCGTCGTGCTGCTGCTGTTGTTGATCCGTCAGCAGTACACGACGGATGCGAACGAGCGAGGGCTTCGATTGCTGGTGGAGTCCCTCGGACAGCAGGCGTTCGACTGGAAGGAGGCGGAGCTGCTTCCGCCGGGCGAGAGGATCATCGTCGTCTCTCCCGCGTACAACGAGGCGGAGAACATCGGCGGCGTGATCCGGGCGATGCCCGAGGAGGTGGAGGGCTACCGCGTCGTAACCGTCGTGATCGACGACGGCTCGGAGGACGACACGGCTTCGGTCGCCCGTTCGTGCGGCGGGTTGGTCGCCTCGGTACCGATCCGGCGCGGCGGAGGTCTCGCGCTGCGGGTCGGCTACGAGGTCGCGCTGAAGCTCGGCGCCGACATCGTCGTGTCGATCGACGCGGACGGACAGCATCTCCCTGAGGAGCTGCCGGTCCTGATCAAGCCGATCGTCGCCGACGAGGCCGACATGGTGAACGGCTCACGGTTGTTGGGCGACTTCGAGCGGGAGAGCATGATCCGCCACGTCGGCGTGCACTTCTTCTCCGGGATGGTGACGGTCCTGACCGGCCAGCGCGTGACGGACATCTCCAGCGGCTACCGCGCGACGCGCGCCTCCACGCTCCGGAAGCTCGTGCTCGAGCAGGACCAGTTCTGGACCTCGGAGGTGCTGATCGAGGCGCTGCGTCAGCATGCGCGGATCAAAGAGGTGCCGATCACGATCCGGGCGCGGCGCGGCGGGAAATCCAAGAAGCCGAAGTCGCTGAAATACGGCTGGCACTTCACGAAGGCGATCATCCAGACCTGGCTGCGGTAGCCGACGGTGCCGTCCGCTAGTTCGCCTCCCAAGACAGATTGCACTCGGGGTGCTCGAGAGAGTGATCAACCTGCGCTTTCAGCCGAAGCAGCCCACGGAGACTCATGCCAGGCCTCCCTTGCGACGACGATGGCTTCGCTTCGTCGCTTGTGCGGTCGAGGAGCTCGCTGACGTCCTCCGCGAGAGAAGCCATGTCACCGAAGGAGAATCGTCGACCGACGTAGGGGTCGATCGTTCCAAGCATCGGGAGATCACGACCTCGGCGAGCAAGGATCGAATCGAAGTCACCTGAGGCGCGAAATCGACCGCCTGAGGGATCGGCAAGTTCGACAGTCGTGCCGTCCTCGCGGAGGACCACGAAGGCGCCCATCTCTGGATCTTAGAACCGCGACCACTCCGAGCCGCCGAGTTCAGGAACGAAACCCGATGGAAAGCGAGGAGAGGGCGGACGCGGCCGCCCCCTCCTCGAGGTTGCAGATGAGAACGGTCGCTCTACTTCCTATTCGCCGTGATCCTTCCGAAGAGTCCGTGGCTCTCGTCGTCCGGTCCGGCCGTGAAGAACAGCCTGCCCTTCGCTCCGGCGGCCTCGCCGTTGCCGAAGGACAGAGCCCACAGCCCATCGATCACGATGGCGTCGCCGTTGGCCCGTTGCAGGGTACCGTCGTGAGCGGCCGTCCCGTTCGCCTTCAGCTGGTAGGCGTTGATCGTTCCGTCGCCGAAGTTCCCGACGAGAAGGTCGCCGCCGAACGCGCCGAACCTGCGCGGCGCAAGCGCCAGACCCCACGGAGAGTCGAGCGGTCCGCGGCTCGCCACACGAGCGAGCAGCTTTCCCTTGAGGCTGAACATGTCGACGAACCCGTGCCCGGGCCCGGCGGCATCGTCCTTGGCGTCGGCGTCCTGCTTGGCGTAGGTGACGAAGAGCTTGCCGTCGAGGTTCCGGATGCCGAACGGAGCGTAACCATCCGGGATCATCGGATCGACGAAGGCGTCCGGCGAATCCACCAGGTGGAAGTTGCCGTTGAAGACGTCCACGCGGCCGTTGTGGAAATCGGTCGCGTAGAGACGGTCACCTGATGCCGTCGACCCAATCGCGAGGCCCTTGTAGATCGCGCCCTCGCTCGACCGATCGGCGACGAGGAAGGACTCTGTCGACGGAGACGGAGGAGGCACCGAGGGGTTCCACCCGCGGATCGTGCCGCTCTCCGTGGAGAACAGGAACAGCGCCGGACCCGATGCGCCGGCGTGATGAACGACGAAGTCCGAGCCACCGTTGAACACGGTTCCCGTCGGGGCGCCGTCGACGGAGACAACCAGAGGAACCGCGCTGCCGTGACCGTCGTAGAGCGTGGAGACGTTCGTTCCGTTGTCGGCGACCCACCAAGGCGTCGTCGGCCCGGCGACGAGACCCCACGCGTTGACCAGGTTCGGGTCGACGTGCGCGGCGACACCGGCCTGGTCGGAAACGAGGTTCCGTACGCGGTACGAGTTCGCAGCGTGCGCTCGGGAATGTGAGCCCGAGGCCCCCGCGACACCCATGGATCCCACCGCGAGCGCGGACGCTACGGAGATCGCGAGGACGGCCGTCCTCCATCTGGTTCTCAGCACGGGAACCTCCTTTTCCACGGGCCCATCCCTGGGCACGTCCAACTCCGCTGCGAGAGCAGCGGATCGACCGTGGTACTACGGGCCGGGTGCTCGGTCGGTTTGCGGATCGTGCGACGTACCGATCCGCTTATGCGTGTGGAGGCTGGCCCGACCAGCGCCCGAAGGCCTCCCAGAAGGGGTCGAGTCCGGGATGGACTAGTGGGTGCTCAGCTCCGCCCGCGATGGCGACGGAGCCGGCTTCGCGCGGGGTGATCTCCCCGATGATCGCCGCGTCGACGGCGTTCTCCGCGAGGACCGAGACGAACTCATCCGCGCGCTGAGGAATCACCGTCGCGATCAGCGTTCCCTCCGAGATCGAGATCAGCGGATCGATCCCGACCGCATCGCAGACCGCACGGACCTCCGGGCGGACGGGGATCGCATCGATGTCCACACGGAGGCCGACCTCCGACGCGGCCGCCACCTCCGTGAGGCCACCGATCACTCCTCCCTCCGTCGCGTCGTGCATCGAGGTCACCCCGGCGTCGCGGACTCCGAACGCGCTCGCGACGCGAGCCTCGGGAATCACGGTCATCTGCTCGAACAGCGCGTCGGCAGCTTTCACCACGTCCGCACCCACGGCCTCGGTGAGGCGGCCCGGAAACGTCGCCGCGAACAACGCCGTCGCCTCGATCGCCGCTCCCTTCGTGACGACGATCGCGTCTCCGGCACGCGCCATCGTTGGCGTGATGTAGGCGTCCTCCGCGCCGATCGCCGCGCACGCCGCTCCGCCGACCATCGGCCACGCGCAGCCGTCGTACCGGGCGGTGTGGCCGGTGACGATCGCGATCCCCAGTTCCTCGCACGCCCGTGAGTACGCGTCCCAGAGCCCCGTCAGCTCCTCGTCTGAGATCTCCGGCGGGAGGTTCAGATCGACGGCCATCCAACGCAGCGGCAACCCGCTGGTCGACGCGTCGGAGGCGAGGATGTGCACCGCGAACCACGCGGCGCGCTCCCAGCCGTAGGCAGGAACGACGAACACCGGATCCGTCGTAAGCGCCATGACGATGCCGGGCGCGACTCGCACGACGCCGACGTCCACGCCGTGACGTGGGCCGACGAGCACGTCGCGATCGGCCGCTCCGAGGCGGCGGAGGATCACCTGCTCGAAAAGGTCGGCCGTCGCTTTTCCGGTTCGGGGACGTTCGCTCACGACTTCTTCGCCTTCCGGACCGCCTCGACCAGCGCCTGCGTGGCAGCGACCGGATCGTGCGCGGCGGCCACGCTCGAGACGACCGCCACACCGGCCGCTCCCGCTTCGATCACCCCGGCGGCGTTCGACGCATCGATGCCTCCGATGCCGACGACCGGAAGACGCGTCGCCCGCGCCGTCGCTTCCAATCCGCCGACGCTGAGCGGTTCCGCCTCCGGCTTCGTCTCGGTCTCCCACACCGTGACGCCGAGATAGTCGGCGCCCGCCTTCTCCGCGGCGGCAACGTCATCGGGTCCGCGGACGCTGACGCCGAGGACGCAGCCGGGGCCGATGCGTTGCCGCGCTCCCGAGATGTCATCCGACTGTCCGACGTGGGCGCCGTCCGCTGCGCTCGCTGCGGCGACGTCGAGCCGGTTGTTGACGATGAACATCACGCCCTCGTTGCGGCAGCGATCCGCCAGCACCATCGCGAGCGGAAGGAGCTCCTCGTCGGGTAGCTCCGGCGCGCGGAGCTGCACCGCGGTCGCTCCTCCGCGGATCGCGGCCTCCGCGACCTCGCGATGTCCGCGGCGTGCAACGAGTCCGCTCGAGGTGATGACGCACACGTCGAGCGGAAGCGACGAGCGATCGATCTCGATGGAGACGCTCCCTCCGCCAGCATTACCTGGTTCAGGTTCGCGGGTCGCCGGCGCATCCGTGCCGGCCTCTCAGCCCGGTCGCCCGAGCTCCCCGGTGTTGCGAGCCGATTCTAGCCGCGCCGGAGCTCGTCGGAACGGCTCTGACGCGCACGGGCAACCTTCCGCTCGCGGCGCACCTTCTTCCAGTCGCTCGACTTCGTCGAGAACAGCACGTCGGTCACGATCTGGAGGACACCGATGCCGACGATGACCCACGCCGCCCACGCCGGAGCGTTCGACGCCGGCCAGAAGGCGAGAGAGACGAACGGCGCGATCTTCGACGCGATCGCGCCGGACGCGTGCATGATCGCCCGCTGCTCCGGCGCCGCACGGAGATATGTCGCGTAGTCCGTCTTGATCCCCGGCCGCGGCGGAAAGGGACCGCCGAAGAAATACGAGGTGAACCGGATCCCGACGAGACGCCCCACCGCCCAGTGCGCGAGGTCGTGGAGGCTCACCGAGAGGATGCCTGCGGAGGCGACGAGCGCCAGCCCGGCCAACGTCTCGTTCGACGTCGTCAGCGCGAACCAGATCGCGGCAGCTCCGACCGCGGTTCCGGCGACCAGCGCGGCGTTCCCGAACCAGACCGGGAATCGAGGCCTGACGCCCTGCTCGAACGCCTTCCGGTCGATCCGTCCGGCAACGTCCGCCCAGTGTTCCGAGAGCGCGAGCTCGATCTTGATCTTCCCGACGAGCCGCCAGAATCCGAGCCGGCCGAGATCCGTCTCCCCCGCGTTCACGGCCTCCTCGATGCGCCGGAACGCATCCTGGTAGTTCTCGGCCGAGGCACCATCCTGCGGTTCCTGCACGGGTGGACCCTCCTTCGACCGTACAATGCTGAGCCGGACGCGCGGTCCCCCGACGTCCCCGCAGCGAAAGGGGTTCAGAGCAACGGCGCGCACCACGAGCATCGGCCCGACGGCCGCTTCCCCCCTGGCTCGCTCGGAACTCACCACCCTCGACGGGCGATACCGCGTGATCGAGCGTATCGCTTCGGGTGGCATGGGAGAGGTGTACCGCGCCTATGACGCTGTCCTCGCGCGCGAGGTCGCGATCAAGGTCCTCCACCATCATCTGGCGGGCGATCCGGGGTTCATCGACCGTTTTCGCACGGAGGCGCGTTCCGCCGCGTATCTCAACCACCCCAACATCGTCGCGGTCTACGACTGGGGCGCGAGCGACGGCGTCTACTTCATGGTCATGGAGTACGTCCGCGGCCACAACGTCCGCGATGTCCTCGCGGCGAGCGGGCGGCTCGAGCCTGCGCAGGCGGCCGTGATCCTGCTTCAGGTTCTCTCGGCGTTGGAGCACGCGCATCGCCAGGGGATCGTCCACCGCGACGTGAAGCCGGAGAACATCCTCCTGACCAACGAGGGCGTCGCGAAGGTCGCAGACTTCGGCCTCGCCCGCGCGTACTCCGACATGAAGTCGACGCAGAGCGGCATGGTGACGGGAACGGTCCAGTACCTCGCGCCGGAGCAGATCCGCGGCCAGCCGGCGGAACCGCGCACCGACGTGTACGCCGCCGGCGTCGTCGCCTACGAGCTGTTGACCGGACGTGCGCCGTTCGGCGGAGAGACATCGCTCTCGATCGCGTACCAGCATCTGTCCGACCGCATCGCGGCGCCGTCGAAGATCGCGCCCGCGGTGCCGGAGGAGCTCGATCGGATCGTCCTCCACGCCACGGAGAAGACACCGGAGGACCGGCCGCAGACCGCGCAGGAGATGCGACAGGAGCTGACCTCGGCGGCGAGGTCGCTCCCGCCCGCTCGACCCGTCGCCGAGCTGGTCCGAGAGCTCCCCGACGTCGAGGAGGGAGGCCCCGAGCGGGCGCCGACGATCCGCATCCCGGAGGCGGAGGGATCCTCCGACCGGCGCCGTCACCGAAAGGCGCGGCCGTGGCTGCGAAGGACGATGCTCTGGCTTCTCGCGGTGGCCGCGATCGTCGCGGGAGCGTGGGCGGTCTGGACGTTCCTGATCCCGCAGACGACGCACGTGCCGCACGTGGAGAGGTTGTCGGTGAGCCAAGCGCGGCAGCGTCTCTCCAAGGCGGGGCTGGACGCGACGGTCGGTAAGTCCGTGTTCTCCTCCGGCGTCCCGGACGGCAAGGTCGCCTCGACGGATCCCGGCGCCGGAACGTCGCTCCGGAAGGGCAACAACGTCGCCCTCCACATCTCCAAGGGACCGCGCAACGTGGAGGCGCCGAAGCTGGAGGGCGTCCCGTTCCAGCGAGCTCGATCCGAGATCGTCGACGGAAACCTCGGTGTCGGAAAACTGAAACACCGCTACAGCGACACCGTCGACAAGGGCATCGTCATGCATCAGTCCCCCGCCGGAAAGGGAACGCTTCCCTCCGGCACGAAGATCGATCTCATCGTCAGCAAAGGCCCCGCGCCGGTACAGATCCCGGACGTGGAGGGCCATTCCGTTGCAAGCGCGACCTCCACGTTGCAATCACTCGGTCTGAAGGTGCACCGCGTCGATCGCTTCGACGACCACGTTCCGTTCGGACAGGTCATGCACATCGTTCCGAAGCCGGGCTCGACCGAGCATCGCGGCGACTCCGTGACGCTGTACGTCTCCAAGGGTCCGGAGACGTTCCCGATGCCGGACGTGAAGGGGATGTCCGCGGGTGCGGCGGTCGCGAACCTCGAGGCACACGGCCTCCATGTCGTGAGGCACGTCGTGCCGTTCTCTTCCGGTGCCCTCGTGATCTCGCAGTCTCCCCGTGCGGGCGTGAGCGTCCACGCCGGAGGCACGGTCGACATCTACGTCGGGTGAGGATCGGCGCGCACCTTCGAACCAAGCGCGCGGTCGACGCGGTGCTCGAGACCGCGACCTCCTACGGAGCCGATGCCGCGCAACTGTTCATCTCCAGCCCGCGGGCGTGGGCGGGCCCGATCATCTCCGAGGAAGAGGGCGAGACGTTCCGCTCGCGGTGGAAGGAGTCCGGCCTCGGGCCGGTGTTCGTGCACGCGCCGTACCTCGTGAACATCGCCTCGCCGAATCCCGAGTTCGTGGAGAAGTCGCGCATGCTCCTGGCCCGCACGATCGACGGCTGCGAGGCGATCGGAGCGGAGGGACTCGTCGTCCACGCCGGCTCCGGGGTGGAGGGAGATCGCGAGGCTGCGCTCGAGCGAGCCGCAAGGGTCCTCGCGGAGCTGGTGCCGATGGCCGACAAGACGTCGATCGTCGTCGAGCTCATGGCCGGAACCTCCGGAGCCGTCGCGTCGACGTTCGAGGAGGCGCGGGAGCTCTTCGGCCTCGTCGGTCAGGAGGAGCTGCGGCTCTGCACCGACACGTGTCATCTCTTCGCGACCGGCTACGACCTCTCGTCCGCTCAAGGCGTCGAGGACGCGTTCGCGGAGCTTCGCTCCGCAGGACTCGAGGATCGCCTCCTGCTCGTCCACGCGAACGACTCGGAATTCCCGCGCGGTGAGCATCGCGACCGCCACACGAACATCGGTGAGGGCCACATCGGGGTGGAGGGGTTCCGGGCGATCCTCGCCCAGAAGGCGGTGCGCAACGCCGCCGCCGTCCTCGTGGAAACGCCCGGCGACGTGGAGGCGCACCGCCGCGACGTCGAAACGCTTCAGAGTCTCACCTAGTCGGGCTCGTCGTTCGGTTCGTCCCAAGCGGAAGGTCGACGGATCGAGAGCGCGATCGTCGCGGCGACGATGCCGACGAACGCCAACGCGTACGGGCCCGAGCCCACATTCGTGCGCGGTGAGAACCAGTACGTCCCGGTCGCCTCGAGTCCCTGGGCCGATCGGAATGCCCACACCGCCTGGATGACGCCCAGCGGAACGACCCAGCGCGCGCTCAAGCGGGTCGCGAGCACGATGACCGGAAGCACCAGCCACGCAACGCTGAACGCGAGGATCGGCCGCGGCCACATTTCCCAGCCTCGGACGGTCGCAGAAGCGAAGTCCGATGACGTCTCGGACCAGGCCATAGTCGCCGCCAAGAGTGTGCCCAGAACGCCGACGACCGCAACCACCACAACACGCTTGGTCCTCGTCTCGTCGCCGAACCGTCGCCGGCGAGAGGACCGCCCACGGGATCGAACGCCGCGGAACCTCTCTCTGGGCGCGATGCCGACGCGCCACGTTCCCGCTGGCCTCATGCCTACGGATATCGGCGAGCGGCGTCGAACCGATAACCTCTCCCGCCCGACTCAACCCTCCACGGGTTCGACCGTGAGGTTCCGACGCCAGAGCTCGAGCACGCGCTCGAACTGGCGCTCCGCGGCGCCGGGGTCGTAAACGGGGAGATCCGCCATCGCGAAGCCGTGGGTCACGCCGGGTATGCGCTCGACCTGGCCCCTGACGCCCTGGCGCTCGACCTCCTCACGGAAGCGGTCGATCAGTTCCGGCGTCGCGGAGCGGTCGATCTCCGCGAAGGCGAAGTAGACCTCACCGCGAACGGACGCGAGGTCCAGATGCGGGGAGTCCGGCGCGTCCGTGGCAAGCGCGCCCGGATGGATCCCCGCGGCCGCGACGAACCCCTCCCCCGCGGCGGCGTGGAGCGCGTAGCGCGCGCCCATGCAGTAGCCGACGGTGACCATCGGTCCCTCCGCTGCGGCCGCCGGATCGCCCGCGATCGACGCGAGGGCCGCCTCCGTGTCGGCGCGCACCTTCTCGGGGGAGAGGCTCCGGATCGCCGCCATCATCCGCTCCCTCGATACCTCGTCCGTCGCCGACCAATCGAACGTCAGCTGCGCGCCGGAGCGGTAGAAGAGATCCGGCGCGACGACGTAGTAGCCGCCGGCGGCGAAACGCCTCGCGTTCTCCTTCACCTGGTCGCGGTAGCCGACGCCGTCCATGTACAGCACCGCGACCGGGAACGGACCGTCTCCGTCCGGATGCGCGACGAACGTCGTCATGACGCCGTCGAGCGTCTCGACCCGGATCTCGTTCTCGAACACGGCCGCTTCGTCCTCCGTGCTGCGCTACGGCTCGAGCTCGGCCCGCGGGCTCTCCTGGTACGAGTACCGCTCCTCGGGCCAGGGGTCCGCGTGGATGTGATACCCCCGCACCTCCCAGAAGCCGCGGACGTTGCGGTCCGTGAACTCCAGCGCGCGGAGCCACTTCGCGCTCTTCCACGCGTAGCGCTTCGGAACGACGAGCCGGAGCGGATACCCGTGCTCCGGCTCTAGCTGCTCGCCGCGATTCGCCCAGGCGACGAGGACGTCGTCGTCGTCCATCGCCTCCATGGAGAGGTCCGACGTGTAGCCGTGCTCGGAGTGTGCGATGACCCATTTCGCCTCGGGCGTCGGGCGGGCTCGCTCCGCCAGCGTCTTGAACGAGATCCCCTCCCACGCGTTGTCGAGCGTCGTCCACCCCGTCACGCAATGCATGTCGGCCGGGATGCTGGCGTGCGGCAACGCCTTGAGGTCCTGATACGAGAGCGTGTACTCGTTCTCCACGAGGCCGTAGACCCGGAGATCCCATGTCGACTCGTCGAACTTCGGGATCGAGCCGAAATGGAGCACGGGCCAGCCCTTCACGAGCCGTTGCCCCGGTGGAACGCGCTTCGCGACCTCCTCCGGAAGCTTCTGCTTGAACAGCGCCATGTCAGCTCTCCTCCCCCGCCGAACGGTCCGCGGCGATCGAGCGCCACGCGGTCAACGTCTCTTCCACGTCCGCATCCGTGACATCGACGTGCGTGACCATCCGGACGCGGTGTCCGATCAGGGTCGCAAGGACGCCCGCCTGACGCAAGCGGTCGAGGAGCGCCAGCGCGTCTGGAAAGCCGGCGGCCCGAGGCTCGACGTAGACCATGTTCGTCTCCACCGAGGCGGGATCGACCGAGCCGGGAAGGGCTTCCGCCACGCCCTCCGCGAGCCGGCGGGCCCGCTCGTGGTCCTCGTGGAGGCGCTTGGGGCCCTCCTCCAGCGCGATCACGCCCGCCGCCGCGACGATGCCGGCCTGCCGCCAGGCGCCGCCGAACAGGATCTTCATCCTGCGACCCTCGCGCACGACCTCCCGGGAGCCGCAGAGCAGCGACCCGATCGGAGCTCCGAGGCCCTTGGAGACGCAGAACATCAGCGCGTCGGCCTCCGCGGCGAACTCCGAGACGTCGACCCCGCTCGCGACGCTCGCGTTGAAGATCCGCGCGCCGTCGAGATACAGAGGAACGCCGGACTCGGACGCGACCTTGCGGATCGCGCGGAGCTCCTCGATCGGCAACACCGTTCCGCCCGAGGCGCCGTGCGTGTTCTCGACGGCGAGGAGATCCACCATCTCGAGGTCGTAGAACGCGTCGGGCTCCAGCGCGGCCCCGACCGCGTCGGACGTCAGTCGCCCGTCCGACGTCTCGATCCGCCGGTATGCGATGCCGGAGAGGACCGCGGACGTCGTCATCTCCATCGTGCCGACATGCGCGAGCGCCTCGCACACGACGAAGTGTCCCGCTCCGGAGACGAAAGAGCGCAATCCGATCTGGTTCGCCATCGTTCCGGTCGGAACGAAGAGCGCGGCCTCCTTGCCCGTGATCTCCGCGGCCCGGTCCTGGAGGCGGTTCACGGTCGGGTCGTCTCCGTACCAGTCGTCGCCGACCTCCGCGGAGGCCATCGCGCGACGCATCGCCTCGGAAGGTTTGGTGACGGTGTCGGAACGCAGGTCGATCGGGGCAGGCACGGCTCGCCAGTATATTCTTGGCGTGCGCCGGAACCTCCTCCCACTGCTTCTGGCGACCGTCATCGTCCTGTGGGGAGGAGCATTCGTCGCGATCCGCATCCTGGTGCGGGATGTCTCTCCGCTCACGATCGCATTCGTCCGATTCGTGCTCACGTCGGCAGGCCTGGTGGTCGTGATGTCCATCGCGCGCCAGCCCGCCACGCGCGTCGAACGCGCCGACTGGCCGAAGCTCCTGCTCCTCGGCTTCTGCGGCGTCGTCGTCTATCACCTCGCGCTGAACTACGGGGAGCAGTTCGTCTCCGCGGACCTCGCGAGCCTCATCGTCGCGGCGATGCCGGTGATGGTCGCGCTCCTCTCGCGCGCGTTCCTCAGAGAGCAGGTGAACGCGACGCGGTGGGCGGGGATCTCACTCGCGCTCGCAGGAGTCCTCGTGCTCATCTTCCTCGGAACCGGTGGCGCGCATCTGCACGCGAAGAGCCTGATCGGCGCGGCGGTGGTCGTGCTCGCGCCGACCGCGTGGGCGATCTACACCGTCGTGAGCAAGCCGCTCGTCGCGAAGTACGGAGCGCTGCGGATGACGACGTACGCGATGGTGACGGGAACGCTGCTGCTCGCGCCGTTCGGGATCCCGGCGAGCATCGGCGAGATCGGAAAGCTCACATGGAGCGACTGGGGATGGCTCGCGTTCCTCGCGTTCGGCTGTTCCACGTACGCGTACACGGTGTGGTTCTACGCACTCGGACGGATGCCGGCGTCGAGTCTCGCGCCTTGGGTGTACTTCGTTCCCGTCAGCGCGATCGTGTGGTCGGCGGCGGTTCTGGGCGAGCACATCACGGTGTTCGTCGCCGTCGGAGGGGCGATGGTGCTGGGCGGGGTCATCCTCGCGGAGCGTGTGGCAGTCACGCGCACAGCCGCAGCCGAGCCCTAGCCGAAGAAGAAGTCCACGGACCTGAACGGAAGCGTCAGCCGTCCACCCGCAGGACCACGGCGTTCTGCTCGACGCCTTTGAGCGCGAGCCGCCGCCGTTCCAGCCCGTCGGTCGCGACACTGCCCGCGTCGACCGTGGCATCGGTGACCAGGATCTCCCCCGCAGCCGCTTGGCTGGCGACGTGCGCCGCGACGTTGATCGGATCGCCGAACGCGGTGAAGTCACTCGAGGAACCTCGCGAGATCATCCCGACGAACGCGACGCCCGTGTGCACGCCGGCGCCGAGCGGCAGCCACGGTCCACCCTCGTCGGCGTGCCCGGTCGCCTCGAGGAGTCGTTCCGCCGCCCTGACCGCCGCGGCGGCGTGGTTCGGTCCGGTCAGCAGCGGCACGAAGAACCCGACCACCTCGTCCCCGACGAACTTCTCGATGACGCCGTCCGCGGCGAAGAGGACCTCCGTG
>JBJMLN010000079.1:0-5338 GCA_045805285.1 Actinomycetota bacterium | reverse complement strand
TGGATCCGCGACGAGGCGAGGGTCCTCGGCAACACCGGAGAGACGCAGTACTGGCACGGTGTCATGTTCGACATCACCAAAGGGAAGGAGGCCGAGCGCGCCCTCGGAGACGCCCTCGGACGGGAGCAGGAGCAGACGGAACGGCTCCGCGAGCTCAACGAGACGAAGAACGTGCTGCTGCACGCCGTCTCCCACGACCTGCGCAACCCGCTCACGGCGCTGCTGGGGGCGACGTCCGCGCTCGAACGCGCCGGCACCTCCCTCTCCCCCGAAGACACAGCGGTGCTGATCCAAGGACTCGGACAGAACGCCCGGAAGATGAGCCGCCTGATCCGCGACCTGCTCGACCTCGACCGGCTCGACCGCGGCGCGGTGGAGCCCAAGCGCCAGGCCGTCGACCTGCTCGAGCTGGCGCGACGCGCCGTCGCGGAGTGCGACGGCCTCGAAGGGCGCATCGTCCACGTTGGCGGGGAGTCGCTCAACCTTGCCGTGGACTCCGCGCAGATCGAGCGGGTCATCGAGAACCTCGTGTTGAACGCGGCGAAGCACACGCCCGCGGGAACACCGGTGTGGATCACGGTCCGAGCGCACGAGGACGGCGCCCTGATCAGCGTGGAGGACGGGGGCCCCGGAGTTCCGGAGACGCTCCAGCGCACGATCTTCGAGCCGTTCCGCCAGGGTCAGGGAGGCGGCCAGGGCGTCGGGATCGGCCTGTCGCTCGTCGCTCACTTCGCCGAGCTCCACGGCGGAAAGGCGTGGGTGGAGGACCGTGTCGGCGGCGGAGCGTCGTTCCGGGTGTTCCTCCCGAACGTCGCCGACGTAACGCGAAGTTAACGAGCAGGAAACCAACCTCTCCTCGGGCGCGGATACGCTCGCCCCGACTCGGTCCGCCGCGGACCAGAGGAAGGAGTCGTTGCGTATGGCCTCACCGAAGGACGTCCTCGCACTCGCGAAGGAGGCCGGCGTCGAGATCGTCGACCTCCGTTTCTGCGACCTCCCCGGACTGATGCAGCACTTCTCCGTGCCGGCCTCGCAACTGACCGAGGAGAGCTTCGAGGACGGCTTCGGCTTCGACGGTTCCTCGATCCGAGGGTTCCAGGAGATCCAGGAGTCGGACATGCTCCTGCTCGCCGACCCGGACTCCGCGTTCATCGATCCCTTCCTCGCACACCCGACGCTGGTGATGAACTGCTTCGTCCGTGACCCCGTGACCGGGGAGATGTACTCGCGCGACCCGCGCTACATCGCGCGGAAAGCCGAGCTCTACCTGAAGCAGACGGGCATCGCGGACACGTCATTCTGGGGACCGGAGTGCGAGTTCTACATCTTCGACTCGATCCGCTTCGCGCAGAACGAGCACGAGGGCTACTACCACATCGATGCGGTCGAGGGCGTGTGGAACTCCGGCGCCGACGAGGGCGGGCACAACCTCGGGTACAAGCCTCGATACAAGGAGGGCTACTTCCCGCTGCCGCCGATGGACCACTACCAAGATCTCCGCAGCGAGATGGTGTTGAACCTCGAGAAGGTCGGGATCGACATCGAGGTGCATCACCACGAGGTCGGCACCGCCGGACAGGCGGAGATCGACATGCGCTACGACACGATGCTGAAGACCGCCGACAACGTCATGAAGTACAAGTACGTCGTCAAGAACACGGCGAAGCAGAACGGCAAGACGGTCACGTTCATGCCGAAGCCTCTGTTCATGGACAACGGCTCGGGGATGCACACCCACCAGAGCCTGTGGAAGAACGACGAGAACCTATTCTGGGACGAGGTCGGCTACGCGGGCATCTCCGACATGGGGCGCTGGTACATCGGCGGGCTGCTCGCACACGCGCCGGCCCTGCTCGCGTTCTCCAACCCGACGACGAACTCCTACCGACGGCTGGTGCCGGGCTACGAGGCGCCGATCAACCTCGTGTACTCCCAGCGGAACCGTTCCGCGTGCGTGCGGATCCCGCTCTACTACAAGACGCCGGCTGCGAAGCGGCTGGAGTTCCGGACGCCGGACCCGTCGTGCAACCCGTACCTCGCGTTCGCGGCGATGCTCCAGGCCGGCCTCGACGGCGTGAAGAACAAGATCGAGCCGCCGGAGCCGATGGACAAGGACCTGTACGACCTCCCGCCCGAGGAGAAGGCGCACGTCAAGCAGGTCCCCGGCTCATTGGAGGAGGTGCTCGACGCGCTGGAGGCGGACCACCAGTTCCTGCTGGAGGGAGGCGTGTTCACCCAGGACGTGATCGACACCTGGATCGAGTACAAGCGACTCCACGAGCTGGACGCGGTGCGACTGCGGCCGCACCCGTACGAGTTCCATCTGTATTACGACATCTAGTCTGAACGAGACTAGATAGCTTCCGGGCCCGGAGGCGTCGCGGCGCTTCCGGGTCCGCCGTTACTCGTCGTCGGAGGAGAACACCCGCTCCATCGCTCGACGGGCGCGGCGCGTGATGTGGCGATAGTCGGCGAGGAAGCTCTGGCGTGGGTACTCCTCGTATCCGAGCCGTCGCGCGAGCGCCTGCTGCTCCGACGTCGACGCGGGCAGCATCTCCGCGTGGAGTCTCCGGTCGACCTCCAGCGCGTTCTTCACGCCGTTCAGGAACAGGAACGCCTCCGCCAGCGTGCGTCCGACGCTTTCCTCGATGAGCTTCGCCTGCGTCAGCGCCCTGATCGCGGCCAGCGTTCCTTGCGTTCGGACCTCCGGATGCGCCGCGCCGAAGCGCATCATCGAGACCTCGACGGCGAACTGCACGTCGGCGAGGCTCCCGTACCCGAGCTTGAACGCGAACCGTGAGGCCTCCGGCGGCTTGACGCGCTCGCGCTCGATCCGGCCGCGCATGCGGAGAACCTCCGCTTCGCGATCGAGGGAGAGCTGCTCCGGATAGGCGAAGTCGCCGGCTAGGGAGATGAACCGGCGTCCGAGCGTCTCGTCGCCCGCGACGGCGCGCGCTCGCAGCAATGACTGGAACTCCCAGGGGTCTGCCCAGCGCTCCCAGTACTCGAGGAAGCCGGCGATGGAGCGCGCGAGCGGGCCGCTTCTCCCCTCGGGCCGGAGATCCGCGTCGGGCTCCCAACCCTCGTCGCGGGCGGCCTGCATGACGTGTTCCGCGACGCGGGCCGCCTCCGAGAAGGCGTCGGATCCCTCGCCCTCGTAGACGAAGACGACGTCGAGGTCGGAGGCGAAGTTGAGCTCCTGCGCGCCGAGCTTTCCGAGAGCGATGACGGCGAAGGGAACGGTCGGTCGCGCTTGCACGACCGCTTCGCGAAGGATCGCGTCGGCGATGCCGGAAAGGGCCGCGCCGACCTGTCGCGATGCGATCGTCCGGTCCGCATAGTCCGCAACCACACGGAGAAGCGCTCGCTGATGCCCTCCATCGGCCTCTGCGCCGGGGTGGAGCGCGGTCAGAAGCTCGGGCCGCGCGACGAGGACGTCGGTGGCGAAGGAGCTCGCCGCAACGAGATGCGCGAGCCGACGCGGGAGTTCCGGATCGCGTGCGAGCTCGTCGACGAGGGCCGCGTCGCTCCGGAACGCCGCCGTCGCACGTTCCAGCCGGACGAGCGCGGAGTCCGGCTCGCTCGCGAGCGCCAGTGTCGGCGCGACGACGGGGAACGCGTTCGCCATCACGCGGCCGAGCCGCTCGGACGGAGCGACGAGCCGATCCAATACCTCGTAGGCGGCGTGCGCGTCGGAGAATCCGAGGCTCCGCAGGAGCTCCTCCGTGGCCGGCCGATCGCTGCCGGGTGAGGGCGTGCGCGACTCCGCGAACGCGTGCAACAGCGGACGGTAGAACAGTCGCTCGTGAAGCCCGCGGACGAGCTCCGTGCGATCCCGATAGACGTTCCGGAGCCCCTCGGCGCCGGAGAGATTCATCGCGCGTGCGAGCACTCGCTGCGCCGCTTCGTCCGGGGGGAGCTCGTGCGTCTGGAGATCCCTGACGAGCTGTAGTCGATGCTCCAACCGTCGCAGGAATCGGTAGGCGAGCGAGAGCGCCTCGGCGTCGTCCTCCGCGACGTAGCCGCCGTGCGCGAGGGCCGCGAGCGCCTTCAGCGTGTTCGGCTCGCGGAGCGACGCGTCGCGACGGCCGTGGACGATCTGGAGGAGCTGCACCGCGAACTCCACGTCGCGGATGCCGCCGCGTCCACGCTTCACCTCCACGTGTTCCGTGCCACGCGCGCGGACGTACTCCTCGAGACGGACCTTGACGCTTCGGACCTCGTCGATCGACGCAGCGGGAAGCTCCTCGGGATAGACGAGCGGCTCGACGCCGCGGAGGAACGCCTCGCCGGTCTCGACGTCGCCCGCAACGAGGCGCGCCTTGATCAGCGCCTGGCGCTCCCAAGTCGCCGGCTGCTCGGTGTAGTAGCGCAGCGTCGCCTCGAGCGTGCGGGACAGCGCTCCGCTGCGGCCGCCGGGCCGGAGGGCGGCATCGACCCTCAGAGCGACGCCCTCGTCGGTCTGTTCGGAGAGGAGCCGGACGATCTCGGCGGCGCGACGTTCCGCTCCGCCCGCTCCGTTCGGATGGACGAACAGGACGTCCACGTCGGAGGAGTAGTTGAGCTCCGCTCCACCGAGCTTGCCCAGCGCGATGACGGCGAGGCCGGTGCCCGTCGCTTCGACCGCGGCCGCGATGCACGCGTCCGCGACGTCGGAGATCTCCGCGACGACGTCGTCCAGCGACGCCCCCGTGAGGTCGCGCGCGGCGACGCGGAGCATCGCGCGTCGGCGGAACAGCCGGAGGCCTGCCGACGCGCCGGCTCGAGCGACATCGGCGTCAACTTCCTCCCTCAGCGAATCCGCCGAATGGCGAGAGACGTCGCGGAGGGCGATCGCCTCCTCCGGATGCGCGACGAGGAAGTCCGCGGCCGCGCGGGAGATGCCGAGCAACCGCGCCGCGACCGGGAGCACCTCCGGCTCGGCGAGCACTTCGCGGGCGACCCGATCCTCCCCGACGCGGGAGAGCGCGACGCGGGCGAGCTCCGGATCGGGCGCTTCAGCGAGCGTTCGCCCGAGCACCTCGGGGGTCAACATGCGTGCCAAGCGTAGCCGTGCCTGCGAACACCTCCACGTTCTGCCTGCCTCAAGCGCCGCGCCGCACATGACGATTGAGGCGGCATGAGGGGCACCCGAAGTCCCGTGCTCAGGATCCTGTTCGCCGTCCTCCTCGGGCAGCTCGTGATCCAGACGTGGGGTACGCAAGCGGCCATCGCCGACGCCCCCGTCTGGGTGCCAGTTCCATTTCCAGGACGGGACGTGGACGAAAGGTGTCGCCGCCGATGATTCCGGCATCTATTTGGTCGGTGAGTCGTTCAGATCTGGTGGACACGCATTTCA
>JBJMLN010000078.1:0-2784 GCA_045805285.1 Actinomycetota bacterium | reverse complement strand
GCAGCGGGGATCGCCGGGCTCGTCGAGCAGGGCTTCTCCGGGGACGAGGTCGCGATCTTCTACCGGACGAACGCCCAATCGCGAGTCCTCGAGGATGTGCTCGTGCGCCAGGGCGTCGCCTACCAGGTGATCGGCGGCCCGCGTTTCTACGAGCGCGCGGAGATCAAGGATGCGATCGCCTACCTCCAGGTGATCGACAACCCCTACGACGCGGTCTCGTTGCAGCGGATCGCGAACCGGCCTCGGCGCGGGATCGGCGACTCGAGCCTCGCGCGCCTGCAGGCCTGGGCCGACGCGCAGGGACGCTCGCTGTGGGAGGCGACCGAGTTCGCCGAGGAGGCGGGCGTGGGGGCTGCGCCGCTCCGGGCGGTTCAGGGCTTCCGGACGTTGATCCAGTCGCTGCAGTCGGGCGCCCTCGAGTTTCCGGTGTCGGAGCTCCTCGAGCGCACGTTCGAGCGCAGCGGCTATCTCGAGGCACTTGAAGCGGAACGCACGATCGAGGCGCTGGGACGCCTCGAGAACCTGCAGGAGCTCGTGGGCGTCGCGCGCGAGTACCAGGTGACGGCGGAGGAGCCGTCGCTGTCCCACTTCCTGCAGGAGATCTCGCTGTTCTCCGATCAGGATTCGATCCGCGGCGAGGAGAGCCTCGTCACGCTGATGACTCTCCACAACGCGAAGGGCCTCGAGTTTCGCGCCGTTTACCTGATCGGGATGGAAGAGGGAATCTTTCCGCACAGCAGGTCGATCGAGGAGCAGGGGATCGAGGAGGAGCGACGTCTCGCATATGTCGGGATGACGCGCGCGCGCGAGCAGCTGACGCTCACGCACGCGTCGTCGCGCTCGCTCTGGGGCTCGCGCGGTTACAACCTGCCCTCCCGCTTCCTCGACGAGTTGCCGAGCTCGATCGAACGGGAACGCCTGCGGCCCGCGTCCTGGTCGTCGTACGGGGCGCACGGCGTCGCACCGCGGGAAGACATTCCCTCGCTCTCGACGGGAGACTCGGTGCGACACGGGACGCTCGGCGAGGGCGTCGTGACGCAGATCGAAGCAGGCGGCGTCGTCACCGTTCGATTCGCGGACGGCAGCGAGCGGCGCTTGATGCTCGACTACGCCCCTCTCGAACGCATTCCGTAGGCTCACCGCCATGGCAGTAGAGATCCGGATCCCGGCGGAGAACGAGTTGCGCGCGGCCATGCAGGCGGGGGAGGCGGCGTTCGGCGAGGAGACGCGCGAGGGCGAGTTCGACCGGTTCAGCAAGATGCTCCCGCGTGACCGCTGGTTCGCTGCCTACGACGGCGATCGTCCCGTCGGCACGACGACCTCGTTCCCGTTTCGGCTCACCGTCCCGGGCGGCGAGTTGGCCGCGGGCGGCGTCACCTGGGTCGGAGTTCTCCCGAGCCATCGGCGCCGGGGCATCCTCAGGGACTTGATGAAGCGACAACTGGAGGACGTTCGCGACCGCGGCGAACCGCTGGCGATCCTGTATTCGTCCGAACCTCTCATCTATGGACGCTTCGGCTACGGAGTCGCGGCGCCCTCCGTCTCGATGAACGGCGAGACCGCGAAGTTCTCCTACCGCGACGACCCCGGCCCTACCGGGGCGGTCAGGATCGTCGACGCCGCAGAGGCGCTGCAGGTGCTGCCCCGGGTCTATGACGAGGTCCGCCGTCACGTTGCGGGCTTTGTCGCGCGCGACTCCGACGTGTGGGAACTGACGCGGCTCGCGGATCCCGAGCACTGGCGTCGCGGAGCGGGGCCGAAGTTCTTCGCGGTGATCGAGGTCGACGGGGAGCCGGTCGGCTACGCGATCTACCGGATCAAGTCCGACTGGCAGGACGGGTACTCGCAGAGCGAGGTCCGGCTCGTCGAGGCGATCGCCACCTCTGCGGCGGCGACGCGTGAGCTGTACCGATTCATCTACGGAATCGATCTCGTCGTCCGCGTGCACGGCAGATACGACCCGGGTTCGCCGCTCTTCCTGATGGTCCGCGACCCGCGCAGCCTTCACCTGAAGGTCTCGGAGGGTCTCTGGCTCCGTCTGGTCGATCTCGAAGCCGCACTCGCCGGGCGCGCGTACGCCGGCGACGACACGGTCGTAATCGAAGTCGAAGATTCCTTCTGCCCCTGGAACGCGGGACGCTGGCGCGTCGGCAAGACGGTGGAGCGCACGGATGACGAAGCCGACGTCGGGCTCGATACGGCCGATCTTGCGTCCGTATATCTCGGCGCGTTCGACTTCAACGAGCTCGGAGCCGCCGAACGCGCGCGCGAGCTGACCCCGGGCGCCTTGCAACGTGCGACCGACCTGTTCCGCACGTCTCGGCCGCCGTACTGTCCGGAGGACTTTTGACGGCATTCGACGTTCGTCCAGCCGCGGATCTCGACGAGTTCACAAGCGCCGTTCTCGCGATCGGCCAGTACTTCGGCATGGTGCCGGAGGAGGAGCGCATGCAGCGCTTCACCAACCTGCTGCCGCTCGAACGCATGTACGGAGCATGGTCCGACGGGGCGATCGTCGGGGGCGCAGGATCGTTTGAGTTCACCCTGACCGTCCCGGGCGGCGACCTGCCGACGGCCGGAGTCACCGTCGTCGGCGTCCTGCCGACCCACCGACGGCGCGGCGTCCTCCGCTCCCTGATGCGCAAGCAGCTGGACGACGCACATGAGCGGGGAGAGCCTCTTGCTGCGCTCTGGGCGTCCGAGGAGTCGATCTACGGACGATTCGGATATGGGCTCGCATCGTTCTGCGGCGAGATCACGCTCGCGCGCGAGCACACCTCGTTC
>JBJMLN010000077.1:0-10242 GCA_045805285.1 Actinomycetota bacterium | reverse complement strand
CTCGAGCTCCATCCGGTCGGGCGCCTCGGTGGAGCGCAGGAGCCCGAGCTCCGGCTCCAGATGCAGCAGAATCACGAGGTCAGGAAACAGGCCCTGCGTCGCCCAGACGTTCAGCGTCAGGACATCTGGCTCTCCGAGTCCGCGCGCAACGCCCTGGTACGCGAGCGAGGAGTCGACGTAGCGGTCGCAGAGCAGGACCTTTCCGTCGGCGAGCGCCGGGCGGATCACCGTCGCGACGTGCTGCGCGCGGCTCGCCGCGAACAGCAGCGCTTCGGTGCGCGGTTCGATCCGGCCGGTCTCGGGATCGAGGAGTAGCTCACGCACCTGTTCGCCGACCGCCGTTCCGCCCGGCTCGCGGGTGACGAGGACGTCGAAACCCTCGTGCTCGAAGAACTCCTTCGCGAGACGGACCTGGGTTCCCTTTCCGGAGCCCTCGACCCCCTCGAAGGCGATGAAGATGCCGGTGCGCGGCCCCTGCTTGATCCTCGGCGTCAGCCCGAGCGGCTTCGGCTTCGAGACACGCCCGCGTCGAAGCCCGCGTCGGGTGAACGCCCCCGCGGCGATCACGGCGAGACCGGCGCACCACAGCGCCGCCCGCGTACCGGAGAGGTCGAGCGACTGTCCGCCGATCTCGAGGGCGTGCATCCCGATGACGCCGGCGATGAGCGGGAACGTCGCGAGCGACACGAACAGGCCGAGCCGCGCCATGACCGTGAGCGAGGCGAACGTGCGTCCGCGAAACTCGTCGGTAACGTTCTCCTGCAGCAGCGTGTACCCCGTCACCCACGTCGAGCCGCAGAAGAAGCCGAGCACGACCGTGACGACGGCTGCGAACGAGAGGTTGGGCATCGCGGCGAGGAAGAACAGCGTTACGGCCGCGAGGATCATCGAGCCGGAGAAGATCCGCTCGCGATCGAAGTGCTTCGCGAGGAGATTGAACGACGCGAGACCGACTCCCATCCCGATGCCGAACGCCGTGACGAGGATGCCCCATCCGCCCGCACCGGCCTGGAGCGTCTCCCGAGCGAAGATCGGACCGAGCGCGAGGACCGCTCCGACGGCGCTGAAGGAGACGACGATGCCGGTCGTCATCGCCGAGGCCACGGAGTTCCCCCGGAGGAAGCGGATGCCGTCGAGGATGTCCTTTCCGAACCGGCTGAGATCGAGCTTCACCGTGGAGAGCTGCGGAGCGCTCCGGATCGCGATGCCGCTCACCATCGCGGCGGAGAACATGAACGTGCCCGCGTCGAGCCAGAGCGCGAGCGACTCCGGATTCCCCTGGAAGTACGGGATCCGGCCGCCGAGTGCAGTGGCGACTCCTGTGAGGAAGAAGAACACCAGCCCGCCGAGCGGGAGCGTTCCGTAGGTCGTGACGAGGCCGACCGAGTTCGCGTTCGCGAGTTGCCTCCGCGGCACCAGGTTCGGAAGGCTCGCGTCGCGCGCGGGCGTCCACAGCAGCGAGAGGCACTCGATGAAGAACGACAGCACGTACACCGCCCAAAGCTGTCCGAGGAACGGCATCGACGCGTACATCGCGCCGCGAGCGAGGTCCGACGTGATCATCAGGCGCTTGCGGTCGACGCGGTCGACGAGCGCTCCCGCGATCGGACCGAACAGGATGGCCGGCAGCGTCCGTGCTGTCATCACGCCGGCGACCGCGTAAGACTTCGCCGAGGTGCTCCCCGCGAGGTTCGTGACGAGCGAGGCGACGGCGACGAAGCCGACCCAGTCGCCGAGAGAGGAGACCGCCATCGCGGCGAGAAGCCGCGAGAACGGTGGCTGTGTCAGGAGGTCTTTGAAGGTGGCCGATCTCGCGCCCCGCAGGGCGTCGATCTCGTCAGAAGCGCTTGCCACTCACTCCCCCACAGCGGTTTCCTCGACGGCTTCCACGACCGTACCGCAGCTCGTGCACTTGGCTGCGCCCTTCGGCTGGATGACCATGAGGTTCCCGCAGGTGGGACAGGGCTCGGGGGACGGCCGCTGCCACACGGCGAACTCGCACTCGGGATAGCGGTTGCATCCGTAGAAGGTCTTCCCCTTCCGCGTCCGCTTGACGATGAGCTCGCCCTCTCCGCATTCCGGGCACTTCACGCCGGTCTTCTTCTCCTCCTTCTTGATGTAGCGGCAATCCGGGTAGCCGGAGCAGCCGATGAACGGCCCGTACCGGCCGAACTTCCGCGTCAGCGGCTTGCCGCACTCCGGGCACTTCTCGTCGAGGAGCTCCGGCTCCGGGCGAGCCTCGCCGTCGACGGGCCGCGTGTACCGGCATTCCGGGTAGTTCTTGCAGCCGATGAACTTTCCGTTGCGGCCGAGCTTGACGATTAGTTGGCCCGGCTCGCGTCCTTCCTGAGGACAAAGCGGGCACTTCTCGTCGAGCTCCTCCTCGAAGCGCTTGATCTCGCTCTCGTTCTTCTCCACGAGCCGCTCGAACGGGCCGTAGAAGAGGTCGAGGACCTCCACCCAGCCGAGCTTGCCCTCGGCGATGTCGTCGAGCTCCTCCTCCATCTTGGCGGTGAAGCCGACGTCGACGATCTCCGGGAAATGGTTCACGAGCAGGTCGACGACGACGCCCGCGACGTCCTCCGGGAAGAACCGCCGGTTCTCGAGGCGGACGTACTCCCGCTCCACCAGCGTGGAGATGATCGACGCGTACGTGGAGGGACGCCCGATGCCGAGCTCCTCCAGCGTCTTCACGAGCGAGGCTTCGGAGAAGCGCGGCGGCGGCTGCGTGTAGTGCTGCTCGGGGAGAACCTCCAGGAGCTTCAGCAGCTGCTCGGCGGTGAGTCGGGGCAGGCGGTTCTCGGCGTCCTCGTCGGCGTCGTCGTCGCGGCCCTCGAAGTAGACGCGGCGGAACCCGTCGAACTTGAGCGTCTGGCCGGTCGCGCGCAGCAGGTACTCCGGCGCGCCGTCGGTCGTCGCCGCGATGTCGACGGAAACCTGGTCGAACTTGGCCTCGGCCATCTGCGACGCGACCGCGCGCTGCCAGATCAGCCGGTACAGGCGTGCCTGGTCGCGGTCGAGCGCGCTCTCCACGGAGTCGGGGAGCCGCTTCGCGGACGTCGGTCGGATCGCCTCGTGCGCTTCCTGCGCGCCGCGCTGCTTCTTCTTGTAGCGGCGCGGCTTGTCGAGCGCGTACTCCTTGCCGTAGTGGCTCTGCACGACGTCGGCGATCTCGGACAACGCCTGTTCCGCGATGTTGACGGAGTCGGTTCGCATGTAGGTGATGAGGCCGGTCTGGCCCTCGCCGGGGAGCGTCACTCCTTCATAGAGCTGCTGAGCGAGGACCATCGTCTTGCGGGAGGAGAAGCCGAGCTTCCGCGCGGCCTCCTGCTGGAGCGTCGAGGTCGTGAACGGCGGCGCGGGAGTGCGCTTGACCTCCTTCTCGCGGACCTCGGCGACCTTGTACGAGGCGCCGCGGAGATGGTCGGCGTGCGTCGCGGCGTCTCCCTCGGCGCCGAGCACCAGGCCCTTCTTGTCCGGCGACGCGGCGAGCTTGTCGTCTCCGATCTGGATCAGGCGCGCGAGGAACGGCGTCTCGTCTTGCTCCGGAGTGAGGCGGACGTCGACCGTCCAGTACTCCTTCGGAACGAACGCGTCGATCTCGCGCTCGCGATCCACGATCAGGCGGAGCGCCACCGACTGCACGCGCCCGGCGGACAGGCCGGTGCGCACCTTCTTCCACAGGATCGGGGAGATGCGGTAGCCGACGAGGCGGTCGAGGATCCGGCGCGCCTGCTGCGCCTCAACGAGCTGGAGGTCCACGTTCCGGGGCTGTTCGAACGCCTGGAGGACCGCGTCCTTCGTGATCTCCGTGAAGGTCACGCGCTTCGCGGTCGCGGGCTCGACGCCCAGGATCTCGGCAACGTGGTAGGCGATCGCCTCGCCCTCTCGGTCGAAGTCGGTGGCCAGCACGAGGTCGCCGGCCTTCTTGTGGGCCGACTTGAGCTGCGTGACCGCCTTCTTCGAGCTCTCGGGAACCACGTACTGCGGTTCGAACTCGTGTTCGGTGTCCACGCCGAGCTTGTTCTTGGGGAGGTCGCGGATGTGCCCGTACGAGGCTTTGACGGTGTAGTCCGAGCCGAGATAGCGCTCGAGCGTCTTCGCCTTCGTGGGCGACTCGACGACCACCAGGGTCTTTGCCATAGCGGAAAAGTTCCTTCTACCTGGGGAGCAGGCGCCTGGGACCGGCGCCCTGGCGGGCCACGGTACCAGCCGGTCGCTCCATGGCCGGGATTATGGCCGTGGCCGGCTCCGGGAGGTGGGAGGCGCGGATCGCGGCTTTCCGGGGCTGTTCCCGCGCCCGATCGCCCTCACACGGTCCTCTAAGAAGCCGGTTGATACGCTCCGTCAAACGCCGCCGGCCCCCGGGAGATTCCCGTGCTCGCGTTCCTCGCCCCGTTCGTCACGGACCTGGTCTCCAATTACGGGTACGTCGGGATTTTCGTCCTGATGCTCCTCGGATCGGCCTGC
The DNA here is from genome assembly GCA_045805285.1 of Actinomycetota bacterium. Lineage (GTDB taxonomy): Bacteria > Actinomycetota > UBA4738 > UBA4738 > JBJMLN01 > JBJMLN01. Next base: position 5,772 of record JBJMLN010000077.1, on the reverse strand, counting down.
ATCCCCATCCCGAGCGAGATCGTGATGGCCTTCGGAGGGGCGCTGGCGAGCGAGACCTTCGCGGGTCAGGTCCTGGGCGATCCGTCGAAAAGCCTCGGGCTCCTCGGCGTGATCGTGGTCGGGGTGCTGGGGAGCCTGGCCGGGTCGCTCCTGGCCTACTGGCTCGGCTACGCGGGCGGGAGGCCGTTGATTGACCGGTGGGGTCGGTTCGTCCTGCTTCGACCGCACGAAGTCGATCGGGCGCAGGCCTGGTTCGAGCGCCACGGAGAGGCGGCGGTCTTCTGGGCGCGGCTGATCCCGTTGGTGCGGGCGTTCATCTCCCTTCCCGCGGGCGTCGGCCGGATGAACCTCGGCTCGTTCACGCTCTACACGACGCTCGGGTTGCTGCCGTGGACGATCGGGCTCGCGCTCGCGGGACGGTCGCTCGGGGACCGATGGAACGACGTAGAGCGCTTGATCGGTCCGGTCTCGATCGCGATCGGCGTGCTGCTGGTCGCGGCGGCCGTGTGGTGGATCATCCGCCGTCGCCGCGCGCGAGTGGAGACCGGTGAAGCCTAGAGATCGATCTCCGGCGCGACCTCCTGGAGACCCTCGATGCTCGTCGCGATCAGGTCGTCGGTGGAGAGCCCGATCGAATCCTCCACTGAGGTGATCTCCTCGCGGTTCACGCCCGGCGCGAACGCCTTGTCCTTGAGCTTCTTCTTCACCGAAGAGACCTTCATGCCGGTCGCCTTCTCCGGGCGGACGAGCGCCGAGGCAACGAGCAAACCCGCGATCGCGTCGGCGTGCACGATCGCCCGATCCATCGTGTCCTTCCGGAACTGCTCGTGCGCGTGGGCGAGCACGCCGTTGATCACCCGGTCGTCGACGCCGGCCTCGCGGAGCCACTCCGCGGCGATGAACGCGTGTCGCGAGGGATCCTCTCCTGTCAGATCCTGATCGAGATCGTGGAACAGGCCCGTCAACGCCCAGAGGTCCTCGTCTCCGTCGAGCCGCCGGGCCAGCGCGCGCATCACGCCCTCGACGGAGACGAGATGCCGATACGTGGTCTCCTTCTCCGTCTTCTCGCGTGCGAGCGCGAGCGCCGTCTCCCGGTCCATGGAGAGCCTCCTAGTCCAAGCTGTACGGAACGCTCGAGAGGATCGTGCGCGGCTCGTAGAGCATCAACCGCTTGACGAACAGCGCGCTCTGGTTGTGAAGCACCATGTGCCGGCTGTGCCTCACGACGATCTCCGGGATCACGATCGAGGCGATCGTGTCCTCGCGGGCGGTGATGCGGCGCACCTCCTGCAGCATCGGTCCGGTCAGGTCGCGGAACGGCGCCTCGACGATGTCGAGCGGGATCGGCATGCCTCGGTCGGCCCACTCCTCCTGCATCGTGTACGCGATGTCCGGGTCGAGATCGAAGTACACGGCCCGGGTGTCGGCCGATTCCAGGGTCATCGCGTAGTTGACGGCGCGGATCGACGCGTCGTGCACGCCGGAGACGAACACGCGCACGACGGTCCGCTCCGGGATCAGCGGCCTGCCGTCCACGCCGACGAGCGTCGCGCCCTCCTTCAGAACGGGCACGTCGGTGACGACGACGTTCTGCTCGCGGAGGAGGCCCGACTTCAGCCGGATCGCCGCCCGGCTCCGCAAGAGGTACAGCGGCAGGCCCTCGTCCACGACCTCCGGAACGACGACCGTCACGAAGTCGTCGTTCCCGCGCCGGATGGCCTTGGTGTAGCGGCGCACCGCTTCCAGGAGGTCGTGGCCGTGCATCGGAAGGACCTCCAGGTCCGGTCCGCCTCGCGCAAGCTCCCGCCACCGGCGTTGAACGTCCTCCGGAACTCCCGACGCGGAGGGATACACGGCGCGCACCCACTGGGGCCGGAACGAGCGCACGTACCCGAGCGCCTCCGCGGTCGCCACATCCAGGTTCCGCACGAGGAGGACGACGAAGTTCGTTCCGACCTCGCCCGGAACGACCTGCCCCATGCGGAGCTGGCGCTTGACCGACTCGTAGTGCCGGTGGATGCCCAGGAACATCAGGACGATGAGCGGCATCGCGACGATCACGATCCATGCGCCGTGGGTGAACTTCGTCGCCGTGATGACCACCAGCACGACAGCCGTCGCGACGGCGCCGATGCCGTTGATCACGATCGCGCGGCGCCATCCCGGCTGCGCGCTCACGCCCTTGTGCTTCTCCTTCAGCCAGTGCCGAACCATCCCGGTTTGCGACAGCGTGAATGAGGTGAACACGCCGACGACGTAGAGCTGGATCAGCCGCGAGAGATCCGCATCGAAGATGTAGATCAGGAGCGCCGCCAGCCCGGCCAGCACCAACACGCCGTTCGAGAACACGAGGCGGTCGCCGCGGTTGGAGAACTGTCGCGGCAGGAATCGGTCCCTGGCCAGGATCGACGCGAGCCGCGGGAAGTCCTGATAGGAAGTGTTGGCCGCGAGGATGAGGATCGCGGCGGTGAATACCTGCACGATGTAGAAGCCGACGCCGCCGCCGAAGACGCCGTGCGCGATCTGCGCGACGACGGAACGCTCCGGGCTCACGGTCGGATGTGCGCGGCTCGCCAGGAACGAGATCCCCAGGAACATCGTGACGGCGATCGCTCCCATGATCGTCAGCGTCTCCGCCGCGTTCTTCGCCTGCGGGCGGCGGAACGCCGGCACACCGTTGGAGATCGCCTCCACTCCGGTGAGCGCGGTCGATCCGGAGGAGAACGCGTGCAGGATCACGAACAGACCGACGGAGCCGGCCGCCGCCGCGAGGTCGTGGTTCGGCGGAAGCCCGGACGTGTAGGCCCGCGGACAGTGCGTGAAGAGGCACTGGGCGAGCCCCGCGACGACCATGACGTAGATCGACGCGACGAACGCGTACACGGGGACCGCGAACAGCGTTCCCGACTCCCTGACGCCCCGGAGGTTCACCAGCGTGATGAACGCCACGAACGCGAGGGAGAGGATCACGCGGTGCTGGCTGAGACTCGGCACCGCTGAGACGATCGCGAACACGCCCGCCACGACCGAGACCGACACGGTCAGGACGTAGTCCGTCAGCAGCGCCGCCGCCGCGACCAGCCCCGGGAGCACACCCAGGTTGTCCTTGCTGACGATGTACGCGCCGCCGCCCGACGGATACGCGCGGACCGTCTGCCGGTAGGAGCTCACGACGATCACCATCAGCGTCGCGATCGCGAGGGCGATCGGCATGACGAAATGCGTCGCCGAGACGCTCGCGGCGAGGAGGACGGCGAGGATCTCCTCCGTGGCGTACGCGACCGACGACAGCGCGTCGGAAGAGAAGACCGGCAGCGCCAGGATCTTCGGAAGGAGCGTGTGCTCCAGATGACCGCTCGACAGCGGCCGCCCGACGAGCAGCCGTTTCAGAACCGAGGGCGACGTCTGGGAGGGCGCCGCGGTCTTCGACACGTCGCGATTCTAAGCGTGCCCTCTGCGAACCTCCGGCGCTTCGGCGGCCGGAGGATCAGGCCATCGCGTGCCGGCCGAGCTCCTTGTGCGCATGGCGCATCTCGAAGGCAAGGACGATCTCGCCCACCCCTCGGAAGATCGCGAAGAAGCCGACCCAGACGAGGATCAGGATGGCGCGCGGCGCGAAGAACTGCTGCGATGCCCAGAATCCCAGCAGGATCTCCAGGCCGCCCGTGATCACGCCGAGCCACCACAGCTCGCTCACCTCACGCTGCATCACCGACCCGATGAGATCCATCGAGCCCTTCAGGATCAGCAGGAAACCGAGGATCGACGCCAGCTCGTAGAACGCTCCGATCGGGTGGATGAACGCCCAGATCCCGCCGATCACGAACAGCACGCCGAGGGCGGCGTGGAGCCACTTCCACGCGACATCGCGCAATCCGAGCGCCATGAACTCGTTGACGCCCGCGATCAACAGGATCACTCCGAGCAGCGCGCCGACGGACGCGATCGAGGTGAGGTCGAACCGAAGCACAACCACGGCGATGATCAGCCACGCGACGCCGGTGATCAGGAAGAGCCACCAGCTGGCGGTCATCTCGCGGGCGGCGCGCTCTCGAACTTCCATCTCTCTCCTCCAGTTCGGAACAGGCTTAAGGCATCCTATGCCTCCGAAGCGGCCGGGAGCGAGCGCTATCCCTGCGCAGCCCGGACCCGGATCAGGAGCCGAAGCACCTCGATGTAGAGCCAGACGAGGGTCGTGAGCAGGCCGAACGCGGCGTACCACTCCATAGAGGCGGGCGCCCCCGCCTTGACCCCCAGCTCGATGAAGGCGAAGTCCACGAGGAGGTTCAACGCCGCGATCACCACGACGGCCAGGCTGATCGCGATGCCCCACGGGTTGCCGGGATCGCTCCAGAAGAGCAGATGCACACCGAACAGGGACATGATCCAACCGAACAGGTAGACGACGGCGACGCCGAAGGTCGCGACCAGCACCACCTGCACGAAGCGTCCCGTGACCCGCACGGCGCGCAGTGTGTACAGCACGAGACACGCGAAGAACACCGCAAGCGTGATGAAGATCGCGAGTCCGACGACCCCGTCGTAGTAGTGCTCGTACAGACGGGAGATCGCGCCCATCCACGTTCCCATCAGGACCGCGTAGAGGAGACCCGCGCCGGCTGCGAGCCTCGGGTTCGCGACGGCGGCGAACGTGAGTGCGATCAGCAGGAGATAGCCGAGGAAGAACCAAAGCCCGGACTGGACCAGAACGTTGGCGGCCGCCCTCCACCCGAGTGCGGCAAAGATGACAGTCACGATCAGCAGCAGGAACGCCTTGGCGATCGTTCCGCCGATGGTCATCGTGCGCGCGCCGGTCCGGGAGACCGTGAGCTCGCTGCCGGGCGCGAACGTCTGCTCGTTCAGAACCTGTCGCGACATCTGCCTCTCCTCATCGGTCGGTCCGCTCGGCTCCGAGGCCGCGGCAGGCATCGGTGCGGTCGTTCCGCCGAAGCCTGCCACACGGCGGCCGCACGTGGAGCCCGCGGGCTCCCTGACCGACAGCCGTGGTCTACTGAGGCGACGGGCGGAGGCGAACCTTGCGGATCGGCATCATCGGAAGCGGCGAGCTCGGGCTGACGCTCGCGGAGCTCTGGGCGCGTGCTGGGCACCAGGTCCTCCTCGTCACCGACGACGACCAGTCGACGGACCTCGGTGAGCGCCTCTCGCAGTTCCTGATCGAGATCGCTGCGGTCGACGACGCGGCGCGATCGGCGGAGGTCATCGTCTTGACGGGACCTTTCGGCAAGGCCGACGCGGGGCCATCTCCGTTGACGGTGGTCGGAAAGATCGTGATCGACGCGATGAACGCCGGGCCGGAAGACGGCGCGGACCCCTCCTCCAGCGAGGCGACCGCCGAGCGATTCCCGCAGGCGCGCGTCGTCAAGGCCCTCAACACGCTTCCGCCGGAGATCCTTCGGGTGGAGGGCCGGCGATCCGCGCCGAAGGAGCAGCGACTGGCCGTCGTGATGTCGGGCGACGACGCCCGAGCGAAGACACGCGTCTCCGCGTTGATCGAGGAGATCGGGTTCACGCCGGTGGACGCCGGCACACTCGCGCGCGGTGGAGAGTTCCAGCAGCCGGGCTCGGACATCTTCGGCAAGCCGATGCTCCCGGCCGAAGCGCGCATGACCCTTTCGCTCAGCAGGTGACCGAGCCGAGAACGGCGTAAGGACCAAGGCGCCGCGCACGGGCGCCCGAGGAGGAGAGAAGCGATGCCGATGGCGAACAAACCCGAAGGACCGATCGGCGTCTTCGTGGCCGTCTTCGAGGACG
>JBJMLN010000076.1:0-54484 GCA_045805285.1 Actinomycetota bacterium | reverse complement strand
TCGATCGTGTACGGCGTGTTGGCCTTCGCGTTCTCCTTCCTGATCCACTTCCACATCGCGGTGCCGTCCAACCCGGTGTTCTCGGGCGAGATCAACGTCGAGCCGTCGCACTTGGCCGCGTTCCTGTATCCGTTCTTGATCGCCCTCGTCGCGGGCGCCGCCGGCGGTTTGCGATCCGCAGGGCTTGCCGGGGAGGCGAGTGAGCCCTGGGGTCGCAGGACGCTCGGCGTCTGGGGCGGAGGCGTGCGCATGCTCGCCCTCGGTCTCGTCCTATCGTTCGTCGGCCTCCTCGTCTTGGCCGCCCTCGATCCGACGACGACGGCCGACTACTTCCGGGGCGCCTTCAACGGCGGCGCTGCGCGCGGGACGGTGCTCGTCGGTCACCACGTCCTGTTGTCTCCCAACCAATCGATGTGGGTGCTGGTGCCGTCCATGGGCGGATCGCTCAACCTTTCGATCGCGGGATCGAACGTCGAGCTCCTGTCGTACTCGCATTTTCCCGAGCACCTCTCTCTGACGGGAGGCCCGACGAGCGGCTTCGGGACGCCGATCCCCAGCGTCCAGGGCGGCACGGCGCCGATCGGCTACTTCCTGTTCCTTCTCGTTCCGCTGCTCTCGGTGCTGATCGGCGGACGCTCGGCGGCGGCCCGGGCATCCGTTCGAGCGCGACCCGAGGCGGCGATGGTCGGGGCGCTGGCCGGCGTCGTGTTCGCGGTCCTCGTCGCGGTGGTCGCGTTGCTCTCGACCATCGGGCTCGCGGTGAGCGTCGATGTCTCGGGCTTCCATACCGGCGGCTCGGGCTACGTGGGACCGAACGCGCTCGTCGGAGGTCTCCTGGCGCTCGTCTGGGGCGCCGCCGGAGGAGCGCTCGGCGGCCTCTTCTACGGCCGTTCGCTCCCGGCCGTGGCGCCGTCCGAGGGCGTGCCGGCGGGTTCGGGTTTCGAGGCAGGGAGCGTTGCGATGCCTCCTCCGCCGGCTCCGTCACCCGGACCGCCTTCGCCGTAGCGGCGAGGCGGCGCGGGTTTGCTACGGGTGGACCTGCGTCGCCTGCGGACCTCCCGCGTAATACAGGAACGTCAGCAGGACCGTGATCGACGCGCCGACGATCAGCATCGTCCGCGCCGTGCGGGCGTCTCGGTCGCGGTTGACGAGGAACGCCACGAGGCCGCCGAGGAGCCCGAACAGGATCGGCGCCAGCCACCACACCGGATGCACCGCGCTCTGCCGCGGCGGACGCGCGCCGAACCCGCCGCTCGAAGCCGAAACCGGAGTCGAGGCGGCCGGGCCCGATTGCGACCGGCCGGGGCTCAGGCCCACCTCGGCGCTGTGAGGTTCCCAGGCGCTGTACTGCGTCCAGGCCTGCTTCCATCCCTCGTCGTTCCGCGGGAAGCGTGCCACCGGTGTCTCTCCCGCGGAGCGGTCCCAGATGCCGAAGAAGCTCTCGCCGTATCCCAGGAGGTACCGGCTCCCGGAGTGCGTGTACTGGAGTGCGCCGTCTCCGCTCAGTGGAGTCCGTTCGAGGAGTTCACGGCGACGACGATGATCGTGATGATGCCGCCCGCGACGCCGATCCATCCGAGGACGATGCCGGCGATCGCGAGCCCTCGCCCGGTCTGACGACCGTTGGAGCGCTCGATCTCGCTCTTGCCGACATAGCCGAAGATCAACGCGAGGATCGACCCGATCCACCAGAACCACAGGATGCCGAGAACGAGCGACGCGACCGCCATCCCGTTCGTGCGCGGCGACTCCGCGTAGACGGAGGAGCCGGCGGGCGCTCCCGGCTGCCCGACGGGCTGGCCGTGCGGCTCGACGCTCGCGTATTGCTGCCACGCGTCGCGCCATCCCTCGTCGGTTCGCGGGAACCGGGAGATCGGAGAGCCCGGTGCCTGTCGGTCCCAGATGCCGAAGAAGTCCGCTCCGTGGCCGAGGAGATACCGGTACCCCGTGTGGCTGAACGAGATCGCCTCGGTCGGCGCCGTGGCGCCGGCGGGCAGCTGCGTCGTGGGCGCCTCCACAGCAGGCATCTCCGCAGCGGCAGTGGGGACGCTCCCCTCGGGAGTGGAACCTGCGGCGACGGAAGCCGGAGCACCCGCGCCGGGGGGAGGGACCGTCAGATCGCTGCCGCAGTAGCGGCACTTGATCGCCTCGTCCTGGATGTCCTCGGCGCAGTAGGGGCACTTCTTCACGTGCGTCTCCTCGGTCGCCGCCGTGCGATGGAGGCTAGATGATGCGCCGGTTTCGAACAAGGAGCGGGAGCGTTCTCCACGGCGTTACGCGGTGAATCCCGCGCCTCCCGGAGGAGGGGGCGGCGGCGGTGCGAGCCGCGACTCCTCCCAACGGAGATAGCCACCGTAGGCGACGACGAGGGCGAGGAGCAGCCCGACGAACGCGAACAGCTTGATCCCGTCGATGTTCGCCAGGATCTTGACGATCGTGAAGAACGGGAGCGCGAAGGCGAGCGCGGCCTCAACCTGCATCCGTCGCGCCGGCGTTCCGACGTCGAGCCTCACGTCGGCGAGCGTCACGACCTCCATCACGATGATCGTCAGGGCGATGAGCGTGTTCAGGATGCCGACGTTCGTGAAGCCGCTCTCGACGCCTCCGCAGATCGTGCCGACGCGCGTGTCGACGCAGTTGCTTGCGTCCCACCGGAAGAAGAGGCTGACGAAGTACAGGGCGCTTCCGATCAGCAGGACCTTGCTCGCCGTCGACGCGTTGAACGCTCGCACGCCGTTCTGCCGCATCAGCGCGACCTCACGCGGAACGCGCAGGCCCGCGCTCGGGTTGCTGCGCCGGCGCTCCGGGGCGGACGACGCCGTAGGAGAGTGCGGCCGCCGCGAGACCACCGGCCAGCGTGACCCACGGTCCCAGCCACGGCGGTGCGAAGGCCGGCGGGCGGGCGATCGCGAGGATCGTCGCGAGCACGACGACGATGGCCGAGATCCGCGCCGCGGTCACGAGCGCCGGCCGCATCTCCCGCCAGGCCACGACGGAGACGACGAGGCCGCACGTGGCCGCGATCGCCGCGAGCATCGACCAGCGAGGGGAGAGTCCCCACGCCCCGAACGGCCCCGAGCCCTCTTGAAACCGCGTCCACGGCAGCGCCGTTCCGACTGCGGCGACCGCGAACGCGGCTGTCACCGCCATGGCGCCGGGAGAGGCGACGGCTTGCGCGGCTGCGACCTGGGGGCCGACATCGTCTCCGAGCACGGCCGAGAGGCACTCGCCGCCGTAGACGGCGTTCCGGACGGGAACCGCGCACGCGATGCAGAGTGTCCGTCCGCAGTTCTCGCACCTGGCGACGGAGACGCGGTGCGGATGCCGCACGCAGCGTTCCTCGGGTCGGGGATGTTCGTCCGAAGGCACGGGGCGCAAGCTTACGCCGAGCCGGTGGCCGGCTCTCCGTTGACACCCCGGCCGGGCCGTCCATAGGTTCGGGGACGATGCCGCCCAGGATCGCCGTTCTCGCCTCCGGTGAGGGAACCAACGTGCAGGCGCTCCTTGACGCCCCGGTCGTGGTCGGCTCCGTCGTGCTCGTCGCGTCGGATCGCCGGGAGGCACCGGCTCTGGATCGGGCGCGGAGGCGCGGCGTCGCCACGGAGTTCGTCGATCCGGCAGAGAGCTTCGACCGCAAGGAATACGACCGCGCGCTTCGCAAGCGACTCGAGGACGCAGCCGTCGACCACGTCCTCCTTGCCGGCTTCATGCGCGTCCTGACCGACGAGATGGTCGCTCCGTTCGAGCGCCGCATGCTGAACGTCCACCCGTCGCTGCTTCCCGCGTTCCCGGGTGCGCGCGCTCCGCGCGACGCGCTCGCGGCGGGAGCGAAGGTGACGGGCGCGACCGTCCACTTCGTCGAGCTCGAACTGGACAGGGGTCCGATCGTTCTCCAAGAGGCCGTTCCGATCGAGCCCGACGACGACGAGCGCTCGCTTCACGCGCGGATCCAGCAGGTCGAGCACCGAATCTATCCGCTCGCCGCACGCGCGCTGATCGAAGGCCGCCTGTCGATCGAGGGCCGGACCGTTCGGATCGCCCCGGAGGCGCGGTGATGGGCGGCGTCCGGCCGGTTCGCAGAGCGTTGATCTCCGTCGCGGACAAGACGAGGCTCGTCGAGCTAGGGCGGGATCTCCGATCGCTCGGTGTCGCGCTCGTTTCGTCGGGAACGACAGCGCGGACGCTCCGAGACGCCGGTGTCGAGGTCACGCCCGTCGCCGACGTCACGGGCTTTCCGGAGATGCTCGACGGCCGCGTGAAGACGCTCCATCCGCGGATCCATGCCGGCATCCTCGCCGACCGCCGGCTCCCCGAGCACGAGCGGCAGCTGGAGGAGCACGGCATCGAGCCGTTCGACCTCGTCGTCTCGAACCTCTATCCGTTCCGGGAGGCCGTCGCGTCCGGTGCCGGGTTCGACGACGTGATCGAGAACATCGACATCGGCGGCCCGACGCTCGTGCGCGCGGCCGCCAAGAACTTCGAATCGGTTGCGATCGTCGTCCGGCCCGGACGGTACGCGGAGATCCTCGACGAGCTGCGGCGCGAGCGAGGTCTCTCCCGAGAGACGCGCCTCGCGCTCGCGGAGGAGGCGTTCGCGCACACGGCCTCCTACGACGCCGCGATCGCGAGCTGGTTCGCGCAGCGCGAGGCCGAAGACGCGCTGCCGCGTTTCGTCGGCCTCGCCTACGACAAGGTCGCGGACCTTCGCTACGGCGAGAACCCGCACCAGCGCGGCGCGCTGTACTCGACCGCGGGAGGCGCCGGACCGTTCGGCGGCGCGGAGGTCCTCCAGGGCAAGGAGATGTCGTTCAACAACTGGCTCGATCTCGACGCCGCCGCGGGGCTGGCGGCGGATCTCGCCGCGCGCGCCCCTGACGTGGAAACGACCGCCGCCTGCGTCATCGTCAAGCACAACAACCCCTGCGGCGCAGCGGTCTCGGCATCGTCCGCGGAGGCCTACGGGCGCGCGTTCGCCTCCGACGAGGTCTCCGCATTCGGTGGCATCGTCGCCTTCGCCGGAGAGATCGACGCCGACGCCGCGCGCGCGATGGAGGACGTCTTCACCGAGGTCGTCGTCGCGCCCGCGTACACCGAGGACGCCCTCGAGCGGTTCGCCGCCAAACCGAACCTCCGCGTCGTCCGCGCGCCGCTCTCCGGGAGGCCTGCGGTCGACGTCCGGCCGATGCCCGGGGGCGCCCTCGTGCAGGACGCGGACCGCATCGTGGAGGGACGCGACGAGATGAAGGTCGTCTCGCGGCGCGAGCCGACCCGGGAAGAGTGGGAGGACCTCCTCTTCGCCTGGGTCGTCGCCGCGCGGGTGAAGTCCAACGCGATCGTCTTCGCGAAGGAGCGCGCGACGGTCGGGATCGGCGCCGGCCAGATGTCGCGCGTGGACTCCGCCGTGCTCGCCGGTCGCAAGGCCGGCGAGAAGGCGCGCGGGGCGGTGATGGCAAGCGACGCGTTCTTCCCGTTCCCCGACGCCCTGGAGGTCTCCGCCGACGCGGGGATCACGGCGGTGATCCATCCGGGAGGCTCCGTCCGGGACGAGGAGGTTCTCCGGCTCGCGGAGAGCCGCGACATGGCCGTCGTCGTCACGGGCCGCCGGCATTTCCGCCACTGACGACGGGTCACGCTCCGGCGGCGGGGAAACGTCGCTGCTCGGTAGGATGGATGTCCGATGACTGCACGGACGATCGACGGCAAGGCCATCTCCGCTCAGGTCCGCGACGACGTCGCGGCGCGGGTGCGGGCGCTGGCTGAGCGGAACGTCCAGCCCGGCCTCGCAGCGGTGCTCGTCGGAGACGATCCCGCGTCGAAGATCTACGTCGCCTCCAAGCAGAAGGCGTGCGCGGACGTCGGGATGCACTCCGAGCGCGTCGACCTGCCGGGAGACGCGTCGCAGGACGACGTCCTCGCGGCGATCGAGCGGCTGAACGCCGATCCGCGGATCAGCGGGATGATCGTGCAGCTCCCCGTGCCGGACGAGATCTCCGAGTCCGCGGTCCAGCGCGCGGTCGCGCCGGAAAAGGACGTCGACTGCCTCGGTCCGACGAACGTCGGGCTCATGGCGAGGGGAGAGGCGCTGTTCCTGCCGGCGACGCCGTTCGGCATCGTGGAGCTCCTCGTCCGCTCCGGCATCGAGATCGAGGGGCAGGACGTCACGATCGTCGGTCGCGGAGGCCTCGTCGGGATGCCGCTGTCGATCATGCTCGCGCAACGCTCCGAGCGCGGAAACGCGACCGTCACGCTCTGTCATACGAGGACGAGGGACGTCGCGTCGCACACGCGGAACGCCGACATCGTCGTCGTCGCGACAGGCGTCGCGGGGTCTCTCACGGGAGACATGGTCAAGCCCGGCGCCACCGTGATCGACGTCGGCATCAATCGCGTCGACGGCAAGGTGATCGGAGACGTCGACTTCGACGGCGTCGCGCAGGTCGCCGGCGCGATCACGCCAGTGCCCGGGGGCGTCGGGCCGATGACCGTCGCGATGCTGATGGTCAACACCGTGACGGCCGCGGAGGCTGCGGCCGGCCTCGCCTAACGCGGCCGCTCGAGGCCGTGTCCACCCTTCGTCCCGCGAGCCGCCTGGAGCGGATCCTGCGGTCCGGACACTTCTCCGTCACGGCGGAGGTGGTGCCTCCGCGCTCCGCCGATGCGGAAGCGGTGCGCTCCCAGGCGCGGGAGCTCGTCGGATACGCGGACGCCGTCAACGTCACCGACAATCCGGCCGCGTCGGCCCACATGTCGCCCCTGGCCGGCATCGCGGTCGTCGCCGCGGCCGGGATCGAGCCGACCGCGCAGCTCACGGTGCGCGACCGCAACCGGCTCGGGCTGACGTCGGAGCTCCTCGGCGCCTGGACGCTCGGCGCGCGGAACGTCCTCTGTCTCTCCGGAGATCCCGTCGCCGTCGGAGACCATCCCGAGGCGACCGAGGTGAAGGACCTCTCTGCGCTCGATCTCGTTCGCCTGGCCGCGACGATGCGCTCGGACGGGACGCTCCTCTCGGGCGCGGAGATCGACGATCCTCCCGCGTACTTCGTCGGCGTCGCGGACGCGCCGCTCGCGGAGCGCTACGACGTCGCGCGTCTCGAGGCGAAGATCGATGCCGGCGCCGGCTTCGTCATGACGCAGATCGCCTACGACGTCGACGCCATGCGGGGGTGGGTGGAGACGGCTCGGGCGCGCGGCATCCTGGAGCGCGCGTTCCTGATCGCGGGCGTCGCGCCGCTCCGCACGGCGCGGTCGGCACACTACCTCAACGACCATCTGCCCGGCGTCCGGGTCCCGCACGCGACGCTCGAAACGCTCGACGACGCCGGTCCCGATCACGAGGAATCGGAGGGTCTGCGCATCACCGCGGACGTCATCCGCAGGCTCCACGAGGTGGAGGGGATCTCCGGCGTCCACGTGATGGGCCTGGGAACCCAGCGGGCGGTTGCGAAGGTGGTCGAGGCCGCGGGCTTGCTGCCGCGACCGGGAAGCGTCTAGCTCCGCTCGTCCAGCGGCACGAACGTCCGGTCCTTCGGACCGACGTACTCGGAGCCCGGGCGGATCACGCGGTTGTCCGCGTACTGCTCGCGGACGTGCGCCGTCCAGCCCGCCATCCGCGCGAGCGCGAAGATCGGCGTCATCAGGTCGTCGGGGATGCCCAGGTAGTGGTAGACGCTCGCGGCGTAGAAATCGACGTTCGCGTACAGCCCCTTCTCCTCCATGACGGCCTTCTCGATCGCGTCGGAGAGCTCGAACCACGTCGGATCTCCCTTGCGGTCGGCGAGCTCCTTCGACAGCGGGCGGAGATGCGTCCGGCGCGGGTCCTCCGTCGTGTAGACGGGGTGGCCGAACCCCATGATCTTCTCGTGGCGCTCGAGCTTGCCGCGGATGTAATCGCGCGCGTTCTCCGGGCTCCCGACCTCCTCGAGCATCTTCATCGCCCCCTCGTTCGCACCGCCGTGGAGCGGTCCCTTCAGCGCCGCGATCGCGCCCGTCACCGCGGAGAACATGTCGGCGAGCGTGGACGCGATGATGCGCGCCGTGAACGTCGAGGCGTTCATCGTGTGGTCGGCGTAGAGGACGAGCGTCGTGTCGAGCGCCTGGACGTCCTCCTCCTCGGGCTCCTCGCCGTGGATCATCGCGAGGAAGTTCGCGGCGTGGGAGAGCTTCGGGTTCGGCGGAACGAAGTCCTGATCCGTCCGCGCGCGGTGGTACATCGCGATCAGCGTCGGGATCTTGGCGATCAGCCGGTAGGCCTTGCGGAGGTTCGCCTCGTCGGACTCGTCCCAGCCGTCGGGGTCGTACGCCGAGGACGCGGAGACGCTCGTCCGCAGCATCGACATCGGAGAGGTCTTCTCCGCCAACGTCGGCATCAGCCGCATCAGGAACCCCGAGGTCTCCCGCTCCCCGGAAAGGAACTCCGTGAGCTCCTCGAGCTGGCTCGCGGTCGGAAGCTCCCGGTGCTGGAGGAGGTACACGGCCTCCTCGAACGACACGTTCCCGGCGAGGTCGTGGATGTCGTAGCCGCAGTACCAGAGACGGCCGTTCGCTCCGTCGATGTCGGAGATCGAGGTCTCTGCGGCCACGACCTCCCGCATGCCCTTCGTGCTCAACGGAACGCCTCCTCCGGTGATCCGAACGCCGTTTGAACGGCGCTTCAACTATTTCACCACATGGATAGAAGCCCCGGACGCGACGCGCCATCCACGCACGTTCGGAGCGTTTCCTCCCTGCGAGAATATCGGCCGTCCGCGACAAGGACTGAGGCGATCGGAATGACGTACGCAGTGACGTTGATCCCCGGCGACGGGGTCGGCCCCGAGCTCACGGAGGCGACCCGCCGGGTGCTCGAGGCGACCGGCGTCGCGTTCTCCTGGGACGAGCAGCAGGCGGGCACCGTCGCGATCGAGCGATCGGGGTCGCCGCTCCCGGAAGCGGTGCTGGATTCCATCCGGAAGAACGGCGTCGCGCTCAAGGGCCCGGTCTCCACACCCGTCGGCGGAGGGTTCCGAAGCGTCAACGTCGCGTTGCGGATGGAGCTCGATCTGTTCGCGTGCCTTCGCCCGTGCAGGTGGTATCCGGGAGTCCGCTCCCGTTACGAGGGCGTCGACCTCGTGATCGTGCGCGAGAACACCGAGGACCTCTACGCCGGCATCGAGTTCAAGCGCGGCTCCCGCGAGGCGCTCGACCTCATCCGCTTCATCGCGAAGGAGACCGGGACGGAGATCCGCGAGGACTCCGGCCTGACGATCAAGCCGATCTCCGTCGGCGGAACCGAGCGGATCGTCCGCTACGCCTGCGACTACGCCAAGCGTTACTCCCGTCGCAGCGTCACCGCGGGCCACAAGGCGAACATCATGAAGTTCTCCGACGGCCTGTTCCTGGAGACCGCGCGCCGCGTCGCCGCGGAGGAGTATCCGGACCTGCACTTCCAGGACCGCATCATCGACAACCTCACGATGCAGCTCGTCCAGCGTCCGGAGGAGTACGACGTGCTCGTGCTGCCGAATCTGTATGGCGACATCCTGTCGGATCTCTGCGCCGGGCTGATCGGAGGACTCGGCGAAGCGCCGGGCGCGAACATCGGCGACGACGCGGCGGTCTTCGAGGCGACGCACGGGAGCGCGCCGAAGTACGCGGGGCTCAACAAGACCAATCCGATGGCGATGATGCTCTCCGGCGTGCTCATGCTCCGCCACCTCGAGGAGGAGGAGGCCGCGGACCGACTGGAGTCCGCGATCGCCGCGGTGATCCTCGAGGGGAAGTCGTTGACGTACGACATGAAGCCGACGCGCGACGACCCCACGGCCGTGGGAACGTCCGACGTCGCCGATGCGGTGATCGAGAAGCTGGACGGCTGAGGGGAGTCCGAGTTGCGAGTAACGGTTGTGGGGAGCGGGTTCGTCGGACAGACGGCCGCGATGCGGATCGTCCAGCGCGGTCTCGCAGACGTCGTGCTGATCGACATCGTGGAGGGCCTCCCGCAGGGCCTCGCGCTCGATATCAAGGAGTCCTCGCCGGTGGAGCGATTCGAGCCGCGCATCACCGGGACGAACGACTACGCCGACACTGCCGCGTCCGACGTGGTCGTCGTGACGGCGGGGTTCCCGAGGCAGCCCGGGATGAGCCGCATGGACCTCCTCGGAAAGAATGCCGCGATCGTCCGCGACGTGATCTCCAGGGCCGCGGAGCACTCCCCGAACGCCATCATCATGATGGTGACGAACCCGCTCGACGAGATGACGGCCCTCGCGGCCGACGTGAGCGGCTTCCCGAAGGAGCGAGTTCTGGGGATGGCGGGGGTGCTCGACTCCGCGCGGCTCCGCTACTTCATCGCCGAGGAGCTGGATGTCTCTCCGCTGGGCGTGCAGGCGATGACGCTCGGCTCCCACGGCGAGTCGATGGTGCCGCTGCCGCGCCACGCGACCGTGGACGGAAAGCCGCTCGCCGGGCTCGTGGACGAGGCGACGCTGGAGCGGCTCTATCAGCGCACGCGCGACGGCGGTGCGGAGATCGTCGCGCTCCTCAAGAAGGGAAGCGCGTACTACGCGCCCTCGGCCTCGATCGCGCAGATGGTCGCCGCGATCGCTGGGGAGCTCGACGACGTCCTTCCCGTGTGCGCGTGGTGCACGGGGCAGTACGGCATCTCCGAGGTTTACGTCGGCGTTCCGGTTCGGCTCGGCTCCGTCGGCGTGGACGAGATCGTGGAGCTCGATCTCAACGACGACGAGCTGTCGGCGCTTCGCCGTGCGGCTGACGGCATCCGGGAGAAGTGCGCCGACCTCGCGAAGCTGTAGCGCTCAGTCCGGTGGGAGCTGCGAGCCGGGGTCGGTCGGTGGCGCCGGCTTCGGCCCCGGCTCCGGTGCGGTCGGCGCGGAGCCGGTGTCCGGCGGCGGCAGCGGCGTCGAGGCATCCGGCGGCAGCGGCGCGTCGGCGATCTCACGTCCATTGCGATCGCGGCGCGACACCCAGGCGATCCCGAGCAACCCTCCGATCAGCCCGAGGATGCCCCCGACGATCACGAGATAGATGCCGAGCTTCAGATCGACCACGAGGTACTTCTGGATCCTCGCGAGGAGATCGTTGTAGGGGAGTCCTGTCGTCGCCGCGATCTTGTGCGCGGTGTCCTGCGCTCCGGAGTTGAACGCGCTGTCCTTGCGAACGACGTCGAAGACCGCGATCCCGGTGGCCAGGATGCTCGCCGCGACGATGACCCAGCCGAGGATCCGCGCGGTGGCGCCGGAGGAGATCCCGCGCATCACCACGCCGATCACGAGCAGCGCGAAGCCCAGGATCAGCACGATCTTGCCCTCGGCGAGGTCGACGCCGGGAACGTCGGAGGAAAGCGCGTTCCCGGTCGTGCCCGGGATCCGAACGGTGACGGAACCCCAATCCAGCAGCGCGCCGAGTCCCACGAGCAGTCCGCCCAGCGACGTCGCCGCGAACGACGCGAGTCGGAGGGTGGGAGGCCGTTCCCAGCTGCTGTTCGCCGGCGCGGGGTCGCTCATCGGGACAGTGTCCCACCCGTCCGGACGGGTGCAAGCGCTCTCCCTACAATGACGCCGAGATGAACGATGTCAGACAGGTCGAGGCGGAGCACATCTCCTCCGTCGTGCGCGAGCTCTGCATGGAGATCTGCTACAAGGTCCCGCCAGAGATGGTGGAGCTGATGCGCCGCGCGCGCGAGCGCGAGGAGTCGCCGATCGGCCGCCAGATCCTCGACCAGCTCCTCCTGAACCAGGACATCGCCGCGGAGGGGGAGTATCCGTACTGCCAGGACACGGGATACACGGTCGTGTTCCTGGAGCTCGGGCAGGATGTTCACGTCACCGGCGGCGATCTCTACGACGCGATCGACGCGGGCGTGGCGTCGGGCTACCAAGACGGTTACCTCCGCGGCTCGATCGTCCGCGATCCGCTGTTCGACCGGAAGAACACCGGCAACAACACCCCGGCGTTCGTGCACACGAGGATCGTTCCCGGCTCGGAGATCCGCATCCAGATCGATGCGAAGGGAGCGGGTTCGGAGAACATGGGTAAGCACGCGATGCTCAAGCCCGCCGACGGCCTGGACGGCGTGAAGACGTTCGTCCTGAAGGCCGTGGCGGAGTCGGGGCCGAACGCGTGCCCGCCGGGCATCATCGGCGTCGGCGTCGGTGGCAACTTCGAGATGTCCGCGGTGCTCGCGAAGAAGGCGTTGATGCGCAAGGTCGGGCAGCCGAGCGAGGACTCGGAGCTCGCCGAGCTCGAAGCGGAGCTCTACGAGAAGTGCAACGCGCTCGGCCTCGGGCCGGAGGCGCTCGGCGGAACGCAGACGGTGCTCGCCGTCCACGTGGAGTCGCTCCCCACCCACATCGCATCGCTCCCCGTCGCGGTCAACATCGAGTGCCACGCACATCGAACCGGCGTGCGGGTGATCTGAGGATGGCGGTCGAGGAGCTCGACGACGGTCGCAAGCGCCTGACGCCGCCGATGGACGACGCCGACGTGGACGCGCTGCACGCCGGCGACGTCGTCGTGGTGAAGGGTTCCGTCTACGCCGCGCGCGACGCCGCGCACAAACGGATGGTGGAGATGCTCGACGCGGGCGAGCGGCTCCCGTTCGATCCCGCGGGCGCGGTGCTCTACTACGTCGGCCCGACGCCCGAGCGGCCCGGGAACGTGATCGGCGCTGCGGGCCCGACCACCGCGAGCCGGATGGACAAGTACACGGAGCGTCTCCTCGCGCTCGGCGTGAAGGGCCTGATCGGAAAGGGCGGCCGCGGCCCGATGGTGCGCGAGCAGCTCGCGGAGCATCACGCCGTGTACATGGCTGCCCTCGGCGGAGGAGGCGCGCTCGCCGCGCTGAAGGTTCGACAACAGCGCGTCATCGCCTTCGAGGAACTCGGCCCGGAGGCGATCCGCTCGATGGAGCTCGACGACCTTCCCGTCTGGGTCGTGAACGACGCGACCGGTGGCGACTACTACGCGGAGACGCCGAAGCCCTATCGGAAGAACGATCTGCTGCCGGAGGAGCTTCGCCTCAACTGAGCTCCGCCGCGACGGCCTCGGCGACCTCCTGCGTCGTCGCCTCTCCGCCGAGATCCCGCGTGACGTGCTTGCCTGCTTCGAGGACAGCGTCGACGGCCGACTCCACCTCCGTCGCCTTGGAGTCGATGCCGAGGTGGCGGAGCAACATCGCTCCGGAGAGGATCATCGCGACCGGGTTCGCGAGGCCCTTTCCCGCGATGTCGGGCGCGCTCCCGTGGACGGGTTCGAACACGGCGTACTCCCACCCGAGGTTGGCGCCGGCCGCGAGGCCGAGGCCGCCGACGAGGCCGGCGCAGAGGTCGGAGATGATGTCGCCGTACAGGTTCGGCAGGAGCAGGACGTCCATCGTCTCCGGCTCCGTGACGAGGCGCATCGCGAGCTCGTCGATCTGAAGCTCCTCGTAGTCGACGTCGAACTGATCGGCGGCCTCCTCCGCGGCCGTCGCCTCCCAGAGCCCGTCGGAGAGCTGCATGATGTTCGCCTTATGGCCGAGCGTGACCTTCCGCCGTCGGTTCCATCGGGCGAAGTCGAACGCGTAGGCGACGATGCGCTTCGTCGCCGCGATCGAGATCGGCTTGACGGTGACGCCCGTGTCGGCTCGGAGCTCGTAGCCGGAGAGCTCCTCGAGCCGTTCGCGGAGATGCGCGACCTCGACGGAACCGCGCTCGAACTCCACCCCGCGGTAGACGTCCTCGGTGTTCTCGCGGACGGTCACGATGTCCACGTTCGGGTGCCGGGTCGGGGTCCCCGGCATCGTCCGCGCCGGCCGGACGGCGGCGAAGAGCTCGAGCTCGGTCCGAAGCGCCACGTTGACGCTCCGGAACCCGGTGCCGACCGGGGTGGTGATCGGGCCCTTCAGCGCGAGACGGTTCCTGCGGATCGAGTCGAGGACGCGTTCCGGAAGGGGGGTGCCCTCCGCCTGCATCACGCCCGCTCCCGCGTGCTGGACCTCCCAGTCGATCGGGACGCGGGTCGCGTCGAGGACGGTCCTGGCTGCGGCGGAGACCTCCGGACCGATGCCGTCGCCGGGATGAGGGTCACGCGGTAGGCCACGAAGCGTCAAGATACCGAGGTCGGAGGCCCTCCGGAAAGGCCGCGCCCTAGAAACGATCGAACAGGATCGAGCGCTTCACTTCCTGGATCGCCTGCGTCACGTGGATGCCTCTCGGGCACGCCTCCGTGCAGTTGAACGTTGTCTTGCAGCGGAAGACCCCGGTGCGCTCGGAGAGGATCTTCAGCCGCTCCCGGGCGCCGTGGTCGCGGGAGTCGTTCACGAACCGATGCGCGTTCACGATCGCCGCCGGGCCGATGTAGTCGCCGTCTCCCCAGAAGATCGGGCACGACGTCGTGCACGCGGCGCAGAGGATGCATTTCGTCGTGTCGTCGAACTTCGCGCGGTCCTCCGGAGACTGGAGACGCTCCCGGTCGGGCTCTCCCTCGTCGTTGATCAGGTACGGGAGGACCTTCTTGTAGCCGTCGAAGAACGTGTCCATGTCGACGATGAGGTCCTTCAGCACGCGGAGGCCTCGGATCGGCTCCACGCTGACCTTCGGAGCGATGTCCTTGACCAAGACCTTGCAGGCGAGCGCGTTCCGACCGTTGATCAGCATCGCGTCCGATCCGCAGATCCCGTGCGCGCAGGATCTCCGAAGCGCCAGGGTTCCGTCCTTGTACCACTTGATGTGGTGGAGGGCGTCCAGGAGCCGGTCGTTCGGCTCCATGGAGATCTCCCACTCGTCCCACCAGGACTCCTCGCGCACCTCTGGGTTGTAGCGGCGGACGCGAACGGTGATCGAGACCTTCTCCGAGCTATCCACACGTCGGTCCTCGGATCCCGCCAGCACGTCGCCCAATGCCTCGGCCATCAGTACTTCCTCTCCATGGGGATGTAGGGGCCCATCTTCACGTCCTTGTACTCGAGCTTCACGGTGCCGTCCTCCTGACGGTACGCCAGCGTGTGCTTGAGCCAGTGATCGTCGTCGCGGAGCGGATGGTCCTCACGGTAGTGCCCGCCGCGGCTCTCGTCGCGCGCGAGCGCTCCGGCGACGAGCGCCTCGGAGCAGTCGAGCAGGAAGCCGAGCTCGAAGGCCTCCATCAGCTCCGTGTTGTAGACCTTGCCGGTGTCCTGGACGTAGACGTTCGCGTACCGCTCGCGGAGACCCGCCAGGATGCCCTCCAACGTGCGGAGGCCCTCCTCCGTGCGCACCACGCCCGCGAGGTCGAACATCGTCTCCTGGAGCTCCGCGCGGATGTCCGCGGCGTTGTGTCCGGCGTCCTTGTTCATCAGCCCCTTGATGCGCTCCTCCGTCGGCACGGCCGGCATGCCCTCGATCTCCGCGAGCTCGGCCTCGCGCGCGTAGTGGGCCATGTGGCGTCCTCCGCGGCGGCCGAACACGACGATGTCCAGGAGCGAGTTCGTTCCGAGCCGGTTCGCGCCGTGGACGGAGACGCAGGCGCACTCTCCGGCGGCGTACAAGCCCGGAACCGGGGTCTCGTCGGGCCCGAGCACGACCTGTCCGTCGGTGTTCGTCGGGATGCCGCCCATCGCGTAGTGCGCGGTCGGCTGGATCGGGACCGGCTCCGTCGTCGGCTCCACGCTGAGGTACACCCGCGCGAACTCCGTGACGTCGGGGAGCTTCTCCTCGATCACCTCGCGGGGGAGATGCCGGACGTCGAGGTAGACGTAGTCGCTGCCGCCGATGCCGCGGCCCTCTTTGACCTCCTGGTAGATCGCCCGCGAAACCATGTCGCGCGGCGCGAGGTCCTTGATCGTCGGCGCGTAGCGCTCCATGAAGCGCTCGCCTTGGTCGTTCAGCAGGATGCCGCCTTCGCCGCGCACCGCCTCCGACAGCAGGATCCCCATCTTGTAGACGCCCGTCGGATGGAACTGGAACATCTCCATGTCCTCGAGCGGGAGGCCTCTGCGGAAACAGACCGCCGGCCCGTCTCCCGTCAGCGCGTGCGCGTTGGAGGTGATCTTGAAGACGCGTCCGAAGCCGCCCGTCGCGAAGAGCACGGCCTTGGAGCGGAAGACATGGACCTCGCCCGTCGCGAGCTCGTAGGTGACGACGCCGGCGCAGCGGCCGTCCTCCATCAGCAGGTCGAGGCAGTAGAACTCGTTGAAGAACCGGACGTTCCGCTTGATGCACTGCTGGTAGAGGGTCTGAAGGATCATGTGCCCGGTCCGGTCCGCGGCGTAGCACGCGCGGCGGACGGGCGCCTCTCCGTGGTTGCGCGTGTGGCCGCCGAACCGGCGCTGGTCGATCTTTCCCTCCGGCGTGCGGTTGAACGGAAGCCCCCAGTGCTCGAGCTGGATCACCGAGTCGACCGCCTCGCGGCACATGATCTCCGCGGCGGGCTGGTCGACGAGGTAGTCGCCCCCCTTGACGGTGTCGAACGTGTGCCACTCCGGAGAGTCCTCCTCGACGTTCCCGAGCGCGGCGCACATCCCTCCCTGCGCAGCTCCGGTGTGCGAGCGCGTCGGATAGAGCTTGGAGATCACCGCGGTGCGGACCGAGTCGGAGGCCTCGATCGCCGCCCGCAACCCCGCGCCGCCGGCGCCGACGATGACCGCGTCGTAGACGTGGGTGGTCGTCATGTCTGCGGAAAGTTCGCGGGGTTGAACGTGAACACGATGACCGTACCGAGGACGAAGAGCGTGAACGTGATGACGTAGAACACCATGTTCACGGCGAAGCGCCAGCCCGGCTTCGTGACGTAGTCCATCGTGACGTTGCGAAGGCCGTTGACCCCGTGGATCAGCGCGAGCGAGAGCATCATCCAGTCCCACGTCCGCCAGAACGGGCTCTGCCACCGGAGCTCGACGAACTTGAAGTTCACGCGGCTCACTCCGCCGCCGAACACGTGCATGATCAGGACGTGGCCGACGGCGAGGAACAGTAGGACGACGCCGGAGATCCGCATGAACAGCCACGACCAGAGCTCCAGGCCGCCGGCGGGCCGCTCCCGGCCTCCCCGGTAGGCGCCGCCCGCCGAACGTTCGGTCCCCTGTGATCGCTCGACGGTCGCTGCCATCAGCGCACCACTCCGGCCGGCTCCAGGATGGCCATCAGTGGAGCACCCCGGCGAGCTCCAGGATGTCCTTGCCCATGATCCAGGTGATCGGGATCATCGAGGCGACGAACAGGCCGACGGTTCCGTAGAGCAGCTGGCGGTTGTACCGGGTCGCGCCCGGCCAGAAGTCGATGATCATGATCCGGACGCCGTTGATCGCGTGGAACAGGACCGCGGCGACGAGCCCGAGCTCCAGGAGCCGCACGCCCCAGTTCTGGTACACGGAGAGGACGCGGTTGTAGGCCTCCGGGCCCCAGCCGACGACCGCGGTGTCGACGACGTGGGCGAACAGGAACAGGATGATGGCGACGCCCGTGACGCGGTGCGCGATCCACGTCCATTGGCCCTCATGGCCCTTGTAGAGCGTTCCGAAGTCGGACTTCTTCTTCGCCACGGTTCTCTCCAGCGTAGCTGCGCCGGTTGAATGGTCCGCCGGACGGGGCGTCGGAAGGCCGCGCGGAGTCTACTCCAGCCCGGCGTGCCCGCTGCTCAGGCCGGGGAGGCCGAACGGTCAGGAAACGCGGAGGGCCGTCATGACCCCGTCCCGGGTCGGCACGATGACGGAGAGGTAGCGCTCGTCCGCGGCGATCATCGAGTTGTGCTCGAGGATCGCCCGCGTGGTCTCGTCCGGATCCGGCTCGGCGACCCTCCCGCTCCAGAGCACGTTGTCGCAGAGGTAAAAGCCGCCGACGCGGATGCGGTCGCGGGCGGCGCGCCAGGCGTCGGGATAGCCCTCCTTGTCGATGTCGGAGTACACGACGTCGAACTCTCCCTCCACGTCCTCGAAGCTCGAGATCGCGTCGCCGACGCGGAAGCGAACCCGCTCCACGAGGCCCGCGCGGCCGAGGTAGTGGAGCGCCTCCTTCTCGTTCTCCGGATCGCCGTCGGTCAGGTAGACCTCGCCGTTCGGGCCGACCGCCCTCGCGAACCAATAGGCCGAGTAGCCGTACCCGGAGCCGAGCTCGAAGACGCGGCGCGCGCCGATCGAGCGCGCGAGCGTCTCGAGCGTCACGCCGACGATGCGGTTGACGATCGGAAAGTTCCGCTCCGCGGCGACGCGCTCCATCTCCAGCAGGACCGGGTCGTCGTGGCGCTCGAGGAGGGTTCGCATGTATTCCTCGGCGTGCGGTTCGACGATGTCCACCATCAGAGTCGCACGACGTCTCGGCGCTCGGCGAGGAGGTATGCCACGCCGGCCACGCCGAACCCGATGAAGTAGCTGAAGTCGGCTCCGCCGAGGTGCGGCGCCAGGAAGCCGGTGAAGTACGAGCCCGACATGAACGGGATCGACGCGACGATCCCGAGCAGATAGCAGAGCAAGCCGCGCGTTCCGATCGGCGGCGCGAGCCGGAACTCATCCGGGCGCTGGTGATGCAGGAGGTAGAAGTCCACGAGCACGATCGCGAGCCACGGCGTGATCCAGTAGTCGAGCAGGAGCAGGAAGTTCTGATAGTTGTCGAGGAAGTTCACGTGCCCGATCAGCGCGAGCACGAACCCGAGGACCGCTCCGGCGACGGCGAGCTGCCAGCGCTGGAACCGGACATCCAGCACCCGGGCCGACATCGTGTTGGAGTACAGGTTCAACGCGTTCGCGGCGCACGCGCCGAGGATCACGGCGATCACGGCCCACGTTCCGAACGCTCCCATCACCTGGTCGAGCGCGTCGATCGGCAGCGCACGTGCCGCGCCGACCGCGATGACCGCGACCAGCGCGCCGAGGATCTCCAGCCAGAACGACGCGATGCCGGCGCCCGCGAACGTGGAGAGGAAGGCGCGTCGGAGAGACGACCCCTCCGGCAGATAGCGGGAGTAGTCCGACGCGTACGGCGACCACGACATGACGTAGGAGAACGACGCGGCCAGCACGATCGCCGCGACGGAGACGGTTCGCCCCGCTGCGGTGCCGTGGTACGCCGAGATCGCACCCCAGTGCGTGAGCGCCACGATCGTCGCGATCGCGAAGAGCACACCGAGCACCGCCGCCATCACGCGTTCGAATGCGTGGATCAGGTTGTGGCCGTAGACGACGATCGCGGTCTGGGCGATGACGAGGACGCCCGCGGCCGTCCAGAACGGCAGCGCTCCCCACAGGATCTGAAGCGCGAACGCCCCGAGGATCGTGTTGACGGTGAACCACCCCGCCGTGGAGATCCAGTTCAACCCCGCGGGGAGATAGCCGCCGGTGCGGCCGAAGCTCCTCCGGCCCATGTACATCTGCGGATAGCCGCCGCGGATGCCCATCGCGGCGCAGGCTCCGACCAGAGCCGCGCCGAGGACGTTTCCGATCAGCAGCATGAGGATGGTCGTTCCGAGGGGCACGCCGAGGGCGATCGGGAGGAACCCGAGCGCGTAGTCGGCGATCGTCAGGTTCGCGGCGAACCAGAGCCAGAACAGGTTCCGCGTCCCGCCGTGCCGCTCGCTGGCCGGGATGTGCTCGATCGAGTAGGGCTCGATCGTGGCGACGGCGGCGCCGTAGACGGCTCCGTCACCCTGGGTCGCGCTGCGCGTCGACTGCTTCTGGTCGGCGATCGCCCTCTCCTCCTCCGTCGAGCGTTCCGTCGAGCGGACGGCGCCCATCTTAGTTGCTCGCAACGCAACCCCGATGCGTCGCGGGTCGCGAACCGAGCTGGGGGAGCCCTCCCGGAACGCCGCGTTGCGGCCTTCCCGGAACGCGTGCGCGCCCCGGCGTTACCCTTTCGTCGATGGACGAAGACGCGCTGTTCACCGACTCCGGGATCGAGGTCCGACCGATCTACGGGCCCGGAGACCTCGAGGAGTTCGCCCCCGATCGCGACCTCGGGCGGCCCGGAGAGGCGCCGTTCACGCGCGGCATCTACCCCACGATGTACCGAGGACGCCGCTGGACGGTGCGCCAGTACGCCGGCATGTCGACCGCAGCGGAGACGAACCGGCGGTTCCGCTACCTCCTGGAGCACGGCCAGACCGGGCTCTCCGTGGCGTTCGACCTCCCGACGCAGATGGGCTACGACTCCGATCACCCGCGCGCGGAGGGCGAGGTCGGCAAGACCGGCGTCGCGATCGACTCCGTGGAGGACATGAAGACGCTGCTCGCGGAGATCCCGCTGGACCGCGTCTCCACCTCGATGACGATCAACTCGACGGCGGCGATCCTGCTGCTCCTCTACGAGCTCGCGGCGGAGGAGCAGGGCATCGCCGCGACCGAGCTCTCGGGCACCGTGCAGAACGACATCCTCAAGGAGTACGCCGCACGTGGCACGTACATCTATCCGCCGAAGCCCTCGATGCGCCTCATCACCGACACGTTCGCGTACTGCCGCGAACGGATCCCGCGCTGGAACACGATCTCCATCTCCGGCTACCACATGCGGGAGGCAGGTTCGACGGCTGTGCAGGAGGTCGCGTTCACGCTCGCGAACGGGATCGCCTACGTCTCGGCGGCGCTCGAAGCGGGGCTCTCGATCGACGAGTTCGCGCCACGCCTGTCGTTCTTCTTCGCCTGCCACATGAACTTCTTCGAGGAGATCGCGAAGTTCCGCGCGGCGCGTCGTCTCTGGGCGCGGATCACCCAGGAACGGTGGCAGCCGCAGGATCCGAAGTCCTCGATGCTGCGGTTCCACACGCAGACCGGAGGCGCCACGCTCACCGCGCAACAGCCGCGGAACAACATCGTTCGCACGACTCTGGAGGCGCTCGCGGCCGTTCTCGGCGGCACCCAGTCGCTGCACACGAACTCGTTCGACGAGGCGCTCGCGCTGCCGACCGAGCATGCGGTGAAGATGGCCCTCCGCACGCAGCAGGTGATCGCCGAGGAGACCGGCGTGCCGAACACCGTCGATCCCGTCGCGGGGTCGTACTTCGTGGAGACGCTCACGAACGAGATCGAGGAGCGCTCTCGCGAGTACATCGACAACATCGACGGGATGGGAGGCGCGGTCGCCGCGATCGAGCAGGGCTTCTACCAGGACGAGATCGGCGACGCCGCGTACCGGATCCAGCAGGGGATCGAGTCCGGAGAGCGCGTCGTCGTCGGCGTCAACCGTTTCGAGGAGTCCGACGAGCGGCCCGTGGAGATCCAGCGCATCTCCGAGGAGGACGTTCGCGCGCAGGTCGAGCGGACGCGCGAGCTCCGGCGAACCCGTGACGACGCCGAGTTCCGCGCGCGCCTCGTTCACGTGGCGAACGTGGCGCGTGGCACGCAGAACCTGTTGCCGCCGATGAAGGAGGCGCTCCGCGCCCGCGCGACGCTCGGAGAGGTCTCCGACACGCTCCGGGAGGCGTTCGGCGAGTACCGGCCGCGTTTCTAGTCTGAGGCGGACTAGTTCGCCAGCGCCGCGACGGCGTGGACGACCGCCGCGAGTGCCGCGATGAGCAGCACGACGGCAATGAGCCTGAGGCCGCCGCGGAACGCTCCGATTGCGGCGACGAGACAGCCTCCGCCGACCGCGAGTTCCACCACGTACACCCACGCCGGAGTGACGGCATGCATCGTGGAGGAGCGTAGCCGCCGCGAGGAGTTCGACCTATCCTCCCCGCCGTGGACATCGCGATCCTCGCCGGCACGGGACCGATGGGCACCGGTCTCGCGCTCCGCTTCGCGACGGCCGGCTATCACGTCGTGGTCGGGTCCCGCTCCGACGAACGTGCCACCGCGTGCGCCGAGAAGATCCGCGAGCGCGTCGGATCCTCCGCCGTCGTCGAGGGCCGCGGGAACGCCGACGCCTCGGAGACGTGCGCGCTGCTCTTCGTCACCGTGCCGTTCGCCGGGCAGGCGGAGCTCTACGGCTCGCTGAAGGGGCGCGTTCGCTCGGGCGCGATCGTCGTCGACACGACGAGCCCGCTCGCGAGCGCGCTCGGCGGTCCCGCGTGGCAGGTCGTCCAGCCGTGGGCCGGCTCCGCCGCGGAGCAGGCCGCGACGCTGCTCCCGGAGGACGTGCGGCTCGTCGCCGGCTTCCACACCGTCGCGGCCGACCTTCTGCAGGATCTCGACCACGAGATCGAAGCGGACGTCCTGCTCTCCGGCGACGACGACGAGGCGAAGTCCGTCGTCGGGGGCCTCGTCGGAGAGATCCCGCGCTTGCGGTGGGCCGACGTCGGGGACCTCTCCACGGCGCGGATCACGGAGTCGCTCACGGCGCTGTTGATCTCGATCAATCGGGAGTACCGCACGCGCGATGCGGGCGTTCGCATCACGGGGCGCGAGCACTGGGGCGTTCCGGAGCGCTAGCTCAGGACCGCGCGGCGTCGCCGAGCCGCTCCCGCGACCCGAGCAACAGGAACCGTGCCGTCCCCGCCGCGAGCAGGACGAGTGCCGTCGCGAGCACGAGCACCGACACGACGTCGAGGCCGATCCCGAGGAGCCTCGCCGCACCGACGCCGAGCAGCAGCCCCGATGACGCGGCGAGCGCAGGGATCGCCTCGGCGCCGGGCTGCCGTTCCCCCCGCGCCATCGAACGGGCGGCGAGCGACGCGACCGAGACCGAGACTCCCGCGGCGAGCCATGCGGCGAGCAGCTGCGACAGATCTTGGGTTCCCGCCGCCGGAAGGAGCAGCACGAGCGGGAGCAGCGCCCACGGGAAGAGTCGCTCCGGGCGGAGGCGGCTCGACAGGGCCGGAGTCGCGATGGCGCCGAGCGCGAGACCGAGGCCGAACACGCCGACGACGAAGCCAAGGCTCCCGAGGGCGGCGTGGACGTCAGGCTCACTGGCGAGGAGGCTCGTTCCGGTACCCGGACGGAACGGGATCGCGGCCGCCAGCCCGCACCCGCAGAGCACGACCGCGGCCGGAACCACCGCGGAGCCGCGATGGAGCTTGCTTTCGGGCGCTGCCGGCTCCGACGTCGAGGCACGAGCTGTCAGCAGCAGCGCGGCGGCTCCGAGCGGCCCGAGCGCGAGGATCGCGATTGCGCCTCCTCCCGCGGAGACGAGCATCGTCGCGAGGCCGGGCGCGAGGCATACGGCGACCCCCGCGATCGCGGTGAGCGTCGCGTTCCCGGCGACGGCGAGCGACTCGGAGCGTGTTCGCGCGGCCGCCCGCAGCGACGGCGCGGTGCCGAACTCGATGGCGACGACGACGGCGAGTTGAACGAGTGTGGGCCGGGTCACGAGCGCCAGCGAGACGACCGCTCCGACGCGCAGTCCGCAGCCGGCGGCGATGCTCCCTCGACGATTCCCGGCGATCGCTGCGCAGGCCGCGCCGGCGACTGATCCGGCCAGCGCGGCGACGACGAGGACGCCGCAGGTGCGCGCGAGGTCCTCGACGCTCCGCGCGGTCGACGCCACACGGAGCACGGCGGCGGCCGCGAGCGTTGCTCCTGCGATCGAGGAAAGCGCGTGCGCCGAGGCCGAGCGAACGGCCTCGGGGTCGCGCGCGACCGCGACGAACCGCCCCGCGCCGCTCGGAACCATCCGGCTTCCCGAGACGCGATGCACGGTGACGACGGCGCCGATCGCGATGCAGATGTCTCCGACGCTGTAGATGTTCGCGAACGGCCACGACGCGGGGATCGCGAAGATGTCGCCGAAGAGTGCGAGCTGCGGTGACTGGAGCGGGATCGAGTTCGAGTAGACCGCAAGGTGTAGCTGCAGCCCCGCCACGGCCATCGCGTGCGGCGCAGCCGGCATCACGCCTCCGTTGGCGACGATCGCGGTGAAGTTCAGTCCGGCACCGAGCGCGATCAGCCACAGGCCGGGCACCGAGTGGTTGCGGATCAGGAACCCGGCCGCGAGCACGTAGGAGCCGATGTACGCGCCGATCCGGATGGCGTTCTCCGTGCCCGGAAACAGGACCAGCGCGACCTGCAGCCCGACCGCCGCGAGGAGCAGGCCGATGCTCCGAAGGCGGATATCCGCGAGGGACTGCGGATGTCCTCCGAAGACCGGGACGAGGGCGACGCTCACGAGCACGAGGATCAACAGCAGCATCCGACGACGAGCTCGACCGAGGCTCGCTCCAGGCTCCGATATCGGCGCCGCGTGCGTGAATCTGAACCAACGACCTGCGACTTCCGGCCTAGACCCTTCCTGACTAGACGAGCTCCCCCGAGCTACAGCGCGAGTTGAGCCCTCCGACAGATGCGGCGGGACCTCCCGGTCCGTACCGTTGACCCTGCAAGAAACAGCGCCGGATGCGTCAAGAGTCCGTGCCTGCGAACCGACCATAGAAGCGGCGCCCCCAAACGCGGCGCCCGGCAGACAGGAAGGAGGTGACGCGTGAAACTGTTCAAGACCCGTGCGACCCGGATCCTCTACTCCGCGGGAACGATCGCCGTTCTAGCGATCCTTCTCGAGGCTGGGAAGAAGGTTCCGAGCGGCGGCGGCCACTGAGATGGAACTCTCCGCAGCGCCGACGGGAGCCCCTTCGCGCGATCCGTCCGCGGAGAGCGCCGCCGCCGCCGCCCCGCCCGATCCGCACGCCGAACTCGAGGAGCTCGGCATCGCTCGACCGCTCGTGATCCTGATCGCGGTCGCCGGTGTCGCCGTCTTCTGCGTGAGCGTGCTGACCGGCATGCAGACCATCGTGGAAGCCGGCGTCGTCTACTGGCTGTTCGCGGTCCTGCTCGTCCTCGGGGAGTGCTTCCCGATCACGGCACCACGCCGCGACGAGGCCGAGGCCGAGGAGATCACCACCTCGACCACGTTCGCCTTCGCGCTCCTGATCCTCTACGGAACGGGACCCGCCTGCATCGCGCTCGCGGTTGCCTCCGCGATCGGCGACCTCCGCCAGCACAAGTCGATCTGGAAGACCCTCTACAACATCTCGCAGTACATGCTCGCCCTCGGGGCGGCCGGCACCGTCTATGCGCTCTTCGGCTCGCCGAACCACGTGTCGGTCGCGCATCTGCCAGCCGTCGCCGCCGCGGGGTTCGCCTTCTATCTCGTCAACGAGGCGCTCGTGTGGGTCGCGGTGGGCCTTCCGCACCGCGAGCCGATGTTCGCCTACCTTCGCCGCGACTTCGCGTTCCAGATCGGAACGGCGGCGGCCCTCGTCGCGCTCGCTCCGATCCTGGTCATCACGGCGCACCAGAGCCCGTACCTCGTTCCGCTGATCGTCGTTCCGGTCGCGGCCGTCTACTGGGGCGCGACGGTCTCGCTCAAGAACACCGGCCTCGTCGCGCAGCTCGAGGGCTCACTGGAGGACCTCAAGAAGGCGAACCGCCTCAAGGACGACTTCGTCGCGGTCGTTTCGCATGAGCTGCGAACGCCGCTGACCTCGATCCAGGGCTACGTGAAGACGCTTCTCCAGCTGGCGGGAGATCTCGACCTCGACCAACAGCGCTCGTTCCTGGAGGCCGCCGACCGTCAGAGCGAGCGGCTGCGCCGACTGATCGAGCAGCTCCTCGTGGTCTCCAGACTGGAGACCCACGTCGAGCCGCTCACCGTGACCACGTTCTCCCTCCGCGCGCTCACGCGCCAGATCGTCGACGAGCTGCGCATGACGGCGAACGGCCAGGTGTTCGATCTCCGCTTCGAGGACGTCTCGCCGCCGCTCGAGACCGACGAGTCGAAGGTGCGCCAGATCCTGTCGAACCTGATCGAGAACGCGATCAAGTACTCGCCGCCGGACAGCCGCATCACCGTCCGGGAGACCGAGAGCGCGGACGGCAGGGTGCTCTCCGTGGAGGACGAGGGGAGCGGCATCCCGGAGGACTCCAGGGAGCGCGTGTTCGAGCGCTTCTACCAGGTCGACTCCTCCAGCACGCGACGTGTCGGCGGAACCGGGCTCGGTCTGTACATCTCCTCCAAGATGGCGGAGTCGCTCGGCGCGCGCCTGTGGCTCGAGCGCTCGGACAAGCACGGCTCGGTGTTCTGTCTCGCGCTTCCGAGCACGCCGCCGGATGCGCACGGTGGAGAGCCTGCGGAGGACGAGCGGCTGCCGGTGTCGCAGCTCGAGGGCGTGGTTCAGTCGATGACGGCGAGGGTCTGACCGGTCACGACCGCTTGGTTCGGCTCGATCGGCAGCTCCGTCACGACGCCCTCGCGCGGCGACTGGATGTGGTTCTCCATCTTCATCGCCTCGAGGATGCAGAGGACGTCGCCGGCCTGGATCGCCTGACCCTTCTCCACGGCGACGCTGGTGATCTTCCCCTGCATCGGCGCCGTGACGACGCCGTGGATGTGCTCGCTCGTCCCCCGGCCGTGGGGCGAGGGCGGCCTCGGCGCGAGCTCGGTCCGCTCGTCGTAGATCCGGACGGGGACGCGGCGTCCGTCGACCTCCAGGAGGAGCTCCGACGGCTCCCGCTGTCCGGGCGACGCACCGGGAACCTGTTCCGACGGGGCGTCAAGGTCGGCGTCGCGGAGCGCTCGCTCGATCCACGTCGTGGTGTGGCTCCCCTCGCGGAACTCCTTCGTCTGCAGCGTCCAGCGATGCAGCGGGATCGTCGTGGGGACGCCCTCCACCCGGTACTCGCCGAGCGCGCGGAGCATGCGCTTGCGCGCCTCCTCCCGGTCGGAGCCCCACACCACGAGCTTGGCGAACATGGAGTCGTAGTCGCCGGGGATCTCCTTGCCGAGCCTGATGCCGGAGTCCACGCGCACGAACGGCCCGGCGGGCTCGTCGTACGCGGTCACCCGGCCCGGGCCCGGAAGGAAGTTCCGCGTCGGGTCCTCGGCGTAGATGCGGCACTGGATCGAGGCTCCGCGCGGCTCGGCGTCGACGTCGACCTCCTCGCCGAGCGCGATGCGAAGCTGTAGCGCAACGAGGTCGAGTCCGGTCGCCATCTCCGTGACGGTGTGTTCGACCTGGAGCCGCGTGTTCATCTCGAGAAAGTAGAACGCGCCGTCCTCGCCCATCACGAACTCCACGGTGCCGGCGTTCGTGTAGCCCGCGGCCTTCGCGAGCGCGATCGCGGCGTCGCCGATCCGGGTGCGCGTCTCGTCGTCGACGATCGGAGACGGCGACTCCTCGATCAGCTTCTGGTGACGGCGCTGGACGGAGCAGTCGCGCTCGCCGAGGAACCAGACGTTGCCGCGCTCGTCCGCGAGGATCTGCGCCTCCACGTGGTGGGCGTTCTCGATGTATCGCTCCATGAAGACTTCGGGCCGGCCGAAGTACGCGCGCGCCTCACGCTCCGCACGCTCCAACGCGCTCTGGACGCCCTTCGCCTGGCGGACGACGTGCATCCCGCGGCCGCCGCCGCCGAACGCCGCCTTGACCGCGATCGGATAGCCGATCTCCTCCGCGAGGGCCGGCGCCTCGGTGGTGGAAACCGGCTCCGTCGTGCCGGGAACGATCGGAACGCCCGCCGCGTCGGCGGCCCGGCGCGCGGCGGCCTTATCGCCCAACAGCTCGATCGCGGCGGCGGGCGGCCCGATGAATGTGAGGTCCGCATCGGTCACCGCCTGCGCGAAGTGACTGTTCTCCGACAGGAACCCGTAGCCAGGGTGGACGGCGGTCGCGCGGGCGCGACGCGCGGCCTCGAGCGTGGCGCCGATCGACAGGTACGACTCCGTCGCGAGCGGCGGCCCGATCCGGTAGGCGGCGTCGGCCATCTCCACGAGCAGCGCGTCGCGGTCCGCGTCCGAATAGACCGCGATCGAGGCGACGTCGAGCTCCCGCAGCGTCCGGATGATCCGGACGGCGATCTCGCCTCTGTTCGCGATCAGGACCCGAGGTTTCCGCACTCGGGGCGGAAGCCTAGCCGGTCAACGCGTCGATGAACTCCTGGCCTCGCGGTGAGCCGAGACCCGTCACGTTGTCGTATCCCTGGCGCGTGTGGATCGTGCCGGTCTGGTTCATCGTCCGCAGCACGTAGTAGCGGCCCGCTGCCGGGCTGTAGGCGTTCACGTAGTTCGCGCGGATCAGCGCGATCGTCCGGGGCGGGTCGACGATGTCGCGGAAGGTCGAGCTCCGGTACTGCTGGTAGAGCGCGGGGTTGAGCAGTCCGAGCCGGTCGTGCCCCGCCTGGACGGCGAGCGCCGTCATGCCGGCAACCAGCAGACAGGAGAGGCTCGTGCCGCCGATGCGCGACTCCGCGTACTTCACGCCGCCGTTCGGGTACGTGTAGGTCTCGCCGAACAGGAAGCCGGTGCTCGGATCGCCGTCCGCGGCGATGTCGGGCACCACGCGGTTCGCTCCGTTCCACTGATGGGCGTAGCGGCGCGGAACGACGCCCCGCTGGTACGCGGGCTCGTCGAAGATGCGGCTCGTGCCGCCTCCGCCGCCGTAGAGGAAGTCGCCCGGAGGCGGCGGCGACCAGTGGTGATGGACGAGCGTCGAGGTGGTCGTTCCCCACCCGGTCTCGAACAGGTAGTTCCGAAGCGGTCCCACGCCGAGACTCGTTCCGCCGACCGAGGTGACCGTCGGATCGCTCTCCGGCCAGTCGACCGAGCGGTACCCGAGGGTAGCGACCTCGTCTCCGTCGTCGCCAGAGGAGAACAGCACGGAGATGCCCTCCGCCGCGGCTTGGACGAACGCCTGGTGCTGCGCGCGGATCAGCGACTGCGGGATCGTCTCCCCGAGGTCGCCGGTGGAGTTGCTCATCACGTCCGCTTGTCCCTCGTCGACGATCCGGTTCGTCATCCGGACGAAGTCGATGTCGTTTGACGACCGCGTTCCGACGTAGAGGATGTGGGCGCCGGGCGCCATCGAATGGATCGCTTCGACGTCGAGCGACTGCTCTCCGTACCACCCCTGCTTGTCCGCGCGTGTTCCCGGGCACGGACAGGGCTGGAGGATCTCCGAATAGCTTGGCGTCGGGAGCCCGGTCCGCTTCGAGTACGTCCGTAGGTCCTGTGGCAGCGTCGGGGAGCGATACGCGTCGAGGATCGCGACGGTCGTGCCGCTGCCGTTGTTCCCGTGCGCGATCGCGTTCTCCACGCCGTAGGCGCCCTGCATCTGGCGCGGGCTGTAGCCGCAGGGCGCGAACGGCAGCGTGTGGCCGTACGCCTTCGGCTTGTTCCGCGCGATCTCCTCGCCCCAGTAGTTGGAGCACGGGTGCGCGGCGATCGACGGGGCCGGCGGGCGCGCCTGTGCTCCGGAGGCGGTTTTGCGGATGCTCTCGTCGAGGCCTCCGACGCCGTCGACGACGCCGGCGAGGTCCTGCGGGATCGCGGGCGCCGCGTCGGTGCCGCGAAGAACGGCGCGGCCGACGCGGTATTCGTTCAGCGTGACGCCGAACGCGCGCTCCGCTTGCGCGACCGTCCCCGAGGCCTCCACGAACGTCCGGTTCTGCGGAACCGCGCTGATCGCGAATCCCTGCGAGGAGAGCCACGATCGCACGCGCGCGACCGACGCGACGGACGGCGAGAACCGCGCGCGGAACTCCGAGGGGGTCACGAAGCGCCCGTACGAGCTGCTCGTGGGGTCGGAAACGTCGTAGGCGAGGCGCTCCGCCACGGCCGGGTCGCGGAGACCCAGGTACACCTGGAACCGGACGCGCTCGGCGCTCGTCGCGCGACGGACGAAGTTGGCCGGCGTCGCCCAGCGGACGCCGCTCTCGGTGAGCCGGACGCGCCCCGATGCCTGTGCGGCGACGGTGAGGCCGGTGACGAGCGCGAGGAGCGCGATCCCGGCGACGAACGAGCGAGCGGTGCGGATGTTCACGATCTCGACCCCCTCAGGTCTGACGCAGTGTCACTGGAAGGTATCTGCGGTCCGCGCGAGGGTCAATCGCCCCGACGGGGGGTCCTTCCGCGCCGCGACGGGCGACGCTTCCGAAAAGCGCCTATCCGGCCAGCGCTTGGATGAAGCGGTGGCCACGCGGGGATCCCAGGCCGGTCACGTTGTCGTAGCCACGGGTCGTGTCGAGCGTTCCGGTCTGGTTCATCGTCCGGAGGTAGAAGGTGCGTTCCCCGCGGGCGTCGAGCCCGTTGTTGAACCCGGTCCGCACGACCGCGACGGTTCGTGGAGGATCGACGACGTCGCGGAACGC
The DNA here is from genome assembly GCA_045805285.1 of Actinomycetota bacterium. Classification (GTDB taxonomy): domain Bacteria; phylum Actinomycetota; class UBA4738; order UBA4738; family JBJMLN01; genus JBJMLN01. The sequence continues at coordinate 24,537 of JBJMLN010000076.1, read as the reverse complement.
GCGAGTGCCCGCGAGGCGGTAGAGAGCCGGGTTCAGCAGGCCGAGTCGTTCTCCGCCACGCTGGATCGCGAGCGCCTCGATGCCCGCGAGGAGCGGTGTGGAGAGGCTCGTGCCGCCGAACCGGTATTCGGAGTAGCGCACGTCGCCGTTCGGGAACGTGACCGTCTGTCCGAACCGGAAGCCGGTGTTGGGATCTCCGTCGAGAGCGATGTCGGGAACGACACGGTTCGCGCCGCCGCGCTCCTGCGCGAGCGCGGGCGGGACGACGCCTCGCTGATACGGCGGTTCGTCGTAGAGACGGCTCGTCCCTCCGCCGCCCCCGCCGAGGAACTCTCCCGGGGGGTCGGGGCGCCATTCGCCGTGGACGAGCGTCGACGTCGTCGTTCCCCATCCGGTCTCGAACAGGTAGTTGCGCTCCGCTCCGATCGCGAGGCTGGTGCCTCCGACCGCGGTCACGAGTGGGTCGCTCGCCGGCCAGTTCACCGCGCGGGATCCGAAGTACGCGAGGTCGTCGCCGTAATCGAACGAGGAGTTCAGGACCGAGATGCCCTCCGCCGCGGCCTGCACGTACACCTGATGTTGCGCTTCCAGCAGCGACGCGCTGATGTCCTCTCCGACGTCGTTGCTCGAGTTGCTGATCACGTCGGCGAGGTCCTCGTCGACGATCCGGTTCGTCATCCGCAGGAAGTTTGCGTCTCCCGACGTGCGCGTCCCGACGTAGAGGAGGTGCGCTCGCGGCGCCATCGTGTGTGCCGCGTCGAGGTCGAGCGACTGTTCCTGGGACCAGAGCTGCTTCTCCCATCGCGCTCCCGGACACGGGCATCGCTGGAGGACCTCCGAGTAGCGCGCCTTCGGGAGCTCGTTCCGCCGCGAGTAGATGCGGAGATCCTTGGCGGCGGTGGGAGAGTGAAACGCGTCCAGGATCGCGATGGTCGTTCCGCGGCCGTCGTTGCCGTTCGCGATCGCGCCCGCGACGCCGTAGGCGCCCTGCATCTGCCGCGGCGTGTACCCGCACGGCGTGAACGGGAGCGTGTGGCCGTACGCCTTCGGCTTGTTGCGCGCGATCTCCTCGCCCCAGTACTTGGAGCAGGGGCTCCCGACGTGGAGGGCGTCCGGAGGTTCTGCGGACGGAGCCGACGACGGACGCCGGGAGCTCTCCTGCAGGCCGACACCGAGGACGCTCGGCCCGAGCGCCGCGGGGATCTCGGGAGCGCTCGCGGGCGCGCGAAGGACAGAGCCGCCGACGCGGTACTCGTTGAGGTCCACGCCGAACGCGCGCTCCGTCTGTGAGACCGCTCCCGACGCCTCGACGATCGTGCGGTTCTCCGCGACGGCGTCGACGGAGAAGCCCTGCGCGCGAAGCCAGTCCGCGACCCTCTGCGCGGCGGCCACCGTCGGAGAGAACCGCGCGCGGAACCGTTCCGGCAGGACGAACCGTCGGTATGCCGGGCTCGCCGGATCCGAGACGGCGTAGGCGAGTCGCTCCGCGGCATCGCCATCGCGGAGGCGGAGATAGACGTCGAAGGAGATCCGCTCGGCTGCCGGGGCCGTCCGGAGGACGTTGGACGCCCGCGCCCACGGCACCGTGCTCGCGTCGAGCCGCACCGTCCGCGCCGGGTCCGCGCCGGCGGAGACGGCCGCGACGACGGGCAGGAGGAGCAGCACGGCCAGGGCCGAGCGGTACGAGCGGGCGGGGAAGTCCACGCGGGCGTGCCTCCGAGGTGGTCCGAGATCCGACGGCTCGACCGTAGATGCGGCTCGGGCCCGGTTCAATCGTCTGCCTGGACAGCTTTTCGACGGCCGAACGGGGGAGGGCCATATCCTCCAGGCGTGAGAGAGGAACCCGAGAGACCGACGCACGAGGCGCTCTCTGAGGCGGTGCAGGGCGCCGGGATCTCCGCTCCGTTCCGGTTCGAGCAGGTCACCGACTCCACGAACGCGCAAGCGCTCGCGATGGCCCGGAACGGCGCTCCGGAATGGTCGATCGTCGCCGCTGCGCACCAGACCGCGGGGCGAGGCCGGCTCGGGCGGACGTGGCTCGACGACGCCGGGCGGTCGCTCCTGTTCTCCGTCGTGTTGCGGCCGGATCTCTCTCCCGCGCTCGCCGGGCTGCTCTCGCTGCTCGCGGGGGCTGCGCTCGCGGAGGCCTGCCGCGAGCTGGCCGCCGTCGAAGCCGGATGCAAGTGGCCGAACGACGTGCTGGTGCACGACCGGAAGCTCGCCGGGATCCTCGCCGAAGCGAGCGTCGCGGAGGGCCGGATCGCGTTCGTCGTCCTCGGCGTGGGCGTGAACCTCGCTCCGCCGCCCGTCGGCCTCTCCGGAGCGACGGGGCTGGAGGGCGTGGACGCAGCGGAGCTCCTCGGGGGTTTCTTGCGGTCGTTTCGCGCCGCGTACCGCCCGACGGAGCCGGGCTTCGCAGCCGAGGTCGTGCGCCTGCACCGCGAGCGCTCCGTCACGATCGGCAGGCGTGTCCGGGCGCAGACGATCTCCGGCGCGGTCGTCGAAGGAGACGCCGTCGGGCTCGACGACCGCGGAGGGCTGGTCGTCGCGACGGCGGGCGGCGTGGAGGTCGTGGGGTTCGGAGAGGTCGCCCATCTGGAGACCTGAGGGTCTGGCCGGGCCGGGCGCCCGCTGATAGCGTCCGCGCGATGGCGTTCCCGCAGCGGTTGCTCTCGGACAACGAGGAGCTGATCCTCGACCTCCGCCCGCACTGGATCACCATCGTCGTGCCGTCGTTGATCACGCTCCTGGTGGTCGCGCTGTGGATCTTCGCCCTCGGAAAGGTCGACGGGGTCGCGGCGTGGCTCGTCACCGGCGTCGCGGTGGTGCTGCTCGCCTGGTTCCCGGCGCGAGGCTTCATCGACTGGGCGACGTCGCACTTCGTCGTCACCTCCGACCGCCTGATCCATCGCGAGGGCCTCGTCTCCAAGAGCTCGATGGAGATCCCCCTCGAGGCGATCAACGACGTGCGGTTCAGCCAGCGGATCATCGAGCGGATGGTCGGCGCCGGCGATCTCGTGATCGAGTCGGCCGGCGAACGCGGACAGGAGGTGTTCTCCAACATCCGCAACCCGGAGTTCGTCCAGAAGACCATCTACGAGCTGGGGGAGCGCAACCGTGCGCAGAATACGGGCGGCGGTCTGCGTCCGGGACCCGGAGCGCCCTCCATGACGACGGAGCTCCAGCGCCTCGGTGACCTCCGCGACCGCGGTGTGCTCACCGAGCAGGAGTTCCAGGAGCAGAAGGCGCGGATCCTCCGCGGCGGGAGCGGCTAGTCTGAGCGAGACTAGCGACGCGCCGCGGTACGGCTGGTAGAACCCTTCGATGGCTCCGAGCGTATCGATCGTTCACATCGCGTCGTGAAGCCTCAGGGCATGCTCCGCGGCGTCGACCACCTCTACTACTGGACCGCGGACATGGATCGGGCGGCGGCGTTCTACTCCGACGTGCTCGAGTTGCGGCTCATCCGGCGGAGCGGTGACGCATGGGCCGAGTTCGACGGCGGTGCGATCCGGATCGCGCTCCACGGCGTCCACGAGGGGGAGCCCGCCCCGACGGGAGGCGCAACCGCGGTCTTCGAGGTCGACGATCTCGACGACGCGATGGCCGCCCTGAAGGGAAAGGGCGTCGCCTTCGACCAGCACATCGGAGAGGTGGAGGGCTTCGCGCGGTTCGCCTCGTTCCTCGATCCGGACGGGAACACGCTCCAGCTGATCGAGTACCGGAGCGGCTCCTGAGCTGACACACCCTCCCCGTATGCTTCTCGGGTGAGCACGCAAACCTGCCGGAACTGTGGAGAGCCGCTTCCCGCGAACGCCCGTTTCTGTCCGAACTGCGGCACGCCGGTGCTGCCGGGCGACGTGGAGGAGCGCAAGGTCGTCACGGTCGTCTTCGTCGATCTCACCGGGTCGACGGAGCTCTCGGCGCGCCTGGATCCGGAGCGCTTCCGCAGCGTGATGTCGGCGTACTACGCGGAGGTCGTCGACGAGCTGGAATCGCTCCAGGGACGCGCGGAGAACTTCGCGGGCGACGCCGTCCTCGGCGTGTTCGGCGTTCCGACGACGCACGACGACGACGCGCTCCGCGCGGTTCGCGCCTCGCTCGACATCCAGGAACGTGTCGCGGCGCTCGGGGAACGTCTCCGGTTGCCCGTTCCGCTCCGCCTGCGGATCGGCGTCAACACGGGCGCGGTCGCGGTCGTGTCGGATCCTGCGGTGCGAAGCGTCGTCCTGGGCGCCGCCGTCAACCTCGCCGCGCGGTTGCAGCAGGCCGCGGAGCCGGGAGAGATCCTCCTCGGAGAGACGACACGTCACCTCGTCCGCCAGCAGGTGGAGGTCGGCCCGCGCCGCGACGTCGTCGCGAAGGGTTTCGAGGGAACGGTGCGCGCGTGGCCCGTCATCGGTCTCTCTCCGCGGACGGCGCGGCGGACGATCCCGCTCGTCAACCGCAAGCGCGAGCTGGCGCTTCTCTCCGACACGTTCGAACGGATGACCGAGACCTCGCGCGCGCACCTCGTCTCACTCTTCGGAGAGCCCGGCATCGGAAAGAGCCGGCTCGCGGAGGAGTTCCGCAACGCGCTTCCGCCCGGAACGAAGGTGCTCTCCGGCCGCGCGAGCGCGCTGGAGGAGGACGAGACGTTCGCGCCGCTCGCGGAGATGGTTCGCCGCGAGCTCGGCGTGGAGAGCGACGTGGAGCCGAACCTCCTTCGAGAGAAGCTGGAGGAGGCCGTCGAGGGCGTGTGCGAGCCCGTCGAGACCCAACAGGTCGTCGGCCGCCTCGGCATGGCGCTCGGACTCGGCGCCGACACGGGCGAGGAGTGGAAGTACCGCGTCGCGGAGGTCCGCGCCGGCCTCGTCGGTTTCCTCACCGGCCTGGCGCGCCGCGAACCGGTCGTCGTGATCTTCGAGGATCTCCATCTCGCGCAGCCGGCGTTCCTCGAGCTCGTGGAGCAGGCCGTGCGGGAGGCGCGGCGCGTTCCGCTGATGGTTCTCTGCGTCGCGCGATGGGACCTGCTGGAGGAACGTCCGGACTGGGCCGGCGGCATCCCCGACGCGCTGACGCTGTACCTCGAGCCGCTCTCGACGAAGCATGCCGTCGCGCTCGCGCTCGAGGCGGCGGAGGGCATCGATGCGGAGACCGCCGACCTGATCGCGCGGCACGCCGGCGGGAACCCGTTCTTCATCGTCGAGACCACGGGCCTGATGCTGCACGCCGACGCGGAGGCGCCTGCCGGCACCGTCCGTGAGACCGTCTCCGGCCGGCTGCTCCCGCCGACGGTGCAGGCGGTCGTCGCGGCGCGGATCGATCGTCTCGGAGCCGACGCGAGGAGGCTCGTGCGCCGCGCGTCGGTGTTCCCGCGGGCGAGCTTCTCCGTGACCGAGCTCGAGCGGATCGTCGACGTCCGGGAGGAGACGCTCGCGACGCTCGAGGACGAGGAGCTCTTCGTGCGGGAGGAGGATCGCGAGGACGTGTGGCGGTTCCGCCACGGGCTGCTTCGCGACGTCGCGTACGACTCCCTGTCCAAGCGCGAGCGGCGCGATCTCCACCTGCGCGTCGCGGAGAGCTTCGCCGACGAGGACCCGGACCGCTATCCGCGATCGATCGCCTACCACCTCGAACAGGCGGCGAAGGCGTCGCTCGACCTCGATCCTTCCGATCGCTCGCTCCCGGACCGCGCGATCGGGGCGCTCTCCGCCGCGGGCGACCTCGCGCGTCGCGGCATCGAGTCGCGCGCCGCCGTGGATCTCTACGAACGCGCGCTCGCGCTGGCCGGGCCGGAGCGCGACTGGGGCGTCCGCGAGGCGCGCATCCTTACCGGCATCGGAGAGGCCCGCTACTGGCTCGGAGAGTTCGACGCGGCGGCGGGCGCGCTCTCGAGGGCCCTCGAGCTCGGCATCGAGGACATCCGCGTTCGCGCGCACGCGAGCCGGTTCCTCGGCGACATCTCGCTTTCCGTGCAGGGCGACCGCGAGGGAGCGATGAGGCTTTTCGAGCAGGCGCTCGATGCGGCGCGGGAGCTGGGCGACCCCTGGGCGCTGGCGCGGACGCTGCTGCAGGCGGGATGGGTGCCGTACTGGAGCGACGACCTTCCCGGCGCGCGCGCGGCGTTCGAGGAGGCGCTCACCGTCGCGCGCGCGAACCCCGAGGGCGATCCCTGGGCGGAGGCGCGCGCGCTCTCCACCCTCGCGACGATCGCGGCATCGGACTCCTCCCAGGAGGAGAGCCTGCGGCTGGGCGAGGAGGCGCTCGCGATCGGCCACCGGATGGGAGATCCGTTCACGGTCGCGGTCGCGAAGGAGAACGTCGCGAACTCGCTCCGCCGGCTCTGGCGTTTGGAGGAGGCGAAGCGCGTGGCCGACGAAGCCGTCGCGACGTTCCGGGAGCTCGACGCGCGGTGGGAGCTCGCGAGCGGTCTGATCACCCGCGGCATGATCGGGCGGCTCCAGGAGGCGCCCGACGACGCGGAGCACGACCTCCGCGAGGCCGTTCGTCTGTGCAGGGAGCTGAAGGAGCGCAGCATCTCCGTGTGGGCCACGAGCGAGCTCGTGAAGACGCTGCTCGCGAAGGGCGATCTCGGCGAGGCCCGCTCCGTGCTTCAGCAGTCGACCGCCGAGATGGCCGATCGCGCGTTCTTGGAGTCGCCGGTTTTCGCCGAGGCCCTCGTCCTGCTCGCAGAGGGCCGCGCGGAGGACGCGACGGCGCTCGCGCTGGAGGTCCTCGCGAGAGAGCGAGCGCGCGGCTGGCCGAACGAGGTCGCGGCGCGGACGTGGTGGACCGGAGAGCTCTTCGGCGCCGAGGCCGCGGGCGGCGCGCGTGAGATGGAGCGCGCACGCGAGCGCCTCGAGGAGGTTCGCTGGATGCAGGCGATCCGCGAGCCGGAGTCGATGAAGAAGGCGGCCTGGAGTTCTCCCTGACGCCGGAGCAGGAGGGATCCCCGCTCCCGATCCGCGCCTGTGGTGATTGCAACCGGGGCCGGGCGGGCGCACCCTCGCAGGAGGCGGATTGACAACCCTCCCGGAGGTTCGATAGGGATAGGTCCCTTCCCCATGGCCGGTTTCCATAGGATCCGCGTCTCACCGCTGTGCCGGAGCGTGCTCGTGGCGCTCGCGCTGGTGCTGATGACGTCCACGATCGGCGGCGCGAGCGTTCAGTCCACGACGCAGCAGCTCCACTCCGCGCGCGACAAGCTGCAGTCCCTGCAGCAGCAGGTGGACAGCCAGCGGAGCCAGCTCGACTCGCTGCGGAAGGAGGCCGACGTCCTGGCGGGGCAGGTCACCGAGGCGTTCGCGAAGCTCGACGAGACCAAGCAGAGGCTCGTGGAGACCGAGCAACGTCAACGGCAGGCCCAAGCGCACTACAACCAGATCTCGGCGCGGCTGGACGCGCGCGCGCGACAGGCCTACGAGAACGGTCCGGCGACGGGCATCGATCTGATCCTCGGCGCCACCTCGCTCGCGGATCTCAGCGACCGGCTGGAGTTCATGGGCGCGGTCAGCCAGGACGACGCGGATCTCGCACGATCGGCGCAGAACCTCTCCGTCCAGCTGCAGGCGGCGGCGTCGCGGCTGGAGTCGCTCCAGCAGCAGCAGCAGAAGCAGGCCGACGCGTACCAGGCGAAGTACGACGCGCTCAAGGCGAAGCAGCAGGAGCAGCAGACGCTCTACGACAAGCTCTCGTCGGAGCGCCAGCAGGCGGAACAGCTCGTCACGCATCTCTCCAACCAGCGCCAGGCGGAGCTCAAGGCGCAGGCCGCCGCGATCGCCGCGGCCGCCCAGGGCCCGGTTGCGGGAACGGGAACGGGCGGCGGCGGGGGAGGGACCGTCGTCGGAGGTCCGGGCCCGTTCTTCTCCTGTCCGGTCCCCGCGGCGTCGTATAGCGACAGCTTCGGAGCTCCGCGGTCCGCCGGCGGCTACCACCCGCACGCGGGGAACGACCTCCTCGCCCCGATGGGTGCGCCGATCCACGCGCCGTTCGACGGAACCGCGACCGAGGACAACAACACGCTCGGCGGACTCTCCGTGATCGTGACCGGCGCGCAGGGCTACGTCTACAACGCGCACATGTCGCGGATCGGACAGCTCGGCTCCGTCCACGCCGGCGACGTGATCGGCTACGTCGGGAACACCGGCGACGCTGCCGGCGGCCCGACGCACGACCACTTCGAGTGGCATCCGAACTCCATCCCGCCGAACCCGTACACGAGCCCGTACGGCTACTCGGTGATCGGAGACGCGATCGACCCGTTCCCGTATCTGAACGAGGTCTGCTAACTCCGTCTCTTCCGCGGCGGGGTGAGAGACTGCCGCCCATGGACGTCTTCGAGGCCGTGCGGACGGTCCTCGCGGTGCGCCAGTACGACTCCCGGCCGGTGCCACCGGAAACGATCGAGAAGGTCGTCGAGGCCGGACGGCTCACCGCGAGCGCCATGAACGGGCAGCCGTGGCACTTCGTCGTCGTCACGGAACGCGATGGCCTCGAGGAGCTCTCGGATGCCGTCAAGACCGGACGCTACGTGCGCGACGCGGCGTTCGCCATCGCGGTGGCGGTGGAGCGGGACAGCATCCTGGCGGTGTCCGACGCGAGCCGGGCGATCCAGTCGATGATCCTCGTGGGGTGGGAGGACGGCGTCGGTTCCAACTGGACGGGTTTCCGCGGACTCGACGCGGTCCGTGCGGCGCTCGAGATCCCGGACGACTACGACGTGATCGCGGTGCTCCCGTTCGGGTACCCGGCGGACGAGCGCCTCGGCGGAAAGAAGTCTCGCAAGCCGATCGGTGAGGTCGCGAGCAGCGAGCGATTCGGGGAACCGTGGAGGCCCTCCGACCGGTAGGCTTCGCGCCTCATGGACGCCTCGGACGTTCGCACGGTGGGCATCGTCGGCGCGGGCATCATGGGCTCGGGCATCGCGGAGGTCGCGGCGCGGGCAGGAGCCGATGTTCTCCTCATCGAGCAGAACGACGAGCTCCTGGAACGCGGCCGAGGGCGCGTCGAGTCCTCTCTCGCCAAGGCCGTGGAACGCGGAAAGCTCTCCGCCGAGGAACGTGACGCCGTTCTCGCGCGTGTGCGTGGGGCGTCGGACCTCTCGGAGCTGTCCGTGGCCGACCTCGTCATCGAAGCGGCGACCGAGGACATCGACGCGAAGCTCGAGGTGTTCCGCCGGCTGGACGAGATCACGCGGCCGGAGGTCGTGTTGGCGTCGAACACGTCGTCGCTTCCGATCGGCACGCTCGCGTCGGCGACCGAGCGGCCGCCGCAGGTCGTCGGCATGCATTTCTTCAATCCCGCGCCGGTGATGGCCCTCGTCGAGGTGATCGCGAGCGACGAGACCTCCGAGGAGACGTTCGCGCTCGCGCAGGGGTTCGCCGAGCGGCTCGGAAAGACGACCGTCCGCTCGAAGGACCGGGCCGGGTTCATCGTGAACCGGCTGTTGGTCCCGTACCTGAACTCCGCCGTCCGGTTGCTCGACGACGGCGTCGCGACGCGCGAGGACATTGACACCGCGATCGAGCTCGGTCTGCGGCATCCGATGGGGGCGCTCCGGCTGATCGACGAGATCGGGCTCGATACGACGATGCACGTCGGCAACGTCCTGTTCGAGGCGTTCGGCGAGCCGACGGACGCGCCACCGGAGCTCCTCAAGCGTCTCGTGGCCGACGGGCGGCTGGGGCGGAAGTCCGGCTCGGGGTTCTACGACTACTGAGGACCCTCAGGCGGAACGCCGGCGCCGCCGCTTCGGCAGGCCGGCGAGATACCCCGCCATCTTCGCCGTGTCCGTGAACGCCATCAACGCGGGAACCGCGATCGCGGCGGCCGTCTTCTCCGGAACGCCCGGAACACGACGGAGCGCCCGGAAGATCGGGCGGTACGCGTACGCGGTTCCGGCGGCCGCGGCGGCGAGCCGCGGCAGCCGCCGGTCCGACAGCAACACGGCGATCGCGCCTGCGTAGACGGCGAACCGCAGCAGGTTCCGCTTCGTGTGCATACCCGCGATCGCGTCGCCGCGTGCGTAGCGGAAATACTGCGTCCACGTCTCGGAGAGCGAATCGCGAAGGCGCCAGCGCGCGATCGCCTCGGGGACGAGCCGCATGTCGAGGCCGAGCTCACGCCAACGGTGGTCGACGTACATGTCCTCTCCGATGTCGAGCCATTCCGGATATCCGCCCGCGGCATCGATCGCGCTTCGCCGGAACGCGACGGAGCGACCGGAGGGCATGAATCGGTCCTCCCGCAGCTCCGAGGCCTCCGGGAGGTTCACCGCGGACATGCTCCGCTGCAGGAACGTCTCCGTCTCGGGCGCATAGAACCCCATCGCGACGTCCGCGCCAGCCTCGAGCGTTTCCCCGAGGAAGGAGAGCCAGGACGGCTCGAGGATGCAATCCGCGTCCGAGAGCGCGATGAGGTCGTGCGTCGCGGCGCGGATCGCGATGTTTCGGCCGCGGGCGATGTTCGCTCCCGGTTCCTCGATCAACGTGATCCCTCGAGCGTTCCGGAGGATCTCGGCGGTGCCGTCGGTGGAGCCGCCGTCGACGATCACGATCTCGTCCGGCGTACGGGTCTGGAACGCCACCGACGCGAGGAACTCCTCGATGTGTGGCGCGGCATCTTTCACTGTGGAGACGAGCGTGATCTTCTCGCTCATTCGGCTCCGGCCTTCTGATAGACCTCGAGCGTCCTGCGCGCCGTCTCCGCCCAGGAGAAGCGCTCGGCCCGCTCTCGGGCCTTCTCGGAGAGCTTCTCCGCGAGCGCGTGATCGGAGACGAGGTGCGCCAACGCCTCGGACATCTCGCTGACGGACTTCGGGTCGATGGTGAGCGCCGCGTCTCCCACCACCTCCGGGAGGGAGGACGTGTTCGAGCAGACCGTCGGGATGCCGCGCACCATCGCCTCCAGGACCGGCAGGCCGAAGCCCTCGTAGATCGACGGGTAGACGAAGACCGATGCGGCGCGGAAGACCGCGTCGAGCTCGATGGGGCCGAGCTCGCCCGTGCGGATCACGTGTCCCGGCCCCGGGAGCGCGATCTCCCGCAGTAGCTCGTCGGAGCCCCAGCCCATCGCTCCGCAGAGGACGAGTGAGTGCGGCGCGCCCGTCGCCGCCAGACGCCGGTACGCGCGGACGAGGCGGAGGAGGTTCTTCCGCCGCTCGAGCGTCCCGAGGAAGAACACGTACGGCCGTGCGATGCCCAGCCGGTCGAGGACCGCGTCGGGGTCGGCAGGAGAGGGGTCGAGCGCCGCCGCCAACGGGATCACGTGCACCCGCGTGGGATCGACGTCGGTGTGGGACAGGAGGTCCTCCGCGGTGTTCCGCGAGGGCGTGATGATCGCGTCGGCTCGGCGCACGGCGGCACGGACACCCATCCGGAACATCGTCCGCCACGTCCGATTGAACGCACCGGGGAACTCCTCGAAGGCGAGGTCGTGGACGGTCACGACGAGGCGCTGTCCCCTCGACTTCGGCGGGATCGCGGCGGGCGAGGTCGCGTGGAGCACGTTCCGGGAGCGGAGGCTCGACGGCAGCCTCGGCATCCCGAGCAGGTTCCACCGCGGGTAGAGGGAGCGGATCGAGGCGGGGAGCTCCTCCACCCAGAAGTCGCGCACCCAGCGCTCCGGCGGCTGCTCGCCCTTTCCGAACCGCGCGTGGAACAGGGCGACGTCGAGGGACGGATCCTGCGCCGCGAGTGCCGGCACAAGGTTGCGGACGTAGGTCCCGATCCCGCCCGGCGGAGAGAAGTAGAGCTGGTCGATCTGGATCGCGGCGCTCGTCACGGAGACGTCTAGGCGCCGCCGACGGCGCCGGCGACCTTCGTCGTCATTCCGCGGACCTCTGTCGTTCGTCGAACTGCTTGTAGATCTCGCGCGCCTGCTCCAGCTGATCCTGGTTCACGAACACGCGGGACGGCGCCCCGACTGGAGTGGAGTACGGGTTGTCGCTGTCGAGGACGTCGACCTCGATCCCGGCCTCCTTCAGCAGACCCTCGAGGAGATGCGCCTCGTCAACGCGGAGCTCTGCGAGCTCGACCGGCTCGGGGTGCTCGGCGTCGCCCATCAGTTCGCGTCTCCACGGCCCGTGAACGGGTCGGAGCCACGCCGTGCGAACGACGCCCGGAGCGACGTCGACCAGGGGGAGTCCATCAGCTTCCGTCCCTGGAGCGTTCCCTGTCGCGTGCCCGCCATCCTCGACTGGAGCACCCACGGCGAGGGCCGTCCCTGCTCTCCCTGGAAATACCGTTCGAGCGCGGCCAGCACCTGACGTTCCTCCTCCTCCGAGAGGCCGCCCGGGAGGTCGAAGCGCTTCGGGCTCACAGCGGCACGTTCCCGTGCTTGCGCGGCGGCACGGACTCGCGTTTCGTCGCGAGCATCCGGAGCGCCTTGACGAGGCGCGGACGCGTCTCCGCGGGGTCGATCACGTCGTCGACGTAGCCGCGCTCCGCCGCCCAGTACGGCGTCGCGAACTTCCGCTGGTACTCCGCGATCAGCTCCGCGCGACGGGCGACGGGATCGTCGGCCTTCTCGATCTCCTTCTTGAAGACGATGTTGACGGCGCCCTCCGGACCCATCACTGCGATCTCCGCGGTCGGCCACGCGAACGAGACGTCGGCGCGAAGGTGCTTGGAGTTCATCACGAGGTACGCGCCGCCGTAGGCCTTGCGCGTGATCACGGTCATCCGCGGCACGGTCGCCTCCGCGAAGGCGTACAGCAGCTTCGCGCCGTGCCGGATGATGCCGCCGTACTCCTGATTGGTTCCGGGCAGGAACCCCGGAACGTCGACGAACGTCAGCAGCGGGATGTTGAACGCGTCGCAGAACCGCACGAAGCGCGCCGCCTTCTCCGAGGACTCGATGTCGAGCGTTCCCGCGAGGACCTTCGGCTGGTTCGCGACGACCCCGACCGTGTGGCCGTCCAGGCGCGCGAAGCCGATGACGATGTTGTTCGCCCACAGCGGAAAGACCTCGAGGAAGTCTCCGTCGTCGACGACGCGGCGGATCACCTCGTGCATGTCGTACGGCGCCCGCGCGGAGTCGGGCACGAGGTGCGACAGGCCTTCGTCGAGCCGCTCCGGATCGTCGGCGGAGGCGTAGATCGGCGGGTCCTCCAGGTTGTTGGAGGGAAGGAACGACAGCAGGTAGCGGACCTGCGCGAGGCAATCCTCCTCGTCCTCCGCCACGAAGCTCGCCACGCCGGAGCGCGTCGCGTGCGTCATGGCGCCGCCGAGCTCCTCGAACGTGACCTCCTCGCCCGTCACGGTCTTGATGACCTCCGGGCCGGTGATGAACATGTGGGATGTTTCCTTCGTCATGAAGATGAAGTCGGTCATCGCGGGGGAGTAGACGGCGCCGCCCGCGCACGGGCCCGCGATCACGGAGATCTGCGGGATCACGCCGGAGGCGCGCACGTTCCGCTCGAAGATGTAGCCGTAGCCGGCGAGCGAGGCGGCGCCCTCCTGGATGCGCGCGCCGCCGGAGTCGTTGATGCCGACGATCGGCGCGCCGGTCGCGAGCGCGAGGTCCATGATCTTGCAGATCTTCTGCGCGTTGACCTCGCCGAGCGATCCGCCGAACACCGTGAAGTCCTGCGAGAACGCGAACACCTTGCGGCCGTCGACGGTCCCGTAGCCGGTGATCACGCCGTCGCCGTCGGGGCGGTGCCGCTCCATCCCGAAGTCGTGGGAGCGGTGCTTCGCGAACGGATCCGTCTCGGAGAACGAGCCCGGATCCATGAGGAGCTCGATCCGCTCCCGGGCGGTCAGCTTTCCGCGGTCGTGCTGCTTGCGCGCGCCGTCCTTGCCGCCAGGTTGTTGCGACGCTTCGCGGCGCTTGCGGAGCTCCTCGATGCGCTCCTGCACGGAGTCCGGAAGGATCTCGGGTGGCAGGTCGCCGTCCTCCGGCTCTTCGGGCCCGGTCGTCGGGATGTGCTCGTCCGTGGTCGCCATGACGATGGGAGTGTATCGGTCCGCCTCCGCCGGACGACCGGGCCCAGGCACGATGTCCGAGCGCTAGACGTCGACGAGACCGCCCGTCCGCCAGTACTCCCCGTGGTCCCGGGAGAGGAGCTCCTCGTCGACGAGGTAGCGCCGCAGCGCCGCGTGGTCGTTGTGGAACCGGGCGACGATCTCGTTCACCTCGCGCTCGGAGTACCGCCGACCGACGTCGAACTCGAGCGCGATGCGGTTGAGGACGATCAAGCGCTTCGAGCGCTTCGCCGGGATCTCCCGGAGCCTGCCCTCGCGGAAATACTGGCGGAGAACCGTCTCCTCATCCTCGTCGACCGCCCCGAGCGCGAGGCCCGGTTCGCGTGGAGGGCCGACGTCCTCCGCGGCCTCGCGTAGGACCTCGGGCTGGAGACGGTACGTGCGGCGGTCGTCCTCCACGGCGACGACCCGGACGGCGGAGAGTCGCACGAGGTGCTTGTGCACGCGGTCGAGCTTGAGGTCGAGCTCGCTCGCGAGTTCCTCCGCGCTGGCGGGGCGGCGTGCAAGCAAGCCCGCGATCGCGAGGCGCTCCGGATCGGCCAGCGGCGCGAAGGATCTCGTCGGTGTAGGCAGGCATGCGGCCACTGTGTCAGAGGGTGCCGCTAGCGTCCCGCGCCATGGAGCTCACCACGGTCCAACGCCGAACGATGGAGTCGCTGATCGGCACCGGCGAGCGGCCGTCGTTCCCGACGAGCCTGGCGGAGCGCCTCCGCGACCGCATCGAGGACGCGGTCAGAACGCTCGATCTCGCGCAGCCGCTGTGGCTCGGGAAGTCGAACCTCACCGACCTCGGACGGTGCGAGGGGTTCTTCGACGCCGTCCTCGCGGGCGAGCGCACGCCGTTCGCGTACAACCCGAAGACCGCGTTGGGGAAACTGCTCCACAAGTCGATCGAGCTCGACGTCTCCTCGCGCGAGGAGCTTCCTGGGACCGAGCTCGCCACGCGCGCGGTCGAGCGCCTTCGCGAGGAGGACTCGCAGTTCACGTCGTTCTGGGTCGAGCTCGACGCGCTGCGACACGACGAGCTCGCGGTGCACGCCTCGAAGGTCATCGACCTCTTCCGCGGGTCGTTTCCGCCGCTGCGTCCGTATCGGCGCGAGCTCGCGCCCGTTCCGGAGGCGCGTCTCCGTGCAGAGCTGCTGGGAGGCGCGCTGGTCCTTTCCGGCCAGATCGATCTGCTGATCGGGCCCGGAACGTCCGACGGAACGCGTGCGACGCGGCTCGCCATCGATCTCAAGAGCAGCGGCCGCGGATGGCCCGAGTACCCGGAGGACATGCGCTTCTACGCGCTGCTGATGACGCTCCGTTTCGGTGTGCCGCCGTACCGCGTCGCAACGCTCTTCTTGGAGTCCGGCGAGTGGCAGGCGGAGGACGTCAACGAGGAGCTGCTCCTCCACGCCGCGGATCGCGTGATCGCGGCTGCTCGCTCCGCTGCGGCGCTTGCGGGAGGCCGCGCGCCGAAGCTCACCGGCGGCCGATATTGCGAGTGGTGCCCGCGCGGCCTCTCCTGTCCGTCCAGCACGGTCGCGCCAGCCGAGGCCTCGTAGGGCGCTGGATCGCATCCGGGAAAGGCGTCTCTCCAGCCGTACGCTGTCGCCTGCCGATAGTGGCAAGACACTGTCGTGTACCGGGAGGAGACACCGTGGAGCGCGTCCGTCGAGGGTTCCGATTGGTCGGTGCGAGCTGGAGCGTCGTCCGGTCCGACCGCGAGCTCCTGGTACTCCCCGTCGTGTCCTTCCTGTGCATGCTGACGGTTGGCCTCGTGCTCGGCGGCGCGGCGTGGGCGATCGGGCTGCCCGGGAACGGTCAGAGCCTTTCGCCGGTCCAGTACCTGATCCTCGCGGCGTTCTACTTCTGCACCACCTTCATCGCGGTCTTCTTCAACGCCGCGATCGTTGGAGCTGCGACGATCCGGCTCCAAGGCGGTGATCCGAGCCTCTCGGACGGCCTGCGACTCGCGTGGTCGCACGTCGGGAAGATCGTTGCGTGGAGTGCGGTGACGGCGAGCGTCGGGCTGGTCCTCCGTTCGGTTGAGGAGCGGGCCGGACTGATCGGGCGCATCGTGATCGCCGTCATCGGCGTGGCGTGGAGCGCGGTCACGTTCTTCGTCGTACCCGTGCTGCTCTACGAGCCGCTCGGCACGGTCGGCTCGATCAAGCGATCCGCCTCGCTGTTCAAGCAGCGCTGGGGCGAGCAGTTCGTCGGGAACGCCTCGATCGGCCTCGTGCTGTTCCTCGCCGCGATCCCCGTGCTCGCCGTCGCGGTGCTGCTCGCGATGGTCCTGCCGGTGCTGGGCATCGCGGTCGGGGTCATCGGCGTCGTAGTCCTCGCGACCGTCGGGACGACCATGACCGGCGTCTTCAACGCCGCGCTCTACCGCTACGCGACCACCGGCGAACCGAGCGGGCCGTTCACGCAGGACGACCTCGGCGGGGCCTTCCGTCCGAGGCGCTCGGGAGGGTTACTGCGCTCGTAACGACCGGTCCCGCTGAGGTTGTCGGGCCCGCGGAGGCTCGCCTATGGTTCCGCCGTCTCCGACCGGAGACGATCCGCACTCTGCACGCGACGAGGTGAGAACCGTGGCGAAGTCCTTGTACGAGGTCGGCGAGATCCCCCCGATCGGAGAGGTCCCCGCGCAGATGCACGCGCAGCTGATCCGCCCCGACCGGTACGGAGAGCCCGAGAAGGCGTTCCAGGACGAGGTCATCGACGTTCCGGAGGTCGGGCCGCAGGAGGCCCTCGTCCTCGTGATGGCCGCTGGAGTCAACTTCAACAACGTGTGGGCCGCGCGCGGCATCCCCGTCGACGTCACGAAGACTCAGGCGCGCTGGGGGGAGCCGACCGATTTCCACATCGGCGGGAGCGACGCTTCCGGGGTCGTCTACAAGCTCGGCGAGGGCGTCAGCAACGCCAACGTCGGCGACCGTGTGACGGTCCACGCCGGCCAGTGGGACCTCGACGATCCGCAGGTGACCGCCGGCGAAGACCCCGGTCTCGCCGACTCCTTCCGCGTCTGGGGCTACGACACCGCGTGGGGATCCTTCGCGCAGTTCTGCAAAGTGCAGGCGCACCAGCTCATGCCGAAGGCGCCGCATCTCTCATGGGAGGAGGCCGCCGCGCCGACGCTCACCGGTGCGACCGCGTACCGCATGCTCCACGGCTGGCCCCCGAACACCGTCCAGGAGGGTGACGTCGTCCTCGTCTGGGGCGGAGCGGGCGGGCTGGGCTCGCTCGCCACGCAGCTGGTCGCTGCCGCGGGCGCGAAGGCCGTCACGGTCGTGTCCTCTGACGAGAAGGGCGAGTACACGAAGAAGCTCGGCGCGGTCGGCTACATCAACCGCAAGGAGTACGAGCATTGGGGCGTCCCGCCGCACTGGAAGGACTCCGAGGCCTGGGCGAAGTGGTTCTCCGGCGCGAAGGCGTTCGGAAAGGCCATCTGGGAGCAGGCGGGCGAGCGCAAGAGCCCTGCGATCGTGTTCGAGCATCCCGGAGAGGACACGATCCCGACGTCGATCTTCGTCGCCGACCGCGGCGGGATGGTCGTGATCTGTGCCGGAACCACCGGCTACAGCGCGACGGTCGACCTCCGCTTCCTGTGGAACCTCCAGAAGCGGTTCCAGGGCTCACACCTGTTCAACGACGAACAGGCGATGGCGTTCAACCAGCTCGTCGTCGACGGAAAGATCGATCCCGCGCTCGGTCACGTGTACGGCTACGACGAGGTCGGCCACGTCCACCAGCTCATGGGAGACGGCAAGCTCCCGGAGGGCAACATGTCGGTGTTAATCTCGGCGCCGCGCGAGGGCCTGAAGGACGTTCCGTAACCGGCGAACTGTCGCGGCTGCGCGCGGCGCTGTTCGACGTCGGTGGAACGCTCCGTCCCGACGGCTGGCTCCCTCCGACGGACGAGGACGAGGTCGCACGCCTCGAGATCCTGATGACGGAGCTCAGCCTGTCCAACGAAGGCGCCGTCCAGCTCGTCGAGGATCTCCGCCTCGGTGCGATGAAGGCGGTGCCGAACGAAGCTCTCCCGACGGGTGAGGCGCAGCGCACGGCGGAGGTGATCATCGCGTCGCTGGCTCGGATCGGCCGGCAGGGCGAGGAGGCGCAGGAGATCGTCCGCCGCGCGATGGGTCTCCTCACGGTGGAGGAGTCGACGTTCTTTCCGGGCGCGCTGGATCTCCTCCGGATGACGCACGAGCGGGGGCTGCGCAACGTCATCGTCTCCAACACCTTCTGGAAGGACGGAGCGAGCAGCGCGCTCGACTTCGAACGGATGGGCATCCCGGAGCTGGTCGACGACTACATCACCTCGCTTGACGTTGGGTTCCGGAAACCGAACGCCGCGATGTTCGACGGCGCGCTCGCGCTCGCGGAGTGCGACGCCACCGAGTGCGTCTTCCTCGGCAACGTGGAGGAGCTCGACATCATCCCGGCGAGCGAGCGCGGGATGCGCACGATCCGCGTCTGCATCGAGGAGACGGCCCCCGAGCGAAGCCGAGCCGACGCCGTCGTGACGTCCCTCGCCGACGCGACGGAGATCCTCGGCGGCTGGATCGACTGGCAAAACGAATAGACAGCGGCGCGGAGACCTCAGTCGAGGTCGCGCCGGTACACGTTCGTCGCCCGCTTACGGAAACCCATCCGTTCGTACAGTCGGTTCGCCACTTCCCGATCCGGTCTCGAGGTTAGGTCCACCGTCCGTGCACTCGATTCCGCAGCGAGGCGAAGTGCCTCCTCGACGAGTGCGGTCCCAATGCCGCGTCCGCGCTGCTCATCGTCGACGATGACGTCCTCGATCCAGGCTCTTGTGCCGGTCGGGATGACGAAGGTGACCAGCGTCAGCATGCCGATGATCCGCTTCTCCTCGGACCGTGCGATGAGGAGGAAGGTGCTGTCCGACGAGACGATGTTCTGGATCTTCGCTGCGTCGGGGACTTCCGCAGTCTCCGAGAGTTGAGGAACGAGCCGGCGGAACGCCTCCACGAGCTCGGTTGAGCTCTCTCTCGCGCGTTCGATCCTCACGCGCCTTCCTGCACGAGCTCCAGCAGGACGCCGCCCAGCGTGGAGGGATGGACGAACGCGACCGTCGTGCCGCGAGACCCCGGACGCCCCGACTCGTCGACCAGGCGGGCGCCGGCCGCGCGGAGCGTCTCCAGCGCCGCGTCGACATCGTCCACCCGATAGGCGATGTGGTGGATGCCCGGTCCGCGGCTCGCGAGGAACTTTCCGACGGGGGTATCCGGTCCGCGGTGGCCGAGGAGCTGCACGTACGACCCGCCGACGTCGAAGAGCACCTCCTCCACGCCCTGGTGCTCGACGACCTCGCGATGGACGGGGTCGGCGCCGAGCACCTTCCGATACCGCTCGACCGCCGCGTCGAGGTCGTCGACGGCGATGCCGACGTGGTCGAACTCCCGAAATGCCTCCGTCATCTGCGTCCGCCTTTCCGGGTCGTCGTTCGGCGCCGGGGAGAGCCTTCGAGCGGCGGCTGTAAGCGAGCCATCAGCTCGCGAGCTTCCGCGACGTGAAACGCCGGCAGCTCCAGCGCCCTCGCGATCGCGGCGATCGCCTGCACGCGGACGTCCTCCAAAGGCTTCGCCGGCGCGGGTGGATCGAGCGCGAAGAACTCCACGAGATCGAGGAACTGCCGCAGCGACGGAACCTGTCCGCCCCGCTCGTAGGAGTAGATCGTCTGGAGCGCCGCCGGGCAGCCGGGCGCCGCCGCCGCGAGCTGCACGGAGCGGTATCCGGCGGCCTTGCGGAGGTTCCGCAACAGGCCGCCGATCGTCTTCGCCTCTCCGGGTCGGGCGGGAACGGGTTTCGTGCGTGGCATGACCGGCTGAACCTCCCGTCCTCGGATCGCCGCACGATAGCCGTTCGCCCGCTTGCCTCCCAGCGTTCAGCAGGAGACCCGCGGCCCCGGCCTCTAGGGCGAATGGCCGATGCGGAGCATAGGTAGCCAGGGGTACGGTGTACGAGCATTTCCGTATAGGGAATCGCGCTCAACGATCTGGCTGGAGGCCCCTTGAACCTCAAACGTTCGTCGTCCCGCTCCGCCGCCGCGACCGCCAGTCAGGGCGCCTCCACGACCTCGGAGGCGCTCCTCGGATCGGCCGTGTTCCGGGAGGGGCGCGCGGACGTCGCTCGCATCAGGGAGCACAGCCGGCGCAGGCGCCTCTACCGCCTCGCGATCGCGCTTGCGGCGATCGACTGGTGGCTCTGGCACCGCTTCCTGACGCATCCGCCGGAAGCGATGCTGTTCGCGCTTCCGACTCTGCCGCCCAACCTGCTCTTCATCCTGCCGATCCTCATGCTGCCGTTGCTGATCGTCGCCGTGATGGTGATCCCCATGATGAGCGGGCGCTCGCCGCACATGGTCATCCATCCCGAGCAGATCGAGCTCGGGCTGACCGACGTGCGGGGTCTGGACGGGCAGGTCGACGAGGTCGTTCGCACGCTCGACGTCTTCCTCGGTTACGCGACGTTCCGCAACGAGCTTGGGGGAAACCCGCGCCGCGGCATCCTCTTCGAGGGCCCGCCCGGAACCGGAAAGACGTACCTGGCGAAGGCGATGGCGAAGCAGGCCGGCGTGCCGTTCCTGTTCATCTCCTCCCCGTCGTTCACCTCGATGTGGCAAGGACAGTCGGCGCGGCGCGTCCGCTCCTTCTTCAAGCGGCTCCGCAAGGTGGCCCGCAAGGAGGGAGGCGCGATCGGTTTCATCGAGGAGATCGACGCCGTCGCAGGCGTCCGCGGCGGCATGAACGCATCGGCTACGGAGGCCGGCTCGGCCCTCGCGCGCACCGCCTCGATGTTCGGCGGTGGCGGAGGAGACACGAGCGCGATGGTGAATCAGATGCTGATCGAGCTGCAGTCGTTCGACGAGCCCCCGATGCGGGATCGGATCAAAGGGCGAGTGACTTCCTGGATCAATGCGTACCTCCCGCCGGAGCGTCAGCTGAAGGCTCGACGCCCGCAATACACGAACATCCTGCTGATCGCCGCCACGAACCGCGCCGATCAGCTCGACCCCGCTCTGCTCCGTCCCGGACGCTTCGACCGGCGGCTCTACTTCGACCTCCCCACGAAGCAGGGCCGCGCCGACCTGATCGATTTCTTCCTCGATCGGAAGTCCCACCATCAGCAGCTCGATGAGCCCGCGGTCCGAGAGAGGCTCGCGCACGACACCTTCGGCTATACGCCGGTGATGATCGAGCACCTCTTCGACGAGAGCCTTCTCGTCGCGCTCCGCGAGGGACGCCGCGAGATGAACGTCTCCGACGTCTACGAGGCGAAGCTCACCGAGGAGCTCGGCATCAAGCAGCCCGTCATCTACACCGACGGCGACCGCTCCTCCGTCGCGACGCACGAGGCCGGACACGCGACCGTGGCGTACTTCCTCGGCAAGGGACGACGCCTGGAGGTGCTCTCCATCATCAAGCGGCGGCAGGCGCTCGGTCTGCTCGCCCACGGCGAGACCGACGAGCGCTTCCTCCGCTCGCGCACGGAGATCGAGGCGATGATCGCGATCGCGCTCGGCGGCCTCGTCTCCGAGGAGCTGTTCCTCGGCGAGTCCGGAACCGGACCGGCGAGCGACCTCTCCGCTGCGACCGATCTTGCGGCGAAGATGGTCGGTTCCTTCGGCATGGCCGGCTCGCTCGTCTCCTACGAGGCGATCGCGGCAGGTCCGATCGACAGCAAGAACCTCGTCGGGAAGGTGCTGTCCGACTCCGACGGCAAGCAGCGGACGGAGGACATCCTCGCGCAGCAGAAGATCCGCGTGAACTCGCTCCTGGAGGAGAACCGCGACGTCGTTGCGGCGCTCCGCGACGCCCTGATGCAGCGCGACGAGCTGGTCGGAGACGAGATCCTCTCGGTCATCGAGCGGGCGATCTCGAACCGGGTGTCGGCCACTCCGTAGGCCCTCGAAGATCCCCGCAGAGCACTTGCGCGGGCACGAAACGCCGGCAGCGTGCGTGGGGCGAAACGGCAGGCGCCGTAGGTGATTCTGCTCTTGTCACTGTGCCCGGCCGTTCTTACGCTTCCTCCTGTGGAGGCCGTGCCCGCGCCTCCCGGAGGAGACCCGAACCCATGAGACCCGCCGTCGACGCCGCGGATCGGAAGGATCCGCGGACCGGTCTCGAGGCCGGCCGCTCCGGGCTGTGGATGGGCATCCTCGCGTTCCGGTTCGCCTCCTGCATCTGGATGGTGTTCCTCGTCTCGACGACGCGCGGGTACGAGCGGCCGTACCTCGCGTGGGGGCTCGTGACCGTCGCCGTCTCCTGGACGCTGTTCCTGACGATCACGCGATCGTGGTGGAAGCACCCGGCGCTCTGGCTCGACCTCGTGATCTCGTTCGTGTTCGTCTTGCTAAGCGGCGCGGCACTCGAGCACGGCGGCGTGATCAGCACGCACCCGTTCTTCACCGCCGCGTACCCCGCGAGCACCGCGCTGATGTGGGGCGCGGAGTTCGGAACGTTCGCCGGCGCCGGATGCGCGATCTCGCTCTGCGCCGCGCTTGCGCTGGCGCGACCGGTGAACGGGATCGAGCTCTCGACGCTCAACGGCAACCAGCTGCAGGCGTTCCTGAGCGGTTGCGTGTACTACCTCGCGGCCGGCGTCGCGGCCGGTCTCGTCGCGTTGCTCGTCGACCGTTCCGGCGACGCGCTTCGGGAGGCGAACGCGGTCGCGATGCAGGAACGAGAACGCGCCGCCCGCCTCGCGGAGCGCGAGTCGATGGCGCGCGCGATCCACGACCACGTGTTGCAGGCGCTCGCGCTCGTGCATAAACGCGGCAAGGAGCTGTCGAAGCAGGGGATGGTCTCCGGCGAGGCCGTGGGCGAGCTCGCGGAGATGGCGGGCAAGCAGGAGGAGGTCCTCCGCGGCCTGATCGTGCGCGAGCCGGAGGAGCCGCCGGTCGGCATGGCGTCCCTCCGCGACGCGGTGGAGAAGGAGGCCGCGCGTCTCGACCGCATCCATCCCGTCGTGAGCGCGACCGGTCCGATCTGGCTGCCGGCCGCGCAGGTCGACGGGCTCTCGCTCGCCGTTCGCCAGGCGCTGGAGAACGTCTCCCGGCACGCCGCGGCGTCGCGCATCTCCCTGTACGCGGAGGAGGAGGACGGCATCGTCGCGATCGCGATCCGAGACGACGGCATCGGTTTCGACTACGACGAGCAGGCGTTGCGGTCGCAGGGCAAGCTCGGCATCCTCGGAAGCATGAAGGGACGGATCGAGGAGCTCGGGGGCACCATCGAGGTGCGGAGCTCTCCCGGCAGCGGCACCGAGGTGGAGTTCCGTCTGCCGGCCGAGGAGCCCGTGGGATGAGCGCGAAGACCTCGGACGGCGACCCGATCCGCATCATGGTTGTGGACGACCACCCCGTGTGGCGCGACGGCGTCAAGGGAGACCTCGAGCATTCCGGCGCGGCGACCGTCGTCGCGGAGGCGAGCGACGGCGGCGACGCGATCGAGCAGGCGCGCGAGGCGATGCCGGATCTCGTGCTGATGGATCTCCGCATGCCCGGTGTGAGCGGTGTCGACGCGATCCGCCAGATCGTGGAGGAGTCGCCCCACATCAAGATCCTCGTGCTCTCCGCGTCGGCGGAGGAGTCCGACGTGCTGGAGGCCGTCAAGGTCGGCGCGGCGGGCTACATCCTGAAGAGCGCGACGTCGGAGGAGCTCGTGGAGGCCGTCCGGCGCGTCCGCCGCGGGGAGCCGGTGTTCACCGCTCCGCTCGCGGGGCTCTTGCTCTCGGAGTTCCGTCGCGTCTCGACCGCGAGCTCCGGCGAGCCGGTGCTGACGCCGCGCGAGAACGAGATCCTCAAGCTCGTCGCGAAGGGTTACACGTACCGGGAGATCGCCGAGCAGCTCTTCATCTCGGTCAAGACCGTGCAGAACCACGTGCAGAACATCCTGTCGAAGCTCCAGCTGCGGCGGAGATACGAGCTGATGCGCTACGCGATCCAGCGGGGTCTCGACAAGGCGCCGTAGTCATGGGGACTGGGCACTTCCGGCAGTCTCGATTGCAGCCTTTTGCCTCTGGTGCGGTGGCACAGGGGCCCGTACGGCCGGCGCATGTCGAAACGGATCGTGCACGCGAGCGTGGTTGCAGCATTGCTTGTCGCTGTCTTCGCAGCGAGCCCCGTCGCGCGAGCGCAGACGGGAGAGCGTCGGTGCGGGTCGTCGCCGGTCTCCTGACGTATCGGAGCGCTCCCGGTGCGGTCGATACCGTGGTTCCGTCCTCGACGGATGCGTCCGGCGGGACGGCGGATGTCCTTCCTCGCTGCAGCGAACGACATGCGGGCGGGAGCCGGATGCGAACGCGCCGAGGGTCCGCCGGGGCTACCGTTCGCCCGTCACGTGTACGGGCGTGGTTTCGGCGACCTTCCTCCTCGGAGGCGGCAACGACGTCTTGGGGTTGGACTCCGGTTCCGTTCCGCGGCTGGTTCGAAGCGGTCCGGGAGACGACCGCGTGTTCGGGGGTGCCGGTCACGACGTCCTTCTCGGAGGAGCTCGTGGAGGCCGTCCGGCGCGTCCGCCGCGGGGAGCCGGTGTTCACCGCTCCGCTCGCG
>JBJMLN010000075.1:0-22236 GCA_045805285.1 Actinomycetota bacterium | reverse complement strand
CGCGCAGGAGTCGCTCCAGCAGCTGTCGAACGTGAAGTACCAGGGACAGGCGGTCGCCCCGTCGTCGATGTGAGCCACTCTGTAGCGACCGCCGAACGGACCGGGCCCGAGTCGCCGGCTCCCCGAAGCGGGAGCCGGCGACGCGGCCGTCTCGGGGACCGCGTCTTCCGCGGCTCGACGGCGCTGCTGGCGGTCGGGCTGATCGCGCTGCTCGGGCTGCTGCTTTACGTCCTCGGCAGCGACGGCCGGGAGGCGCTCGGGCGATACGGCCTGAGCTTCATCATCGGACGGGACTGGAACCCCGTGCAGGGGCGCGAGGAGTTCGGCGCGCTTCCCTTCATCTTCGGGACGATGGTCACGTCGGCGATCTCCATCGTCCTCGCAGTGCCGGTCGCGGTGGGGCTCGCGGTGCTCCTGAACGAGTCGAGCACCGGATGGTTGCGCGCGCCGCTCGCGACATTCGTCGATCTCCTCGCTGCGATCCCGAGCGTCGTGTACGGACTGTGGGCCTTGTTCGTCCTGAAGCCGGTGTTCGACCACCACCTGGAGCCGTTCCTGCAGAGCACGATCGGGAAGGTCCCCGTGGTCGGCCGCCTGTTCAGCGGGAATCCGAACGGCGGCGACCTCCTCACTGCGGGCGTGATCCTCGCGATCATGATCCTGCCGATCGTCACTGCCGTGAGCCGTGAGGTCATCGCGGTCGTGCCCCGGGAGATCCGCGAGGGCGCAAAAGCTCTCGGCGCAACGCGTTACGAGACGATCCGGATGGCGGTGCTTCCGTACGCGCGGAGTGGCATCGTCGGCGCGAGCGTCCTCGGCCTCGGACGTGCGCTCGGAGAGACGATCGCCGTCGCGATGGTGATCGGCGGCGGCCGGCACATCGGGCTCTCGCTCTTCGGCCAGGCCTCGACGATCCCGTCGGTGATCGCGAGCGAATTCCGCGAGGCGACGAGCGACATCCACCGCTCGGCCCTGATGGCGCTCGCGCTGATCCTCGTCACGATCGCGTTCCTGATGGCCGTGATGTCGCGGCTCCTCGTGCGGCGGACGGAGAAGATCCTGTCCGGCGGCGACACCGAGCTTGCGAGCGAGCAGCCCTCCCTGGGGTCGGCCTGATGATCGCGGCGACCTCGACGCGTCCGCTCGGCCTCTCCTCGGCGCGCAAGGCGAAGGACACCGCGTTCACCGCGTTCATCTGGTTCTGCGCGGCGCTCGCGCTGATACCGCTCGCGATCATCACGGTCTACGTCGTGAGCCGCGGCTGGCACGCGCTGTCGGTGAACTTCTTCACCAAGGAGCCGGCGGGCCCGCTCGACGCCTCCTCCGGGGGCATCGTCCAATCGTTCATCGGGACCGGCATCATCGTCGGCATCGCCGCGTTGATCGCCATCCCGCTCGGCGTCCTCACGGCGGTCTATCTCTCCGAGTACGGCCGCGGGAAGTTCGCCGCCGTCGTCCGCTTCGTCGCGGAGACGCTGCTGTCGACGCCCTCGATCGTCGCCGGGGCGTTCATCTGGGCGGTGTTCGTGGTCACGACGGGGCACTTCTCGGCGATCGCCGGGTCCCTCTCGGTCGCGGTCCTGATGTGGCCGATCATCGTTCGCGCCACCGAGGACATCCTGCGCCTCGTCAGCCCCGAGCTCCGAGAGGGCGCGCTCGCGCTCGGCGTCCCTCGGTGGAAGGTGGTCCTGCGGATCGTGATCCCGACCGCAGGGGCCGGGATCTTGACGGCGATCATGCTCGCGGTCGCGCGCGGCCTCGGGGAGACGGCGCCGATCCTGCTCACCGCGCTCGGGAACGACTACATCAACACGAACCCGAACCAGCCGACCGACGCGGTGCCACTCCGGATCTACAACTACGCGCGGACGCCGGTGGAGGCGCTGCACACCTTCGCCTGGGGAGGCGCGATTATGCTGCTGGTGGGGGTGTTGGTCCTATCGATATCAGCGAGACTCTTGTCGGCCCGCCAACAGCGAAGGATGGGTTGAAGCGCTTGGAAGCTTCCGGTCTGAACGCGTGGTTCGGCGCCAAGCAAGTGCTCCGCGACGTGGACGCCTCGGCGGACACGGGCGCCGTGACCGCGATCATCGGCCCCTCGGGCTGCGGAAAGTCGACGCTCCTTCGATGCCTCAACCGCATGCACGAGGAGGTTCGCGGGGCGAGAGTCTCGGGCAAGGTCCTCTTCGACGGCCAAGACATCTACGCGGCCGACACGGACCCGGTGGAGATCCGCCGGCGGATCGGCATGGTGTTCCAGCGCGCGAACCCGTTCCCGACGATGAGCGTCCTCGACAATGCCGTTGCGGGCCTCAAGCTCGGCGGTCGCTTGTCGCGGTCCGAGCTCTCCGACCGAGGGCAGCGCGCTCTCGAGCAGGCGGGGCTGTGGGACGAGGTGAAGGACCGGCTGGGCGATCCGGGAGCGCGCCTCTCCGGGGGCCAGCAACAACGCTTGTGCATCGCTCGCGCGCTGGCGGTCGAGCCGGAGGTTCTGTTGATGGACGAGCCCGCTTCGGCGCTGGATCCCGCGTCGACGCTTCGGATCGAGCAGCTGATCAGCGAGCTCAAGGAGAAATACACCGTCATCATCGTGACCCATAACATGCAGCAGGCTGCGCGCGTGTCCGACTGGACGCTGTTCATGCTCTACGGCGAGGTCGTGGAGTTCGGTCCCACCCAGAAGATGTTCACGAGGCCGGACGACAAGCGGACGGAGGACTACGTGACCGGGCGGTTCGGCTGATGCAGGAGACGCGGCAGCGGTTCCACGACGAGCTGGCTTCCATGGAGGCGGAGGTGCTCGTCCTCGGCAAGCTCGCGGAGGAGTCGGTCGGGCGCGCGACCGACGCGCTCACGCGTCGCGACGATGAGCTCGCGCGGGAGGTGATCGCCGCCGACGACGAGATCGACCGGCTGTATCTCGACTTGGAACGGCGGATCCTCGCGCTCCTGGCGACCCAGACGCCGGTCGCGAGCGACCTCCGGCTGGTCTCGGCGATCATGCACATCAACCTGCATCTCGAGCGGATCGGCGACATGGCGGTGAACATCGCCAAGATCGCGGTTGCGGTGCGCGATCTGCCGGGAAGTGAGACGGTCGTGTCGCATCTGCAGGAGATGAGCGACGTCGTGCGCCCGATGATCCGTTTGTCGCTGGAGGCCTTCGCGAGGCGCGACCTCGAGCTATGCCTTCGATTGCCGCAGATGGACGATCCCGTCGACCGATTGAACATGGGGATGTACAAGGAGGTCGCGGCACTGAGCGACGACCCGGATCGTCTCGACTGGGGGCTGCGGATGAACGTCGTCGCCCGCCAGCTCGAGCGCGTCGGCGACCACGCCGTCGACATCGCGGAGCAGGTGGGGTTCCTCCTCACCGGAGAGTTCAGGGAGTTCACGGATGCTTCCCACCCAGTCGAAGCAATCTCAACGGAAACCGACTGAGCGCACGGCCCACGTCCTGATCGTCGAGGACGAGGCGTCGCTCTCGGATTCGATCCGCTACAACCTCGAACGAGAGGGGTTCACGGTGACGGTCGCCGGCGACGGCGTCCGAGCGCTCGAGCGGTTCCGCGCGGAGCCGATCGCGCTCGTGATCCTCGACCTGATGCTGCCGGAGCTCTCCGGCCTGGACGTCTGTCGCGCGATCCGAGCCGAGTCCGACGTGCCGATCATCATGGTGACCGCCAAGGACTCGGAGGCCGACAAGGTCACGGGCCTGGAGCTCGGCGCCGACGACTACGTCACGAAGCCGTTCTCGATCCGCGAGCTGATCTCGCGGGTACGGGCGAACCTCCGCCGGACGCAGCCGCGCCCGGCGGCGGGCGAGGAGGAGGTCCTCACCGGCGGTCCCGTCGAGATGGACGTGGCGACGCACGAGGTCCGCGTCTCCGGCGATGACGTCGCGCTGCCGCCCAAGGAGTTCGAGCTCCTGGAGGCGTTCCTGCGCCGCAAGGGCCGCCTGCTCACCCGCGACTTCCTGATCGAGGAGGTGTGGGGCCCCGGCTACTTCGGAGACACGAAGACGCTCGACGTGCACGTGAAACGACTACGGCGCAAGATCGAGCGCGATGCGCATCAGCCTGTGCACCTCGTGACGGTCCGCGGTCTGGGCTACAAGTTCGTCGACTGAGCGCCGTGCGGCCGACGCTCAGATAGCATCCCCGCTCGTGTTCCGCCTCCCGCCCCGCCTCCGGGGCGTCCTCGCCGCGGTCGTCGTCCTCGCGGTCGCGGCCTCCTGCGTCGACCGGACGAGCCCGCCGCCGCCCGGACCGGAGGCGCCACCACTGCTGCCGTCCGGGCGTCCCGCGCGCGCGGGCGCCGGGTCCATCCAGACGCGCTGGCCGATCAAGCACGTCGTGTTCCTGATCAAGGAGAACCGCACGTTCGACAACATGTTCGGCACGTTCCCTGGCGCGAACGGTGCGACCTTCGGGATGGATCACGGGGTGCGCCGGCCGCTCACGCGGAGTCCCGATCAGCTGCCGGTCGACGTCGAGCACTGCTACGAGTGCTCGCTCACCGCCTACGACGACGGAAAGATGGACGGGTTCAATCGAGACGCCGCGAGCGACCGGTGGGCGTACACCCAACTCTCCAAGGACGAGCTGCCGAACTATTGGCACTGGGCGCGGCAGAACGTCCTCGCGGACAACTTCTTCTCCTCCGCCCAGGGGCCGTCGTTCCCGAATCACCTGTACGCGATCGCCGCCACCTCGGGCGGCGCGCACGACAACCCCGTCCAGGATCGGCGGCTGCTCGCCGCCCGCCACTCGCTGGGCTTCTGGAAGGCCTGGGGATGCGACTCCGTCGAGGGCGCGTACGTGACGCTCGAGGATTCGGAGGGTGGAACGAGCAACGTACGCCCGTGCTTCGACTTCCTGACGGAGGGGGATCTCCTCTCCCGCAAGCAGATCCCGTGGTCGTTCTACTCCGCCACCCCGATGCAGAACGGCTATCTGTGGTCGGCGTACTCCGCGATCGACCGCTACCGGAACGATCCCGAGCGCTGGCGCCAACACGTGTTTCCGGTCGACAACCTCGTCAACGACATCCGCGACCAGCGGCTCGCGCCCGTGACGTGGGTCACGCCGCGCTACGAGGTCTCCGAGCACCCCGAGTACAGCCTCTGCAACGGCGAGAACTGGTCGACCAAGGTGATCGACGCGATCATGAACTCGCCGATGTGGAAGAGCACCGCGATCTTCGTCACGTGGGACGACTACGGCGGGTTCTACGACCACGTGCGGCCGCCGCAGGTCGACGGTTTCGGCTTGGGCATGCGGGTGCCGCTCCTGATGATCTCTCCGTACGCGAAACAGGGCGTCGTCGACTCCCACGTCGGAGAGTTCTCCACGGTCCTGCGCTTCATCGAGGACAACTGGCATCTGACGCAGCTCTCCAAACGGGATGCCGGGCCGAACGACCTCAGCTACGACTTCAACTGGCACCAGCAGCCGCGGCCTCCGGATCCGCTTCCGCTGCGGACCGACTGTCCGCCCGGCCCGATCTACACGACGCCCCAGCGCTATGGGGGCCCGTGAGGTAGACACGGCGACCACGGCTCTGTAGGGTCCGCACGGCTTTCGGCCGGAGGAGGTTCCCGAGCGTGGTCTTCCAGGTCATCCCGCGCGAGCGAGCGTTCTTCGATCTGCTGGAACGCGCAGCCGACACCGCGGCGGCAGGCGCCGTCGAGTTGTTGGCGATGGTCCAAGACACGAGCCGCGCGGAGCGCGGGGCGGCGCGGATCCAAGACCTCGAGCATGCCGGCGACGACACGACCCATGAGATCCTCGAGACGCTGAACACGACGTTTGTCACACCTTTCGACCGCCACGACATCCACCAGCTGGCCTCTGCCATCGACGACGTCCTCGACGCGCAGGAGGCCGTCTCGGACCTCCTCGTCCTGCACGGCATCGAGGAACCGATCCCGCAACTCCGCCAACAAGCGGAGGTCCTCGTTCGGGCCACCCGCGCGGTGGCCCGTGCCGTGCGGGGTCTCCAGGATCTCGGAGGCGTCGAGCGATCGTGGGCGGACATCAAGCGTCTGGAGCGGGAGGGAGATCGGATCTACCGCATGGGCGTGGCGGAGCTGTACTCGGGGGACTACCGCCCGATGGACGTCCTGAGATGGAAGGACCTGCTGCGGGAGATGGAGACGGCGATGGATCGCTGCGAAGACATCGCCAACATCATCGAATCGATCGCCTTGAAACAGGCTTGATCGGCGGATGACTCTCGAGGTCGTTCTCATCGTGGCGGTGGCGCTCGGTTTCGACTTCTTCAACGGGTTCCACGACGCTGCGAACTCCATCGCCACGGTCGTCTCCACCCGCGTGCTCTCCCCTCGTCTCGCCGTGGCGTGGGCTGCGTTCTTCAACTTCGCGGCGTTCCTGATCTTCGGCACCAAGGTCGCGGCGACGATCGCCACGGACCTCGTGCAACCGCACGTCTTCACGAACAGCGTCATCGTGGCGGGGCTGCTCGGCGCGATCGCCTGGGACGTGATCACGTGGTACGTCGGCCTGCCCACGAGCTCCTCCCACGCCCTGGTCGGCGCGATGGGAGGGGCGGCCGTGGCGCATGCCGGCTGGGGAGCGCTCATCCTGAGTGGCTACCAGAAGATCGCCGTCTTCATCGTCCTGTCGCCCATCATCGGGCTGCTTCTCGCGTTCACGATCATGGTGACCGTCTACTGGGTCTTCCATCGGAACCGCAAGGTCGAGCGGCTGAATCGTGGCTTCCGCCGCGCGCAGCTCGTCTCGGCCGCCGCCTTCAGCCTGGGCCACGGAGCGAACGATGCGCAGAAGACGATGGGCGTCATCCTCGTGCTCCTGATCGCCAACGGGATCGTTCCGGCGACGTCCGGCGTGCCGCTCTGGGTGGTGCTCTCCGCCCACACCGCGATCGGGCTGGGAACGCTCTTCGGCGGCTGGAGGATCGTTCACACGATGGGCTCGAAGATCACCAAGCTGCAGCCGGTCGGCGGGATGAGCGCGGAGACCGCGGCCGCGGCTACCCTGTTCTTCACGGCGCATGCGGGGATCCCCGTGTCGACGACGCACACGATCACGGGCGCAATCGTCGGTGTCGGCACGACGCAGCGGCTCTCGGCCGTTCGATGGGGAGTCGCGAGTCGCGTGGTGTGGGCGTGGATCCTGACCATCCCCGGCTCGTTCGTGATCGCCTGGCTCGCGTTCCAGCCCTTCCGGTGGTTCGCGTGAGGATCGGGCGGCGGCCGCTGTTCTTCCTGGGAACCGCCGTGGTCTGTCTCGCTCTGCTTCCCGCCTCCCCGTCGGAGTTCCGATGGGTCAATCTCGGGTGCGCGGGGCTCGCGATCTTCTGGGCGGTCCTGCTCGCCGTGGAGGAGCTGGCGGCCGACCGGCGAGCTCGTTTGCGCCGGGAACCACCCGAGTCGCGATGAGGCGCTCCGCTCAGGCGTTCTTCAGGACGATCGACTCGATGATGTTGGCGACGTTCTCGAGGCCGTCGATCGCCTCCTCGAGGTTCTCGATGACCTCTTTCCACTTGAGAACGTCCATCGCCTTGTAGTCGCCGGAGAAGAGATCCGCGACTGCGCGTCGGTACAGCTTGTCGCCCTCGTTCTCCAGCCGGTTGATCTCCACCCAGTAGGGCTCGAGCTGTTCTCGCTGCATCCGCGGCAGAGCCTCGAGCGCCCGCTCGGTCTGCTTCGTCGCCTGCAGGAGGACGTCGGCTTGCGCCTTCATCTCAGGCAGGGGGGACTCGATGTGGTGGAGATTGAACAGGTCTGAGACCGCTTCGACCGCGTCGAGGACATCGTCAAGGGCGGAGCCCAGCAGATAGATATCTTCCCGGTCCATCGGCGTCACGAACGTCGTGTTGAGTCGGCGGATGATGGCGTGGGTGATCTCGTCGCCCTCGTGCTCCCGGTCGCGGATCCGGCTCGCCTTCAGCTCCACGTCGCGGTAGTCCTCGATGAGGTCCGTGAGCAGTTCCGCGGCGGCCCGCAGGTTCCTCGCCGACTCCGTGAAGAGCGAGAAGAACTCCTCGGGTCGTTGCGAGATCTTGAGTTTCAATGGTCCTCTCCTCATCCGAGTCCGCGTGGGCTGGGCGCGCGCCATTGTGTCAGTTCTGCGCTACGGCTCCTGGACTTCAGGGAGCCTCCGTACGGAGCTCGCGAGGTACGTGAGGTCCTCGAACCCGAGGCGGCGGTAAAGCTCCGCGGGCTTGCCCCCGCGGTCGGCGAGGAGCGTGATCAGCTTCATGCCGTCGTCGCGGGCGACCTGGACGATCTTCCTCACCATTGCGGACCCGTACCCGCGTCTGCGCGCCTCCGGCACCGTCACGATGTGATCGAGGTAGGCGACGTCCTCGTGCTCGATCAGTGCGCCGAGCGCGAGCGGGTCCTCCGCGGGGGAGGTGCGGATCGCGAACCACCGTTTGCCGTCGGGGAGCGCGACCTCGCGCTCGAGGTGCATCAGCTGGTCGAGCGACGCCGGCTCCGTGACGTCGAAGGCGGCGAGCGAGGTCCGCACGGCGGCCCAGAACGGGTCGTCGAAGACGCTGACCTCCTCGACCGCCACCCGGGGCGGGTCGGGGACTCCGCCGCGGTGGATCATCACGATGTCCCACGAGATGCGGTTCCCGCTGCGGCCGAGCTCGCTCAGCAAACCGGTCTGGAGCTCCGGCCAGAAGCACACGATGTGCTCGTGCCGCGACCCGGTCCGAGCGAGCTCGCGGTCGAGAACGCTCCGCACTTCCGCGAGCCGGACGTCGCGCTCCACGTCGACCCGCGCGTAGTTGACGTCCCAGATCGTCGGGAACCGAGCATCGGAGACCACGGCGCCCCACGGGGTTCCCACGACGCGCTCCATGGCGGTGTCGAGCGCGTGCCAGAAACGGAGGAATGCTCGGGCGTCGGACATGGCGGGCGTGACGCAGGGGAGTCTACCGAGCCCGAGCCTCGGCTACGCTTCCATGCATGCTCACGTGCCGCCTGTACCGCGACGGGAAGCTCGAGGACGCACACTGCGACCCCGAGACGATCAAGGACCACCTGAAGGGCGAGGGCCCGAAGATCCTCCTCGACATCGAGGAGCCGACCCAGGCGGATCTCGATCTCCTGGAGCGGCAGTTCGGTTTCCATCCGCTCACGATGGAGGACAACCGGGAGGGCGGCCAGCGACCGAAGCTCGAGGTCTTCGACACCTACTCGTTCCTCGTCGTCCACGCGTTCCGGTTGCAGGACAAGGCGACGCTCGTGGACAGCGAGGTCCACGTGCTGTTCGGCAAGCGGTTCATGGTGACGCTTCGGTACGCGCCGGCGTTCGATCTCTCTCGAGTGAAGGAGCGCCTCGAGCACCAGGAGCACCTCACGGAGGAGGGCGGCGCGTTCCTGTTGTACCTCCTCCTCGACGAGATCGTCGACGGCTACTTCGACGTGATCGACCAGCTGGAGGACCTCGGCGACGACATCGAGGACCGCGTGTTCGCCGACACGCCGGACCCGGACGTCCAGGAGGACATCTTCCGGATGAAGCGGCTGGTCGTGCGGTTCCGGCGGCTGATCGTGCCGTTGCGAGAAGCGCTCGACCGCGCACTCGAGATGCCGGAGTTCGTGACGCCGGCGATGGCGCCGTACTTCCGCGACGTCCTTGACCACGTGATCCGGGCGAGCGACTTCGCCGACAACATCCGTGACCTGCTGACCTCGGCGCTCGAAGCGCAGCTGTCGCAGATCTCCAACCGCATGAACCAGGTGATGAAGTCGCTCACGTCGTGGGGCGCCATCATCCTCGTTCCGACGCTGATCGCGGGCATCTACGGGATGAACTTCCAGGGGATGCCGGAGCTCCATTGGGCGGTCGGCTATCCGCTCGCACTCGGACTGATGGCGGTCTCGGCGTTCGGGCTCTATCTGGTGTTCCGGCGCAAGGGCTGGCTGTGACGACGGAGGTGGGCTAGGGGATGTGCCGTGCGCTGAAGGTGCTCGTCGTCGCGGAGGACGACGCGTCGCTTCGTACGCTGCGCGCTGCGGCGGTCTCGGCGGAGTGGGAGCTCACGCCGGGCGCGACCAGCGTGGAAGACGCCATCGCGATCGTCGACTCGGAGCGGCCGCACGTCGTCGTGACGTTCGGGGCGTTCGAGGCCCTGACAACTCTTTTGCGCGAGCGGTTCCCCGGGATGCGGGTCATCGCCGATCGTGAGCTCTCCGGCGCGTCGGTGGTCGTCTCCGGGCCGCAGGAGGTTCGAGCCGCCGTCAAGGCGGCGCCTCCCTCCCGCGGCCCGGTCACCGACCGTCGAGGCTGACGTGAGCTCAGGCGCACGACCAGTCTCCCCAGCCGGTCGCGTGCGCCATGCGGATCGAGACGATGACGTTCGCGCGGCCGTTGTAGACCGACCATCCGCGGAAGCCGTACCGGCGAGCCCGGCCGCGCCAGTAGACGACGCGTTGCTGGAAGACGCCGCCGTTCCCTGCCGAGTAGGCGTGCGGACGGAACCCGGACTCGCAGCGGGCCACGCTCATGGCCTTGCGAGGTCCTCCGGGGACCCTCCAGCGGTGGGCGGCGCAATGGATCAACCGCTTGACCTGGTGCTTGCCGCGCTGCCATGGGACGTTGCAGACGCGGCTCGAGATCTGCGATCTCGGATGAGCGCCCGCGGGCGCTCCGCGAAACAACAGCGGAAGCGCGAGCAGGGTGAAGCCGATGAGGAGCGTCGCGATACGGCGACGCCCGATGTGGGCGAATCGTTCCATGGGGATTTCACCCCCGCGGTGGACGACGTGCTTGGTCCACGCCCGGAAGCCTCACCTCTCGGCTTGCCTCCGGGCCCGCGGTAGGTCGTGGGTGCTGGATCACCTCCTGGGTGCGTCGACGGGCGACCTGACTGCATGCCTGCCGGCCGCCGTCACACCCAGCACGCGCGCGCTCGAGCCTTCAGGGCAAGCGGAAGCTCGCACGGTGCGAGAGGGAGGGTTCGGACGATCGTCCGGCCGGGTCAGGGTACCGGGGGCCACCGACATACGACAACGTTCGTATGACATGTCGGTTCGGGCCTCGGAGGAGCCTCGAGGCGCGGCTACCATGGCCTGGTGAAGGTGCTGCTGGCTGCTCCGCGAGGGTACTGCGCAGGCGTCGAGCGCGCCGTCGACGCCGTGGAGCGCGCGCTGGAGCGCTCAGGCCCTCCCGTCTACGTCCGGCGTCAGATCGTGCACAACCTCCACGTCGTGCGTGACCTGGAGGCCAAGGGCGCGATCTTCGTCGAGGAGGAGACCGACGTGCCTGCGGGAGCGGTCGTCGTCCTCTCGGCCCACGGAGTCGCGCCGGAGGTCTACGAGAACGCGAGCGGCCGCCGGCTCACCGTCGTCGACGCGACGTGCCCGCTCGTTACGAAGGTGCACCTCGAGTCGCGCCGCTTCGCCCGCGAGGGCCGCACGATCCTGCTGATCGGCCACGGCGGTCA
This sequence comes from Actinomycetota bacterium, assembly GCA_045805285.1. Classification (GTDB taxonomy): domain Bacteria; phylum Actinomycetota; class UBA4738; order UBA4738; family JBJMLN01; genus JBJMLN01. Next base: position 10,788 of record JBJMLN010000075.1, on the reverse strand, counting down.
TGAGGAGGTCGTCGGCACGACCGGGCAGTCACCCGACCGCACGATCCTCGTCGAGAACGTCGAGCAGGCTCGGACCGTCGAGGTGCCCGACCCGGAACGCCTCACGTACCTCACGCAGACGACGCTTTCGGTCGACGAGACCGACGAGATCGTGGAGGTGCTCAAGCGGCGGTTCTCCTCCATCTCCGCGCCGCCGAAGGACGACATCTGCTACGCGACGCAGAACCGTCAGGACGCCGTGAAGGCGATCGCTCCTCGCGCGAACGTCGTCATCGTGATCGGGTCGAAGAACTCCTCGAACTCGAACCGGCTCGTGGAGGTCTCCGAGGCGTTGGGGACGCCGGCCCACCTCGTCGACGACGAGACGGAGGTGGACCCGGCGTGGTTGCGAGGCGCGGAGGTGGTCGGGCTGACGTCCGGGGCGTCCGCGCCCGAGTGGCTGATCGACCGCATGCTCGCGAGGCTGGCGGAACTGGGGGCGGCCGAGGTGGAGGAGCTTCGCCTCGCGCAGGAGGACCTCCGCTTCTCCGACGTCCGCCTCTAGCGGTCGTCCTCGTCTTCGCGCGTCGGGTCGCTGCGTGGTTCGGTGTCCATCACGTCCTCGGGTGCATCGCTGTCGCGCGCGTCCGGTTTCGCGTCGATATCGGCGGGCGGCACGGGTCCGCCGACCGGCGGGGCAGGGGCGGCGGAGGCGCGAGCCCGGTCGAGGCGCGAGACGACGAGCGGGATTCCCAGGTACGGAACCCACGCGAAGAAGAGCGGGACGTAGGAGTTCGTGGCCGACGCGACGACGATCATCGAGACGGCGAGCAGGCTCAGAACGATGATGATCGCGAACTCACGGCGCTGGCTGATGACGGCCCGTGGCGCGTCGGCGACGGTGTCAGTCACGGTCGTCCTTCGCCGAGCGCTCCGCCTCCATCGCGACCGTGATCTCGGCGAGGCGGAACCATCGCCGCACCATCGTCGGATCTCCCGCCACGAAGGCGTCCCGGGCGCGGATCAGGCATCGGAGGGCGTCGCGCGCCGTCTCCAGCTCGCGGGTCGCGTCACGTCCGAGGGAGAGGCACTCGAGCGCGGGCCGATACGCGTCGACGCAGAGCGCCGCGGCGACCGTCTCGAAGCGGTCGACGGACCCCGCTCCGGCCTCCGTGGCGTCGTTCGCGGCGGCTTCCCACTGGTCTCGGAGGGCCGTGTGGGCGACGCGGATCGCCTCGGGCTGCGCCCCGGTCCTCGCCGCTCGCGTCAGGTCGACGAGCGTGTCGGCTACCTGCCGGAAGATCCCGCTGCCCGGGCTATCGCCGGATAGTCCATCCGAAGTAGTCACGGGCGAAGCCTAACCCAGTCGCCGCGCTTGGAAACACCCGAAAATCAGGGAGCCTCGACAGCTCGGGCGCCGTCGCCGAAGAGGCGCTCGAGCTCCTCCGCGCCCTCCTCCGGGCCGATCGAGATCACGCGGTCGCCGGCTTCCAGGACGAACCGCGGCCTGGGCTGATACGTCCATCTCCGGCCTCGCTGGACGGCGAGGACGAACATGCCGGTCTCGGTCTCGAGCTGGAGTTCTTTCAGCGAACGGCCGTCGGCCTGCGAGCCGGACTGCACGACGGTCTCGGCCGCCGTCTCCTCGGTCTCCTCGAGCGCCATCTGCACGACCGGGTGGAGCTCCTCGCCGCGTTCGACGTACCACGTCATGTCGCGCGCCGCGTCGCAGATCGTCTCGCTCGCCGAGGCGAGGCGCAACAGCCCGCGGAGCTCGTCCGGGTCGCGCGCCTCGGGGGCGGCACGGAGCACCCAGGACTCCAGCTCGTCGTGGAGGATGTCGCTCCGCGACTCGAGCGTGCTCACCTCCGCGGCGAGGGACCGCTCGTTGAACAGCAACGTGGAGTACGCGAGCCCGACGGCTGCCTCGGCGGTGTTCTTCATCTCCACGAGGATGTCGACGGCGCGATCGAGCTCCGAGAGCGGCGGCCCCTCGTTCTCCGGCCCGGGCGGAAGCGGCGGCGCCGCCGCGAGCTCCCGGATCAGGTTCACGCCCTCCTCGGGGCCTTGAAACAGCAGCACGTCGCCGACCGAGACGACGGAGTCCGCTTTCGGATCGAACTCCCAATCGGTCCCGCGGCGGATCGCGATGAGCCACATGCCGGTCTCCGTCGGCAGGCTCAGGTCTCGGAGCGACCGGCCGACGGCGGGCGCGTCCTCGCGCACCTTCACCCGGCCCGCGATCTCGTCGGCGTGGCGGAGGTCGGGACGCAACGCGTCCGGGATCCCGAGCTTGACCTGGATCACGCGCGCGATGTCGGAGGCCGCGTCGCCGATCTTCTCGATCGCCGAGGCCACCCAGAGGACGCCGGTCATCGCCTCCGCGTCCTCGGGGCTCCGCGCCGCGAGCATCGCCGTCGTCCGCAGCCGCTGGAGGTAGGAGTCCATCCGCTTCTCCAGCTTCTCCACCTCGCCGGCGAGGTCGTCGTCGTTGAAGAAGACTGCGGCGTAGGCGAGATCGACGATGAGCTCCGAGGCGTCCTTCGCCTCGATCAAGAGCTCCTTGACGTTGCGCGGTCCCTCGTCAGACATGCGCGCTGACTCCGAACACGGCGATCGTCGCGACGAGCGTCGCGGCTCCGAGGAAGTCCATCGTGCTCGTCACGATCGGGATGCCGTGGTTGTCGGGATCGAGTCCGAATCGGTAGGTCGCCACGGCAGCAAGATAGGCCACGATCGTCGAGAGGATCGTGGCGAAGAACCCCGCGACCATCGCGATGCCGACGACGATGCCGAGGCTGAGCGTAGAGGAGGCGTCGTGCGGCAGGGTCGGTGCGAACCGGCTGACGAGCCACGCGGAGACGCCGACGAAGAAGAAGACCGAGATGGCGAACAGGAAGATGATCGAGGTATCCAGGAGCGCGGCCGGTTCGGGAACGAGCCGCGGCGAGATGACACCGAGATGGAGCTTCGATGCCAGGCGCGACGCGAGGATTCCCCCGAGCGCTCCGGTGTCTTCCAGGAACGGCGGGATCAGCACGAGGAGTGCCGGAAACGCGACGAATCGATCGAGTCGGTGCTCAACGATGGCTCCGGCCAATATGTTTAGCACACCTGCCAGCGCGAGGATCGGGAGGCTCTCCAGGATGACCCGGCGCGCCAGGGGGAGCCGGGTCATCACTCCGCGGACCGTGACGACGACGCAGAAGGCCCCGGAGACGAGCGCGACGATCGCCGTGACGTAGGGGATCCCCGCGACGTAGGAGGCGACCCAGAGCGCCGGGATCGTGACGACGTCTCCGATCGCGGTGACGAGCGGCGCCGACACCGCGTCCATGTCCCAGCGCTTGCGGTTGGACAGGTTCGCCATCGCCACCGTGACGGAGCCGACGACCGCGGATCCCAGGACGCCGCCGAGGATCGAGATCGCGACGAAGTCGGCGACCGAGATCGAGGTCTGCCCGAGCGCGACGGAAATCAATCGCGCGAAGACGCCGAGGAACACCGACGACGCGAGCGTGAGGACGGTCGCCGCGTATGCGTTCTGATAGACGGTTCCGCGGCGGTCTCGCAGCGTCGGCTCGAACGTTCCGGCATGGATGCTCGTTCCGAGCCGCGAGCCCAACGCTCCGAAGATGTTGCCCCGCATGCCGATCGCGGCCGGAACGAGGACGAAGAGGCCGGGCAGGCGTGTCAGCGCGCCCGTCATGGACGCGAGCGCTAGACCGGCGAGGAGATCTCCTCCCGAGGAGATGAACAGCGCGACGAAGCCCTGTCGGAGCGTGCGCTGCTCCGACCGCCAGAAGCGCCACAGGCGGCGTGCACGACGAACCGGCGACGCCATAACGGAACGCCCATGGGTCGTCTCATCTCATCAGCCGATCGTTTCGGAGGTGGGCACGGGAACCGGGCCCGCACGCAGTATGCGCTCCGAGCTGCTGGAGAGGCAAGCATCGTGCCTGGTCTCGGGCGCTCCGCCGGCGGTTCAGGCCTCGACCCAGTCGCGAGTCAGGAACAGCCAGAACGCGAGCCCCGCGAAGCGCCCGTAGGAGCGGAACCTGCGCTCGATGGCGGCGTCGGAGACCCGGCGCTTGCCGGTGAGACGCGCGTACTTCGGCCGCGTCCACGAGTCGAGGATGAGCCGCGAATGGCGGCCCAGCGTCATCATGATGTGGGCCGCCGCGTACGGCCCGACCCCGGGGAGCGCGAGGAGCTCCGACTCCACTTCGTCGTCGGAGAGCTCCTCGTTGCCGGCGACGAGGCGTTCGAGATCGAGAGAGCCGTCCGCGACCGAGGCGGCGACGGACCGCAGGTACGAGGAGCGGTATCCGGCGCGCGCGACGTCCTTCAGGAACGACTCGGGAGCGGCTGCGAGCGCCTCCGGTGAAGGGAAAGCCCGTCCGCGCGGTTCGTGCTCCGGCGCGCCGGGAGCGGCGACGCCGAGGTGCTCCACGATCGCCCCGACCATGCGCTCCGTCGCCGACCAGGTGCAGTTCGTCGTGCAGATCGTCTTGACGACGTCCTCGAACACGGTGGCGCTCCTCACCATCCGGCCGGCTCCTTCCGCCGCCCATGCGAGCTCCGGATCCTCGAGCGCCATCGCGTAGAAGCCGGACAGGTCCTCGTCCAGGCGCAGGATGTGGGAGACGAGCGCGAGGATCTCCTCGGTCGCGCGGGCGCCCGGCGGACGGCCGGCGATCTCGACGCGAGCGGTTCGCGTCGGTCCCGCGGAGATCCGAACCGTCCGCGCCCGGGTCGGCCCGGCGGGGAGCGTGACCTCGAGGGCACCCGCCGCGTCGTCGAGCGACATCGGCGGGAGTTCGGTCATGCCGTGGGAGTTCAACGTCCGCCAGAGGTCGACGGGTTCTCCGCCGCCGCCGCGGAGCGGGATCGTGAGCTGCATGACTCCAGTCTGACGTCACAGCCCCGACGCCGACGGCGCTTCCGACCTCCGAACGCGGAACGCATGACGCGGAGCGCGTGAGAGCATGACCGACCGATGGCGAACGTGAGGGTCGGCCGAGGCGTCTCCTGGGGCATCGCGAGAGTGGCCGTGCTCGTTCTCGGCGTCGTCTTCGTTGCGGTGGCGTTGATCGAGGTGATCACGCAGGACACGCTGACGCCGGTGCTCGAGTACTCCGCTCCGCTGAACGCGATCCACTGGGCGATCGGAGTCTTCCTGCTGATCGCCTGCGTGGCGGGCGAGCGCGTCTCCCGCGCGGTGGTGCTGGTCGTCGGCGTGGTGCTTGCGGCCGCCGCGGTGGTGTTCCTCTTCGACCGGACGGCGTTCGAGGCGCTGCTCGACTATCCGTACCCGGAGCAGCATCCGCTGCCGGGTTCGTACATCGTGCTCTACGGCGTCAGCGCCATGGCGGCGCTCGGCGCGGCGCTGTGGCCTCGTCGGAAGGAGCGTTCGGAGGCCACGCCCTCGACGAGCGCTCGCGCGGCGGCGGAGGCGTCGTGATCGAGTTCACGGACTGGGCGAGCGACATCCTCCGTCGCTCCTACCAGGCGGCGCGGCGGTTCAACCCGGACGCCAACGTTCGGCTCCTGCGCACCGACGACGGCGTGCGCTTCGAGCTCACCGACGAGGGCCGGCCGGGCGACGAGACGGTGCAGGGCGACGGTTTCGAGCTCCTGGTCGAAGCCGGCATCGAGGGTGTCGTCGACGTCGTGGAGCCTCACGACCGTCTGATCCTGCGGCTGCCCGGCTCCACGGAGCGGAGCGTCCGCGACCCGCACTGACCCGCTTCGTCAGGTTTCTTCGCCGGCGCGGTAGCGCCAGAACGCCGGAACCGCCATCGCGAGCCCGGCGGCGCCGGCGACGCAGAGCAACCCGCCGGAGACGACCGAGATCGCCGGCGTGAAGATCTGCGCGACCAGGCCCGCCTCGAAGTCTCCGACCCTCGGTCCGCCGGTGACGACCATGATGTGGATGCCCGATAGACGTCCTCGCAGGGCGTCGGGGACGGAGAGCTGCAGGATCGTGCCGCGGAACACCGCGGAGACGACGTCGGCGCCACCGGCGATCGCGAGGAAGATCAACGCTGCGACGAGGTGGTTCCCGACGAGGCCGAAGGCCGCGATCGCCGCTCCCCACAGACAGACGGCGAGGACGACCGCGCGTCCCTGCCGGTGGACGCCGCTCACCCAGCCGGCGGTCATCGCGGCGATGAGCGCGCCGACCCCGACCGAGGAGTACAGCAGGCCGAGGATCTCGGGGCCGCGATGGAACTGCGTCTCCGCGAGGATCGGGAACAGCGCGCGCGGCATGCCGAACACCATCGCGATGATGTCGATGTAGAACGTCGACTGGAGGACGCGGCGTCCCTTCAGATATGCGAGTCCCTCCCGGACCGCGGCCATACCGCGCGTCCGGCCTCCCTCGGTCTCGAGCGGTGGCATCGGCTTGAGCAAGGCAGCGGCGCCGATCGTCGCGCCGTAGGTGACGAGGTCGATGCCGTACGCCCAGGGGAGGCCGAACCTCGCGATGATGACGCCGCCGATCGCAGGTCCGACGATGATCGTGATGTTGAACAGGACCTGATTCAGCGCGAGCGCGGCCGGAAGTCGCTCCTCGCCGACGAGCCGGGGCGTCATCGCGGACCGGGTCGGGAAGTCGAGGCCCGACAGCGCGGCGGTCAACGCCGCCGCCGCGTAGATCAGCCACACGGGCGGATGCCCCGCGACCGCTCCGGCGAGCAGCGCCCCGGACGACACGATGTAGCCGAACTGGGTGAGGAGCAGCATCTTCCGCCGGTCGACGGCGTCGATGATCGACCCGCCCGCGATCGAGGACAGCATCAGCGCAACGAGCTGGACCAGGCCGACGAGGCCGACCGCAACGGCCGATCCGGTGATCCTGTAGAGCTGAAAGAAGATGGCGACGACCGTGATCTGGTGGCCGGTCTCGGAGATGAGCTCGCCGAACCACAACAGCCGGTAGTCGCGGGATGCCCGCAGCGGAGAGAGGTCGATCGCGACGTTGCGGACCGTCCTCGCGAATCGTCCGCGCGCAGGAGGAGCAGGTGCAGGAGCGTCCTCGGGCTCCGGCCTCTCGGGGGTGTCCTGCATCCCGAACGACCCTAGCAGCCGTTCGAGCGTACCCCTTGTGGGGCAACCCGTTCAGTCGGCGAGTGCCGTTCCCATCGCGTCGTCGAGGACGTCGAGCGCCTCCTCGAGGAGCGCTTCCTCGATCGTGAGTGGCGGAAGCAGCCGGATCACGTTGTCATAGGTTCCCGCCTTGAGGATCACGACGCCGTTGCGGTAACACTCCTTGACGATCTCGTTGCCAGTCGCCTTGTCGAGGGGCTCCTTCGTCGTCGGGTCGGCGACGAGCTCCATGGCGATCATCGCGCCGCGGCCGCGGATCTCTCCGATCGCGGAGTACTTCTTCTGCATGTCGAGGAGCCGGTCCGTCTCCATGCGACCGACGGTGTTCGCGCGCTCAACCAGGCCCTCCGACTCGATCTGGTCGAGGGCCGCGAGCGCCGCGGCCGCCGCGATCGGGTTGCCGCCGTAGGTCCCTCCGAGGCCGCCGGCGTGGACGGAGTCCATCACGTCGGCGCGCCCCGTGATGGCGGAGATCGGGAGGCCCCCGCCGAGCGACTTGGCGGAGGTGACGATGTCGGGAACGACGTCCTCGTGCTCGATCGCGAACCACCTCCCGGCCCGTCCCATCCCGCTCTGGATCTCGTCGGCGACGAACAGCGCGCCCGTCCGCTCGCAGTACTCCTTCAGGCCGGCGACGAATCCCGGAGCGGGAACGACGAAGCCTCCCTCGCCCTGGATCGGCTCGACGATCACGCAGGCGATGTTGTCGGCGCCGATGTGCTTGTCCATCTCGTCGATCGCGTACGCGAGGCAGCTCTCGCCGCACGTCTCCGCGGTGCCCCCGGTCGGACACCGGTACGGATAGGCGAACGGGAGGCGGTAGACCTCAGGGGCGAACGGGCCGAAGCCCTGCTTGTACGGCATCACCTTCGCGGTGAGCGACATCGCGAGGAGCGTCCGGCCGTGGAACGCGTGGTCGAAGACGACGACACCGTCTCGTCCCGTCGCCGTGCGCGCGATCTTCACGGCATTCTCCACGGCCTCGGCCCCGGAGTTCGCGAACATCGTCTTCTTCTCGTGGTCCCCGGGGGCGATCGCGTTGAGCTTCTCCGCGAGCGCGACGTACGGCTCGTTCATCGTCACGTGGAAGCAGGTGTGCGTGTAGCGCTCGGCCTGTTCCTGAACGGCTTTCACGACGGCGGGGGAGGTGTTGCCGACGTTCAGCACCGCGATCCCCGTGGAGAGGTCGATCAAGCGGTTTCCGTCGACGTCCTCGATGATCGCGCCGGCCGCACGCTGCGTAAAGATCGGCGTCGTGTTGAAGACCCCGAGCGGGACCGCGCGTTCGCGCCGCGCGAGGAGCTCCTTCGACGCCGGTCCGGGGATCTCCGTGACGACCTTTCGCTCCTGCGGGATGTCCATCGGGGTTCCTCCGTCCCTCGCGCCGTCGGTCTCGACAGTGTCGAACCCTTCCGCCACGGGCGACAGGCCCCGTCGGGCCCAACCGCCGAGGCGTGTTTGTACGCTCCGGCGCCGGGGCGAGTCCGTTCAGGCTGCCTGGCACCGTCGTTTGTACGCAACGTACAATCCGGACGATGACGGTCTCCACGCGGGAGCTGCTCCAGAACGACCGCCTCGGGCTGAAGCTCCTCGCCGGCGAGCGCCACGCCGATCGGCCCGTCCGTTGGGTGCACGTCAGCGAGCTCGACGACCCGACGCCGTGGCTGCAGGGAGGCGAGCTCCTCCTGACGACCGGGATGGGCATCGGCTCCACCCCGGCGAAGCAGCGCGCCTACGTGAAGCGTCTCGCGGACGCCGGGCTCGCGGCGCTCGGGGTCGGCCTCGGCTTCTCCCATCAGCGCGTGCCGCGGCCGATGCTCTCCGAAGCAGAAGCATGCGACTTCCCGTTGTTCGAGGTGCCGTATCCGACGCCGTTCATCGCGATCACCGAGGCGGTGTTCACCCGGATCCTCGCCGAGCAATACGAGACCCTCCAGCGCGCCGTCGAGGCGCAGCACGTGCTGACGCGGGCGGTCATGAACGGTGAGGGGATCGTGGGCGTCACCTCCTCCGTCGCCGCCGTGACGAAGGGGTGGGCGCTCTTGCTCGATCTCCACGGCCTGCCGATGGCGGCGACGTCGAAGGAGGCGGAGGCGAGGGCGGAACGCGTGTGGGACGAGCTCGGCAGCTCCCGTCCCGAGGGAACCGGCTTCAGCCTCACGCTCGTCGACCGGGGCCATCACATCTGGATCCAACCCGTGGGTCCCCAGGGGCGGGTGGAAGCTTTCCTCGCGGTCGGGAAGCCCGAGGCACTCACACAATTCGATCGCATCGTCGCCGGCCACGCGCTGTCGCTCGTGGCGATCGAGCTCGCCAAGGCGCGCGCGGTCGCCGACGCGGAGCGCCGCCTGCAGGGAGACTTCTTCGAGTCGCTCGTGCGCGGAGACGTCTCCGCCGCGGACGCATCGCGCGAGCTCGCGCGGTTCGGGTTCGCGAAGGGTGCGCAGGTGCAGGTCCACTCCTTCGAGACCGGCCCCGACGCGAAGCCGGAGCTGGCTCTGGACAAGGAGCTCCCGTGGGCCGCCGAGGACCTCTTCTCCCGCGCGGGTGGGGGCTTCCTCATCTCGCCGGCCGCGTCCGGAGCGCACGTGCTGCTGCAAGCCGATCCGCAGCGGGACCTCGAGCGCATCCTCAAGTCCTTGTCGGAGCGTCTGGGCGCGGAGGTTCGCGCGGGGACGGGCAGCGTCGTCGCCGTCGGCGACATCGCGCGGAGTCTTCGAGAGGCGCGCTACGCGCTCCAGGTCTGCCGGCTGGAGGGGTGGTCCTCCGCGGGCTTCGAGGACCTCGGGACGTACCGCCTGCTGCTGTCGATGAGCGAACCCGACGCGCTCCGGGCGTTCGCCGAATCGCTCCTCGCGCCGCTGGATGCGTACGACCGCGACCACGGTGGCGAGCTCGCGACGTCGCTTCGAGCCTTCCTCGCCAACAACGCCCGGTGGGAGACGGCCGCGGCGGAGCTCTACGTCCACCGTCACACGCTCCGCTACCGGATGCGGAAGGTGGAGGAACTCACGGGCCGCGACCTGTCGTCCTCCTTCGACCGGATGGAGTTCTGGCTCGCGCTCCGGGCGCGGGAGCTCCTCGCGGCGCAGGTCGACGGCTGAACCTCGGACGGACGGCCGGAAGGACGGATTGGACAGTTCCGCGGCCCGGCTTCGCCGGAACCGCGATTGGTGCCGAAACTGCGCCCGGAGGCATACTGGACGCGATCCGGACGTTCATGACGGGCGGAGCCCGAGACGGAGGTGTCCTCATGGCAACGGCGGTGAAGACCAGGCAGATGTACATCGGGGGAGAGTGGGTCGACGCTGCCAGCGGCGAGACGCTGCAGGTGATCAACCCCTCTACGGGCGAGACGATCGCCGAGGTGCCGAGGGGCGGCGAGGAGGACGTGGACCGCGCCGTCGCCGCCGCCAAGAAGGCGTTCGAGGAAACCTGGTTCGACACGACTCCCGGCGAGCGCATGTCGGCGCTCCTCAAGCTCGCCGACGTGATCGACGCCAACGCCGACGAGCTCGGTCGCATCGAGTCCGAGAACGTCGGCAAGCCCTACGCCCTCACGATGTCGGAGGAGCTCCCCGTGATGGCGGACAACGTCCGGTTCTTCGCGGGCGGCGCCCGGTTCCTGGAGGGCCGCGCCGCAGGGGAGTACATGAAGGGCTTCACGAGCTGGCTCCGGCGCGAGCCGATCGGCGT
>JBJMLN010000074.1:0-7614 GCA_045805285.1 Actinomycetota bacterium | reverse complement strand
CGGAGCGGACGCCGGCGATCGCCATCGCGTTGTCGAACTCGCCCTTGATGTGCTCGAGCACGGCGAGGACGCCTTCCTCTCCACCAGCAGCGAGGCCCCAGAGGCTCGGACGCCCGATCAGCACCGCGCTTGCGCCCAGTGCGAGCGCCTTGAGGATGTCGGTACCGCGTCGCACTCCACCGTCCAGGAGCACCGGGATGCGCCCCTGCACCGCATCGACGATCTCCGGCAGGACCGTGACCGTTCCGGGAGATCCGTCCAGCTGCCGGCCGCCGTGGTTGGAGACGACGATGCCGTCCACACCCTCCTGGACGGCGCGCACCGCGTCCTCCGCGGTCAGGATCCCCTTGAGCACCAACGGAAGGGTGGAGAGTCCTCGCGCCCATTCGATATCGCTCCACGTGAGGTCCTGCGCGAAGTCCATCGTGTTCTGAGGCATCTCCGGCGGGAGATCGAGGTCGTTCTTGAAGTCCCTCTCTCGCCACCCGAGCACCGGCGTGTCGACCGTGAACACGACCGCGCCGAAGCCGCTGTCCTCCGCGCGCTTCAGCATGTCGGCCGCGAGCTGCCGGTCGGGATAGACGTAGAGCTGGAACCATTTCGGCCCGAAGTCCTCCTCCGCCAGCGACTCGATGGATCCGTGCGCGGTCGCGGAGAGGATGAAGCCGGTACCGGATCGCTCCGCGGCGCGGGCGGTCGCGAGCTCTCCGTCGGGGTGAGCCCGGCGCTGGAACGCCATCGGTGCGACGAACGCGGGCCACCCGAGAGCGGTGCCGAGCACCTCGGTGGAGGAGTCCCGCTCCGCCACGCCTACGAGGACCCGCGGCCGGAAACGCCAGCGGGCGAAGGCGGCGCGGTTCTCGCCGGTCGTCCACTCGTCCCCCGCGCCGCCCGCGTAGTAGTCGTAGACCATCGCCGGGAGGACCTCCCGCGCGCGAGCCTCGAACTCGTCGATCGTGACGGGTGAGCGCTCGGAGACCATCGCGGTCCGGACGTTACCGCTTCTGCCGCATGGCGGACTGAGGGGTGTCGGCGCGGATCGTGGGTACAGTCGAGGCAGGCCGAAGCCTTCTGTTTCTGTGAGTGACACGGGAGGCTCCGCGCCACGGAGGCCGCCCTTCGGGGCGGCCTCCACTCGTCAGGCCACGACGCGATAGACCTTCCAGGTCTCCGGCACGCCCTTGAGCTCGTGCTCGCCCGCATCCTCGAAGACCAGGCCCGATCCCGCGACGAGGTCCTTCACGGTCTGAGAGACGAGCACCTCCGAAGAGCCGGCCTTCGCTCCGATCCGCGCGCCGATCACGACTCCCATGCCCCCGACCTTGCTGTCGATCGTCTCGAGCTCCCCGGTGTGCACGCCCGCGCGGATCTCCAGCCCGATCGGACGGACGGCCTCCACCGTCGCCTGTGCGCAGCGCACCGCGCGCGCGGGACCGTCGAACGTCGCGAAGAATCCGTCACCTGCGGTGTCGATCTCCGCTCCGCGGAAGCGCGCAAGCATCGCCCGCACGGCGGAGTGATGGCGCTCCAGAAGGTCCCGCCATGCGCGGTCGCCGAGCTCCGCCGCCTTCTGCGTGGAACCGACGATGTCGGTGAACATCACGGTGCCGAGGACGCGGTCGAACTCCTCCTCCTGCTCGCGGATGCCCGCCACGAAGCGATCGAGCTCGTCGAACGCCTCAGTGTCGGTCGCGCGAAGGATGTGATGCGCGCCCGCGATCAACGCGTAACGGGCGCCGGGGATCTGTTCGGCGACCCACTGGGTGCCTCCCCAGAGCTGGTCGTCCACGTCAGCCTCCGCCTGGATCACGAGCGTCGGGACTCGGACCTGCGGGAGGAGCGGACGGATGTCGATCTCGCTCTCGATAGCGTCGACCGACAGCGCTGCCTGCGGGCTCGCGGCCAGACGTGACCAGCGCGCCCAGGTCCGCAACGCGTCGGCATCGATGCCGGGATCGTTCATGTCCTCGAAGTTCTTGCGCATGAACTCCTCCGTGCCCCACTCCTTCTCGATGGCACCTCGGAACATCTCCGACCACTCCGGCGTCATCCCCCAGGGGTACTCGGCGGAGCGCCAGGACACGACCGTCGGGGCCTGCAGAACGAGACCGGTGACTCGTTCCGGGTACGAGGCGGCGAGGAGGATGCTGACCGCCGCCCCGGCCTCCACTCCCATCAGGACAGCGCGTTCACTGCCGACGGCATCCATGACGCCGATCGCGTCCTCCATGGCCTTCTCCAGGGTCATGTTCTCCGTGGCCGTCGGGCGGTCGGAGATGCCGAATCCCCGGCGGTCGAACATGACCAGGCGTGCCCTGCGCCCGAGCGCACGCAGCAGCGCGGCGTAGTCCGGCAGATCCCAGTTCGCGTCAACGTTCGATAGCCAGCCGTCGTTCACGAGGAGGTCGTACGGACCGTTCCCGTAGACCTGGTAGCCGATGAAGACGCCGTCGGGCATCTTGACGTAGCGGCTGTCCGGGCGCTCCACGGATGGAGTCTCCCTGGGGGGGCGTCCGGGGGCAAGCTGAGAGAGCTTGTCGCTTGTCCGAGGCCCGGCCGGCGGCTAGGTTCCACACTGACTCGAGGCGATCGGAGGGAAACAGCGATGCGGATCCGGGCACTCTTCATCTCGATGGCGACCGCCGGCCTGTTGGTTGGTCCCGCGTTCGCGCACGGTCTCAGTGCCGTCGCGGGCGCCGCCAAGGACTGCACGATCACCGGAACGGCTGCGAACGACAATCTCGTCGGAACAACGAAGGACGACGTCATCTGCTCCAAGGCGGGAACCGACGACATCGCCGGCCGAGAGGGCAACGATGTGCTTCGGGCCGGGCAGGGTGACGACTTCGTCTCCGCCGACGACGGGTCGGACGTGGTGCGGGGGCAGCAGGACGACGACGACGTCTGCGGCAACGACCAGAACGACCGGATCTACGGAGGGCAGGGCGACGACCTGCTCGGCGCCGCGAGCCAGTGCGTGCTCGGCTCCCAGGGAGACGCCAGCCCGGGCGCGAACAACCAAGGCGAGACCGGCAACGACTTCCTGAAGTCTCGCGACAACGTCGCCGGGAATGACACCGTCGACGGTGGGGAGAACACCGACACCTGTCGCATCGACGCGGGAGACGTTGTCAGGAACTGCGAGCTGTAGCCAGGAGCCTCAGTCCACGGATCCGCTTCAGGGCTTCACTCAGCCACGAGGTCGAGGTCCTCACGAGCCTGCGCTCGAACTGCCAGGAAGACGCCAGCGAGGATGAGCGCGCCGCCGGCGATCGACGCGGCTGGCGGCTCCTCGTTCAGGATCGCCATCGCGAGCAGGACCGCTCCGACCGGCTCCGCCATGATCGCGATCGCGACGACGGCCGCCTCGAGATGGCCGAGGAGGTAGTTGAAGACCGTGTGACCCGCGATCTGTGGCCCGATCGTGAGGAGCACGAACATCCACCATGTCTTCGCGTCGAACCCGGTCATCGCGGACCCGGTGGCAACGGCGGCGACGAGGAGCACGACTGCGCACACCGTGTAGACGATCGAGACGTAGGTCAGCACCGACATCTCGCGGCGCACCTCCCGGCCCGCGACGAAGTACGCGGCCGCGAACACGGCGCCGATCAGAGCGAGCGCGTCGCCGAGGAGTTCCCGCGGGGAGGCTCCGACGTCGCCGCCGAAGACGACGAGCGTCCCGAGGAACGCGAGAACGAGGCCGCCGACCGCGGCGCGACGCAGGCCCTCGCCGTAGAACCGTCCCATCAGCCCGATCCAGATGGGCTGCGTGACGACGAGCACGCTGCTCGCCGCCACCGTGGTGTAGGAAAGGGAGTCGATCCAGGTCGCGAAGTGGCCGGCGAGGAACAGGCCCGAGAGCACTCCGGCAGCGATCTGCTTCCTTCGCAGCGAGCGGATCTCGTCGCGATGCCGGGCGAACGCGAGCGGAACGAGGATCGCAGCCGCCATCGCGTTCCGGTAGAACGCGATCGTCAACGCGGGAGCGTTCGCCTCCCGGACGAAGATCGCCGAGAACGACACTGCCACGACGCCGACGACGAGCGGGGCGAGGTTCCTCGTGGACATCGGGTCATTATCCGCCGGGCTCGCGGTGAGCCCGTCGTGCGCGTGATCAGTCGCGCGACGCAGCCAGGTCGTCGCGCTCGTCCGGCCCGCGACCCGTCCGCGTGTCCCGCCACCGCGCGACGGCGTCGCTCAGCGACGGCAACAGCGCTCCGTGCTCGGAGCGGAGCGCCGGCAGGCGCGAGGCTCCGGGATGCACGCCGGCGGCCGAAGGATGCGCGAGCCATGTCTCGAGCGGCATCTCCCCCTGGTTGGCGAGGTGCCAGACGCCTCGCTCCCCGTCGATCAGCAGGTCGAGCGTGTGATCGATCGCGTCGACGACGTACGTCGGCGTGACGATCGCGTCCGGCGTCCCCGTCGCCGAGGAGCGCAGGATCCTCGCGAACGGCTGCGTTCCGAGATCGCCGCCCCCGAACAGCGGTCCCGTACGGATCACGAGCGCGTCCGGGTGCGCCTCGACGACGGACCGCTCGCGATCACGGGCGAGGCAGCCCGCCTCGTCGAGGGGAGCCGGGATCTCCGACTCCGCGTGCGCGCGGCCGTCGGGTAACCCGAACACTGCCGCGGAGGAGATCATCCCGAGCGGAAGACCCCGTGCCGCAGCCCACGCCGCCAGCACGTCGCGGCCCGGCCTCCGGAGCCGGCCGGGCGGAACGGCGTAGGGCACCCAGATCGGCGTCTGGGCGTCGATCACGCTCCAGATTCCCTCGAGCTCTTCGACGGAGTCCCCGTCCCCGACGACGCGGACCGGCAGCGCCCTGATGCGACACACGTCTTCGAGCGCCTCGGTCAGGAGCGACGGCGGTCCGACGACGAGGATCGAGCGCGCCCTCCGCGACGCGCGGACCGGCGGCGGAGCGTGTCTGTCCCGCGGGCCCGTGACGGCGGGATAGTGGAAACGGTCCGAGCGCCTCCACCACCCCGGAGCGTCGAGCGCCGGATGATCGAAGGGGCGACCTTCCGCGAGCGAACGCATCAGCGTCGCGACCGCCGTCGCGCGCGGCTCCGGGCCGCGGACGTCGAAGGGCCCCGGTTCGTAGTGGTTCCCGACAGCCGTGACGAGGCGGTTCCAATCGAAGGAGCCGAAGGTCGACCACACCGTCACGGCGCGGACGTCGACGCCCTCTGACCGGAGGTCGTCGGAGATGTCCCACACTTCTTGGAGCCAGCGAAGCTGCTCCTCACGAGTGCTCCCGAGGTGCGCCTCGGTGACGGCGAGCGTACGCCCGTATCGGGTCCACGCCTCGGACAGGACGCCGCGCCAGCCTGCGAGCTCGCCGAAGACGCGCACCGCCTCAACGTCGGCGTACTCGTCCCGGCCGTTCGAGGTGTGATGGTGCGAGGGATACCGTGCGACGCGCTCGTCGAGGAACCGTTCGCTCGTGACGTAATGGTCGATGCCGACCACGTCGGGCGGGCACGGCTCCTCCACGAGCTCGTGCAACCACCTCCGGGTCTCCTCGTCGGCGTCCAGGAGGTCCCACATCGGATGCTCCGGCGTCACCATTCCGCTCACCAGGTCGAAGCTCAACCAGCGCCGTTCGTTCTCGAACTCCGCCTGATAGGCGAGGCGGGGGGTGCTGTGCGCTCTGCCGAGGTCGTCGTTCAGGATCAGCTCCGCGGAGGGATTCACCGCCCGCACCTCCCGCATCGCGAGCGCGACCGCGCGGCACTGGGCGAGCAGGATGCGAGCGAACGTGCCGACGTCTCGAGCGTGCGGATACCAGACGCCGTACAGGCCGGCGAAGCGAGCGGTCGTCAGCGGCTCGTTGATCGGCGCGTAGGACTCCACGTCGGGATAGCGCTCGGCGAACGAGCGAGCGTACCGGGCGAACCTCTCGGGGAACGCCGGGTCGAGGAGCGACGTGCCCCGCGGTCCGTTCCCGTGATGCAGCAGCCCGACGATCGGACGGACGCCGAGCTCCCGGAGGCGCGCGATGCGCTCGTCGGACCAGCTCCAGTCGGGCTCGCCATCGGCAACCACTCGCTCCCACAGCACGGGATAGCGCACGGCCGAAACGCCGAGGCTAGCGATCAGGTCGAGATCGGAAAGGCGCGTCGCGTGGCCCGACCGATCGAGCTGGTCGAACGTCCGGTCGCCGACGCGGTTGTGCGTGCATTCGACGCCGGTCCAGAGCTCAAGCGATGGGTTCGAGGTTCACCTCCTCGCGATCGGCCGATCCCCGAGCGAGGATCCGGCGCGAGAGCGCGAGCGCCTGCGCGACGACCTGGTCCATGTTGTAGTACTTGTACGTCGCGAGGCGCCCGGCGAACCAGACGCGGTCCGTCGCGGCGGCGAGCGCCTTGTACCGGTGGTATCGTCGCGCGTTCTCCGGCCGCGGAACCGGATAGTAGGGATCGCCGAAGTCGGTCGGATACTCGTAGACGACGGTCGTCCGGCGATGCTCCTGGCCGGTGAGCTTCTTGAACTCGGTGATCCGCGTGTAGTCGTGGTCGTTCGGGAAGTTGATCACCGGCCACTCCTGGAACGCCTCCCGGTCCTCGTTCCGGAACTCGAAGCGGAGCGACCGGTACGGCAGGTGACCGTACCTGTGGTCGAAGTACTCGTCGATCGGGCCGGTGAAGACCATCTCCCGGAACGGGACCAGCCCGACGACGTCGCGGTAGTCGGTGTTCAGGATCACGGTGATGCTCGGATCGGCGAGGATACGCTGGAACATCCGCGTGTACCCGTGGAGCGGCATCGCCTGCCAGCTGTCGTTGAAGTAGCGGTCGTCGCGGTTCGTCCGCGTGGGAACCCTCGCGGTCACGCTCGCGTCGAGCTCGGAGGGGTCGAGCCCCCACTGCTTCCGCGTGTAGTTGCGGAAGAATCGCTCGTAGAGATCGCGCCCGACGCGGGAGACGACGACGTCCTCGGACGTCCGGATCATGTCGCGTCGCTCCGCCCGAGCCGCAAGGAAGTCCTCCACCTCGTCCTCCGTCAGCGAGAGGCCGTAGAGGGAGTTGATCGTGTCCAGGTTGATCGGGATCGGATAGAGCCCGCCGTCGACCGACGCTCGAACGCGGTGCTCGTAGGGGCGCCACGCCGTGAACCTCGAGAGGTAGCGAACCACCTCGGTCGAGCTCGTGTGGAAGATGTGCGGCCCGTACCGATGGATCAGGATCCCTTCGTCGTCGAACTCGTCGTAGGCGTTGCCGCCGATGTGGCTCCTCCGGTCCACGATCGCGACGCGGGCGCCAGCAGCGGCCAGGCGTTCCGCGGTGACGCTTCCGGCGAACCCGGCTCCGACGACGAGGAAGTCGAAGGGAGCGCTCATGCGGCTCCCCCCTCGGACCGGTCGCCGATCGCTCGTGCGATCTCTGCCCGCATCGCGTCCCACGTCCGGTCCCACGACGTGCGATCGAGCGCCTCCGCCGCGCGACGGTCTCGTTCGCCAGGGTCCTCCTGCATCGCGCCCTCGATTGCGGAGAGCCAGCCGTGCACGTCGTCGGCGATGCGGACGATCCCCTCCTCGCCGTACGGGTGCACCACGTCGTGGATCGACGTCGAGACGACCGGCTTTCCGCCGGCGAGGTACTCGAGCG
>JBJMLN010000073.1:0-26431 GCA_045805285.1 Actinomycetota bacterium | reverse complement strand
CGGAGTTGCCGGATCCGCCGCCGTTCGACCCAGGGTCCCCCGAGAAGATCGACGTCTCCCGCTTCGCAGCCGTGATCTTCACCGCGGGGTTCCGCCCCGACTACGGTGCGCTCGTTCCGTGGCCGGGCGCCCTCGACGAGCTCGGATTCCCGGTGCATGCCGAGGGGCAGAGCACGGTCGTTCCCAGTCTGTTCTTCGTCGGGGTGCACTTCCTGCGCAAGCGCAAGTCCTCGCTCCTGCTCGGCGTCGGCGAGGACGCGGCGATCATCGCGGAGTCGATCGCTGCGAGCGCGCGCTCGGACTGATCGAGCTCAGCCCGTGTTCTGCAGCCCCGCCGCGATGCCGCTGATGCTCGCCTGCACGAGCCGCTCCAGTCCCGCGTCTCGTGACCGGCCCGCTCGCAATTCCACGAGGAACCGCAGTTGGAGGAACGACAGCGCATCCACGTACGGGTTGCGGAGCTCGACCGCCGTCTGGAGCTGCGGTCGGCAGTCGAGGAGGCGTTCGTGCTCCGTCACGGCGAGGACCATCTCGGTCGTGAGTCGGAACTCCTTCTCGATCGCGGCTGCGACGGTGTCGTCACCGGCGAGTGAGAGATAGCGGAGGCCGATCCGGAGATCCGCCTTCGACAGCGACAGCTCCGCGTTCTCGACGAACGACGTAAAGAACGGCCACTCGGTGAACATGCGACGGAGCCGCGCCATCCCGTTCCGATCGGCCGCGACGGCCGCGAGCCCCGAGCCGAGCCCGTACCACCCCGGGATGTTGCAGCGGTTCTGCGTCCACGCGAACACCCACGGGATCGCACGGAGCGACGCGAGCTCTCCGCCCCGGCTGCGGGAGGCCGGACGCGAACCGATCGGGAGCGTTCCGATCTCCTCGATCGGCGTGACGCGCCGGAAGAAGTCCGCGAACCCCTCGCGCTCTACGAGCTCGCGGTAGGCGCGCTCCGACGCCTGCCGGAGCGTGGGAATCTCCCGTCCGAAGTCGTCGGCCGCATCGTGACTCTCCGGTGACGCCGAGGCGAGCAGAACCGCGTTCGTGATCTGTTCGAGGTGGCGCTCGGCGAGGGCCGGGTTGCCGTAGCGCGCGAACGCGACCTCGCCCTGCTCGGTGACCTTGAACCGTCCGGTTCGAGAGCCGGGAGGCTGCCCGAGGATCGCGCGGTTCGTCGGCCCTCCGCCGCGTCCGACCGCGCCGCCGCGACCGTGGAAGATCGTCAGGCGAACGTCGCGCGCCTCCGCCCACGCGGAGAGCCTCCGCTGCGCGTCGTACAGGAGGAGGTTGGCCGCGACGACGCCCGACTCCTTCGCCGAGTCCGAGTACCCGAGCATGATCTCCATGCGCCGGTCGCGCGCGGTGGGCCGGCGTTGCGTTCCGGGAAGCGCGAGCACCTCGTCGAGGATGTCGGTCGCGGACTCGAGCTCGCGTCGCGACTCGAACAGCGGCACGACCTCGAGGTCCAGACCGCCGTCCGGCACGGCCAGCACCGCGAGCGCGCGGACGCCTGCGATGTCGGCGGCGGAGCGCGTGAAGCTCACGATGACGCGTCGGCATGCCTCCGGGCCGAACCGCTGCTGGAGTCGCGCCATCGTTCGGAACGTGTCGAGCGTCTCGATCGCGAGGTCCGAGCACGCCCGCTCGCTCATCTCCACGCCGGCAGACAGCCGATCGAGCGCCGCAGCGTCTCCGGCCGCGTCGGGGACGAGCTCCCGCAGGACCTCCGCGTGCACGTCGCTGTGCTGTCGCACCTCGAGCGAGGCGAGGTGGAACCGGAACGTCTCCGCCTGCCAGAGCAGATGTTGCAGCTCACCGAACGCGAGCCGGTTCGCGCCCGCCTGTGCGAGGGAGTCCTGGACGAGCCGGAGATCCGCGACGAACGCGTCCGGGCCGTCGTATCGGCCGGGCAGCCGCGTTCGCGTGTGTGCGAGCCGTTCCGCAGCGAGCTCCATCTTCCGCCGATGCGGCGCGTCGGGGAGCTTCTGCTGCAACTCCTTCGCGCGATCGGCGAGGTCGCCGATATCGGCGTCCATCGCGTCGTGGAGCGCCTCGCTCGGCGGGAGATCGCGTTCGGACGCGGACAGCCCGTGACCGATACGGCGTGTCGCCGTCTCCAGGCCGCGGAGGATGTGGTCGGCATGGATCTCCGCGGCGGCCGCGGTGACCTCCGCGGTGACGGAGGGGTTGCCGTCGCGGTCGCCGCCGATCCAGCTGCTCCACGAAAGGAAGGGGCGAAACGCGGGCGGGCGCGATCCCGCGTCGTCGCCGGAGAGCGACGCGTCGAGCTCGCGGTAGACGAGCGGCAGCACGCGGAAGATCGTCTGGTCGAACAGCGCCATCGCACCGCGGACCTCGTCGAGCGGCTCGGGCCGGTGCGAGCGGACCGGGTCGGTCGCCCACAGCGCCGAGATCTCCTCGGAGAGCCGGCGCCGCGTCGCTGCCTCCTCCGAGGTTCCGGCGCGCGGATCGTCGAGCGTCTCGAGGAGCTCGGCGATGCGCCACAGATTCTCGACCACGGCCCTCCTCTTCGCCTCGGTGGGATGCGCGGTCAGGACGAGGGAGATCTCGAGATCGCGACCGGGATCGAACGCCGCGGCCGCCGCTCGGATCGAGTCCGCGACGGGCTCGCCGCCGCGGCTGCGGTCGCGGAGGACGCGGACGCGTTGGTGCTCCTCCGCGAGGTTGACGAGCTGGAAGTAGCAGGTGAACGCTCGTGCGACCGCCTCCGCGCGGGCGGCGTCGAGCGTTCGAACGGCGTCGAGCACCGCCCGCTCGTGCCGTTCCGTCGGTTGCGCGCGGAGCCGGATCGCCGCCTTGCGCAGCCGCTCCACGTCGGCGAGGAGCTCCGGGCCGTCCGACTCCTGGATCGCCAGGCCGAGCATCGTCGTGAGCAGCCGAACCTCGCGACGGAGCGATGGAGGCATCGGTTGCGTGCGCGCCTCAGACATCGCGGGAGCTTCCCACGCCGCCGCGCCGAACCGGAAATCGTGCGTCGACGTCCGTGACCTGCCGTTTCTCAAGAGGCCCTCCGGCGAGCCCGATATCTCCAACATCGTGAGAGGCAAGGCGCGCTGGCTCTGGCTGGCCTACATCGTGGGCGGATTCGTGCTGACGGCGGTCTATCACTCCGGCCCCGCCAGGCTGCGGAACGGGCCCGTCTTCAACCTGATCGGGCTCTCCGCCGTGGTCGCGATCCTCGTCGGCGTCTGGCTCAATAAGCCTCCGAGCCGCGCTCCGTGGAACCTGTTCGCACTCGGCCAGCTCTTCTTCCTCGTGGGCGACGTCATCGCCTACAACCACGAGCAACTGTTCGGCACTCCGCTGCCGTTCCCCGCGATCAGCGACCTGTTCTATCTCCTCGTGTACCCGTGTCTGATCGCGGGTGTCGCGTTGCTCGTGCGGCGCCGGAACGTGGACCGCTCCGAGACCGGCTTCGCGGACGCGTTCATCGTCGCGATCGGCGCCGGCGTCCTCTCCTGGACGTACGTCATCTCGCCGTTCGCGCGGTCCGCGGACCTCACCGCGATGCAGAAGATCGTCTCGATCGCGTATCCGCTGATGGATCTCCTGCTGCTGATGGCGCTGGTTCGCCTGGCGGTCGGTGCCGGGCGGCGCGGAACCGCGTTCCAGCTGCTCGTCCTGGGTGTCGCGTGCCTGTTGATCACCGATGCCGCGTACGGATGGATCCTTGCGAACGTTCCGGGCGGGTACGCGAACGGAGGTCTGCTCGACGTCGGGTGGGCGGCGTTCTACATCCTGTGGGCGGCGGCGGCGCTGCATCCGAGCATGCGCGATCTGGAGGAGCCGGTTCCCGACGACGGCCGGCATCCTGCGCTCCGCTTGCGGGTCGGTCTCCTCGCGATCGCGTCCGTCGCGACGCCGGCGGTCATCATCGTGGAGTCGCTCCGTGGCCGGCCGATCGACTCACCGATCGTCGGCATCTGCTGCGCCGCGTTGTTCATCCTGGTGCTCGTCCGGATGAACGGACTCCTCGTGGACGTGAACGAGCTCCGCCGAACGCAGGAGGAGCTCGAAGACAGCAGGGCCGAGGTCAACGCGGCGCTCGATCGCGAGCGCGACATCGGGGAGCGACTGCGGGAGCAGGACTCCGTCAAGAACACGTACCTAAGCGCGGTCTCGCACGAGCTCCGGTCGCCGCTGACGTTCATCCTCGGAACGTCGGTGTTGTTGGAGAAGCATCTCGACGACCTCCCGGCTGAGGAGGTGCTCGAGATGATCGGGCACACGCGACGAAGCGCGAAGAAGCTGCAGTCGCTCCTCGACGATCTCCTCGACGTCGAGCGGCTCCGCTCGGGCCGGATCACGTTGGACCGGGAGCCGGTCGACCTCGGTGCGCTCGCCGCCCGGGTGGCGGAGGACCTCGGCCCGCAGGAGCAGCATCCGCTCTCCGTCGACGTGCCGCCGCTCGTGCTTCTCGCAGACGCGTCCAAGCTCGAGCGCGTGCTCACCAATCTGATCGGGAACGCGTTCAAGTACTGCCCCGCCGGGGCGCGGGTATGGGTCCGCGCGGAGCGCTCCGGTCCGGAGGTCATCCTCATCGTCGAGGACGAAGGCGACGGCATCGCGGAGGAGGACCGCGAGATGATCTTCCACCGTTTCGAGCGAGGAGAGACGACCGCCGGCGGCACGGGCATCGGCCTCTCCCTCGTCGCGACGTTCGCGGAGATGCACGGCGGGCGCGCTTGGGTGGAGGAGCGTCCGGGAGGCGGAGCGTCGTTCCGCGTGGCGCTGCCGCGCGCGGAGGCCGCTCCGGCGCAGGATCCTCGCGGAACGACCGTCACCACCGAAGCGGGGGCGCCCACCGCGACCAGGTCCTAGGCCGAGGAGCGCCCTCGAAGCAGGGTCAGTGCCCGCCGCAGGCGCACGCGCCGCCGCAGGCGCATCCGCCGGCCGACGGTGCGTTTCCCGGGCTCCCCGCCGTGAAGAAAGAGAAGCGCCGGTTCACGCGGTCGCTCCCGCACGACGGACACGCGACCGCCGTGTCGACGGTCGCGGTCATCGAGCGCTGCTGCTCGAAGAAGTGCTCGCAGCGCATGCAGACGTACTCGTAGGTCGCCATCGCGCTTCAGGATACGACGGGGCTCGGACGCTCAGCCACGCTCGCGGAAGGCCCTGATCTCGACTCGGTGCTCGTCGTAGTGCTCGGCGGTCTCGTCGGAGAAGAATCGCGCCGCGTCGTCGGTCACGGTAGGGAGCGTGCTCCAGATGGAACGGGCACGCGCCCGTGCGTCCTCCGCGTCTCGGAGGACATCCTCGAAGCTCATCCGGCGCGACTCGTCGATCATCTCCTGGCTGACGCGGTCCCAGTGCTCGTCGGGAACGCCCTCGAACGGATCTCGGAAGGTGCCGCTCGCCCTCGCCTCGAGCTGATCGCCTGAGAAGCGGGCCCAGCCGCCGCAGTGATGGACGAGGTCCTTGACCGACCAGCCGGGAACGACGCCCTCGACGCTCCGCCGGTCGACGGGAACGCCCTCGACCTCCGAGACGAAGGCCTGCCAGCTCTCCGCCTCGCGGTTCAATAACTCCTCGCGACGATCCATCTCGAGCACCGTATCGCACAGGGCGGAGCGGTAGGGTCGCCGCTGATGGAGGAAGTTCGCGGACCGCTCGTCGACGCCGGTTGGCTGGAGCGCAACCTCGGCGACCCCGATCTCGTTGTCGCGGACGTCCGCTGGAAGCCCGACGGAACCGCTGCGAAGGCGTTCGAGCAGGGTCACATCCTCGGCGCGGTGCTCGTCGACGTGGACCGAGACCTTGCCGCGCCGCCCTACGACGGGCCGGGTCGCCATCCGCTGCCGCGACCCGTCGTGTTCGCCGAGCGGATGAGCGCGCTCGGCATCTGTGACGGTGACACGGTGGTGGCCTACGACGACGCGAGCTCCTCGCACGCGGCTCGGCTCTGGTGGATGCTCCGCGGAACCGGCCATCGCGCGTACGTGCTCGACGGAGGGCTCGCCGCGTGGCCCGGGCATCGCGTCAAGGGCCCGCCGGTCGAGCGGAATCCCACGCGGTTCCTCGCGGTTCCGTGGCCGCGCGAGCGCATCGCGACGGCTGAGGACGTCCGAACGCTTCTCGATCGCGGAGGAACGGTGCTCGACGCTCGGGCGCGGGAGCGTTATCGCGGCGAGGAGGAGAAGATCGACCGGGTCGCCGGTCACATCCCGGGTGCTCGCAACGCGCCGTTCGCCGAGAACGTCGACGCAGTGACGCAACGTTTTCTTTCTCCGGGAGAGCTCCGCACGGCGCTCCAGTCGCTCGAGGCAGGCGGCGGAGAAACGGTCGTCTACTGCGGCTCCGGACTGACCGCGACGCAGCTCGTCGTCGCGATGGAGGCCGCCGGTCTTCCATCTCCGAGGCTGTACGAAGGATCGTGGTCCGACTGGATCACCGACGAACGCCGTCCGATCGCGACTGGACCCGATCCCGGCTGACGGAGCACCGTTCGTGACCCCCCCGTGCTAGCGTCGGCGAGATGAGCCCGCCGTCCTCCGGCAAGATCAAGATGCCGAAGCTGGACGCGGACGCACGCGCGTTCTTCGAGTCGGTCGTTCCGGAACGTCCCGACGTGCAGATCCGCCCGATGTTCGGACAGCTCTCCGCGTTCGTGAACGGCAACATGTTCATGGGTGTCTTCGGCACCGACGTCTTCGTACGGCTTTCCGAGGACGACGGCGACGTCCTGTTGAAGGCGGGCGGCCGCGCGTTCGAGCCGATGAAGGGCCGTCCGATGCGCGGCTACGTGATCCTGCCCGACGCGTGGCAGCGTCACCGCGGCAAGGTCAACGAGTGGGCCGGCCGCTCCCTCGACTGGGCGGAGGAGCTTCCGCCGAAGGCCTCCGCGAAGAAGGCTTCGCTGAAGAAGAAGCCGCCCACGGCGAAGCCGTCGTCCTCGAGACGCTCGCGCTCGTGACCGCCCGCTCCGACCCGCCGCGCGCCGAGAGCCTCGTGAACCTCGCCTGATGCTCAGACGGTCCCGGAGAGCCGCTCGGCGAGCGCTCGGAGGCGGAAGCTCTTGACGGACAGGTACGCGACCTTCAGGCGCGGGTTCAACCCATCCTCGATCGCTTGGCCCACGAGGTAGCAGCCCATGATGACGAGCGCGACGCAGACGCCGGGCGGCACGATCGCCCACCAGTAGCCGGAGCTGATCGCCGCACGCTGGAACGCGTGCTCGATGATCGTTCCCCACGAGATCGCCGACGGGTCGGAGAGGCCGAAGAACGCGAGCGCCGTCTCGTCGAAGATCGCGACGGCCACGGTCAGCACGACGTTCGCGATGAGCAACGGCGCGATCTGCGGAAGCACGTGGCGAACGATGATGCGTGCATTGCCCTCGCCGAGGGAGCGGGCACGCTTGACGTACACGCGCTCGCGAACGCTCTTCACCTGTGCGCGGACGATCCGCGCCGTGGAGGTCCACAGCAGGATCCCGATCACGATGATGATGTGGAACAGGCTCGGCCCCCAGATCGCCGCGACGACGATCATCAGGGGCACGTCGGGGATCACGAGGAAGTAGTCCGTGAGTCGCATGAGCGCGACGTCGGTGCCTCCGCCACGATAGCCGGCGAGGAGGCCGATGCCCCCGCCGATGAACGTGGCGACCATCGCTGCCGCGAAGCCGACGACAAGGGAAATCCGTCCGCCCTGGATCAGGAGGCTCGTCATGTCGATGCCGCCGTCGTCCAGGCCGAACCAATGGTGCGCCGACGGTGAGGCGAAGACGGGCCCCACCTGTTGATGGACGTCGTACGGCTCGACGAGCGGCGCGAACACGGCGATCCCGACGAAGAAAACGAGGATCACCAGGCCGAGGATCGCCGAACGCCGCTCGCGGATGATCTTCCGCAGGACCTCCGACCCCGTGTCCCTCGACGGAACGCCGTCGCCCGCGAGGCTCGGCTCGCTGCCGACGAAGCTCATGGAGTCGCCCTCATTCGCTGATCCTCGGATCGAGCCGGAAGTAGAGGAGGTCGGCCAGGAAGTTGAAGAACACGACCGACAGCGTGAGGATCAGAAAGGCTCCCTGCAGCATCGGATAGTCGCGGTTGATGACGGCGTCGTAGATCGCCCTCCCGATGCCGGGCCACGAGAAGACGACCTCGATCAGGATCGTTCCGGCCACGATGTATCCGAGCGAGAGCGCGATCAGCGTCGCGATCGGCAGCATCGCGTTCCGGAGTGCGTGGCTGCGCACGATCGTCCGCTGCGGCAATCCCTTCGCACGAGCGGTCAGGACGTAATCCTCGCCGAGCGTCTCCAACATCGCGGAGCGCACGATGAGGGTGTACTCCCCGTACAGCGTCAGTGCGAGAGTGAGCGAGGGCAGGAGCATGTGCGCGAGCACGTCCCTCGTGTGCTGCCAGAACGACGGGTTGAACAGGTACGGGTTGGACATCCCATTCGTCGGCAGCCACGAGGAGAACAGGATGAGCAGCATCAGCCCGAGCCATTGCGTCGGAACCGCGTAGAACACGATGGCGACGTTCGTGGAGATGTGGTCTCCCACGCTCCCGCGCCGCCACGAGGACAGCACGCCCGTCACGACGCCGAGCGCGATCGCGACGACCGTCCCGAGCGCCACCATGGGGATCGTGTTCGCGAGCTTCTGGCGGAGGTTCGTCCACACGGGCTGTTGGTTCGCGAACGACCGCCCGAGGTTGAGGTGGACGAGTTGCTGGAGGTAGATCAGGTACTGCTCCCACTTCGGCTTGTCCAGGCCGAACTCACGCGTGAGCGCCTCCTTGAGCTGCGGCGTGGCGCGAGGCACCCGGGCGAGGTTCGAGACGGCGTCGCCGGGCAGCGCACGGAACAGAACGAAGTTCAGCGTGATCGCGACGAAGACGGTGCCGACCGCGAACAGGACCCGCTTGAGGACGTAGTCGGTTCCGCTCATCTCCGCTCGCTCGGCGGCCTTCGCTCCGCTACACCTGGTGGACCGACTCGAGGCTCTGCTTCGACAGGAACGGGAAGAGCCCCTGGATCGACTGCACGAACCCCGTCCACTGGTTCGTCCACGCGTCGATCGTATCGTCGTAGTTCAGGACGATGTACGGCCGGTCCTGCGCGACCTTCGCCTGCAGTGCGTACACGAGCTTCAGCCGCTGCTGCGCGTCGATCTCGTGCTGCTGCTCGGCGTACGTCGCGTCGTAAGAGGAGTTGCAGTAGCCGCTGTCGTTCCAGTCGCCCCACGAGTCGCACGTCATGACCGAGAGGATGAAATCGGGGTCGACCGGCGGTGTCCAGTTCCACATCGCGAGGTCCCAGGAGGCGTACTTGTTATCGGACCCCGTGATCTCGCTGTAGGCGCCACTGACGGGACGCTGGACGAGCTTGACGCCGATCTGGGCGAAGTCGTTCTGGATGATCGAGAACGAGCGGTCGCCGGCGCCGCGTTCGCTGTTCGGGAACAGGACGTCGTAGGTCATCGGGTGGCCGTCTGCGACGCGGATCCCCCCGGAGCCCTTGTCGAAACCGAGCGAGTCGAGCAGCGCGTTCGCCTTCCCGAGATCGAACGGCAGCGGCTTGACGTTCGCGTCGTGCCATTTGCCCGTGGACGGAGGAACGATCGTGCTTCCGGGTTGTGCATAGCCGAGCCACGCCGTCTGGACGATCTTCTGGCGGTCGATCGCGTACTCGAACGCCTCGCGCACCTTCGGGTCGAGGAGCTCTCGATGTTCGGTCTTGTTCGGGCTCGAGTTGATGATGAACGTGCGGTACGTGAGCGCCGGCCCCGTGTAGACGTTGATGCCGGCCGACTTGAGGGTTGCGACCGACGTGGTCGGAACGCTCTCGATCGCGTCGATCTGACCGGTCTTGATCGCCGTGACCTCGGCGTCCTCGTTCGCGAAGAACTGCAGGCCGAACCCGTCGATGTGCGGGGCCGGTCCGTAGAAGTTGGGGTTCTTCTGGAACAGCGTTACGGCGTCCTGCTGGTACTCCGTGACGACGAACGGCCCTCCGCACACCACCGGACGGTCCTTCGACGGCGTGTTCGCGAACGTCTTGATGTCCTTGCCGTCTCCCGTCGCAAGCTTGCCCCAGACGTGCTGCGGAAGGATCGCGATCTGCTGGGCCGCCGCCAACGGGCTCGGCACCGGCTTGGCGTAATGGAAGACGACCGTGTCGGCATCCGAGGTGGTCACGGTGTCCAGCCCGGCGACGCTTCCTGCCGCGGAGCCGGTCGGGCCGTCCTGGTACTTGATGATCATGTTGTACGTGAACGCGACGTCCTCGGCGGTCAGCGGCTGCCCGTCGGACCAGGTTGCGTTCGGGGCGGTCTTGAACGTCCACGTCATGCCGTCGGACGCATGCGTCCAGCTCGTCGCGAAGTCGGGGATGAAGTTCAGCTTGGAGTCGTACTGCACGAGGTACGGATACATCACCATGTAGGCGCTGTACGCGTCGTCGTTCTGTCCGACGAACGGATTGAGCGAGTCGATCCCATCGAAGGCCGCGAGGCGCAGCGTTCCACCCTCCTTGACGTTTCCGGAGGCCGACGTGGACGCGGGGTTGCCGGAGGACGGCGAGCCGTTCGTGCAGGCGGCGCCGAGAACGGACAAGGCGACCGCCGCGAGCACAAGCCGCTTCAGCATCCGGCCTCCTTCACGTCAACGCCTCCGGCGGAGACACGTTCAGGCTTCCGACGAGGCGAGCGGCTCGACGGTCCAGTCCCGGATCTCCGAGCCGCGGAGGAGATGCCGGTCGGTCTGTCCGGAGAAGTAGAAGACGAAGTCGCTCGCCGGATACGCCTGCTGGAAGCAATCGAACGCCACGCCGTTACGGTTGAAGCTCACGCCTCGGATCCGCGCGATCGCCTGGCCGGGGGAGAGGCCGAGGAGGTCGCGCTCGGAGCGACTGGGGGACGTCACCTGCAGGAACTGTTCCTCGTAGTCGTCGACGAGGTCGTAGCGCTCCGCGAGCATGCGGTAGAGCGAACCGCCGGTCCGCAGATCCTGC
Source organism: Actinomycetota bacterium (assembly GCA_045805285.1). Taxonomy (GTDB): domain Bacteria; phylum Actinomycetota; class UBA4738; order UBA4738; family JBJMLN01; genus JBJMLN01. Next base: position 15,451 of record JBJMLN010000073.1, on the reverse strand, counting down.
TCGTCGATGGCCGGCGCGAGGTGAACCGGGACGATCGCTTCCTCCACGATCATCGGACGCCGGCCGATGCGACGGAGCCGGGAGATCTGCCACACCGGCTGCTTGCGAGAAGTGCCGAGTGCCTCCGCCACGGAGGAACCCGCGATCCCCTGCGTCACACCGAGCAGGCGGGTCTCAACGGCGCCGCCGGAGCGTCCGGCGGTGAGCGTCGCGAGCAGCCCGCCGGTGCGTCCGGGCTCGGCGAGGATGCGTCCTCCGGTGACGAACGTGCCGACGCCCTGGTGACGCTCCACACGGCCGGCGCGCTCGAGCTCGTCGAGCGCTCGCCGGACAGAGATCAGGCTGACGCCGGCCATGCGGCTGATCTCCTTACCGCTCGGAAGGAGGTCGCCCGGTTCGAGCTGCTCCTCCGCGATGAGGCGTTCCACGAGCTCGATCACCTGCTCGTATCGGAGCTTCGCGCGGCCCTGGCGCGCTCCCTCTCGCGGGATGTCGCGGACGGCTCGCGAGCGCGTCGGCGTCATGCCGGATCTCCGATCAGCTCGGGCCGCACTTCGCGGAGGACCTCCCCGGCCGCCGCGAGCGTGAGCTCGACGTCCTCGTCGGTGTGCGCCGTGGAGACGAACAGGTTCTCGAACTGTCCCGGATGGAACAGCACGCCCCGCTGCAGCATCCCGTGCCAGAACAGCGTGAACCGGTCCGGACGGGCGTGGCGTTCCGCGTCGCGATAGTTGCGGATCGCGCGATCGGTGAACCACGTCTGGAAGAGCGGCCCGACGCCGACGGCTCGCGCCGGGATCTCGAGCTCGGCGATCAGCTCGTTCATGCCGTCGCGGAGTCGCGCGCCGACCTCGAAGAGCCGCTCGTACACGCCGGGCGCGGCGAGCTCCTCGAGCGCCGCCACCACGGCGGCGGCCGCGATCGCGTTGGAGTTGTACGTCCCCGAATGGGAGTAGCGGCCGTCCGCCACCAGCTCCATCACCTCGCGGGAGCCGCCGATCGCGGCGACGGGAAACCCGCCGCCGAGCGCCTTCGCCATCGTCGTGATGTCCGGCGTCACGCCGAAGTGCTCCTGTCCGCCGCCTCTGGCGAGACGGAAACCCGTGATGACCTCGTCGAAGATGAGGAGGCTCCCCGACGCTGTGGCAAGCTCACGGAGGAGCTGGAGATAGCCGGGCTCGGGGAGGATGCAGCCGGTGTTGAGCATCACCGGCTCGGTGATGATCGCGGCGATGTCGTCTCCGCGCTCGCGCATCACGCGCTCGACGGACTCGTCGTCGTTCCACTGCAGGACGACGAGCGAGTCGGCGACCTCCTCCAAGAGGCCTCTGCCCGCCGGAACCGTGAGCGGCGCGTCGTCGGGGCCGGCCTTGTCGAGGTCCGGGTGGTTGCTCCAGTACACGGTGTCGAGCCACCCGTGGTACATCCCCTCGAAGCGCAGGATCGTGCGGCGCCCGGTGAACGCGCGCGCCAACCGCACCGCCGTTCCCACCGCCTCCGAACCCGAGTTGGAGAAGCGCACCATGTCCACGCCGGGAACCGCGTCGACGACGGCGCGCGCCGCCCGGGCCTCGAGCTCCGTCGGGAGGCCGAACACCGTTCCGGAGTCCTCGATCGCGCGGACGACGGCCGCGGTGACGGCCGGGGGCCGGTGCCCGAGGAGCATCGGTCCGAGGCCGAGCAAGTAGTCGACGTATTCGTGGCCGTCCAGGTCCCGGATCCGAGAACCCTCTCCGTCGGTCACGAACGGCGGATAGGGAAGCCACCCTGCGCGGGTACCGCGCGCGCTGCTTCCGACGCCGGCGGGGAGCGTCCTCGACGACTCCGTCCACCGGTCGAGCGAGCGAGGCATCTCGGAGCGGAACCACGCGTCGAAGGCCTGCTGTGAGATCCGCTCCGCCGCCTCCATCGCGCGCTGAGCATACAGGACATACTCTGTATGGTCGGACTCGGGCCACACCTGCATACTGGAGCGTCATGCCGGCCGACCTCCGCTCCGACACCACGACCCGCCCCACGCCCGCGATGCGTCGCGCGATGGCGGATGCCGTCGTCGGCGACGCGGAGTACGACGACGACCCGACGGTCCTTCGGCTCCAGGAGCGGGCCGCGGAGATCACCGGCAAGGAAGCGGCGATCTACCTCGTCACCGGAACGATGTGCAACCAGATCGCCCTCCATCTGCTGGCGCGACCCGGGTTCTTCGTCGTGTGCTCTCGGAACTCCCACGTCGGCAACGTCGAGCTCGCGACGTCCTCGATGCTCTCCGGCATCGCCTTCCGCGAGATCGACAGCGACGACGGAACGCTCCGCGCAGAGGATCTCGACGGCGCCTTCGAGGAGGACGCCGACCGCGGTCGGATCGTCGACCTCGTCTCTGTCGAGAACACGCACTCGATGGGCGGCGGGACGCCGTGGGCGATCGACGATCTGCGCGGCGTTCGCAAAGTCGCGAACGAAGCCGGCGTGCCGCTCTACATGGATGCGTCTCGCGTCTTCAACGCCAGCGCGGCCACGGGAACGCCGGTCGCCGACTACGCGGCGGAGACCGATGCGCTGATGTTCTGCCTCTCCAAAGGACTCGGCGCGCCGATCGGGTCGGTGCTCTGCGGCTCCGAGGCGTTCATCCGGGAGGCGAAGGGCGCGAAGATCCTCTTCGGCATCTCGTGGAGACAGGCGGGCGTCACTGCCGCGGCCGGTCTCGTCGCGCTGGAGACCGCGCCACAGCGTCTGCACGAGGATCACGAGCGGACGCGTCGGCTCGCTGAGGGCCTCGCCGAGATCACGCCGTACGCTGTGGATCTGCGTCGGGTTCGGACGAACATGATCTTCGCGCGCACGGCGCCGCTCGGGCTCGCCGCGCCTGAGGCCGAGGAGCGTCTCGCCGCCCTCGGGGTGCTCGTCAACTACATCGGCGACACCATTCGGTTCGTCACGCACATCGACGTCTCCGACGACGACGTGGACCAGGCGCTTACGGCGTGGTCGGAGCTCGCTGCGGCGGCTCGCTCGTGACGCGACCGGTCCGGTTCACTGCGACCGAGGCTCCGGTCGACCGCGTTGCTGCGGATCTCCTCGTGCTGCCGGTGTTCGAGGGCGTCCGTCCGGGGCCCGGCGTCGCGGAGCTTGCTGCCGCGCTCGGTTCCGATCCGCTCGCCGCGTTCCGCGAGACCGGGGCGACGGGAAAGCCGGGCGAAACCGCGCTGGTGTCGACTGCGGGCACGGTCTCCGCTCCGACGGTGCTGTTGCTGGGCGTCGGGCCCGAGGACGCGATCACGCCGACGGTCGTTCGCGACGCCTCGATGATCGCCGCTCGCGCCGGTGCGTCCTTCGCTTCGATCGCGACGACGATCGGCCAGCTCTCCGCGGAGCGAAGCGGCGTCGCGCTGGCGGAGGGGATGCTGCTCGGCTCCTACCAGCTCACGGAGTACCGCACGGGGGGCGACCGGCCGGCGCTCGAGGAGGTTCTCGCGATCGTCACGCGGCGCACCGCAGCGCGCGTGACGGAGGAGCTCCGCCGCGGCGAGGTCTCGGGACGTGCCACGAATCTCGCGCGACGGCTCGTGGACAAGCCGGCGATCGACGTCACGCCCGCGGCGTTCGCCGATGAGGCCCGGCGCACCGCGCGCCGGCTCGGTCTGGAAGCGAAGGTCTGGAGCGCCCGGGAGCTCGAGCGCGAAGGCTTCGGCGGCATCGTTGGTGTCGGTCGCGCGAGCGAGAACGCTCCGCGGCTCGTCGAGCTCTCCTACCGCGCCGGTCGTGGCCGCCCGATCGCGATCACCGGCAAGGGCATCACGTTCGACTCCGGCGGCCTCGACCTCAAGAACGACGACGAGATGATGTGGATGAAGTCCGACATGGCCGGTGCCGCTGCCGCGCTCGCTTCAATCCAGGCCGCGGCCGAGCTCGACCTCGGCGTCAACGTCGACGTCCTTCTGCCGCTCGCCGAGAACATGCCCGGCGCCGCGGCCATCCACCCCGGCGACGTGATCCGTCATCGCGGCGGACGGACGTCGGAGGTGGGGGACACGGACGCCGAGGGCCGGGTGTTGCTCGCCGACGCGCTCGCCTATCTCTGCGAGCGCAGGCCGGCCGCGATCCTCGACTCCGCGACGCTCACGGACGGCTCAGGCCTCGGGCCCGAGTTCTCCGCCGCGATGGGAACGTCTTCGGACCTCATGGCGGAGGTCGTGGCGTCCGGACGCGAGGCCGGCGAGGAGTGCTGGGAGATCCCGCTCTGGGATCGCTACCGTCCGCTGATCGACTCGGACGTGGCGGACGTCAAGAACGTCGGCGAGCACGACTTCGACAGCGCGATGATGGCGGGCCTCTTCCTGAAGGACTTCGTCGACGGCGTGCCGTGGGTGCACCTCGACACCGGTTCGTCGGCGTATGCCGAGCACGAGGGCGCCCTCTGGCCCGAGGGCGGTACGGGGGCGCCGACGCGGACGTTCATCCGTTTCCTGGAGCGCAGGGCGCAGTCTCCGGCCAAGAGGTCGACGAACCGGCGACGCGCCGGTCGCTGATCAGACGCGGTCTCTGCGGAGTCGTCCGCGGAGATCGTCGATCTCGGCCTGCCGTTCATCCCAGAAGGAGGTCGTCGTCGTTTCCGGCTCGATCGCGTTCGGCGCTCGATGGGCCGTCGGGCGCTTCCCCGATGCGATTGCGGCAGCTCCCGCAGCGGCGGCGGAGGGATGCTCGACGGCCACGACGGCGCGGTCGGTCGCGCTCGCAAGCTCCCGGAGAAAGAACGGCTCCTCCGCGATCGCTCCCGTGACGCGGATCTCCCTCGGCGAGGCGCTTGCTTCGGCGAGAACCCCGATAGCGCGCCGGCTCTCCACGACGATCGCCTCGACCAGCGCGCGAGCGATGTCCTCTCGTGTGTGAGCGATCGTGAGGCCGTCGAGAGCTCCGCGGAGCGCTGGATCCCAGAGCGCACCCTGTTCTCCGAACGCGAGATACGGAAGGAACGTGACGCCGTTCGCTCCGGGGGAGGAGCGTTCCGCGAGCCGGAGCAGCTCCGAGGGGCCGTCGACTCCGAACACGCCGGCCGTCCATCCGAACGCCGCGCCGGTCGAGAGGAGATCCATCTCCAGTCCGAACGCGTCGCCGAGGGCGAGCGGAGTGACGAGGAAGCGGTGGGCCGGATCGAGGCGCGCGTCCTCCGCGACACCGAGCACGACCGTGCTCGTTCCCCAGACGTACGCGCAGTCGCCCGGTTCGGTGGCTCCGACCCCGAGCGCGGCGGACACGGAGTCGGCCGCCCCGAGCGTTACGGGGATCCGCCGCGGAACTTCGAGCTCGTCCGCGACCGCGTCGCGCATCTCGGCGCTGAAGGAGCTCTTCCGGATGTCGGGCAACGCGACGTCCGGCAGGAGTCCGTCGATCCATCTCGTTTCGGTGAGGTCGAAGCAGCCGAAACCCGTCGCGGTGCTCGGATCCGTGACGCGCTCGCCCGTCAGCCACGAGAAGAGGTAGTCCTTCGCTCCGAGGAGCGCCTCGGTCTCGGCCGCCGTTCCCTGGTCGTGCCGCTCGATCCAGCGATACATCGGAAGGAGATAGCGCCCGTCGACCCACTGGCCCGTCCGTGCGTAGAGGGCATCCGCGCCGAACGAGCTCCGAAGCTCCTCGCCTTCGGCCTCCGCGCGAGCGTCCTCCCACGTGATCGCCATCCGCGCGGAGCCGTTCGCGTCGATCGGGACGAGCGTCGGGATCATCCCGGAGAGGCCGATGCCTGCCCACGACGTCTGCGGAACGGTCGCTGCCAGGGCCCGAATGACCTCGCGGAAAGCCACGGTCCAGTCGGCCGGATCCTGCTCGGCGCGACCGAGCGCCGGGCGTTGCGTCGGATAACTGGCACGCGCCGACGCGATCGTGACGCCTTCGGAGGAGGCCGCGACGCCTTTGAGGGACGACGTGCCGAGGTCGATCCCGATGAACGTGTCCGGCGGCGGCATGCCGCCGCACCTTACGTGCTTCCCTCGATCCGCTCCATCAAGGTGGATCGAAACGGAGCAGCGGAACGAGGCGCGCTTCGCGCCGGTGGCTTCGGCGAGGCACGACCACCACGGGCACCTCCGACATCCTGCGCACGCGCCGGGCGACGCCGCCGGCCAGGACCTCGTAGACGCGCGAGTGATGATGCGAGCCGATCACGATCAGGTCCGCGCCTTCTCGTCGTGCGGCCTCGACGATCTCCTCCGCGACCTCGCTCGGACGGCCGCCGCCGGTGAGGCCTCGGGCTTGGACGCCGTGCGCTCGCAACTGCCCGAGGACGGCATCGAGGAAAGCGCTCGCGTGACTCGTGCTCTCAACGAAGCCGCCGCCGCCGAAGACCCACTCCGAGCCGGTGAACGGCCACTCGCGGACGTGGAACGCCACGACCGTGGCCTCGACGCCTCGCGCAAGCGTCGCGGTCATCGCCAAAACGTCGTCGCAGCTCCAGGGCGTGGAGACCGCCGCGAGGATCGTTCGGACGTGCGCGGGTTCGACGGGAGGGAGCTCTGCCGAAACGGCCTCGACTTCCTCGTTCGAAGCATCGAACGGAACGATCACGCTCACCGTGTGCCTATCCTCCTTGTCGTCTCAACGATGACGTCGCACCCCGCCGGTGCGTCAAGAGGACATGGAGGCGAGATGGAACAAGATGCCCTCCTGACGAGGCTCGAGGAGCTCGAGCGGGCATGCGTCGACGTGGACGAGCGGCTCCACGCGCTTCGCCGCGCCGCTCAGGCGATCCGCGTGGAGCTCGAGAGCGGCCGGCCGCTGTCCGAGATCGTGGCGACAGGACCCGGCCCGCGTGCCAGGCGCGACGTCCGCGAGTCGTGGTCCGCGCTGAACCGGAAGCTTCACGAGTATCGCGTCGCCATGGTGAAACGTCTCGTCGACGGCGAAGGAATGACGATCGCAGACGCCGCGCGCATCACCGGCAACGCCCGGCAGGTGATCTCTCGCCTCTACCACGGGTGAGCGGATCGCTCCTCCGCGTGCACGTCAGGAGTGGAGGGTCTCGAGGTACGCGGCGATGTTCCGGGCGTCGCGCTCCGTCACGCCTGCGTCGGGCATCGCGGTCGTCGGCTCGATGCTCTGCGGATCCATGATCCATCGGACGAGGTTCGGCCCGGTGTTCGTGACCTCGCCCGCGATGTAGTGCCGTTCGCCGAACGCTGTGAGTGGCGGCCCCACGGTCGCGTCCGCTCCGGGGACGCCCGGGATCGTGTGGCAAGCCTGGCATCCGTACGAACGGATCAGCCCGGCGCCGAGCGCGGGATCGGCTCCCGGAACCGCGCCAGACGTCGTCGGCGTTCGGTGGCATGCGGCTTGCGTCAGCATCGCTGCGAGGATCAACGCCGCAAGGGCCCAGGCCGCCCTGCGTTCCCGGCGTCTCACCCGATCGCCTCTCGGACGTGACCGTTCGCAGACGCTGCCGCGGATAGGGCACGCGCTTCGCTCCGAAGGGTGTCGCGTTCCACGGCGCGGAGGTAGGACAGGAACAGGAGCGCCGCCGCGACGAGATAGACGATTCCGGGCGGGATCCACATGACGAGTCCCGCGAGCTGCTGGTCCTGCAGCGGCGTGAGTCCGAAGCCGCGAGCGCCCGCCGCATACGCCGGGTACCAGGGATGCTCGGAGAACAGCATCAGCGAGCCGAGGATCATGCCCTGGACGCCGGCCGCGATCGCGTAGGCGACCGCGACGCCGCCTCCGATGCTCCGTCGCGCAGCCGGATCGATCAGCCACCACCAGAACGCGAGCGCCGTCGCGAGGAACATCGCGTGCTCCAGCGCGTGGACGGCCGGGTTCGCGAGCGCCGCCTGGAAGAACGCCGGAAGGTGCCATGCCCACACGACGACGGTGTGGACGATCCACGTCGCGATCGCGAGGGGGAGCGCGTTCCGCCCAGGTCTTCCGCCGTGGAGACCGCGACGCCACGAGGGCGGAAGACCCCGCGGCATGACGAGCAACGGGCGTCCCAGAACGATCAACGGGGCCGCGACGACGATCAACAGCATGTGCTGGCACATGTGCGCCCAGAACAGCGACGCGGCGAGCGAATCGATCGGCGACAGCAGCGCCGCCGCGACGACGAGCAGCCCGCCGAAGAACGCGATGGCCTCGGCGGAAGAAACGCCGCGTCCGGCTCCCCGCCGCCACAGCTCACGGAGCCCGCGCGCATACACGGCTGTGCCGAGGACGAGCGCCGTGATCACGACGGGATCGGCGTTCCACCGAAGCTGCACCGAGAGCGCGGTCGCGGTCATCGGCGGAAGCACGTCCCGACGAAGAACAGCGGCGCGATCCCCGTCAGCGCGATCAGGAGGAAGAACAGGCCGTCGGCGAGCAAGCCGCTGATCGCGAGGAACGCCGTCCGGTCCGCCGGCGGGTCGTCGTCCCCGTTGCGGAACGACCGCCAGCGCGTGAAGGAGGTGACCCATGCTGCAGCGGTGACGAGCAGCGCGACGACCGTGACGACGACGACCGTGGTCCGCAGCGTCGTGGTGCTGCCGTACTCCGACACGCGGGGCCACCCTCCCGTGCAGCCGAGCTCGACCGTCATGTCGAGGATCGCGAGCTGCACCGCCCACGCCGCCGCGCCGCCGAGCGCGCCGAAGAGCAGCGACCGTGTCGACGGCAGCTGCCTGCGGTCAGCCTCCACCGTCGTCATCGGACCGGGAACAGGTACGGGAACACGTACAGGGAGGAGAAGATGAAGATCCACACGACGTCGACGAAATGCCAGTACAGAGCGACGGTCTCCACCGGGAGATAGCGCTTCGAATCGAACTCGTCCCGCCACGCCCGCGCTTGGACCACAACGCTCATCAGGAGCCCGACGAGCACGTGGACCCCGTGGAGGCCCGTGATCGTGAAGAAGAGCGACCCGTAGACGTTCGTCCGCCAGTCGAAGGAGGCCGAGGCGTACTCGGAGGCCTGGATCCCGAGGAATGCGACACCGAGGAGGAAGCTCACAAGCAACCCGATCCGCAGGCGCTGCGCGTCGCCGCGCTTGATCCCTCGTTCCGCCCACCACACCGGCAGGCTGCTCGACAGCAGCAGCACCGTCGCGATCGCGCCCGGAACGAGGTTCGGCTTCTCCAGCCCGTCGAACGGCCACTCCGTCGCCTTGAACCGGATGTAGTAGTAGCTCGCGAGGAGGCTGGCGAACAGCGAGAGCTCCGCCGCGATGAACAGGGCCATGCCCCACCACGCCGTGGAGCGCGTGCCGCTCACGATCGCCGGCAGGTCCTCGTGGTCGGCGGTGCGGACGCTCATGCGACCGGCTCCGGTTGCGTCCGCCACAGCCATCCGGAGAGAAGCACCGCGACGGCGACGAGTGCGACGATCACCACGACGGCGGCATTGAGGAGGAACCCGACGAACGCCGCCGCGATCGCGAGCGCGGTCCCGAGCGGCCAGAACGACTCCTCCGGCATGACGAGGACCTCCTCCGGCTCTCCGTCGAGGACGGTCGTCCCGATCGTCTCCCGGCCTTGGGTCAGCGGCCGCCCGTCGAGGTTCGAGGCCCCGTCCCAGAGCGGATCGCGAGAGCGGACGGTCGGGATGCGGGCGAAGTTGTACGCGGGCGGAGGGGAGCTCACCGACCATTCGAGGGTGTTGCCGCCCCACGGGTCGGCCGGAGCGCGGACGTTGCGGCGCTGGCTGAGGAGGAAGTTCGCGATGAACGCCAGGATCCCGAGCCCGAGGACGAGGCCGCCGATCGTCGAGAGCAGGTTCGGGACGTCCCATCCGAGCCCCGGTTGGTAGGTGTAGACGCGCCGCGGCATCCCCTCCAACCCGGAGATGTGCATGGGGAAGAACGTCAGGTTGAACCCGAGGAAGATGAGCCAGAAGCAGAGCTTTCCGAGGCGCTCGTCGAGCTGCTTCCCGGAGATCTTCGGCAACCAGTAGTGCAGACCCGCGAAGATCGGGAACACGGCGCCGCCGAAGAGCACGTAATGGAAGTGCGCGACGACGAAGTACGAGTCGGTGACCTGCTGGTCGAACGGCACGGCCGCGAACATGACGCCGGAGATGCCGCCGATCACGAACACGACGAGGAACCCGACCGTGAACAGGAACGCGGTGGTGAACACCGGGCGCCGTCCTTTGAAGATCGTCGTGATCCAGGCGAAGATCTGGATCCCCGACGGGATCGCGATGAGCGTGCTCGCGGCGGCGAAGAACGTCATCGAGAGCGTCGGGATGCCCGTCGCGAACATGTGATGGACCCACACGCCGAAACCGATGATGCCGGTCGCGACGGTGGCGAGCGCGACGTAGTGATAGCCGACGATCGAGCGGCCGGAGAACACGGGGATGACTGAGGAGACGATGCCGACCGCCGGCAGGAAGATGATGTAGACGTCGGGATGGCCGAAGATCCAGAACAGATGCTGCCAGAGCAGCGGATCACCGCCCTTGGCGACGGCGAAGAAGTCCATCCCGAACTTCCGCTGCAGCTCCAGGAGCACGCACGCGATCGTGAGCGGCGGGATCGCGAAGACCACCATGAAGCTCGTCACGAGCACCGCCCAGACGAACAGCGGCATCCGGCTGATCGCCATACCCGGCGCACGCATCTTGAAGATCGTCACGATCAGGTTGATGCCGCCCGCGAGCGTCGCGATGCCGAGAAAGATGAGCGACAGCGCCCAGAAGTCGATGTGGAGTCCGGTGCTGAAGTGCGGTCCTGACAGCGGCGTGTAGCCGGTCCAGCCGTCGTTCGGCCCGAGCCCGAGCGGAACGCTCACGTAGAGGAAGATCCCGGCGAGGAGGAAGACCCAGTAGCTGAACGCGTTCAGTCTCGGGAAGGCCATGTCGCGGGCGCCGATCTGCAACGGGATCAGATAGTTGGAGAAGCCCGAGAGGATCGGCGTCGCGAAGAAGAAGATCATCGTCGTTCCGTGCATCGTGAACAGCTCGTCGTAGACCTGTGGTCCGACCATCGTGTTCAACGGCCGCGCGAGCTGCGCCCGCATCAACATCGCCTCCAAGCCCCCGAGGAGGAAGAAGACGAAAGCGGTGACGAGGTACCGGGCGCCGATCCGTTTGTGGTCGACCGTTCCGAAGAACGAGCGGATCCCGGGCTTCTCCTCCCACAGCTGTTCGAGGCGTTCCTCGACCGCGAGGCTCATGGCGACGTCACGTCAGCGTTTCCAGGTAGACGAGCAGCTCGTGGAGCTGGGGCTGCGACAGCTGCGTCGGAGGCATCTTGTTGCCGGGCTTGATCGTCTGCGGATCGACGATCCATCCGGCGAGGCCTCCCGGGGTGTTCGGGATCGTTCCCGCCGCGAGGGTGTTCCGCGAGGCGACGTGCGTAAGGTCGGGGCCGATCGTGCCGCTCGCGTTCGTTCCGCGGATCGTGTGGCAGTAGACGCACGCGGAACCGAGGAAGACCTGCTGGCCCTGCTGAGCGAGGTCGTCCTCCGGCTGCGGCGGCACCCTCTCCTGGTCCGCCATCCACGCCTGGAACGACGCTGCCGGCTGCGCGATCACCTGGAACGCCATGTTGGCGTGCTGCAACCCGCAGTACTCCGCGCACTGCCCGCGGTAGATGCCGGCCGTGTCCGCCTCGACGGTGAGGAGGTTCACCTGCCCCGGGATCAGATCCATCTTCCGCTGCAGCTGCGGCACCCAGAAGCTGTGGATCACGTCGTCGGTCGTGAGGCGGAGCTCGACCGGCTGGCCGACCGGGATGTGGATCTCGTTCGCGGTCGCGAAGCCCTCCGACGGGTACTTCACCTGCCACCACCATTGGTGGCCGATGACCTGGATCGCGAGCGTCTCGTGAGCGTCGTCGGCCGAGAGCGCCGAGATCGTGCCGAGCGTGAGGAAGAACAGAGCGACGAGGATGATCGCGGGAACGACGATGCCGGCGCCGATCACGACGCCGGTGCCGCGTCCGTCGTCGAGGAGGGGCGTCGTCTCGCGCCGACCGCGACGCAGGAGCGCCACGGCGAGATAGACGACGACCGCAAGGAACACGATCCCGCCGAGGACGAGCATCGTCCACCACAGCCGCGCGATCGTGGAGGCCTGGTCGGCGTGCGGGTCGAGGGTCGAGGGACTTCCCGCACACGCCTGGAGCACGAACCCCGCCGCGACGCATCCTCCGACGAGGAGCAACGTCCTGCGGCGCATGATGGGCTCTGGTCTCCGTTCCACTGATGTCGTCGAGTGGCCCGTCCAGGCGGCTCGACGCGCCACCCCTCGCGCGACACAAACGACTGCTCGTCCCGTACCCGCCGCCGCGCTTCGACCAAACCGGATAGCGGGGAAAAAGTCTCCGGGCACGCATGAAGGACCGTCGTCGCGGGTAACGGCGGTTCGAAGCACGTCCCCGAATGTTTCTCTCGGAGGAGGACATGCAGCCCGACAACCGGTCCGACGACGAACGTCGCTCAGCCGGCGCGGATCCTTCAGCGTCGCCGTACCGACGTCGGATCCCGATCGTCACGCGGCGCGCGTTCCTCAAAGGCGCGGGAGCAACGGCGGCCGGTGTCGGTGCGGCCGCCGTGCTCGCGAACTGCGCGCCCAGTGGTCCGACGCCCGCGGCGGGCTATGTCGGCCAACCGTCGCCGGCGATGGCGCCTCCGCCGGAGGGGGTCTACCGCTTCTTCGACGCGGACGAGGCGCGCACCGTGCAGGCGGTGCTCGACCGCCTGATCCCCGCGTCGAACGGAGTTCCGGGCGCCCGTGACGCCGGCGCGATCAGCTACATCGATAACCGGCTCGCGACCGACGAGGGAACGCCGACCTACACCGATCCGCCGTACGCGAAGACGTACACGGGAGACCACCCCCCGGGGCCGAACACCGATCAGGTCATCTGGGTCCGCGCGGACGAGCTCACTCGCTACGGGGTGCAGGACGTCGATCAATCTTCCCAGGAGCTCTATCGCCGCGGCGTCGAGTCGTTGAACGCCTACGCGAAGGACCGTTTCGGAAAGGACTTCGCCGATCTCAAGGGCGAGCAGCAGGACGAGCTGATCCAGAACATGGCGCACGACAAGGCGTCGCACTTCTCCGACCCCGCCGGCTCCACGTTCTTTAACGTCGTCAACGAGGACGCATGGGAGGGCTATCTGTGCGATCCGATGTACGGCGGGAACCGAAACATGGCCGTGTGGAAGGCGCTCGACTACCCCGGCGCGCAGCGCGGCTACACGCCGATCGAGATGAAACAGGGGACGAAGCGCCCACCGCAGAGTCTCCGGATGATGATGCCGGAGCAGCCCGGCTATCGCGAGGGCGGCGGCCTCCTGCCGATCAGCGGCCACATCGCGTCGAGCGACGAGACCGGCGGCGTCTTCGTTTGCGACCACGAGGTGGACTGAGGCCCGTGCAGGTCCATCCGAAGGTCGACGTCGTCACGATGGGGGCGGGCTGGACCGCGAACATCCTCGCGTGGAAGCTCACGGCGGCGGGCCTCCAGGTCGTCTCCATCGACCAGGGCCCGGCCCGGTTCGGCTATCCGGAGTTCTCGCACGACCACGACAGCATCGGCTACGCCGTGCGAAAGAAGATGATGATCGACATCACCAAGGAGACGTGGACCTGGCGCCCGCAGCCGACCGCGTCGGCGCTCCCCATGCGCCAGTACGGCTCGTTCCACCCCGGCCGCGGCGTCGGCGGCTCCGCCGCACACTGGTCGGGGATGCTTTGGCGTTTCCTGCCGACGGACTTCCGGTACCGGACGCACACGATCGAGCGCTACGGCGAGGACAAGCTCCCGGAGGGGAGCCGGATCCGAGACTGGCCCGTCACCTACGCCGAGCTGGAGCCGTACTACGACCGCTTCGAGTACGACATCGGGGCGTCCGGCAAGGCCGGTAACGTCCGCGGGAACATCATCCCGGGCGGAAACGTCTTCGAAGGTCCGCGCGAGCGAGACTATCCGACGCCGCCGCTCGTGACGACGGTCGCGGCCGACATGTTCGGCACCGCGGCCGAGGAGCTCGGCTATCACCCGTTCGTCCAGCCGTCGGGCATCCTGTCGGAGGCGTACCGGGACCGTTTCGGGAACATCCGCTCCGGCTGCCTCTATTGCGGGTTCTGCACGCGGTTCGGGTGCGAGGTCGACGCGAAGGCGACGGGCATCACGACGCATGCGCCCGCCGCGCTCAAGACCGGCCGCTACGAGATCCGCGCGGACTCGCACGTCATCGGCGTGGAGCTCGCGGACAATGGCCTCGCGACGGGGCTCCGCTACGTCGACTGCGACGGAGTGGAGCATTTCCAGCCTGCCGACATCGTGCTCCTGACCGGGTACACGCTCGGCAACGTCAAGACGATGCTCACGAGCCGCGGTCCCAAGCACCCGGACGGCATCGGCAACAACCGCGGACTCGTCGGAACGAACTACACCTACCAGTTGTGGGAGACGCCGGTCACCGGGCTGTTCAAGGACCGGGACCTCCACCTCTACATGGGGAACACCTCCACGATCAAAGTGATCTACGACTTCAACGCGGACAACTTCGATCATTCGGACGTGCCGTTCGTCGGAGGCGCGTCGCTGTTCGGCGGATCCGGGGAGCGGCAGCCGATCACCACGGTCGGGGACGTGCCGCTGACCGCGTCGGCCGGAAGCTGGGGGGCCGAGTACGCGCGCCAGTTCGTGGAGGGATGGGACTCGTTCACCGACGTGACGATGCAGGGGGAGAGCCTCCCGTACGACGACCAGTTCATGGACCTCGACCCGCACTACAAGGACGCGTGGGGAAACCCGCTGCTCCGTCTGACGTTCGACTGGCACGAGAACGATCAGAAGCTCTACCACTTCGTCGCCGGCAAGGCGAAAGAGATCATGGACAAGATGGGGCCGGATCTCGTGAGCTACACGCCGGTGCTCGCCCCGTATCGAATCGACGTCTATCAGAGCACGCACATCACGGGCGGAGCGATCATGGGCTCCGACCCGGGCGACTCCGTCACGAACTCCTACGGACAGGTGTGGGACACGCCGAACGTGTTCGTGACCGGCGCGGCGCTGTATCCGCAGAACCCGGGGGCGAACCCGACGGGAACGCTGTGCGCGCTCGCGTACCGAACCGGCGACGCCCTGACGGAGCGTTACCTGAAGGCTCCCGGGACGCTGCTCTGATGATCGCGGTCGCCTCGCAGGAGCGGTCTGGGGCGGAAACGTCGACCGATCCGGGCGGCCTCTCGCCGGAGCGACTGAGACGTGACCGGCTCGGCCGTCGCGTGATGATCGCGGTCCTCGTTGCTTTCGTGGCACTCGGCGCGGCCGACCTGCTCGGGTCGAAGACGTCGGTCGTGTCCGCGACGGGTGGCGGATACACGCTCACGGTGACGTACCCCTCCGTGACGAGGCCGGGTCTGCCGATGCGCTGGGAGTTCGAGGTGCGGCACCCCGGCGGGTTCTCCGGCCCGATCAGCATCGCGACGACGTTCGACTGGCACGAGAACGATCAGAAGCTCTACCACT
>JBJMLN010000072.1:0-3953 GCA_045805285.1 Actinomycetota bacterium | reverse complement strand
GAGGTGTATGTGTTCACGCCTAAGGGCGAGGTCAAGACGCTGCCTTCCGGCGCGACTCCGATCGACTTCGCCTATGCCGTCCACACAGACGTCGGCCACCGCACGGTCGGCGCGAAGATCAACGGCCGCATCGTGCCGCTCCACTACCGCCTGAAGAACGGAGACTTCGTCGAGATCCTCACGTCGAAAGCGGGCCGCGGCCCGTCGCGCGACTGGCTGTCGCTGGCGGCGTCCTCGCGCGCGCGTAACAAGATCCGGCAGTGGTTCTCGCGCGAGACACGTGAGGATCAGGAGCAGAAGGGACGCGAGTCGCTCGAGAAGGCGCTGAAGAGCGCGAAGCTCCCGTACCGCAAGCTCGCCGGCTCCGCGGTCCTCGCGGAGGTCATCCGCGACATGAACTTCAAGAAGGCGGAGGACTTCTACCTCGCGCTCGGTTCGGGGAAGATCGGCGCCCAGCAGGTCCTGAACAAGGTGCTGCAGCGCCTGAAGACCGAGCAGGTCGCGGAGGAGGAGGCCGTCCCGCTCAAGGCGCCGCGCGCAAAGCACGCCGTCGGGAGCGAGAACTACGGCATCAACGTCCACGGAGTCGACGACGTGCTCGTGCGCCTGGCGAAATGCTGTACGCCGGTCCCCGGCGACGAGATCGTCGGCTACATCTCGCTCGGGAAGGGCATCACCATCCATCGCGGGGATTGCCCGAACGTGAAGGCCCTCGCGAGGCAGCCGGAGCGGTTCACGCCCGTCAGCTGGGACGGTGGGGCCTCACAGAGCTTCCGCGTGCAGATCGCCGTCGACTCGTGGGACCGGCAACGTCTCCTGGAAGACGTCGCCAGGACCTTCGCCGAGCACGGCGCGAACATCGTCTCGTACGGCGGCACGGTCGAGGATCAGATGGCGAAGAACTGGTACGTCGCCGAGGTCGGAGACGTCAAGGAGCTGCGAGGTCTCCTGACCGCCCTCCGCAACATCGAGGCCGTGTTCGACGCGTACCGCGTCACGCCTTCGTAGTAGTCCCTGAACCGAGGGATCGTCACTCGAACGGGCGAGGTACCTCGTTCCAGGGATAGCGCCCGGAGCGTTTCTGAGTACAACGAGTGGAAGGGGGAGAGGGCACCAAAAGCTGCGGCGCCCGACCGTTCCGAGGACAACGGGCGGGCGCGCGGCCTTTTCAGATTCGCTTCGCTCAGGTGAAGCGTCCGCGCCGGCCGCCGGACGGCCGGCGCGGGCACATGACGGGGTTCAGGGCGACCACGCTTCGCCGCCCGTGTCCCAGCCGACCAGGCAGTACGGCGAGATCAGCAGCGCCACGCGTTCGAGGACCCCGAGGTCGTCCGCGGCTAGCTCCGGCCCCAGGACGCCGAGCTCGGCGACGAGCCTGTTCTCGTAGGTGATGGGGATCGCGGTCGGCTCGGCGGTGCGCTCTCCCCGCTCGGGGCCGAGCACGAGCTCACCGTTCTCGACGAACGAGATCCCGACCCAGCCCTGCTCGCCGAACCGGTCGTGCAGCACTTCCACCACCTCGCGCAGCACCTCGTCTGCGTCCCCGCCCCGGTTGACGATGCGGTCGATCGCCTCGAGCGCCCCCGAGTGCGAGCTCAAGCCGCGAGCGCCTCGCCCTCGAACGCACGGATCGTCTCCTTGTACGAATCGGGGACCGGGACCGCCTTCCGCTCGTCGAGGTCGACGAGGACGAGCGTCTGCGCGGCGGTGACCATCAGGAGATCGTCGCGTGCGCGATACGCCGCGAACTCGTACGTGACGCTCGTCCTGCCGATTCGCGAGACGCGGACGTAGACCTCGATGAGGTCGTCGAACACCGCCGGAGCGAAGTATTCGATCGTGCACGCGCGCATCACGAACTCCTCGCCTGCCTCGCCGATGTCCATCCCCAGGAGGCCGAGATTGCGGTGGTACTCGACGCGCGCGAGATCGAAGTACGGGAGGTACCGGCCGTAGTAGACGATCCCCTGCGCATCGGTGTCGGAGAATCCGACTCGCGTCTGCGCGCTGAATCTGAACGGCGGCTTCTCCTTCACTTGCGGATCACGTCGAGCACCTCGTCGCGCTTCCGGGTCATCAGCTCCGGGGAGAGGGCCTCCAGGTTCAGGCGCAGAAGTGGCTCCGTGTTCGACGGACGCACGTTCATGTGCCAGTCGCTCGCGTCGACCGAGAGGCCGTCGAGGTGCGAGACCTTTCCCTCGTCGCCGAACCGCTCCTTCAACTCCTGCAGCTTCAGGGCGACGTCGTCCACCGGCGTGTTCAGCTCGCCCGTGATGAAGTACCGCTCGCGGTATGGGGCAAGGATCTCCGAGTGCTTCCTGCCCCGCTTCGACACGAGCTCGAGCATGAGCAGAAACGGGATCACTCCCGAATCCGCCTGCGAGAAGCCGTGGAAGTAGTAGTGGCCGGAGACCTCGCCGCCGAACGCCGCGCCCTCTTCGCGCATGCGGTGCTTGAAGAAGGCGTGACCGACCCGGTTGACGAGCGGTGTGCCGCCGGCTTCTTCGATCGTTTCCGGCACGGCCCAGCTGGCCCGCACGTCGTAGAGGATCTTCGCTCCGGGCTCCTTCTCGAGGACGGCCTCCGCGAGCAGGGCCGTGACGAAGTCGCCCGGCACGAACGCGCCGGTGTCGTCCACGAAGAAGCAGCGGTCGGCGTCCCCGTCGAACGCGACGCCGAGATCCGCGCGTTCCTCGCTGACCTTCCTGACGATGAACTCGCGGTTCTCGGGCAGCAGCGGATTGGGCTCGTGGTTCGGAAAGGTGCCATCCGGTTCGAAGAAATACGGGACGGCGTCGATGGGAAGGCGCTCGAGCACCGGTGGGAGCATCACCCCGGCCATGCCGTTCGCCGCGTCGATCACGACCCGTAACGGCTTCACGGCCTCCACATCGACGAAGGACAGGACGGCTTCGACCCAGCGGGGCCAGATGTCCTCCTTGCGGACGTGTCCGGGGGACACCCCCTCGGACGGCTCCGCTCCGGACATCGCCCGCGTGCGGATCTCGGGAAGGCCCGAGTCGCCGCCGACCGGAAGCGCGCCGCGGCGGACGATCTTCATGCCCGTGTACTCCTTGGGATTGTGCGAGGCGGTGACCATGACGCCGCCGTCGAGCTCGAGCTCGCCGACCGCGAAATAGACCATCTCCGTGCCGACGAGGCCCAGGTCGACGACGTCCGCACCCGCCTCCGCGGCCCCGCGTGTGACCGCCTCCGCCATGGACGGTGAGGACAGCCTCATGTCGCGCCCGACGGCGATCGCGCGCGGCTCGAACTCCTCCACGTAGGCGCGTCCGATCGCGTACGCCCCGGCCTCGTCGAGCTCGTGGGGATAGATGCCGCGGACGTCGTAGGCCTTGAAGACCTTTGGGTCGAGCACGGGACGATGCTAACGAGCCGGGCCGGGAACCGGATCTCGCCTTCCGGTGTTAGAGCGCGCAGCCGTCGCCCTGGAGCACGAACGCAGCGATGCTCGAATATTCGCCCAGCAAGAACGTCCTCTGGCGAGGCTCGGAGTTCGTGCACGTGGGACACCCGTCGGCGCGCTCTGTAGACGCCGGGGCCGTACCTAGAATGGCTCTATGGAGCGGAAGCTCGCCACTGTCCTGTTCGCAGATCTGGTCTCGTCCACGGAGTACGTCTCCGACCAGGATCCGGAGGTCGCACGACGCCGCGTGACCGCCTTCTTCGACGGAGTCGCGCGCTGCATCGAGACTCATGGCGGCACGGTGGAGAAGTTCGCGGGTGACGCCGTGATGGCCGCGTTCGGCATTCCGCGGGCCCACGAGGACGATGCCGAACGCGCGGTGCGGGCCGGTCTCGGCATCCTCGAGCACGTCGGCGAACTCGGTGTCGAGGCACGCGTCGGCATCGAGTCCGGAGAGGTCGTCGTCGACGAGACCGACTCGACCTTCGCCACCGGCGAGGCCGTCAACGTGGCGGCGCGACTGCAG
>JBJMLN010000071.1:0-13735 GCA_045805285.1 Actinomycetota bacterium | reverse complement strand
TCCTCACCGACCACGCCGTGAGCTTCATCCGGGACACCGCGTCGTGGCGGCCGCTGTTCCTCTACTTCGCGCCGTTCGCGCCGCACGACCCGGCCGTCTCGGCGCCGCGGGACCGGAACCGGTTCAAGCACCTGAAGCCCTACCGGCCGCCGAGCTTCAACGAGAGGAACGTCCGTGACAAGCCCGCGTACATCCGCACGTTGCCGCGGCTCAACCGCGACACGATCAAGCGGATCGACGTCTTCCACCAGCGGCAGTACCGCTCGCTGCTCGCCGTCGACGACGCGGTCAAGCGGATCGTCGACGCTCTTCGCGCGAGCGGGAGGCTCTCCAACACGATGATCGTGTTCACGTCGGACAACGGGATCTCGCTCGGGGAGCATCGCTGGGTGAACAAGAAGCTCGACCCCTACGAGGAGAGCATCCGCGTGCCGTTCGCGGTCCGGTACGACCCGTTGACCCAGGGCGCACCGGATCTCCCGAACCTCGCGCTCAACATCGATCTGGCGCCGACGTTCGCGGCGCTCGCGGGCACGACGATGCCCGGTTCGGAGGGGCTCAGTCTCCTGCCGATACTGAACGGGAGTAAGCTCGGCGACCCCTCGGCGTGGAGGAGGAGTTTCCTCATCGAGAACTCTCAAGCGGCACCCGACCAGGGCCCGCGTGTGTCCGTGCCCGCGTACTGCGGCGCACGGAGCTCGCGCTACGTCTTCGTGGAGTACGACACGGGCGAACGAGAGCTCTACGACCTCGGTCGCGATCCGTTCGAGCTCCAGAACGTCGTCAGGAGAACCCGATACGCAGGCGTCGTCCACCGGATGGCCGCGCGCGCCGATCAGCTGTGCCAGCCGCCGCCGCCCGGATTCGGAGGGTCGTGATGTCGGACCTCTCCCGCCGGGAGTTCCTCGCGCGCGCGCTCGCCGGAGCGGGAGCCGGCGCGCTCGCGGCGTCGGGCGTCCTGCCTGCGGCGCAAGCTTCCGCGACCGGCGCGAGCGACAGCCAGGCGCTCTGGGGAGCGTTCGTCGCTCCGAGGGGAGCGGAACGGATCGCCTCCGTGAAGGCGTTCGAGGACATGATCGGACGCCGGATCGACGTCACGCGCCACTACCTGAACTTCGACCGCCGTCTCGTGAACGACGTCGTCGAGGAGAGCGTCTCGACAGGTCACATCCCGCTGATCGGGATGGTCGCCAAGAAGACCGGCGGCGGATGGGCGAAGTGGGCGCAGATCGCCCGAGGGCGATACGACACCGAGCTCGAGGAGAAGGGACAGTCGCTCCGCGACCTCGGCGTCCCGGTGTTCTTCGTGTTCAACCCCGAGCCGGAGAACGACTTCAGCGCGGGAAACAACGTGGAGTTCAAGGCCGCGTTCAACCACATCCGCGACGTGTTCACCTCGGTTGGAGCGAACAACCTCAGATGGATGGCGACGTTGATGCGCGGCACCTACCACGGTCACAATGGAGGGCCGAAGAAGTGGTTCCCCTCCGGGGGTGACATCGTGGGCGCCGACGGCTACAACCGCGGAGACTGCTCGGGCGGCGGATGGGTCTCGTTCCGCAACATCTTCACGGCCGCTCACGAGTACGCCGTCGGGCGAGGGAAGCCACTCTTCATCGAGGAATGGGGCTCGGTGGAGGGGACCGCCTGCGGTGGCAAGGTGAGGAGCCACGACAAGGCGACGTGGATCAAGGCCGCGGGCGAGACGATCCTCGATTGGCCGGAACTCCTGGGCGTGTGCTACTCGCAGACGCGCGCGTTCTACTCGCAGACCGGCAAAGCCGTCGATTTCCGCGTGCAGACGTCGGAACGCTCACTCAACGCGTACCGGAAAGTGGGCCTCGCGCTCCCGACCGCGGGATCGACGCTCTGCCACATCCATCCGGACGACCACGGGACGTGCGATCCCGTGGCGCTGCACTAGCGCGGCTGCTCTCGCCGCGAGCCGTCGCGCTGCACTAGCCGCGAGCTCGCTCCAGCACCGCCTTCGCCTGCGTGAAATCGAACGGCGCGTCGACACCGACGATCACGTGCTCCGCGCCGGCGTCGAGGAACTCGTCGAGCGCGTCGAGCTCCTCCGGCTCGTCGATCGTGACGGTGCGCTCGACCTCGCGCGGATCCCGTCCGATCTCCTCGCACCAGTGGTCGAGGACCTCGTTCTTGCGGCGGAACCGGTCCGGAGGGCCGAAGCCGTTCCACAACTGCGCGTGCTCCGCGACGAGTCGGAGCGTGATCTTCTCCCCCTCGCCGCCGATCAGGATCGGAAGCGAGCCGATCGGAGGCGGGTTGAGCTTCCCTATCCGCTCCTTGATCACCGGCAACGACTCGCCGAGGGCCTCGAGCCTGCTCGTCGCGGTACCGAACTCGTAGCCGTACTCGTCGTAGTCGCGCTCGAACCACCCGGAGCCGATGCCGAGGATCAGGCGTCCTCCGCTCAGGTGGTCGATCGTTCGCGCCATGTCGGCGAGGAGCTGCGGGTTCCGGTACGTGTTGCACGTGACGAGCATCCCGAAGCGCGCGGAGCTCGTCTCGCACGCCATCGCCGCGAGGAGCGACCAGCCCTCGAAATGCGGCCCGTCCGCCTCGCCGAACAGCGGAAAGAAGTGATCCCACGTCCAGATCGTGTCGAAGCCGAGGTCGTCCGCCTGCCTCCAGGCCTCGCGGAGCTGTTCGATCGTGCAGTGCTGCGGCCGGAGCTGGACGCCGACGCGGAACGAACTCATCAGGTGGGCCTCCGTTCGGTCAGGTGGTACGGGAGCGGACCGAGGATTGTCGCAGGAGCATCTCCGCCCGCGTCTCGTCCGTCAGGCGCTGCAGCGCGTCTGAGAACGGAACCTCCGGCGCAACGGGATCCTCGATCCGCTTTGCGTCCGCCGGGAGCGAGGCGAGGTCGCGCTCGAACCGCTCGCGCTTCGCCTCCAGCGGCTCGGGGTCAGCGAGGCGCCGGCCTCCCTCCATCACCGGCTGCAACAGGGGTTCGGCGCCTGGCGGAGCGGGCTCGTTCCGCAACGCGATGACGTCGCCGTCGGCCGAACGGAACACCTGTTTCGCGCCCGGCGCCGTTGCCTTTCCCTGCGACAGTTTCAGGACCGGGCGGCCCGCGTACTCCACCAGCTTGTAGACGGAGTCGACGTACGGCGCGTCCGCGGAGACGCCGACGAGGGTTCCGACGCCGAACGCGTCGATCGGCGCCCCGCCGACCAGCAACCGGTGGACCGAGAACTCGTCGAGCCCGCCGCTCGCGAAGATCCGCACGTCTGCCAGCCCGGCGTCGTCGAGGATCTTGCGTGCCCGACGCGAGAGCTCGGCGATGTCTCCGCTGTCGATCCGAACCGAGAGCGGGGGCTGGAGCGAGAGCTCGCGGATCACGTTGATCGCGGTGCGCACGCCCGCGAGCGTGTCGTAGGTGTCGACGAGGAACGTCGTCCGGGTCGGGTGGTCCTCCGCGAACGCCTTGAACGCGTCGCGCTCGGTCGGGAACGCCTCGATGTAGGAGTGCGCCATCGTCCCCGCGGCCGGAACGCCGAGTCGCCTCGATGCCTCGACGTTGCTCGTCGCGGCGAACCCGACGATCGCGCACGCTCGCGCGACGGCAAGCGAGGCGTCGACGCCCTGGTCGCGCCGAAGGGAGAAGTCGACGAGCTGTCGCCCGCCTGCCGCGATCACGCACCGCGCGGCCTTCGACGCGACCGTCGTGTGCAGCGTGATCGCGTTAAGGAGCGCCGTCTCCACGAGCTGCGACTCGGCGACCGGGCCGGAGACCTCCAGCAGCGGCTCTCCGGGATACACGACGCGGCCTTCCGGAACGGCCCACACGTCGCCGGTGAACCGAAGATCGCGGAACGCGTCGAGGTCGCCTTGCGGGAACCCGAGCTCGCTGAGGAACGCGAGGTCCTCGCCCTCGAACGACAGGTTCTTGAGGTAGTCCAGGCAGTCGTCGAGGCCGCCGGCCACGAGGAAGCCGCGGTTCGCCGGCATGGTCCGGACGTAGAGGCTGAACGTCGCGACGTCGCGCATCTCCCGGCGGAGATAGCTCGCCGTCATGTTGAGCTCGTAGAGGTCCGTGCGGAGGGCCCCCGGCATCCGCGTAGGCTACACGGACGTGGTCTCGCTCCAACGATTCGAGGAACTCACGCGCGAAGCGCTCGACTCGCTCCCCGAGTGGGTCCTCCAGCGCATGGAGAACGTCGAGGTCATGGTGGAGGACGAGGCGCCCGGCGGCTCTCGAACGCTCCTCGGACGCTATGAGGGCATCCCGTTGACGCGACGGAACGCCGGTTACAGCGGAGTGATGCCCGACCGGATCGCGTTGTACCGCTTCAACCTCGAGCGCGTCTCCGGTCAGAGCGAGGAGGCGCTGCGCACCCGGATCTCCCACACGGTCGCGCACGAGGTCGCGCACTACTTCGGCATCTCCGACGACCGTCTGCGCGAGATCGGGCAGTACTAGTCCGTGCCGGACTACTCGGCCGAGGACGTCCGAGCGATGGAGCTCGCGCTCGGCGAGGCGGAGCGGAGCCTTTCCTGGGGCGACGTTCCGATCGGCGCCGTCGTGACCCGCGGCGACGACGTGCTCGCGCATGCGGGCAATCAACGCGAGCGTCTCCACGATCCGACGGCGCACGCGGAGCTCCTCGCGATCCGGCGCGCGAGCGCGGTGCTGAAGTCGTGGCGGCTGGACGGCTGCACGCTGACCGTCACCTTGGAGCCGTGCGCGATGTGCGCGGGAGCGGCGGTGCTCGCGCGCCTCGACCGGCTCGTGTTCGGCGCTTCCGACCCGAAGGCCGGCTTCGCGGGCTCGTTGGCAGATCTCGTGCGCGACCCCCGGCTGAACCACCGGCTCGAGGTCACCTCCGGTGTCTCGGAGGAGCGGTGCGCCGAGCTCCTCCGCGCGTTCTTCCGCCAAAGACGCGGCGGGACCGCTTAGCTAGACTCGGCAACGGAGGCGTGCCGGAGCGGACGAACGGGACCGCCTCGAAAGCGGTTAGGGCTTCACGGCCCTCACAGGTTCAAATCCTGTCGCCTCCGCCATTCCCGACCTCCCGACCGGCGGGTCGTCGGGTATCTCCCGAAGGCTTGGACGGAAACACTCGCTCATCGCGACACGGAAGTCAGTTGCTCGGGGAGCACCCTGTCCTCCCGTCCGGCAGCTCGGACCGACCTCGCCATCGCGGTCGCCAGAAGCCGGAGCACCGCAAGGGCCGTCAGGCCCCGGACGTCGATCGGCGGGTGGATCTCCGTGAAATCGATGCCGGCGAGGAGCCCGCGCCCCGCGAGGTCCCCGATCAGCGTCGCGGCCTCGTGGTACGTGACGCCGTCGGGCACCGGATACCCGGTTCCCGGCGCGATCGAGGGGTCGAGCCCGTCGACGTCGACGGTGATGTACCAGGGCGCGTCGGAGGCCATCCGTTCGAGGACGGCCTCCACGCCGTTGTCGTGGAGCTCCCGAGCGGTGACGAGGAGGTTGCCCGCGTCCTGCGCTTCGCGGACCTCTTGCGCTCTCGCGCTTCCGATGCCGCGGAGGCCCACCTGGACGATCGAGCCGACCCACCCCATCTCTCGAACGCGCCGGATCGGGCTGGAGTAGCCGTCGCGGACGCCGTCGACCTCGTCGCGGAAGTCGAGGTGCGCGTCGACGTGGAGGACGTTCACGGGCCCTCGCCCCTCGTACGCTGCCACGACGATCGACGTGACGGAGTGGTCTCCGCCGACGACGAGGGGCACCGCTCCGCGGTCGAGCGCCGACCGGACGGTCTGTGTCGCGAAGCGTTTGGTGCCGTCCAGGTCGCGTGGTTCCCCGATCACGTCTCCGTAGTCGATGAGGTCGGGGCGGCGGCCCGACGGCATCAACGGGCCGCCGAGGTCGAAGTCGTAGTACTCGAAGTCATCCGTCTCCCGGTCGCCGAGGTACTCCTGCTCCCAGGACATCTCGCGGACGTGCTCCGGCGCTTCCGACGCGGCGGAGTAGACGCCCTCGACGTCGTACGGGGAGCCGAGCGGAACTCCGATGTAGGCGAACGCGGACGCGTCCTCGCCGTCGTCCGCCAGCGTCGGGGCTCCGAAGAACGGATGAACCGATGGTCTGAGGTGCATCTCGTCTCCCTTCTCGGACGTCAGAGCGAGAGCGGCACTCTAGACGCGAGCGGCATCCTTCGCGGCCCTGCGGAGGGCCCGAACTCGGACCGTAGAATCGTCGCGGTGGCCTGCCCGAGCGGACGAAGGGGCACGCCTGGAGAGCGTGTAGGGGGGCAACTCCCTCGAGGGTTCGAATCCCTCGGCCACCGCCCACCGGGAGTGCCATAGCATCCCGGGTCATGCAGACGGTCGCGCGAGGGAGGACGTCCCGGCGGCCGTCCGGCGACGTTCCGCCCTTGCCGAGGCCGAGGTGGTGGCCGCGCGCGGCGTTGCTGCTCGTGATCACGATCGCAACCGGCGCCCTCGTCGCCGCCTTCTACGCCCAGCGAGAACCCGACCTCGGCTACCTCCGATGGATCGACGAGCACCGGATCGACTGGCTGACGTCGTCCGCGCATCTCCTCTCCCACCTCGCCGAGAAGCAGGTCATCCTCCTGTTGCGGCTCGCGCTGATCGTCGTCCTCGTGATCTTCCGCAGATGGCGGCACTTGATGGTGGTGCTCGTCGCCTTCTTCGCGATCGATGTCGGCGTCTCCTTGATCCACATCACGGTCCCTCCGCCGCCGGAGTCGCTGCTCCTCGCGCCGGTGCGCGGCCTCTATCACTTCCCGACGTTCGGCATCTCGTCGTTCTGCATCACGCTGTTCATGATGGTCGGGACGTTGGTTCCTCTCCGTACCCGGCCTACGGTGCGGAACGCCTCGATCGTGCTGGCGATGCTCGTCGCGGCGTCGCGCATCTACCTCGGCACGGCGTATCCGCTTGCCGCGGCGTACTCCATCCTGCTTGCGTTCGGGTTCGCCACCGTCCTGCTCGGATGGCTCGCGCCGGACGAGGCGTTTCCGGTCTCCTACAAGCGGGGGGGCAACGCGGCGCATCTGGCGCTCGCCGGCCCGCGGACGGAAGCGATCAAGCGAGCGATGCGGGAGCAGCTCGGCGTCGACGTCACCGAGGTGAAGTCGTTCGGCGAGGAGGGCTCCGGCGGCTCGACGCCGATGCTGATGACGACCGCGGACGGCTCCCGGCTGTTCGGCAAGATCCTCGCGACGAGCCATGTGCGCTCCGACCGCTGGTACCGCGTCGGTCGGACGATCCTCTACGGCCGGTTGGAGGACGAGACGACGTTCTCGTCGGTACGGAGGCTGATCGAGTACGAGGACTATGCGCTCCGCCTGCTCGACGACGCCGGCTTCCGGGTCGCGCGCAGCTACGGCATCGTGGAGCTCACCCCGCAGCGGGAGTACCTCCTTCCGACGGAGTTCTTCGAGGGCGCCGAGACGCTCGGCCACGCGGAGGTGAACGACGTCGTGATCGACGACGGTCTCCAGCTCGTCCGCCGTCTATGGGACAACGGGCTCGCGCACCGCGACGTGAAGCCGGCGAACCTGTTGATCGTCGAGGGCCATCTGCAGGTGATCGACGTCTCCGGCCTGGAGGTCCGCCCGTCATCGTGGCGTCAGGCGGTCGACCTGGCGAACATGATGCTCGTGCTCTCGCTCCGCACCGACCCCGAACGCGTCTACGAGCGCGCGCTCGCGTTCTTCTCCGCCGACGAGATCGGAGAGGCATTCGCCTCCGCGACGGGCATGGCGATCCCGACGGAGCTTCAGCGCCATCTCAAGGAGGATAGCCGGCCGCTCATCGCGCGTTTCCGTGAGCTCGCGCCGCCGCACCCAGATGTGTCCATCCAACGTTGGAGCTCCGAACGGATCGCGCTCACCGTGGCGGCCGTCGTGAGTGCCGTCGCCCTTGGCATCTGGGCGGTCGCATCCGTCGTCACGGTCCTGTAGCGTCATTCCTCGGAGGAGAGACGGGCCATGGCGACGGACACGGTAGCGGCGCAGGCGGTGCCGCCGCGCAGGAAGATCGGCACGAAGCAGATCCTGACGTTCGTTGCCGGGATCGTGATCGTTGTCGGCATCTTCTGGTTCGCGATCCCGAAGTTCGCCGACTACGGAGCGGTCTTCGACGCGATCCGAACGCTGACGCCGCTCGAGTTCTGGTCGCTGTTCGCGGCCATGCTGTTCAACCTCGTTACCTACTGGCTCGCGAACCAGGCGGCGCTTCCCGGCTTGAAACTCAGGCAGTCCGCCGTCCTGACCCAAACCGGAACGTCGGTCGCGAACACGCTTCCCGCAGGCGGCGCGATCGCGATCGGTGTCACGTACGCGATGCTCGAGTCGTGGGGCTTCACCGCAGGGGAGACGACGCTCTTCGTCGGCGTGACGGGGATCTGGAACATCTTCATCAAGCTGGCGCTCCCCGTCATCGCGCTCGCCCTGCTCGTCTTGACCGGGCGCACGTATCCCGCCCTCGTGAGCCTTGCGATCGTGGGTGTCGCGATCCTGGCCGGTGCGATCGTGCTGTTGACGCTGTTGTTCAGAAGCGAGGCGATGGCCCGGCGCGTGGGAGCGTTCCTCGGCCGCGTGATCGGCGGCGTGAAGAAGCTGTTCCGCAAGCCCGCGCCGGTCGGGATGGACGAACGCGCGGCGAAGTTCCGTCGCGAGACCATCGTCCTCGTGCGGCGACGGTGGCTCCGGCTGACGTGGACGACGGTCCTCAGCCACCTAGCGCTGTTCTTCGTTTTGTTGCTCTCGCTCCGTCACATGGGCGTTTCGGAGCAGGAGCTTCCGGCCGTCGAGGTGTTCTCCGTGTTCGCGTTCAGCAGGTTGCTCTCCGCTATCCCCGTGACGCCCGGCGGGGTCGGCGTCATCGACCTTGGCTACATCGGCGGGCTGACGGCGCTCGCGAACGACGACAAGGCGGCGATCGTCGCGGCCGTGCTTATCTTTCGCGTGCTGACGTACGGCATCCAGATTCCGATCGGCGGGTTCACCTATCTGATCTGGCGAGCGAAGAGGAACTGGATGCGCGAGACGCCGCCTCCCGGTTCCATCGCGGGCGAGCTCGAGGCGCAGCGGGTGGCCGAGCTCGCCTGACCGCAGTCAATCGGTTGCGGAGAGTGACTTCCCGAACTTCGTGTACGAGCGCACGACCTGCATCCCGACGCTCTCGTAGAGATGTCGCCCTCCGCCCCGCGAGTCGGTGCTGAGGAGTGCTTTCGGAGCTGCAGCGCGACGGAGCTCCGCGAACGCGTGCGTGAGGAGCGACGTTCCGACTCCCTTTCGGCGGTACGCGCGTTCGACGGCGAACTCCTCGATCCAGGACTCGCCTTCATCCGGATATACCACGGTCGTCGCGGCGGCGACGATGCGTCCGTCCGCGACCGCTACGAACCACGGAGACGGGTTCACGCTGCGGCGAGCCTCCATGTAGGCGTGCCAGTCCTCGAAGGGCTCGGGCTCGCGGCTCTCCCACTCGCCGAAGGCAGTTTCGACGACGCCGTGGACGGCCCGTTCATCGGCCTGCTCGGCACCCCGGATCGTGACGCCCTCCGGAGGTGGAACCGTTCGGATCCCGTGGTCGAGCGCGATCTCCAGGATCCAGGAGGCCCAGATCTGTTCGTATCCCGCGGAGCGGAACAGGCCCCGCGCGGCAAGGTCGGTATCGAGCGCGCTCTGACGGACGTACGGCGCGAGATGCTGTTCCGCCGAGCGTTGGGACGCGCGGTGCTCCGTCCAGTGGAGAAGGTGTGCGCCGAGACTGCGTCCGCGCTGAGCGGGATGCACCGTTCCCTGCGCGTCCTGCGCGTAGTAGAGCTCCGCCCACGCGGCGAGCTTTCCGTGGCCGTCGAAGACGAGGTGCTCGTCGAGATCGAGGCGCACGCTCGGGCGGCTCCACACGCCCTGGGTCTCCTCGAGGTCGACCTCAGCCGAGCCGACGTCGGCGAGGTTCGATGCGGCGACGAGCTCCGTGACCGCAGCGGCATCGTCCATCGTTGCGCCGCGTGCCGTGTAACCGTCCGGGAGCGGTGGAAGCTCCATAGCCGTGAGCGTAGCCCGAGGCCATAGCCTGTTCCGGACATGGAGTCTGATCCGGACACGGGCTTTCGGGGTGGAGTGCAACACGCTCGGACGAGGCACGGAATGACCTGTCGGGAGCCCCGCGTATACTCGGCTCGGTGACCGTGCTAAGCGGGGAGCTAGCGGTGCCCTGTACCCGCAATCCGCTCGAGCGGGGCTGAATGCCCGCCCGCGGCCCGGCGGGCCCGAGGCAGCTCCCGGCACGGAGCGTTGATGGTCGGGTCCTGCGCGACACCAACCTGCGAACCCCGTCAGGTCCGGAAGGAAGCAGCGGTAAGCGGGCACTGGTGGGTGCCGCAGGGACGCCTGACCGGAGCTACCGACCGGGAAAGCGCTCGAGTTCGCTGACGTCAACGGTGGGCTGCACGGTCACCCTTTGAACTTCCATCGTGCGCGATCCGGCGTGCCGCTTCCCCCAGCGGCGTCGGAGTGAGGTAGGGGAAGCGTGGCCGAGGAACGCGAATACCAGTCGCTCTATCGGAAGTACCGGCCGCAGGGCCCGGAGGAGATCCTCGGCCAGGAGCACGTCGTCCGTGCCCTGATGGGAGCGGTCGCCGAGAACCGCCTCGCGCACGCGTTCGTGTTCACCGGCCCGCGCGGGACCGGAAAGACCTCCACCGCTCGGATCCTCGCGAAGATGGTCAACTGCGAGAAAGGTCCGACTCCGGAGCCCTGCGGCGTCTGTGAGCAGTGCGTCACGATCCGCGACGGAACGCACCTCGACGTGGTGGAGATCGACGCTGCCTCCCACGGTGGCGTCGACGACGCGCGCGATCTCCGGGAGAAGGCTCCGACCGCTCCCGTCCAGGGCCGCGAGAAGGTCTACATCGTCGACGAGGCGCAGCGACTTTCTCGTGAGGCGTTCGACGCGCTGCTGAAGGTCTTCGAGGAGCCTCCGTCGGGCGTTCGCTTCGTGTTGGCGACGACGGAGCCGCACAAGATGCCGGCGACGATCGTCGGACGTTGCCAGCGGTTCGATTTCCGACGCGGTTCCACGCACGTCGTCGCGGAGCACCTCCAGCGGATCGCGAAGGAGGAGCACATCGCGCTCTCCGCGGAGGCCGCAGCGGCGATGGCGAGGCAGTCGGAGGGTTCGTTCCGCGACGCGCTCTCCTTGCTCGATCAGGCGTCCCTCCTCGGCTCCGGAGAGATCACCGAGGAGGTGCTCGCGTCGCTCCTCGGCGCCCCGCGCGGCGAGGCGCAGTACGAGCTCGTCGACGCGATCGCGGTCGGAGACGGCAAGGCGGTGTTCGCGGTGGTGCAGCGGTTGGTCGAGGCGGGACTGGACCTCCGGCAGGTGAACACCGAGATGCTGACGCACCTCCGCAACCTGTTGCTCGCGAACGCGGCGCCCGGCCAGGACGACCTCACCGACACGACGCCCGAGGAGTACGAACGCATCCGCGCGCAGGCGGCGAAGGTGTCGACCGCGGAGATCTCCCGCGTGATCGGTCTGCTGCTGAAGGCGCAGGAGGACATGCGGTGGACGACGTCGCCGCGGCTGACGCTGGAGCTCGCGCTGATCCGCGCGACGGTTCCGGAGGCGGACCCGACGCCGCAGGCGCTGTTCTCCCGGATCGAGCGGCTTGAGCGTCTCGCCGGAGTTCCGACAGGGTCCTCGGCCGGAACGGAGAGTGCGCCGGCCGCGGCGGTTCAGCCACTAGCGGCTCCCGAGGCTCAAATGGAAGCCCCGCCGAAGAAGCCCGCGAAGACGACGAAGAAAGCCGCGGAGGAAGCTCCCGTCGAGATTCCGGAGGCTGCCGCGGAGCCCGACGTCTCCATGGCATCGGCTCCCGCGACGCCGCTCGCTCCCGCGACGGACGGCTCTCCGAACGTCGACGTGGAGATGCTGCGCCGCTCGTGGAAGCAACTGATCGACCATCTGTGGTCTGCGCACAAGCCGGTGCTGAAGGCGTCGCTGGAGCTCGCGACGCCCGTCGCCTACGACGGCACGACGTTGCAGCTCGCGTTTCCTCCCGACCAGCGCTTCATCGTCGCGAAGGTGGAAACGAAGGAGGACGAGCTCCGGAGCGCGCTCCAGGAGCTGTTCGGCATCTCTCCGTCGATCAAGTGCATCGTCCGCGAGCCCGTCGCCGGGCCGCAGGTGATCGACGACGACGAGCCTCCGCTCTCCGAGGAAGAGGTCATCGCGCGGATGCGCGCGGAGCTCGGCGCCTCCGACCTGCCCGCCCCGGAGGGCTCATAGGTGTACGAGGGCCCGATCCAGGAGCTGATCGACGAGCTTTCCCGGCTCCCCGGGATCGGGCCGAAGTCCGCGCAGCGGCTCGCGTTCTACATCGTGAAGGCGCCGGCGGACGAGGCGAAGCGACTCGCGGAGGCCCTGCTCGACGCGAAGGAGAAGATCTTCTTCTGTCGCGAGTGCGGCAACGTCGCGGAGGGCGAGCTGTGTCGCATCTGTCGCGACCCCCGCCGCGATACGACGGTGATCTGCGTCGTGGAGGAGCCCAAGGACGCCGCGACCGTGGAGAAGGCCGGCGTGATCAAAGGCCGCTACCACGTGCTGGGCGGCGCGATCTCTCCGTTGGATGGCATCGGGCCGGATGATCTCCGGGTGCAGCAGCTTCTCGACCGCGTGGAGCGGAACGGCGTCAAGGAGGTCATCCTCGCAACGAACCCGAACCTGGAGGGAAACGCGACCGCGATGTACGTCGCGGCGCTCCTGAAGCCGCTCGGCGTTTCCGTCACTCGGTTGGCGAGCGGTTTGCCGGTCGGTGGAGACCTCGAGTACGCGGACGAGGTCACGCTCTCCCAGGCGCTGGAGGGCCGCCGGGAGATGTAGCCGTGCCGTTGCGGGCGGGCGCTGCTGGTCGGCGAGCGTCTCCAGGGGATCAGTTGGAGGGTCTCCCACATTGTGGGACGGCATCCCACTATGTGGACACGGCGGCGGGGACCTCGAGTGTTTCCCTGGATCAATCGTCGACGAACGCCGGATTCCTGCGCCGGAGTCTCCGAAAGACGAACCACCCGATGAGGAGCACGACTGCGATCGGAACGAGATAACCGAGCCCGACAACGACCGCAAAGACGACGCCGAAGAAACCAGCGATCGCGTGCGCCCACGCACTTCCGAGGCCGGGATGGTTTACGGCTCCTTGCGTTGGAACCGCTACGCCGGACATTCGGAGTGAGAGGGCGATCGTCGCCTTGCTCGTCTGGTTCTTGATCAGCCGGATCTCGCCCTGAAGCTGCTCCACTTTGAGCTGCGCGTCGTCGGCGAGGTTTTGCATCCGGACGATCTGCTCGGGAGAGTGCGCTTTCGCGAGGAGCTTCTCGACCACGTCGCGATGCGTCTGCGCGATGGAGAGGCGGGCTTGCAGGTCCACGAACTGCGCGGTGACGTCCTGACCCTTGATCGACTCGTGCTCGAGGTTGCCGAGCCTCTCCAGCGCCGTAATCGTCGCGTCGAAGTTTCGAGCGGGGACGCGGATGACCATCTGACCGGTCTTTCCAGGCTGTATGGAGGACTTCGTCACGAAGCCGCCGTTCCGATGCGCAACCGCCCGCGCGGAGTCGAACCGTTCCTTGAGCGAACCACCTGTCGAAACGACGAGGCCGACCTCCGCGGTCTTGATGATGCGGGTATAGTCCGCCGCCGGGCCGCTCGTATCCGCGCCGGCCGTCGCTCCATGCGCGGCACCCGCACCGTTCGCGTTTTC
>JBJMLN010000070.1:0-36218 GCA_045805285.1 Actinomycetota bacterium | reverse complement strand
GGCCTGGACGTCGCCGTTACCGCCGTGGTGCCAGGTGAGCACGCCGTCGGAGCGGTAGACGCCGATCGAGCCGCCGTTCACGCCGCCGCGACCCACGACGACCCGACCATCCGGGATCGTGATGGTGTCCCAGATGAAGTCCTGCGGATGCTCCGCCCAGGGCTCGAACCTCCCGGGCGTCGGAGACGACGCCGGAGTGAGCGACTGGATGTAGAGCTTCGAGGCATCCCAGGTCGCGCTCGGCACCTGCTCCTTGAGCTGTGTGAACTGGCCGGCGACGACCACGTCGCCGTTCTGGAGGATCGAGATGCTCCGCACCGAACGGTTCGCCTTCGGCGTCCAGTCGAGGATCGTGGCCGAGCCGTCCGGATCCGTCTTCGACAGATCGATCGCGGCGAGCCGCGTCCGGTGCGCGCCGTCGAGGAAGCCGAACTGACCGCCGAGGTACATCGTCGAACCCGTGACCGTCAGCGCGCGCACCTGGTTCGACGCATCGGCGTGCCATGCGAGGACGCTGCCGCTCAGGTCGACCGCGGAGAGACTCTCCCTCGCGGCTCCGCCGATGGAGGTGTAGTCGCCGCCGACGAAGATCCGGCTGCCGTCGGTCGCGAGCGCGAACACGACGCCGGAGCCGCCGACCGCGGGGGCCCACGTCTTGAGCGAGCCGTCGACGCCGAACGCCGCGAGATCCGACCGCGGAACGAGCGTTCCGTCCGGCATGACGACGTTCTGGAACTGGCCGCCCACGTAGACGGTGTCTCCGATCCGCAGGAGCGCCCAGACGCGTCCGTCGACGCCGGGCATCTGCGCGTCCGGCGTCGCGGAGATCGACGCCCATGCGGGCTGGCTGGTCAGGAGGAGACCGAGCACGGCGACGACCGCGAGCGCGCTGGCGCGAGCGGAGAAGCGGTTGGCATGGCGGATTCGAAGCGACACGGCGGATCCCTTCTCGTGCATCGGGAGAGCCTCCACGATATCGGGGCTTGCTCGAACGAACAACGGTCGCCCGTCGGAATGGGCGATCTTTTTCCTGGACGGGTGACCTAGGCCTCTCGCGGCACGCCTAGGGACATGCGGAAACGCGAGGCATGAAGCACCGGCGCTCCGATGCCGGAACCACCCAGCTCGTTGCCCCGAAGAGGAAATCCGGCGACCGACCCGATCTCGAGCGGTCGGCATCGCCGGAAGGTCGAGCGCTCGGGGGCGCCTGAGGCCCGTCCGGACCCCGCGTTGACAGGTCGGGGCCTGCTGCTAATGTGTTCGCCGTAGACCGTCGGAACATGCTTTCGGCGGTCTCGTTCTATTTCGGGGATCCGTTCGCCGAACCCCATAGCTGCCCACGAGAACGGGGAGGGACGAGTGGACAGACGGGATTTCCTCAAGACGGCCGTCGCCGCCGGCGCGGGCCTCGCCGTGCCGACGCTGATCGACGTGACCGAGAGTGCGGCGACCCCCGGAGCGCCGTGCCGCTGGGGAGCGTACGCCGCGACCCGGCCCGGAGAGTCGGGCCAGCACGCCATCATGAGCCTCGAGCAGAAGATCGGGCGCAAGCTCGGCGTCACCCGCCACTACATGAACTGGGATCGTGCGATCCCGAGCGATCTCATCCGATGGAGCGCCGCCGGCGGGCGCAAGCCGTACATCGCCTGGGAGGGCGTCCGTCACAACGGGACCGCCGTCTCCTGGCGCTCGATCGCCAACGGCAACTGGGACCGCCAGATCCGCGCGCAGGCGTCGCGCATCCGCAACTGGGGGAAACCGGCGTTCTTCACCTTCCACCACGAGCCCGAGAACGACACGCGCAACGGGACGCCCGCCGACTTCCGCGCCGCCTACCAGCGGGTGCGAAACATCTTCGACAGCATGAACGTCCACAACCTCACCTGGGTCGTCGTCCTGATGGCGCCGACGTACAGCGGCGGGAACCACGGCTCGGGCGCATGGCTCCCGAGCCGGTTCGACCTCGTCGGCGTCGACGGGTACAACCGATGGCCCTGCCTGCCGGACCGGTCGAAGCATCACTGGACGCCGTTCCGGGAGATCTTCGAGCCCGCGCATCGATGCGCGCAGAACCGACACAAGGGCCTGTTCATCGGCGAGTTCGCATCGGTGGAACGCAACGCCTGCGGCAACCGCCACGGTGACCGCCACGCGAAGGCAAGCTGGATCCACTGGGCCGGAGAGACGCTGAAGCTCTGGCCGGAGTGCAAGGGCGCCGTTTACTCCCACACGCTGGGCCGTTACCAGGGCTACAACGAGGCGTTCTGGATCAACACGAGCCTCGCGTCCTTGAGCGCGTACCGGCACGTCGGGATGATGGACCACTTCCACTGACCGCTCGTCCGAGCGGTCGTCCCTCGACCGGCGTCTCCACGTGCGAGCGTTCCGGCACAATGGCGTCGTGACCGAGGCAGCCGGCCCGAACCGCCGCACCCTCGGCGGGCGCCTCCTGTCGTGGGCGGCGCCGAAACGCCGGCGGCGACGAGCGCTCGGTCGCGTCCTTCGGACCGCGGCGCCGGTCCTTCCGAGGAAGCGGGCGCCGTCGCGGCCGATCTTCGTCCTCGGCGCTCCGAGGTCGGGAACGACGGTCCTGTTCGACGTGTTGAACCAGGCGCCCGGCGTCGCCTCGCTCGATCGCGAGACCGGCGTCGTCTGGGACACGTTCCACCGAGTCGAGGACGCGGACTGGGCCTCTCACGAGGTCGGCCCGGAGGACGTCACGCCGGCTGAACGCCGGTACCTCTACTGGGCGATCGACCGGCTGGCCCTCGGGAAGCGCTATCTGGACAAGCTCCCGCGCAACACGCTTCGGGTGGGGTACCTGCAGGCGCTCTTCCCCGACGCCGCGTTCGTGTTCCTCCGGCGGGACGGCCGCGCGGTCGTCTCCTCCCTGATGACCGGATGGCGGAGCGGTCCGCGTTTCGGCCGCGGCATGGTGCCGCCGATCCCGCTCGAGATCGAGGGGTACGAGGGGAACACCTGGAAGTTCCTCCTTCCGCCCGGGTGGGAGGAGTACGCGCAGGGCCACCGCCTCGCGGAGGTGTGCGCGTTCCAATGGGTCTCCGCGAACGAGTCGGTCCTCGCCGCGAAGGAGCAGGTCGCGCCGGAGCGCTGGGTGGAGGTCTCCTACGAGGAGATGACGCAGCAGCCGGGAGCGACGGCGGAGCGGGCACTCGGCGAGTTGGGCCTCTCCCCCGCCCCGGAGGCGATCCGATACGCCGAGGAGCTCGACAACCACGTCACGAAGAAGGCCGTCACGCCGCCGAAGCGCGACAAGTGGCGAGAGGAGAACGGCGCGGAGATCGAGCGGATCCTGCCCCAGATCGAGCCGATGATGCGACGACTCGGGTATCCGCTCGATTGATCTAGGACTGCGGGCCCTGGAGGTTCCCCGCCTCCCGGCGGCCTCGGCGCTTCCTCGAGAACCGGTCGTAGACGGCCTGCGGATACGTCGTCGTGAGGTGCCCCCACGGCCGGTACAGGGAATTCGAGCGGCGGAAGCGCGCGAACTCCTCCGCGAACGACGGATCGTCCGCGATCGCGGCGTCGAAGCGCTCCGTGGCCCAGCGGTAGAGCTCCAGGTCGAGCGCGTTCTGCTCCTCGATCGCGCGCATCGTTTCCGGCGGCACGGGGTCCTTCTTCGGTGAGACGTTCGCGCGCACGTAGTGGACGTTCGACCAGCCGAACGCACGCTTGAGGAAGATCAGGCTCTCGTCGAAACGCTCCGTGAGCCCGACGACGGAGAACTGAGCCTCCAGGTTCCGCTTCGCCTGCTCGAGCATGGCGGGCGTGCAGCCGCCGAACGGCGTGGTGCGATCGCCGGAGAGCGCGCGGATCTGGCTGTTGTCCGTCTCCAGCGCGATGCCGCTGCGGACGTACCCCTCGAGATCCATGTGCTCGTTCACGACGCGCTCGTGCAGCCAGTGGCGCGGACGCCGAAGGACGAAGTTGTACTGCGAGATCACGAGCGCGACGGGGTTGCGAAGGAGCGTGATGTAGTTCGAGGGCCGCGGCACCAGCTCGTGGATCCCGAAGATCAGGTGCCCCTCGATCAGGCGAGCGGAGGCGCGGCGTCTCTCCGGGAGCGTCGCGAAGTAGTCGAGCGTCTCCTCGCGGCGGAGCCGCTCGGGGTTCCGCCACGGCGTCTCCACGCGGAGGATCTCCGAGGTCTTGAACTGCCGGTGGAGGATCTTCCGCAGGCTCGTGCCGGCCGTCTTTCCGATGTGCAGGAAGATCAGCGTGGGACGCTCCGTCCGCTTCGCCGTTCGATCTGCCGCCCGCACCGGTCCGCCCTCCGCCGCCGCGCTCATCGTGCCGCCATCGCCTCCGAATAGGCCTCCTCGAGGTCTCGGACGCCGCGCTCCGGACTGAAGCGCTCCGTCCACAGACGGTAAGCGCCCTCGCCCAGCCGCTCGGACGTCGCGTCGTCGGCGAGGTCTTCCATGCGCGCCGCCCACCCCGCGGGATCGTCCGCGCGCGCGAGGAGGCCGGTCCGCCCGTCGGGAACCGCCTCCGGAAGCGCGCCGATGTCGCTCGCGATCACGGGAACGCCGGCCGCGTACGCCTCGATGATCGATCGCGGCGCCGCCTCGTACCAGCGAGACGGAACGAGCAACGCGCGCGCACTCGCGAGGATCGACGGAACCTCCGAGGCCCCGACCTGGCCGCGGAAGGCGACGTTCGCGGGCGCCGATCGGCGGAGCGCCTCGGCGTCCGGTCCGTCACCGACGACGAGGACGGGGCAGCCGCGGGGCGAGCGGTCGGCGGCCCGCAGGATCGTGTCGACGCCCTTCTCGGAGGAGAGACGTCCGAGGAACAGCAGGTACTCCCCAGGGCCGGTGCGCCGCTCCGCAGGCCAGGTGAAGTTCGGCTTCACCGCGATCCGCTCCGGCGCGATGCCGCCCTGGATGTGCTTCGCACGGACGAACTCGCTCACGGCGAGGAACCGCGTGACGGCGTCGAAGGCGCCGGCGCTGCGCGCGACGCCGAGGGACGCGGCGAGCGTGGTGCTCCCGAGCGCCGAGTCGCGGTAGCAGCGGTGCACGACGCCCGGCCAGGGAAGGTGACCGAGACAGTCCTCGCACGGCCGTCCGTCGCGGAGAAAGTTCGCCGGCAGACACATCAGCCGGTAGTTGTGAAGCGTCATCACGACCGCCGCGCCTTCGGACCGCGCCGCCTTCAGCACGGCGGGCGAGAGGGTCGGAAACAGGTTGTGTACGTGGACGACGTCGACAGCGCTCCGTCGGACGAGGGTCCCGACGTGCCGCGCGGCGCGGCGCGACCAGATCGCGCTTCCCGCGGTCCGCGCGTTCGCCAGGGCGCTCCCCGTGTCGGGCTCCGGAGACCAGACCGTGACGTCGTGGCCGGCGTCTTGCAGGAGACGCGATTCCTCCTCGAGGACGCGATTCTCGCCCGACGCGGCGCCGGAGAGGTATCGAGAATGGAGCAGCAGGACGCGCACGGCGCCCCTGTTACCGAACGGTCGGCGACGGAACGAGCGTTCGGTACACCGCCCGTGCACG
The DNA here is from genome assembly GCA_045805285.1 of Actinomycetota bacterium. Lineage (GTDB taxonomy): Bacteria > Actinomycetota > UBA4738 > UBA4738 > JBJMLN01 > JBJMLN01. The sequence goes on along the minus strand of JBJMLN010000070.1, from coordinate 30,696 downwards.
GTTGCGGAGCTTCTCCGAGGCGGGGTCCTCGAGCTCGCGGCGGAGGGCCTGCTTGCGCCCGTCCCGCTCGGCGGAGGGACGGGCGACCGTCGTCTCCGTGACGGAGCCGTAGCGCTCGCGGTTGCGCTGCTCGATCAGCTCGAAGACTCGTTCGACGTTCGGCTCGTCGTGCTGGAACTCCGCGAAGCCGGTGCCGAATCGATCGTTGACGTCGCGGATGACGCGACCGAAGTCGCTCGTCACCTCGACGAAGTCCGCCATCACCACACGGTCGCGGAGCGGCACGACGGCATCGTAGAACCGGATCCAGTTCGACAGCGACTGCCTCGCCGTGATGCCGGGCTCTCGGACCATGTGGGAGAGGACCGACTCGTCCGGGTCGCGGATGAGCACAAGCGTCGGGACGCCCATCCGCACGGCCGCCACGATCTGCGCCGCAGCGTGGAGGTGGTGCGCGAGCTTCACCGGCTTCGGCTGCGCGACCTCGAACGCGATCACCGCGAACGTGTTCCCCGACCGCTGGAAGCCCTCGATCACGAGCTGGGTGTCCGCCTGCACGATCCGATCGGGGATCGCGCCGTACTTGCGCCGCGCGAACGGCAGGTACACGCCCGGCCACGTGGAGGCAAGCGCCCGCGCCGAGTACACCGCCTGCCGGAGCGGACGCGTCGGGAGGGTCTTCCGGTTCACGCCCGGTCGCTTTCTGGACCTGGGTGGAACCGCGTCCGGCCGCGGAGACGGTCCGACACGACGCCCGCGACGAAGCGGGGATTGCCGATGAGGTAGCGCCTCCAGAGGCGGCGCGGGTCCGAGAGGAGCCGGTGGAGCCACTCGAGCCCGCTGCGCTGCATCCACCGCGGAGCGCGGTTCACCGTCCCGGCGACGAAGTCGAACGCCGCGCCGACACAGAAGATGGCGGGCGCCGCCTCGAGGTCTCGCAGGCGCGCAGCCATGAGGTCCTGCTTCGGAGCACCGAGCCCGACCCAGACGGCGTCGGCGTCGGCCGCCCGCATCCGGGCGGCGGCCTCGGCCACCTCCTCGTCGGAGAGCGGGCGGTACGGCGGTGACTCCGCGCCGGCGATCACGATGCCGGGCTCCTCCGTACGGAGCTTCCGCTGGAGGAGCTCGAGCGCTTCCGGCGACCCTCCGTACAGGTAGTGGCGCAGCCCGCGGGCGGTCCCGCCGTGGACGACCGCACGGAATCCCTCCGTCCCGGACAGTCGCTTCGCCGGCGTCCCGGCGAGCCGGGACGCCCAGGCGACCGCCGCGCCGTCGGGCAGGTTCAGGTCGCCGCGGTTCAGAAGGTCGCGATACGCGCGGTCACCGCGCGCCTCCGTCGTCGGATGCGCGGAGCAGAAGTGCGCCACGTGGCTCCGCCCGCAGCTCAGGAACGAGTCGACGACTCGCAGGAACTCCTCGGGTGTGACCGGGTCGATCCGCACGCCGTTGACGAGCGGACCTTCGAGTCGAGGGGAACACGTGTGCGCCGCTCTCGACGGGCCGTTCGTCACGGTCGCCCGCTCCGCGGGCGCGGCCACCCTCGGCGCCCTAGGCGCCGGCCGCCCGGCTGCCGTCCGCCGCGGCCGCTCCCGCGAGGGCGGCATCCGACTGCGGCGCGCCACGGCCGGTCAGCATGTGATCGAAGATCGCGCGGACCTCGTCGACGTTCTTCGTCGCGAAGTACCACTCCTGCGTCTTGCGCAGGCCCTCCTCGAAGTTCGTTTGCGGCTCCCAGCCGAGGAGGTCCTTCGCGAGGGAGTTGTCGGCGATCCGGTTGAGCGGCCCGACCGGCATGTCGGTCTGGAGCTCGATCTCCGGGCTGTAGCCCGCGAGCTTGCAGACCATCTCCACGGCGTCGAGCACGCGGACGCGCTCCATCGTGCCGAGGTTGACGGCGGCGCCGTCCTCGATCTTCTCGGCCGCGAGGATCGTGCCCGAGACGATGTCGTCGACGTAGGTCCAGTTGCGAACCTGCTCGCCGGTGCCCCACACCTGGAACGGATCCTGGCGCATGAACGCCCGCGCGATCATGGCGATCACCGCGTGGTTCTCGACGCCGCGGGGGCCGTAGACGGTGAAGTAGCGGCATGAGGCCGTCTTCATCCCGCGCTCCTCGTGGAGAGCCTTGAGGGTCAGCTCTCCGGCGAGCTTGGCGAGACCGTACATACCGTCGGGGTCGTAGCCCGGCGCGCCCGCCATGTCCTCGGTGATGTAGAGGGTCTGACCGAGGTCTCCCTGCAGGTACAGCGGGTAGATGCAGCCGGAGGACGCATAGGTGACCGTCTCGACGTCTGCGTCGAGCGCGGCCGCGAACAGCGTCGCATCGAGGCCGAGGTTCGTGGAGCACGCGTACTGGTGCAGGTCGACGTAGCCGCGGCCGCCGTGATCGGCGGCGAGGTGGAACACGACGTCGCGTCCGGCCACCGACCGGTCCGCGATCTCGCGGTCACGGAGGTCCCCGCGCACGAGCTCGACGTCGCCCTTGTCGGCCCACTCGGCGATGTTGCGGTAGGTGCCGCTCGAGAAGTCGTCGACGACCCGAACACTGGCGCCGCGGTCGAGCAGCTGCCCGACCAGCGTCGAGCCAATGAACGAGGCTCCACCGGTCACGAGCACGTTCTTGGACGACCACGGATAGCTCATCTGCACCTCACCTCTCTGATGCGATATTGGCGGACGGTTCAATGGCTGATTCGAACCGAGGCGCGAACGGGAGGGACAACCGATCGAGGTTCTGCCTCATAGTACCGGGCGGGCGGCGCACCCCTTTCTCGAGTGGCACGGGGAGGGGAAGATGTCGCTCCGTCCTTCAACCTCCCTGGTCAGACCGCTCCCACGGGTCGGAGCGGTCCGACTGTTATCGCAAATCGCGCGTTGCACTGTCAAGCAATACTTCTCCCTAGGGCCGATGGTCTGGCCCGTCCGGACCCCGTCCCCGGCGGTGCTGGAGCGTCTCCAACGCGCGCCGACGCCGGGCGATCGTCGCGCGCGCGTAGCCCGCCCGAACGAGATCCGAGCCGGTCCGGGCCGGAGCTCCTCCCAGGCCGTCGAGCTGCCCGCGAAGCTCCTCAACGTCGTACCCCATAACGGCGAGCTTGTCCCTTCCCAGGGATTCCAGATATCCCTTCGCCCACCGGATCCGCACCGAGCCCCGAAGCGTCGAGCGCCACTTCTCGAGTGGTTCCGTGCTGAGCTCGTTGTAGCGCTTCGTGCCCGTCGGGTCGCCCATGCGCGCGTCGAGGCGGACCTCGGAGAAGCCGTCGAGCACGGCCGGGTCGAAGCGAAGATCGAGGCCACCGAACAGTCGCGGCCACGCCGTTCCGGGCTCTGCCACCAGGTCCTCGTAACGGACGGCGGTCGCCCTGGCACGGTTGCGCTCGTAGGCCCGGACGAGGTTCTCGACGCCGTCGAGGAGATCTACCCGGTAGCGGTCGACGATCCATCGTCCGCGGCCCCACGTCTCCACGATCGATGCCGCGACCGCGAGCGGGTTCCGCCACAGGAACACGAACCGCGCGTCGGCGAAGACGCGGAAGAGATCTTCCGCGATGAGGTGGTAGCGGGGCGTCTTGTCGAGGAAGTAGCGCGCGCCCTCCGGCCCGGCGCGGCCGTACAGCCGTTCGGCGAACGCGCGGAGCTCATCCTCGTAGGCGGCCTCGCCGCCGTCGAGCCGGCTCGCGAAGTCCCTGATCGCGCGCGACGCGGGGATCTGGCCGTACTCCGCCGCGATCCCCTTCTCGCGAAGCGCGTACAGCTGCGGCAGCAAGATCCAGGGCTCCGGCGCCGTCGCGACGTCGCCGCTTGCGGCGAGCACGCGCTGCACGAGGGTGGACCCCGCCCGCGGAAGGGAAAGGAGGAAAACGGGCGTCGGCGTCACACGGGCGAGCGCTGCGGTTTCAGGAAGTCGATCAGCGGTTTCGGCGACAGGTGCGCCATCGTCCAGACGCCGACCAGGCGCTTCGCGAGCAGCACCTGGAGGATGTTCTGCATCGCCTGCGTGGTCGCGGTCCCGATCGCGACGCCGACCTTGCCGAAGTGCGGCGCGAGCAGCAGATCCGCCGTGACACTGGCCATGCCGGAGAAGACCGTGATGTACATCAGCGCCTTCTGGTGGCCGGTCATCATCAGGGTCACGCCCGCGGAGCCGGTCCACACCGCGACGAGCCGCCCGGCCGAGAGGATCGCGAGGACGCCGGCGGCCTGCTCGTAGAAATGTCCGTAGAAGACGCCGAGGAGCTTGTCGCCGAACAACAGGAAGCCGATGAGCGCCAGCACCGCGGGCAGCCCGGCGACGGTGGAGACCATCCGCAGCGTCCGTTCCATCTCCCGCTTCTTGCCCTTCGCGTACATCTCCGCGATCAGGGGCGGCGTCACGCCCTGGAGGATCAGGTACGGCGTCGCCACGAGGAACATCACGCGGGATGCGACGCCGTAGAGCGCGACCTGATCCTGCGGCCGGAACGCACCCAGGATCCACAGGTCGATGGACGTCCCGAGCAGGTAAATGGCGACGTTCGTGATCAGCAGCGGCCACGCCATCGCGTAGAGCTCGCCTTTCGGAAGGGGCTCGCCCTCGTCGCCGAGGCGACGCAGCTTGCCGAGCAGGAGTCCCGCCGCGATCACCGTCGTCGTGAGGGAGAAGCCGGCCGACAGGAGCACCACCTGGTGGACGGTCACCGACGCGTGAAGCAGGTAGATCGCGCCGAAGATCGTGACCGACAGGATGTCGATCAGCACCTGATCGAACAGCGATGCCAGATCGAAGCGCTGGAAGCCTCTCCACGTGTCGACGAGCAGCTGTTGGAGGGCGGTGATGATCAGCCACCCCGCCGCGATCGGCATCAGCGTCGCGAGGACGGCGTCGTGGTAGACGTTGCGCGCGAGCCATCCGCCGAGGCCGAGCGCGAGGATCAGGGCGGTCACGACCGCGCCGATCGAGCAGAAGAAGAAGACGCGCTTGACGACCTCCTTCGCCTGCCCGGGCTCGTCGAGCGCGAGCGCCGTGGAGACGAAGCGCACGACGGCCCGGTCGAGCCCGAGCTGCGCGATGATGCTCCCGACGAACACGAGCGCCATCGTCGTGAAGTACTGACCGAGCTCCGCATGCGTCAGGATGTGAGCGAGCAGCGCGTTCAGCGCGAGGCCGAGCGCGATCGAGAGCATCCGGCCGCCGGTGACCCACGCGGAGCCGCGCAGCAGCCTTCGCTTGACCGACTCGAGGGTCAAGCCGCCGTACTCCGAACCTCCGCCTCCGCCGCCTCCCGCGCCGCCTCCGGGAGAGGCGGGCGGGGACGTGACGCCCGCGCTCACTCCGCTGCCGGCTTCGCGCCGACCGCCACGGGCTGGCGGAACGGGCGGTACGCGCGGCGGGGACGCGGCGCCGCCTGCGCACCCGATGCAACGAGCGACGCCGGCGAGCCGAGCAGCATCATCAGGCCGTAGATCGAGAAGATCGTCGCCGAACTCGACATGCCAGTGAACAGCGGGTTGAAGGCCGCCGCGACGAAGAACGCATTGAAGCCGATCAGCAGCGTCCGGAGCAGCGCGGCCCTCGAGTGCTCCCCGAGCGCGAGGTACGCCCGGTAGCGCCGGAGCATCATGAGCTCAGTGGAGATCGCCCATGCGAGCAGCAGACCGAGACCGACGACGCCGCCCTCGACGAGGAACAGGATGTAGTCGTTGTGGAACGGCAGCTGGAACACCTTGTGCTGGCCGGGACGCGTCGTGAGGATCACCGTCGGGCCGGAGAACCATGACCCGTACACCGGCGACTGCTGGAACTCCGCGATGCCCGCCTGCCACAGCGCGAGGCGCGTGCCGTTGTTGTCGCGCTTTCCGACGAGCGCGAAGTACTGGTTCGTGAGCTGCAGGCCGCCGCTGAAGTTCAGCAACACGAGACCGGCCGCTCCCGCCACGAGGAGCGCCGCGACCCAGCGTCGGAGCGGCCGGCGGCCGCGTCTCGTCAGGAACACCGTCAACAGCGTCGTGAGGACGACGATCGCGGCCGTCCCGGACGGATACGCGCGGAAGATGAACAGACCGAGCAGGATGATGGCGGCGGCCCGGAGCCTCCACCGCAGCACGAGCGTGGCCGCGATCCCCATCATCAGATACAGGAGCGTCGCGTTCTTGTACTGCCGGTAGGCGGCGAGCTTCACGAGCGGGCCCCAGGGCACGTACGTGCTGAGGTGCGTCATCGCGCTGAGCGACGCGTAGATCAATCCGACCCAGGCGATCGCGCGCAGCAACGAGCGGACCTCCAGCTGCGTGGGGTCCTCCACCGTTCCGAGGTAGAGGAACGCGAGAAGCATCGGAAGGAAGATCGGGCGCGCGCCGCTCTTCGTGCCGAGCGCGAACGTGCCGACCATCGTGCCGACGAACCCGATCGCGAACAGCACGAAGAGGAACCTGTCCGGCGTAGAGAGGCGGCGGAAGCCCTGCCCTCGACGGCGCGCGAGCACGAGCGCGCCGATCGGGACGAGCAGGATCACGTAGCGGAACTCGCTCCCCTTGTCGAGGTAATTCGTGACGTCGAGCGCGGTCACGGCGAGGATGAAGATGAGTCCGCGGGCGAGGCGGAACGAATCGGTGCGGCCGCGCGGCGCGGAAGCTTGCGTCGCAGTCGAACGAGCTCCCGGGATCGCCTCTGTCCGAAGCGGCTCGGTGGAGGGAAGCGGATCGAGTGAGGCGGGAGACGGAGCCACCCGGAGGGTCATGTTCTCCTCATCGAGGAAGGTGCGAGGCGCGGTCGATGGCGGATGATAACAGAGCCCCTCCGCGCTCCCGAAGCCGGTCGTTGGTCGTAGAGCCGATGCTATGTTCGCCTGCATGCTGGCGCTCGACGGCCACGACCCGACGATCATCTTCCTGCATCTCGGCAAGACCGCGGGGTGGACGCTCTCGCGCGTCCTGAACCGCAACGTCTCCCCGAACGTTCGGATCGGCAATCCACCCAACACGCCGAACGGGTTCCTGAGCCTCGAGCCGATCCGGACCTTCGCGTCGTGGCCCGAGTCCGAGCGCGCCAGGTGCCGCCTCGTCTCGGCGCACATGGTCTACGGCCTCCACGAGCACGTGCCGCGAGCTTCCTCGTATCTGACGCTGCTGCGCAAGCCGGTCGCTCGCGCGATCAGCGGCTACCACCGCGTGCTGGAGACGCCGAGCCACCGTCTCCACGAGGCCGTCGCGGTGCGAGGGATGTCGCTCGAGGATTACCTGACCAGCGGCGTGTCGCTCGAGACCGACAACAGCCAGGCGCGCGCGATCGCCGGTGACGTCGACACGCCGTTCGGGGAGTGCACCGACGAGCTGCTCCAGCGGGCGCTCCGGAATCTCGACGAGCGGTTCCCGGTCGTCGGGCTCACCGAGCGCTTCGACGACTTCCTGCTCGTGCTCAAGCGGACCTACGGATGGTCGAATCTTCTGTACGTGCGCGCAAACGTGACGAAGAAGAAGCCGGCCCGGGACGAGGTGCCCTCCTCGACGATCCAACTGATCAAGGAACGCAACCGGCTCGACGAAGGGCTGTACGCGGCCGCCGCGGAGCGATTCCAGGCGCAGGTGGACGCGGACCCGCATTTCGACGTGGAGCTCGACCGGTTCCGCCGTCGCAACTCGCGGTACCAGCCGTGGGGACACCTCACCTATACGTATCCGCGGCGTCTGCGGGAGGCCGTCTCGCGGTCGCGGAGCGGGTCGTGAACGCGGGGCCGCCGTGGGTCTGATCGACTCCGTTCCGCTGGACCGCTGGACGTTCGAGCGCTTCGGGCTGACGCCGTCGAAGCTCGCGCGCCGAGCGACGGACCGTACCGCGCCGCGCGTGTTCTGCGTGAGCATCCCGAAGGCCGGAACGCATCTGCTGGAGCGCGCGCTCTGCCTGCATCCGCGGATGTACCGCAAACTCCTGCCGACCGTCTCGGACGAGAACATCGCGAAGTACGGCGGCCTGGAAAGGCTCCTTCGCAGGATCCGTTCCGGAGAGGTCGTCGCGTCCCACCTCCGCTTCGCGCCGGCGTATCCCGAGGTGCTCCGACGCAGCGGCGTCGCGGGAGTGTTCCTCGTCCGCGATCCGCACGACATCGTTGTCTCCCAGGTGCACTACGTTTCCAAGCGCGCCGACCACCGGCTGCACGACGCGTTCGAGGAGCGCGCCGACGCGCGGGAGAAGCTCCGGCTCGCGATCGCCGGCGACCGCGACCGGAGGGCTCCGTCGATCGGCGAGCGGCTCGACTACTTCGCGGGATGGCTCGACGCCGGCTGCCTGGTCCTGCGGTTCGAGGACCTCGTCGGCGCCGGAGGCGGCGGCGACGCGGAGCGCCAACGGACGGCGATCGCGTCCCTGTTCGGTCACGTCGGTCTTCCCGCGGACGACGCGACCGTCGACGCGATCGCGGGCGAGCTGTTCTCCTCCGACAGCCCGACGTTCCGGAAAGGCTCCGCGGGCGGATGGCGGAGCGCGTTCGACCCTGAGCTGGAAGCGCTATTCGACGAGGTCGTCGGCGGCCGCGCGGTCCCGTACGGCTACGGGTCCTCCGATCGCGCCGGGTCGTGAGCGGCCGGCCGATCCTCGTCACCGGGTCGCACCGGTCCGGCTCCACGTGGGTCGGGAAGACCCTCGCCGACGCGCCGGAGCTCGCCTACATCCGGGAGCCGTTCGGCGTGAACCACCGCCGAGGCGTCCTCGACGTGGACTTCCCGTACTGGTTCCCGTACATCTGCCAGGAGAACGAGGCCCCGTACCTCCGCCCCGTGCGCGACATGCTCGCGTATCGCTACCGGATCGGAGCGGGGCTCGCGTCGGCTCGTTCGCCGCGCGACGTCGCGCTGGTCGCCCACGACCGGATGGATTTCGCCCGGTTCCGCCGGCGGCACGCTCGGCCGCTGTTGAAGGATCCGATCGCCGTGTTCTCCGCGGAGTGGATCGCCGATCGCTTCGACGCCGACGTGGTCGCGCTGATCCGGCACCCCGCGGCGTTCACGAGCAGCCTCAAGAAGTACGGCTGGACGCACCCGTTCGGCGACTTCCTCGCGCAGCCGCTCCTGATGCGCGATCTCCTATCGCCCTACGCGGAGGAGATCGAGCGCCTCGCGCGGACGCCGCAGGACATCGTCGACCAAGCGATCCTGCTGTGGAACGTGATCCACTCCGCGATCCGGACGTATCGCGAACGCCGCAAGAACTGGGTCTTCTCCCGCCACGAGGACCTCTCGCGCCAGCCCGTGGAGGGATTCCGCGCGATGTTCGGCGCGGTCGGCGTTCCGTTCTCCGCGGAGACCGAGCGTTCGATCTCCGAAACGACGGGATCGGACAACCCGGTCGAGGTCTCCGACGCCGGCGTCCTCGCGCGCGACAGCCGCGCGGGCATCTGGACGTGGAAAGCTCGGCTCAGCGACGAGGAGATCGACCGCGTCCGCACCGGCACCGAGGCGCTGTGGCGCTCGTTCTACACCGACGAGGACTGGTAGCCGGCTCGGGAAGGAGTCCGGTCAGGTCTCCTCTGCCGGTCAGGTCTCCTCGGGCTGCTCCGGATGGTTGCTCAGGTACCGGATCGAGGCCTGCGGCATCTGCGTCTGGGTCGTCTGGATCGGGGCGAGCGGCGTCTGGTTGTAGTTGAAGCTCTGGGCGTAGGCATACGCATTCTGGTCGCGCGCCGAGAGCGGCGGGAGGCTCCCGTAGATCCGCTCCACGTAGGCGATCACCGACGAGAACGAGGCGACGTTGCTGTCGGTGAAGCCGGCCTTGGCGTACGGGCTCACGATCACCATCGGCACACGGACGCCGAGCCCGGCCGGCGGCGGAACGTGATCGTAGAAGCAGCCGCAGTCGTCGTAGGTGATGAAGACCGCGGTGCTGTTCCATTCCGGGCCGTTCATCAAGCCATTCAGGAGCTCCCCGATCTTGTTGTCGCCACGGATCATCGAGGTGCCGTTGTGCTGCGAGGTCCCCGCGTGCGGGCCGGTCCCCGGGAACGGCATCGCAAACGTCAGGTTGGGAAGGTTCCCGGCGTGCGCGTCGTCCATCAGCTGTTGGGCGGGAGCGACGTTCGCCGACTTCGCGCCGTAGAGGCAGTCTCCGAAGCTCGGACACATCGACCAGACGTTCTGGTTGCTCCAGAGGTACTCGCCCTCGTAGATCCTCCAGGAGAGGTTCGCCGCGTCGAGCCGGTCCATGACGGTCGCCTCGTAGCTCACCGGTGACGGGCGGTACGGCCCGGTCCCGTCCTGCTTCGGGATGCACGCCGGAACCCGCTGGATGCTCGCCGCCGGCGAGGACCGCCAGTTCGCGAGCAGCTGGCTGTCGCAACCCCAGCCCGGGCCCGTCTCCACGTTCGGATCGGGCGCCGGGATGTCGCCGGTGAACCCGTCGAGGCTCGTGGAGGCCATGTCGATGTGCGCGCCGAAGCTCGCCGTCGGGTCGCTCTCGAACGTGCGGTCCGAGATCACGAACGACCGCGCCGCGGCGGCCAGGTTCGGGATCTGGTCGGGGTAGTACTGGGTGAAGCAGCGGTATCCCTTCGCCTGCGAGCAGCCGCCGACGTTCGCCCATCCGTTCATCGCTCCGCCGTTCATCGCGAGCTCGTGAGCCTTGACGTTGTGTCCGACTTCGGGAACGACGTCGGACGACCGGGTGAGCGGGATCGAGGTTCCGTCGGGCAGGACGCCGGTGTCGGCTCCGTCGCATCGCGCGTCCTGCACGCAGATCTGGCCGAGCACCTCGTCGAATGAATGGTTCTCCTGGAAGATCACGACCACGTGGCGGATCGGCGACGAGAACGGCTGCAGGGCCGTCGGATTCGGGGCGGGCGGCGGCTTCGGAACGCTCGGAAGAGCGAACACGTGGAGCTCCGAGTCCCCGGAGGTCACGTAGAGCGAACCGTCCGCGAGGGCCGGCGCGGACGTGATCGGCCCGACCTCGGTCGTCCATCGTGGGGTGGGGCAGGACGACGCTTTGCACCCTGCCGCGTCGTAGGCAGAGAGTGATCCGTCGACCCGGCCGACGTACACGAGGCCGTCGCCGGCCGTCGGCGCTGCCCGGACGTACGGCATGCCGGTCGTGCCGGCCGTCCAGATCGGGTCGCACGCCTGCCCGGCGATGTCCTTGCAACCCGCCGCATTGAACGCGTAGAGGAGCCCGTCGTCGGCGCCCACGAAGAGACGGCTGCCCGCGACCGTCGGCGGCGCGTGAACCGCCGACCCGAGAGCCGCATGCCACAGCAGCGTCCCGTCCGCCGCAACCAGGGCGTTGAGATTCCCGTCGTCGGTGACGGCGTAGAGCATCTCCTTGTCCTTGACGACCTCCGAGGCGAACGTCGGGGTCGCATCGAGTCCGGCGGAGAGCGTCTGCGACCAGATCCTCGCTCCCGTCGTCGCGTTGACGACCGTGATCTGCCCGCTGTTGGCGCCGATGGCGACGACGGTTGCGCCGAGCGCCTTCACGAAGCCGACCGAGGGCGAGGAGTGCACGGTCCCGCCCGCCGGAGCGGTCCACGACGGCGAGCAGGGCGTTCCGGTGCACGTCACCGGGAACGCGTAGAGGTTCTTGTCCGCGGAGCCGACATAGACCAAGCCGCCTGAGACGGCGGGCGAGGAGTCGATCGGGCCGCCCGTCGTCGCCGTCCATTTCGGCGCGCAGTTCCCCGAGCACCCGGTATCGAAGGCGTAAAGCTTCCCGTCGTCGGAGCCGACGTACACCGTCGAGCCCGAGACCGCCGGAGACGAGTCGATCGGACCTCCGGTGGTTCCGGTCCAGCGAGGTGAGCAGTTGGCGGTGCAGTTCGCGTCGAACGCGTAGAGCTTGCCGTTGCTCGACCCCACGTACACCGAACCGCCGGCGATCGCCGGAGAGGTGTGCGCGGCGTTGCCGGTCTGGGCGTTCCATGCCTCCGTCAGGCCGGCGACGTTGGTGGAGTCGACGACGTTCTCGAAGACGTTCCAGCCGCCGCGCGTCGCGTCGAAGCCGCCCGAGGTCCAGTCCGTCCAGATCGTGATCGGGACCTGCGCCGTCCGCCCGCTCTGGCGGCCCCGCGCGGTGATCCAGTGCGTTCCGGGCACGGCGCGCGTCGGCACCTGCAGTCCCGTTGCCGCGAACCGGCCGGCACTCGTCGCCGTCGCGATGCCCTGATCGGCGGAGTCGAAGTAGAGATCCACCATTTCGCCGTTGGAGAACCCGCTGACGCCGGTCACGACGACGGTGCCGGACGGCCTGCTGGCGCTGGTGGAGAGAGAGATCTGGCCCGACGGCTTCGCCGCGCTCGCGGAAAGCGCCGGGACGACCCCTGCGAGGAGGATGACGCCGAAGAGCAATGTTCGGGCGCGCCGCGGGGCGCGCGGGGCTCGGCTCACCTCTTGTCCTCCGTGTGAGTGACACGCGTGTTGCGTGGGCGCTCAACGGTATGGAGAGGCGCGGTGGGTGTCAACTCCGCAAGCAGGGTATCCGCGCCGCTCCCAGGCGTGGACGGGCCGACCTCAGGTCACCTCGATCAAGCGGACACCCGAGAACCGGGATACCGCGCCGGTCGACGTGTCGACGTACCGGGTTCGGAACGCGTACTCGCCGCGTCCGGACCACAACGGAGAGCCGGCGTCGAAGACGGCGAAGTCCTCCGTCGAGGCCGCAAGCCAGTTCCTGAACGTCGCCGCTCCGGGTGGTCGCACCTGCACTTGGAACGCGTGCGAGCCCGTCGGCGGGTCCGTCGCCCACGTGACCCGGTACCGCGTCGCGACCGTTCCGTTCTCCGCAGACACCGCGAGCGGCACGTGGAGGCTTCCGCTCACCGAAGGATCCTGGACGCCCGTGTACGCGTAGTTCCCCGACCCGGGAGGGATGAACGAGTAGGACGTGCCGACAGCGCGCTTCCCCGAGTCGAACAGGTCGAGACCGGAGGCGTCGCGCACACCGGAATCGCTCGGGCCGTCGAAGCTCCACGACACCCGAGAGCCCCGGCTCACGTACGCGAGCACTGGTGACGGTCCCGCGTCGGTGACGTGGACGGTCGCCCCGGTGCCCCGGGACCGCCACACCCACTGCGCCGTGTTGCCGTGCGTACCCGCGTTGAGTCCCTTGACCGTGGCGCGGACGGCGAACGTGTGCAGGCCCTTGGCGAGAGACGGATACGTCTTCGGGCTGGCACAGTTGACGAACGGCGCTCCGTCCATCGAGCAGTGAAACTCCGCTCCCGGCTCGCGCGCCGAGAACGAGAAGGTCGCGTCCTGGGTCGCGGACGGGTTGTGCGGTCCGGACGTGATCGCGACCTGCGGCGAATCCGGAGGTTGATAGCCGCCCGGGGGCGGCGGGCTGCAGAGGCGCCCGACGGCATCTCGCATCGCGCCGAGATCCGCGGCGTGCGACGGATCCGAGGCCAGGTTCTGGAGCTCGTACGGATCGGCGTCGACGTCGTAGAGCTCCTCCTCGCCTGTCCCATAGGCCGTGTAGGCGAGATCGGGCGAGCGGACGGCGCAGAACGTCGGGTAGCTGTCCTTGAAGACGCGCTGCTCGTGCTCCACGAGCAGGTCGGTCCTCCACTGCGGGTTCGACTGCGTGAGCAACGGGATCAGGCTGTTGCCCTCGGCGTCGGGCGCCGCGACGCCCCCGACGTCCGCGAACGTCGGGGCGAGGTCGATGTTCGCGACGATGTGGGGATCGGTCGTGCCCTGCGCGAGGTTCAGCGCGTCGTCGCGGACGACGAGCGGGACGCGGATGCTCTCCTCGTACGCGAGTTGCTTCCCTCGGTAGTGGTGCTCCCCCCACAGGAGCCCGTTGTCCGACGCGAACACGATCAGCGTGTTGTCGAGCCGGCCGGTGTCCGAGAGAACGGTCACGATCGCGCCGACCGCGCGGTCAACGGCGAGGAGGCTCCGGTAAGCATCGTGGTACTGGGCATCGGCCTTCGTCGCGATCGCTCCGGTGAACGGTGGAAGGTCGCGGATGTACGCGGGCTTGTCGGAAACGTCGGCCTCGTTGTAGCTGGGCGGCCGGTTCGGGGGCAGATCAGGGAACGCGTTCACGTCCTGCGGCGCCGGCGTGTACGGACCGTGCGGCGCCTTCGGGGTGAAGTCGAGGAACAACGGCTTCGACGGATCCGTCTGCCGGATGAAGGTCGTGGCGTACTTCGCGAGCACGTCGGTCGAGTAGTCGGTCGGACCGGTGCCGTAGTGCACGGCCTGACCCGCTGCGGCGTTTCCACCGACGCTCAGGTCGTAGTCGTAGTAGGCGGCTCCTCCCTGGCCCTTCGTCCCGAACGCGACCCAACGGTTCCAGCCGGGCGGCACGTAGGAGATGTGGTCGGGCGTGTAACCGTTGAGGTACTTGCCGATCAGCGCGGTCCGATATCCCGCGCCCTGGAGCCAAGTCGCGACCGTCGAGGAGTCGTGGAACGAGGCGAACCCCGCCTGCGGACCGTCTTCCGCCGAGGAGTAGACGTTCGTCGAGTGCGAGTACTCCCCCGTCAGGATGGATGCGCGGCTCGGGCAGCACGACGAGTTCGTCACGAACGCGTTCGTGAAGTTCACGCCGTGGTCGACCAGGTCGGACTGGACGGTCGGCATCGCCCACAGGGAGTCCCAGCGCTGGTCGTCGGTGAGGATCAGCACGACGTTTGGGGGCGTCGCCGCGAGCGACTGCCGCTCGGCCCAGGTGCCCGAGAGCGCGACGACAGCGAGCAGGCAGAGGCACGCGCGGAGCCAGCGGTTGGTCAGGGTCCTCACGGTTCTCCGGTTTCCCCCGAGCGATACGGGCGTCACATTCTGGTCCGTCTGTCAACCTGTGCACCTGGAAAACTGCACCCGCCATGGATTCCTTCTTCGGCAACGCTGTCGCAAGAGAGCGGAGACTTTCCGACACAGGACTAGACGCGTCCGTGAGGCCTTGTTACCATCCGCGTTGCTTTCGACCGAACCCTCGCGCCGTGCGCGGGAACGGGTCCGTGTCACTCGATCTCGGGCCCTTTGAGACAACACCAGGAGGACATCTCATGAGGGTCACAAGGCGCGACTTCCTGAAGTACTCCGCCGCCGCAGGCGCGGGAGCCCTCGCAGCCCCCCAGATCCTCGGCGCAGAGGCCGCCCACGCGTCGGTCGCCACCGCCGCGTGTCTGTGGGGCGCGTTCCCGGACCCGGGCTCCAACCCGACCACCGCCGACATCGAGAACGCGATCACGAGCTTCGAGACGCTGATCAAGCGCAAGCTCGGTATGACCCGTCACTACATCCGGTGGGACTTCGCCCCGATCCCGAGCGACCCGATCGTCTGGAGCGCGAACGGCGGCCGCGTGCCGTTCATGGATTGGCGCCCGCAGAAGATGAACGGAGCGTTCGTCAAGTGGGCCGATATCGCTGCCGGAACGCAGGACGCCTACATCACGAGCGTCGCGAACGACTTCAAGAACAAGCTCGGGGGCAAGAAGATCTTCCTGACGTTCAACCACGAGCCCGAGAACGACGCCGCCAACAACGGTCCGGCGTCGACCGCGGCCGACGAGCTCGCGCGGGCACGCGAGTACAAGGCGGCGTACACGCACGTGAAGAAGATCTTCGTCGCGCAAGGCGTCAAGAACGTCAAGTGGGTCTGCACGCTCGTGCAGGGCACGTACAAGGGTGCGAACCAGGGTGCAAATGCCTGGTTCCCGACCGCCGCGGCCTACGTCGGCGCCGACGGCTACAACCGCGGGAAGTGCAGCGGCGGTTGGAAGTCGTTCAACTCGCTCTTCAAGGACGCACACGACTACGCCGTGTCGATCGGCAAGAACATGGTCATCGAGGAGTGGGGCTGCGCTCCGCCGAATGCGTGCGGAGGGACCGCGCCGGAGACGAAGGCGCAATGGTTCACCGACGCCGGCGATCAGATCGAGGCCTGGCCGGAGATCAAGGCGGTCATCTACACCCACGTGAACGCGCTCTTCCGCGGCAATGACGTCGACTTCCGGATCAACCAGCCCGGAACGGCCGAGCTGACCGCCTACAAGGACGTCGGAGCACGGGCGCACTTCAACTAGGCGCCAACTCACCCTCCGTTCGGGCCGACCACCGTTCGCCGTCGAGCATCCGACCCGGCGCGCGCCGCGTATGGTGAGGGAACGAAGGGACCGACCATGACCGAGAGAAACCTGCTGAGCCGACGTGAGCTCCTCCGCCGCGCCGGAGCCGTCGCGATGGGGGGCGCCGCCATCGCGGCCGCGCCTTCGCTGCTTCCGCGGGCCGCCGCAAGCGTGGCAGCGGGCCACTGCGGCTGGGGCGCGTACGTCGACCCCCTCGGCGGCGACACGACCGTCGCGGTCCAGCGGTTCGAGGACCTGATCGGCCGCAAGGTCGACATCACGAGGCACTACATCCGCTGGAACGGCGACGTGGCGAACGGACCCATCACGTGGAGCGCGAGCACGGGCCACATCCCGCTCGTCGACCTCAGCACGCAGAAGCGCGGCGGCGAATGGATCCTGTGGTCCGACATCGCGAAGGGCGTCTACGACGCAGACCTCAAGGAAAAGGGACGCAAGCTCCGGGACCTCGCGCACAAGGCGTACTTCGTGTTCAACCACGAGCCGGAGAACGACGCGACGGGCGGCACGGCCACCGACTTCAAGGCCGCGTACGACCATGTGCGGCACGTGTTCGACGGTGTCGGAGCAACGAATCTGCGCTACATCGCGACGCTCATGCGCGGCACCTATCAGGGGGCGCGCGGCGGCCCAGCGGCATGGGTGCCGTCCGCCGCCGACGTGCTCGGCGTCGACGGCTACAACCGCGGCGCGTGCAATCCGCTCAACGGCTGGCAGTCGTTCCACGACATCTTCCTCGCGGCGCACGCCTACGCGAAAGGCCACGGCAGGAAGCTCGTGATCCAGGAGTTCGGCTCGGTCGGACGCGAAGCATGCGGCAAGCACGACGCGCTCTCGCGCGCCGCGTGGTTGAACGACGCGGCGGACACCATCACGTCGTGGACCGAGATCGAGGCCGTCGTGTACTCCAATACGCGTGCGCAGTACAACGGCCAGGATCTGACCTTCCGCGTCGATGCCGCGGCCACCTCGCTCGCCGCGTACCGCGAGATCGGGCATCGCGCCTACTTCAGCTAGCTCGCATGGCCGGGCGGCAGAGCATCTCCCGCCGGAGGTTCCTGACCTACGCCGGACTCGGGGTCGCGGGGCTCGCGGCGACGGGCGCGGCGGTCAAGATCGTCTCGGATCAGCTGGCGACGCAGGATGAGGCCAGCGGCGGCGGGACCCCGGCCCCGACGGAGATCAGGAACACCAAGTGCCTCTGGGGCGCCTACGTGGACCCCGGAACCGGCTCCGCGATCGGCGCCGTGGAGGACTTCGAGCATCTGATCGGCCGGCGGCTCGACCTCACTCGCCATTACATCCGGTGGGACCGCAAGCTCGTCAACGGGCCGATCGAGGACAGCGCGAAGGCCGGGCGCATCCCGTTGATCGCCTGGCACACCCAGCGCCTCGACGGCTCGTGGGTGCGGTGGCGCGACATCGCGAAAGGAAAGCACGACAGAGAGATCGCGGCGCAGGCGAAGCTTCTCCGCAGCTGGGGCGGCGAGGCGTATTTCGTCTTCAATCACGAGCCGGAGAACGACCCCGCCGGAAAGGCGCATGATTTCGCCGACGCCTTCGACCACGTGCGGGCGACGCTCGAGAACGACGGCGTGAAGCGCCTCCACTACGTCGCGACTCTGATGCGCGGGACGTATCAGGGCGCGCGCGGCGGAGCGAGCGCGTGGATGCCGCAGACGTGCGACGTGCTCGGGGCGGACGGCTACAACCGCGGCGCCTGCAACCCCGCGATCGGCTGGGAGGCGTTCGAATCGATCTTCCACGCCGCCCACCAGACCGCTTCCGCGAACCGGAAGGGCCTCGTCATCGAGGAGTGGGGCTCCGTCGAGCGCGGGGCCTGCGGCGGCACGACCTCGGGAGAGTCCAAGGCGGAATGGATCCAGGCGGCCGGCGCGACGATCCAGTCGTGGCCCGAGGTCCGGGGCGTCATCTACTCCCAGGTCAACGCCGCGTATCAATCGAAACCGGTGGATTTCCGCGTGAATACCTCCGACGAGGCCCTCGCCGCGTACCGCGACGTGGGTTTGCGCCCCACGTTCACCAAGCGGGACCCGGGGCTCTCCTGAGCCTCGCGCGAGCTCCGCAGGCGCGGGAGTTGGACTCGATTTCCGTGGCTTGCTAGCATCCGGCGGTTGCATTTCCGGGCATCCCGCGTCGCCGGACGCCGGACGCGAAACCGCATAGGAGCGCTCGTGTCAATCACCAGGCGCAGCTTCCTGAAGCTTTCGGCTGCAGGAATCGCGGGTCTCGGGCTCCCCAAAGTCCTCGTGCCGCTCCCCGCGCTCGCGGCCGCCCGATGCCAATGGGGGGCGTTCCCCGATCCGGACCCCGGTCACTGCGCGAGCGCTCCCGAGACCTGCGGCCCCGAGGACCTGATGCCGGCCGTCTACGACTTCGAGTCGCTGATCGGACGCAAGCTCGGCGTCACTCGGCACTATCCGAACTGGGACTATCCGATCCCCAACGACGTGATCAAGGAGAGCGGGCGGACGGGCCACGTGCCATTGATCGCGTGGCGCCCGCAGAAGCTCGACGGAACGTGGGTCCCATGGGCGCAGATCGCGTCGCCGACAGGCGCGGTCAAGACGGAGATCGTTCGCAAGGCGAAGGCGATCGCGCGATGGAACCGCCGTGCGTACTTCGTGTTCCACCACGAGCCGGAGAACGCGTTCCGCCGCGGCCTGGGAGGAACCGCGGCCGAGTTCCAGGCAGCGTTCGACTCGATCCGGACCCTCTTCTCCGATAACGGCGTCACGAAGCTCACCTACGTCGCGACGCTCCAACGGGTCACCTACGACGGCGCGAACGGCGGCGCGGGCGCGTGGATCCCCTCGGGGTGCGACCTCATCGGCGTCGACGGCTACAACCGCGGCGCCTGCGCGAGCGATCACCTCTGGAAACCGTTCCCGGACGTGTTCGACTCCGCCCACGGCTACGCGGTCTCGGCGGGCAAGGGCATGGTGATCGAGGAGTGGGGATCCGTGCGTGCGGACGTCTGCGGCGCAACCGGAGCGCAGACGCAGGCCGAGTGGGTCCGCGAGGCCGGCGACACCGTCGAGGCATGGGCAGGGCCGAGCGGAGGAGTGAAGGCGATGATCTACACGCACTCACTCGCCGACTTCAAGGGAACGGCGGTCGACTTCCGTATCGATCAGGACCCGGACACGCTCGCGGCGTTCAAGGAGGTCGGTGCTCGTCCGATCTTCAGTTAGCAGCCGCCGCCGCCGCGCCGGGATCGCGCTCCTCGGAACGCTCTCCGTGACGCTCCTGGGGTTGTCCTCCGCGGACGCCGCGGCGCCGTCTCCGCAGATCTCCTCCTTCACGCCGACGTCCGGTCCGGTCGCGACGACGGTCACGATCTCCGGCAGCGGGTTCAACTCCACGACGTCGGTGCGGTTCAACGGCGTCGAGGCTCCGTTCTCCCAGCCGACCTCGAGCACGATCACGGCCGGCGTTCCCGCCGGAGCGACGCCCGGCACGATCACGGTCGCGACGAAGCACGGCTCCGCTTCGAGCGGGGGCATGTTCAGCGCATCGGCGACGCCGCCGAACATCGTGCTGATCCTGACCGACGACCAGCGCTCCGACGAGCTCTCGGGCATGCCCACGGTCAACCGCGAGTTGATCGACAAGGGTGTGTCGTTCACGAACGGCTTCGTGGAGGATCCGCTGTGCTGTCCGAGCCGCGCAACGATCCTGACCGGGCGTCGATCGAACAGCAACGACATCTACGACAACAAGCCGCCGCACGGCGGCTACGCGACGTTCCACGACGAGGGCGAGGAGAGCTCCACGATCGCGACGTGGCTCCACTCCGCGGGCTACTACACGGGGCTCGTCGGGAAGTACTTCAACGGCTACACGCCGAACCGCGCGCTCACCGTTCCGCCGGGATGGGACGTCTGGGACGGGGTCGCGAACGGCAACGGACCCGCGGGGCCGGCCGGCGGCATGTATTACCGGTACTACGTCAGCGAGAACGGAACGCTCCACTACTACGGCACGGATCCCTCGGACTATTCGACCGACGTCCTGGCGAACGACGCGACGCGGTTCATCTCGGATGCGCCGGCGACGAAGCCGCTCTTCCTGTACTTCGCGCCTCGGGCGCCGCATCTGCGAGCCCGGCCCGCTCCCGGAGACCGCAACGCGTTCCCGAACCTCGCGCCGCTCCGTCCGCCGAGCGCGAACGAGGCGGACGTCTCCGACAAGCCCGCGTACATCCGGGCGATCCCGCCGCTGACGGCCGACGAGATGGCGGCGCGGGATGGCGCCCGACGCTTCCAGTTCCAGTCGTTGCTCGCCGTCGATCGCGCCGTCGGAGGGATCCTCGACGCGCTGCGAACGACCGGACGCCTGGGAACAACCTTCATCCTGTTCGCCTCCGACAACGGCCTGAACATCGCGGAGCACCGCTGGACGGAGAAGCGGGTCCCCTACGAAGAGAGCATTCGCGTCCCGATCATCGTCCGCTACGACCCGGCCACGCGGACGACCGCCAGCACGGATCCGCACTTCGTGCTGAACCTCGACTTCGCGCAGACGTTCGCGAATCTCGCGAACATCTCCGCGCCCGGCGCGCAGGGAGCGAGCACGCTTCCGCTCCTCGCCGGAGACACCGCCGGGTGGAGGACCGACTTCCTCGTCGAGCACTGGGAGAACAAGGTCCAGGTGCCGGCGTACTGCGCCGTCCGCAACCAGCAGAACCTCTACGTGGAGTACCAGACCGGCGAGCAGGAGCTCTACGACCTGGCCGCGGACCCCTATGAGCTGACGAACCTCGCGAGCGACCCGACCCAGGCGACCACGTTGTCGACGCTCCACAGCCGGATGGTGCAACTGTGCTCCCCGCCGCCGCCGGGCTTCACGCCGTAGACGAGCCGGCGAGTCAAGCGGAGCAGGGGCCGATGTAGCCGTTCGGCGAGGTCGGATGGGCCTTTCGGTCGGCGACGGGCCGAGTGCAGGCCGCTATCCTGGCGAGCCCAGGCACGTCGAACCCGCACACGACAACCCCAGGATCGAGAACCCGTGAGCGAATCCACTTCCCGGATCACCCGCATCGGCGTCGTGACGCCGAGCCTCAACGGCGAGACCTATCTGAAGCAGACGCTCGAATCCATCTGGAGCCAGGAGAGCGACTCGCTGAAGATCGACCACGTGCTGGTCGACGGCGGTTCCACGGACCGGACGCTCGAGATCGCCTCCGGCTACCCCACCCGAACCGTCGTCTCGACCGACGACCAGGGGATGTACGACGCCGTCAACCGTGGCATGTCGCTCGTGGAGGGCGACATCGTCGGCTACATCAACGCCGACGACGAGATCGCGCCGGGCGCGTTCGAGGTGATCGCCGAAGCGTTCAGGCGCCACCAGGACGCCGGATGGCTCTGCGGCCGGGTGGAGTACAACGACGCGAACGGCGACATCCTCGGCGGCTACACGCCCGTCCGCCTCTCCCTCGCGTCCTACATCGGCATCGGCTGGTCGTGCATCCCACAGCAGACGGTCTGGGCGCGGCGGAGCTTCTGGGACCGCGTCGGACCCTTCGACATCGAGTACAAGAACTGCGGCGACTACGACTGGTACGCTCGCGCGCTCCGGATCGAGCATCCGCTGATGCTCCGGGAGACGCTCGGACTGTTCCGCCTCCACGGCGCGCAGCTCTCTTTCGACCCGGAGAAGATGGACCGCGAGAGCCGCATGGTCCAGGACCGCAACGGCGGTCGGACCCGGCTCGGATGGGCGCGAGGAAAGCTTTTGAGCCTGCGGCTCAACGCGCGGAACCCGGCCTGGCTCTACGCGAAGAAGACCGGCCGCATCAAGTTCACGGCATAGGAAGGCACGCCATGTCCGACGTTTGCACGCTATACCTGATCCGTCATGGAACGACGACGATGAACATCGAGAACCGCTACCGCGGACGCCGGGACGTTCCGCTCGACGCGCAGGGATGGGCCGACGCGGTCGAGGCGGCGCGGGAGCTCTCTCCGATGGGCGTCGCCGCCGTCTACGCCGGACCCCTTCGACGCACGATCAACACCGCGCAGGTGATCGCGGACGAGTGCCGCATCCCCGACGTGCGCATCCTCCACGGCCTCGTGAACCTCGACTACGGCGAGTGGGAGGGGATGACGTCCGAGGAAGCCTCGATGTTCGATCCGAAGGCCTTCAAGCTCTATTCCGAGGAGCCGAACGCCGCCATCTGCCCGAACGGCGAGCGGCTCGCGGACGGTCAGGAGCGGATGCTCGCAGCGATCCGGCTGATCGGAGAGCGCCACAGCGGCGAGACGGTCGCCGGCGTCACGCACGCGGTGATGATCCGGCTCGCGGTGGCGAAGCTCACCGGACTCACCGGCACGAAGTGGCGGATCCCGGTCGGACGCGGATCTCTCACGCGCTTCGAGATCGTCGGTGACGAGATCCGCGTGGTCGACCTTCCGGCCGGCGACGACGTCGACTGATTAGCGCGGGTCGCCGCTCTTCGCCTTGTTCGGCTGCTTGCGTCCCGGCTTGCGTCCGGACTTCGCTCCGGAGCGTCCGCCGCGGCGACGGTACGCGGGCCCCGCGCCGTCGCTGAGGTTCAGCGCCGTATTGACGAGCGCCACGTGGGAGAACGCCTGCGGGAAGTTCCCCAACTGTCGCTTGAGGCGCGGGTCGTACTCCTCGGCGAGGAGGCCGACGTCGTTCCGGATGCCGAGGAGCCGATGGAAGATCTTCCGGGCCTCGGCCTTCCGGCCCATCAGCGCGAGCGCGTCGGCGAGCCAGAACGTGCACGGCAGGAACGCTCCCTCTCCCGGCGGGAGGCCGTCGATGTCCTCGTTCCCGCGGTAGCGCAGGACGAAGCCGTCCACCACGAGGTCGCGCTGGACCGCCTCCACGGTCCCGATCACGCGCGGATCGTCGGCAGGGAGGAAGCCCACGAGCGGGATCATCAGGAGGTTCGCATCCACCTCCTCCGAGTCGTAGTGCTGCACGAAGGTTCCGCGGTCGGCGTCGAACCCCTTCTCGCAGACCTGCGCGTGGACTTCGTCGCGGAGCGCGCGCCATCGGTCGACGGGACCCTCCAGCCCGAACTCCTCCACGTCGCTGACGGCGCGGTCGAGCGCGACCCAGACCATGACCTTCGAATGCGTGAAGTGCCGCCGGGGACCGCGGACCTCCCAGATGCCCTCGTCGGGTTGATCCCAGTCGCTCTCGAGGAAATTCAGAACCGCGCGCTCGAAGTCCCAGGAGTGTCCCTCCTGCTCAATCCCGTGCTTGCGTGTCTGATGGAGGAGGTCGAGCACCTCTCCGTACACGTCGAGCTGGAACTGTTCGGATGCCGCGTTCCCGATGCGCACCGGACGTGAGCCCTCGTACCCCGGCAGCCAGTCGAGATCGAATTCCGGCAGCCGCCGTTCCCCTGCGGGCCCGTAGACGATCTGGAGACTATCCGGCTTGCCGGCGACGGCGCGTAGGAGCCAGTCGCGCCATGCGCTCGCCTCCTCCACGTAGCCCGCGCTCAGCAGCGAGTACAACGTCAGCGTCGCGTCGCGCAGCCAGCAGTAGCGGTAGTCCCAGTTCCGAACGCCGCCGAGCGCTTCGGGGAGCGACGTCGTCGCCGCCGCGACGATGCCGCCCGTCGGCTCGTACGTCAGGGCCTTGAGCGTCACGAGTGAGCCGAGGACGTCCTCGCTCCACTCCCCCGCGACCTCGGAGCGCTCCGCCCATCGCTCCCAATGCAGGTGCGTCTGGATGATGCCGTCCTGCGCATTGATGGCCCTCGGGGTCTCCTCGTGCGACGGATGCCACGTCAGCACGAACGGAACGCGGTCTCCCTCGGAGACCGCGAACTCCGCGACCGTGCGGAAGTTCTCGCCGCGGAGCTCCACGTCGCTGTGGAGATGCAGCGCGTCAGGCCCGGCGATCGCGCGGAGGTGGCCTGCCTCGGAACGCACCCACGGCACCACGGAGCCGTAGTCGAAACGCATGACGAGCTCCGTCCACATCTCGACGCGACCGCGGAGTCCCTCCACGAGCCGGACGACGTTGGCATCCTTGTCGCGGATCGGCATGCAATCGGTAAGCCGGACGGCGCCCTCGGGTGTCTCGAACTCGGTCTCGAGGATCAGCGTTCCCGGCCGGTACCGCCGGCGCGTCTTCGTCGCGCGCCCCCGCGGGGCGACCAGCCATCGGCCGTACTCCGGACCGCCGAGGAGCGCCGCGAAGCAGGCGCCGGAGTCGAACCGCGGGAGACAGAGCCAGTCGATCGAGCCGTCGAGTCCGACGAGGGCTGCCGAATGGTTGTCGCCGATGATCGCGTAGTCCTCGATCCGCGGCGTCATGGCTGCAGGATTCTCCCCCGCCGACCGCGATCCGTCACAGGTTTCGGCTCGCTGACGGCCGGGAATCGGCACGTCGCGAGCACACCGGCGCCGCGTGTGCTTGGCTGTGCGGCGAACGCACGCGAGTCACCCAGACGACAGCGCGAAGGAGGAGGCGGCCCCATGTCGGATACCGAGCCAGGCCGCTCGAGCTACCAGGCCGTCGCGAAGCTTCCGAGCGTAGACGCGGCGCGCCGAGCCGCGGACGAGCTCCGGCGGGCGGGTTTCGAAGGTGAGGGCATCTCCGTTTCGGACGAGTCCATGGCGGAGCTCTCGGAGCCCGAGCGCCGCGAACGCGACGAGGCGATCGGACAACGGACGCGTGGGGCGACGTGGGGCTGGGCCGCCGCCGGAGCGGTCGCGGGCGCCGTCATCGGCTCGGTCGGCACGATCCTGTTCACCGACGGCGGGATCACGGCGATCGCGACGGTCGGCGTCGCCGCCGCCATCCTCGTCGGCATCGTCGCGGGGCTCGTCGCCGGTTACGGCTCACTCCGCGACGACCGGCCGTCGCGAGCGCCGGTCGTTGCGGACGGCGAGACCCGTTCCATCGTCGGTGTGTCGGTCGCCACGCGTGCGGAGGCCGACCGGGCCGTGCGAACGCTCCGCGATTCCGGGGCGAGCGCGGTCGAGGTGTTCGACGAGGCCGGTAATCCCCTCGATGGTGCCGTCTAGCTACGCGATCCGCTCGACGCGGCGCGTGTGGGCATCCTCGTGCCGGCGCCACGCCGCCGCCGTCAGCAGCAGCGCACCGATCATCACCGCGTCGGAGACGATCCACATCAGCGCCGCACCCGCTCGCTGGTCGGAGAGCGCCTGCGGCCCCCACGGAGCCGGCAGCCGCGCGTAGGCTTCGTAGAGGGGCGTGCGAGCGGAGAACAGGGCCAGCGCGAGGAATCCCTCCAACGGGATCGCGAGCGCGAGGACGAGCAGACGAGCCGGATAGCCGAGGCGACGACCGGGAGCCGGATCGAGTCCGATGACGGACTCCCAGAACAGCGCGCCGGTCGCGAGGAACAGCACGTGCTCCACGACGTGGACCGCGGGTTCGCGAAGGGCGAGGTCGTACAGCGGCGTGAGATGGACCGCGTATTGCGTCGCGACGAAGAGCCCGAAAGCGACCGGCGGTCGCGTGAGGTTCATCACGACCGGACTCCGCAGGAACGGCAGGACATTCCGGCGCCGCCGTTCGGGAGTGCTGGCGAGCAGCAACAACGTCACCGGAGCGCCGAGGACGAACAGCGGCGCTGCGGCGATGGCCAGGAGGAGATGCTGCACGACGTGCACGGAGAACGAGACGTCGCTGTAGACGTCCACGGGAGACAGGAGCGCGACCGCGGTGACTGCGAGCCCCGAGCAGAAGGCGACGAGGCGGTTCGCCGGGAACCGCGAGCCCGCCGCGCGGACGCGCCGGTACGCGCGGACGTACGCGACGCCCGAGGCGACGATGAGCGCGATCGCCAACGGATCCGGCGACCACTGCGTGAGCGGTGCGCCCGCGGGGATCGGTGCTCCGTTCGGAAGCGTCATCGCCCGGCCATCGTCGCACGCGGCAGCGCGAGCGTGGCCGGGCAAGCCTGCGCCGCGGCCCGCGCCGGGGCGAGTCGATGACGGCGACGCGCACGCAGCGTCCGAGCGCGCGGCCGCGGAGGCCGGACCCCCTCGTGTTCGGGACCGTCGCGTTCCTCTCCTCGGAGCTGATGTTCTTCGGCGGCCTGTTCGCCGCGTACTTCACGCTCCGCGCGGTCAGCGCCGTGTGGCCACCCCCGGAAGCGCGACTCGACGCCCTGGAGCCGGCGATCGCGACGACCCTCCTCGTGATCTCGAGCTTCACGATGCAGCGGGGTCTCTCGCTCGCTCGCGACGGCGACGTCGAGGGGCTGCGCCGCTGGCTCGGCATCACGCTCGTGCTCGGGGTGCTGTTCCTCTCCTCGCAGGTACGGACGTGGCTCGCGGCGGACTTCGGCGTCTCCACGAACGCCTACGGAACGCTGTTCTACGGCATGACGGGGTTCCACGCGTTGCACGTCGCCGCGGGCGTCGTGTTGATGCTGGTCGCGCTCGGTCGCACCAACCAGAGCGCATACCGTGACGGCCGCCTGAGCGGCCTGGAGGCGATCACGTACTACTGGCACTTCGTCGACGTGGTGTGGATCGCGCTCTTCGCCACGATCTACCTGATCAAGTAAGCGATGCGACGACGCGTCGACCGACGGGTGACGGTGCTGCTCCTCGGCGCGGTCGGCGCTGCCTTGGGGCTGCAGATCCTCTCGAGCGTGTGGGCCGGCGCGACGTCGGGAACGGCGTCGCCGGAGGTCTCCCGCGGCTTCGAGCTGTTCTCGACGAACTGCGCGACGTGCCACGGCACCGGAGGAGAGGGCGTTCCCGGCAAGGGTCCCTCGCTCGTCTCTCCGCCGGTCGGCCCGGCCGCGATCGACTTCATGCTCTCCACCGGACGGATGCCACTCGCCTATCCGAACGACGCGCTCGTCCGCGGCGAGCCGCAGTTCTCGCAGACGGAGATCGACGCGATCATCGCGTACCTCTCCTCCGTCCGTGCCGGCGGGCCGCCGATCCCCACGGTGGAGGTGGCGGACGGATCGCTCCCCCTCGGACAGAACCTGTTCCAGGCGAACTGCGCCGCCTGCCACGGCGCCGCGGCGGAGGGCGGATCGGTCGGAGGCGGCGAGGTCGCGCCGAGCCTCGACGTCGCGACGCCCACGCAGATCGGGGAGGCCCTCCGGACGGGCCCCGGCGTCATGCCGAAGTTCGGCCCCGAGCAGCTCTCGGAACACGACGTGAACTCGCTCGCGCGCACGATCGTGTGGCTCCGCGACAACGGCAATGCCGGAGGGCTGGGGATCGGCCGCGTCGGCCCGGTCGCCGAGGGGTTCGTCGCATGGGTCGTCGGGCTCGGGCTGCTGATCATCGTGATCAGGCTGACGGGAACGAAGACGTGAAGGCGTCGGAACGGCTCGTTGCGCTCTGCTTCGTGGCATCGGCGCTCGCCGGTCTCGGCCTGGCCGCGCTCTACGTCTCCGGGGGCCAGTCCCAGCTCGAGGGCGCGCTCCTCGCGGTGTCGCTCGGCGGTCTCGGCGCCGGCCTGATCCTGTGGGCGAAGCGGCTCCTCCCGCAGGGGGAGATCACCGAGCGGCGCGAGCTCGCTCCGTCGCCGGAGCCGGAGCGCGCGGCCCTCCAGAGCGAGATCGAGCGCGGCGGAGAGACGCTCGGTCGGCGTCGGCTGCTCACCCGACTGCTCGCCGGAGCTGCCGGTGCGCTCGGGCTCGCGCTCGTGTTTCCGATCCGCTCGCTCGGTCCGAGCCCCGGGAACACGCTGTCGACCACGCAATGGAGAGCCGGCTCCCTCGCGCTCGACTCCACCGGGCAGCCGATCCACGTGGACGACCTGGAGGTCGACGGCGTCGCGACCGTCTTCCCGCAAGGCCACATCGGATCCGCGGACTCGCAGACGATCATCGTGCGCGTCGATCCGGCGACGCTGCAGCTCCCGGCGGGACGAGAGGACTGGGCGCCTGAGGGCTACGTGGCCTATTCCAAGGTCTGCACGCACGCAGGGTGTCCGGTGGGCCTGTTCCTCGCCGCGACGCACGAGCTCCGATGCCCGTGCCATCAGTCGACGTTCGACGTCCTCACCGGTGCCATACCGACGTACGGCCCCGCCGCGCGGCCGCTCCCGCAGCTTCCGATCGAGTTCGACGCGAACGGGCTGCTGCGCGCCCGCTCCGACTACCAGGAGCCCGTCGGACCGGCGTTCTGGAACCGCCGTTGATCCGCCGCGCCGTCGAGGGGCTCGACGACCGCCTTGCGGCCGCGTCGTTCGCGCGGCGTGCGCTGCGCAAGGCGTTCCCCGATCACTGGGCGTTCATGCTCGGCGAGATCGCGATGTACTGCTTCATCATCCTCGTCCTGACGGGGACGTTCCTGACGTTCTTCTACGTCGCATCGACGCAGAAGGTGATCTACCACGGCGCGTACGCGCCGCTCCGCGGACAGGTGATGTCCGCGGCGTACGCTTCGGTGCTGCGCATCTCCTACGAGGTGCGCGCGGGACTGGTGATGCGCCAGATCCATCACTGGGCCGCGGTCGTGTTCATCGCTGCGATCTCCGCGCACATCCTGCGCGTGTTCTTCACCGGCGCGTTCCGGCGTCCGCGGGAGATCAACTGGCTGATCGGTCTCACGCTGCTGCTCGCGGGCATGGGAGCGGGCTTCACCGGCTACTCGCTGCCCGACGACCTGCTCTCCGGAACCGGCGTGCGCATCGCGTACTCCGTGCTGCTGTCGGTCCCTCTGGTCGGAACGTGGGCGGCGTTCCTCGTCTTCGGCGGAGAGTTCCCGACCAGCGACTTCATCGGGCGACTGTTCGTGCTGCACATCATGGTGATCCCCGCGATCATCGCGGGCGCGCTGACGGTGCATCTCCTGCTCGTCTGGCATCAGAAGCACACGCAGTTCCCCGGGCCGGGGCACACGGAGGACACGGTCAGTGGCTCTCCGCTCTGGCCCGTGTACGCGATGAAGTCCGTCGGCCTGGGATTGATGGTCGCGGCGGTCCTCGCGCTCCTCGGCGGCCTGTTCCAGATCAACGCGGTGTGGCTCTACGGACCGTTCACGCCGTCGACGGTGAGCTCTCCCGCCCAGCCGGACTGGTACCTCGGCTGGCTGGAGGGTGCCCTCCGCATCGCGCCTAACTGGGAGTTCCACCTCTTCGGACACACGATCGGAGAACCGTTCCTCCCGGGCGTCGTGCTCCCCGGCATCTTCTTCACGATCCTCGCTGCGTGGCCGTTCATCGAGCGGCGCATCACCGGCGACGACCGGCCGCACAACCTCCTCGACAAGCCGCGGGACGCCCCGATGCGCAGTGGGGTCGGCGCGGCCGGCCTCGCGTTCATCACGATCCTGACCTTCATCGGCTCGAACGACGTGCTCTCGACGTTCTTCAACGTGCCGGTGGAAACGATCGACCGGATCGCGCGCATCCTGATCGTCGTCCTGCCGCCCGTCGTCGGCTACGCGACGTATCGGATCTGTTCGAGCCTCCGCCGGATCGATGACCATCCGGCGGCCGGGCCGCTCCGAGTGGAGATCCACAGAACCTCCGCGGGCGGCTTCGAAGCGGAGCCCGAGCGCGTGCGGCTCTCACCCGCGGCTCTCGCGCATCAGACCCATCACGGCGATGGTGCCGCCGACGAGCCCGATCACCAGCAGGGCGGGGCCGTACACGATCCCACCGAGCACCAGGACTGAGGCTCCGGCGAGGGCGATCGGCCAGGCGCTCTCCGCCGCGAACGAGCCGACGTCCTCCCCCGCAGAGTCCTCCGCCCGGGCGTCGGGGAGATCCTCCGGCAGCGGCCTTGCGTCGGCGCCGGTTCGGCGTCGGTCACGCTCGGCGTAGCCGGCGAGGATCAACGGCGCGATCCCGAGCGCGAGCAGGAGCGTCGTTCCCGCCGCCTCGTAGCTGATGAACCAGTAGATCGCGCCGACGACGAGTCCGAACGCGGCGGTGCCGACGAGGATCCGGACGGCGACCTTCATCGCGGAACGAGCTCGGGGTGGTGGAGGTCGAAGGCGGGCCGCTCGGAGCGGATCGCCGGCACCGTCTCGAAGTTGTGCTCCGGCGGAGGTGAGGACGTCGCCCACTCCAGCGAGTACCCGCCCCACGGGTCGTCGCCAGCCGGTTCCTTGCGCCGAAGCGAGCTCCACACCGCCCAGACGAAGAGGACCACCCCCGCCGCGAGGATCAGCGACCCCAGCGTGGAGACGCGATTGAGATCGGCCCATCCCGTCGACGCCGAGTAGTCGACGATCCGCCGTTGCATGCCGCGGAGGCCGAGGATGAACTGCGGCCAGAACGTCGCGTTGAAACCCACGAACAGCAGGACCGCCGACCATCTCCCAGGCCGGTCGGCCCATCGGTAGCCCGTCCACTTCGGGAGCCAGAACGCGATCGCGGCGAAGATCGCGAACACGCTCCCGCCCATCAGCGTGTAGTGGAAGTGCGCCACGACGAAGTACGTGTCGTGCACGTGGAAGTCGATCGGCGGTGATGCGACCATGACGCCCGTCACGCCGCCGATCAGGAAGTTCCCCATGAACGCGAGCGAGAACAGCATCGGCGTCGGGAACGTGAGCTTCCCGCCCCACATCGTTCCGATCCAGTTGAAGAACTTCACCCCAGTCGGCACCGCGATCAGGAACGACAGGCCGGAGAAGAAGGCCACCTCCACCGCCCCGGTCGCGAACATGTGGTGGGC
>JBJMLN010000069.1:0-44004 GCA_045805285.1 Actinomycetota bacterium | reverse complement strand
GGCGAGGATCAGCTCTTCTACCTGATGAGCCGCGGCCTGGACGAGGTGGAGGCCACCGCGATGATCGTCAACGGCTTCATCGAGCCGATCACCCGCGAGCTCCCGATGGAGTACGCGGTGGAGCTGAACCGCCTGGTGGAGCTCCAGATGGAGGGCTCGGTCGGCTAGGACCGAGCCCCCCTCCTAGCGACGCCGCCTCTCGAGTCACGGCAGCAGGTCGTAGACCTCCCTACTGCTGTTCGAAAACTCGTGGATCTGACCCCGGACGTTCTCGAAGTCGTGTGTTCCACCCGTGATGGCGAAGGTGATGTCTGAGCCGTTCGCCGCGTGCGCGAAGATGTTCGTTCCCCTCCGCAGCTGGCCCGCGGTGACGTCCAGCGTGAACGCGCCTGCGGAGAGGATCTGACCCCGCCCGAAGATGTCTGAGGACACCGCACTGCAGAGGAAGCGCAGGTGATGGCTCGACACCGGGAAGTGCGGACTGCAGTTCCCGTTCTCCACTCCGACCTTCTCGCCGTGCGACCAAAGCGCAGAGCGGTATTCGAAGAGATCTCCGGCGCTCAGACCCCGCTGGCCGAGGTCGATCAGAACGCCGTTCGTCTGCTTGGTTGTCAGCGTCATCGTCTCCTCCGAGGCGATCTTCGGAGATGCCGCTCCGGCGAATGTGACGCTGAAAATCACGATAGCGAGCAGCGACACGCTGGTCGCGAGTATCCCGATCTTGCGAACCATGGAGCTCCTCCTCCCGGCACACATGAGGAGAGGAGCGAGCCGTCCTCTGACGCCTCCGGTCCCGGCAGCCCACTTCTATTCCGCCGGCGGAGCCGAATCAACCTGGCTGGCTTCACAATCAGGCCTCGAGGCCTCTTCGCGGCGTGATTCTCCGGGCAGCATGGAACGGTCGACGTTCCTGAAGGCGATCCTCCGTGTCGTGCGCATGGCCGCGCTCGGCGCGCTGCTACCAGAAGGCGACGACGCGTTGCAGCTCCGAGATCGAGTGACCACGGGCTGCCTCGACGAGCGTTCCTTCGCTCTCCGCGAACAGCTCCGGTTCGACATCTCGCGCGTCGCTCAGGAGCCGAGCGGCCGACATGGAGATCTCGGCATCCTCGAGCGCACGACGGGTCGCGGGCATCTGCCCAAGCGCGCGAGCGGTCTTCACGTCTCGTTGCGCGAGGCCGCGAGCGACGCCATGCGATGCGGTCAGCCATGATGCGGCAGACAGGTGACCGTCGCGTTCGTACATCCGGCGCCGGTCGATCTCTGCGAGACGGCGCAAGCGTTCCAGCTCGATCAGCTCCGCGGCGCGCTGCAACTCCGTGAAGTCATCTTCGACGCGAGCATCCGGAAGCTCCGCGTGTTCGTCGGCGCGGAAGGCATCGATGGCGGAAGGGAGTTCGCTCATGACACCGAACTCTAGGTGGAGGATCTGTCATTCGAAAGGTTGAGGAGGCGCCGGAAACGGCTGCGGGGCAAACGATCTCAGTCGGAGCGAGACGCCCCGAACAACTCGGTCAAACGCTCCACGCCCTTCAACTCGACCGGCCCCAACGGAACGAACTCGACACCGATCTGGCCGCCGCAGAGCTCGGCGACGTCGGCCGAGACCAACACCTCGCTCGATGACGCTTTCCCCGCGATGCGCGACGCGAGGTTCACCGTTCGCCCGAAGTAGTCTCCGTCCTGCTTGATCACCGGCCCCGACGCGATACCGACGTGTGCCGGAGGAAGCCCCGCCTCCTCGGTCGACAACACCATCTCCAAAGAGGCCAGCACGGCTCGTCCCGGATCCGGGAAGTAGAACATCACGCCGTCCCCGAGGAACTTCACGGCCTCGCCTCCGTGGCGTCGCGCGGTCGAGGAAACGAGCGACGACAGCGCCCGAGCCATCGACGCGGCGGCCGCGTCTCCACGCTCCTCGGTCAGCTTGGTGTAGCCCGTCAGATCGAGGAACACCATCGCCGGCGGTCGGTCGAGCTTCGCGTACAGCCCTCCCTCGTCGAGCGCGGCCTCGATGTGCTCCACGAGGTCGCCCATCCACGTCGCCTCGCGGTGACGGTGATAGGTCGCGAGCAACGCCGCGTCGAGAACCTCCATGATCTGCTCTCCGAACGCCGATCCCTGCTCGAAGACCTCCGCGTGCGAGAGCCCTTGTTGCTGGAGGGGAATATCCACGTGCTCGTGGTACTGCTGCGACTCGACCTGGGCGATGCGACGGAGGTTCTCTCCGTAGACGCGATACACGCGCAGCACCGAGTCCATCGGAAAGCCGAAGGCGAGAGCGATCTGCGTTGCCGGGATCGATCCGAGCTCGTCCTCGCGCACCCGGTCGGTGGGCGCCGCGGGAGGGAAGCCGGCGGCCTCGTGCGCCTGGGCGAAGAACTCGACCGGCAAGCCCGTTCGCTCCGCCAGCTGCTCGTACGTCTCGTTCGCATATCCGGACCAATGCGCGTACTGGGGGAGATCCAGCATCGAAAGGGTCAGGAGTCGCCGCCGGATCGCCTCTCCGATCCCCTCGAGCGGGAGGCCGGCGTCGACGCACGCCTTCGCCAACCGCGTGCGCCAGACGTCTCCGGCCCGGTACGGCCTCGCGTCCGGCTCGGGCTCCAGAACGCCACAGTCGACGAGCTCCTTCACGAACGCCGACTCGACGTTCGCCCGATCGCAGATCTCGACCTCGGTGAGCTCGCCCATGGCCGCAAGCATGCCAAACGAGGCACGGATCCGCTCGATGGCCGGTAATCCGACCGCGCCAGTAGGATTAGGGGAGATGGCTGCCACTCCCTCCCGCACGGGCTTCGACGAGCAGACGCTGACGCTTCTTCCGGAGGCGCCCGCGCCCTTCGTCGACCGCCTCCGCGCGCACGCGCTCGAAGAGTTCCTCGCGCTCCCCGTTCCGTCCCAGGAGACAGAGGAATGGCGCTACACCGACCTCAAGGACTTCGACTTCGGATTCGCCCCCTGGACCGAAGGCGGCCGTGCGAGGAACCTCGACGACGTTCCGGCGGAGATCCTGGAGGCGGCCGGAACCGTCGGAGAGCGTGCGGGCCTCCAGATCCAGCGGAACTCCGAGGTCATGGTCACGCATCTCGATCCGGAGCTCGAACGTCAGGGCGTCGTCCTCATGGACCTCGACGACGCGGCCCGCATCCATCCCGACCTCGTGGAGCCCAACCTCCACACCCTGATTCCGACCGGCCGCACGCGCTTCACGGCGCTGCACGGAGCGTTCCGCAGCGGCGGCACGTTCCTCTACGTCCCGAAAGGCGTCGCGATCCAGCTTCCGCTCCAGACCCTCACCTATCTCGACGCGGACGGAGGCGCAGTCTTCCCGCACACGCTGATCGTCGCCGACGAGG
Source organism: Actinomycetota bacterium (assembly GCA_045805285.1). Lineage (GTDB taxonomy): Bacteria > Actinomycetota > UBA4738 > UBA4738 > JBJMLN01 > JBJMLN01. The sequence continues at coordinate 40,645 of JBJMLN010000069.1, read as the reverse complement.
ACTCCGAGGTGACCTTCATCGATCGCCTCGTCTCACCTGACCTGAGCCGAGCGCTGTCCGACGCCGTCGTGGAGGTCCACGCCGGTCCGGCCTCCCGCGTCCGCTACGTCTGCCTCCAAGAGTGGGGGACCGGCGTCCAGCACCTCTCCGTGCAGCGTGCCCAGCTCGCCCGGGACGCGGAGTTCCGCTCGCTCGGCGTCGCGTTCGGCGGCGACCTCGCGCGAAGCGAGATCGAATCCGTCCTCGCCGAGCCCGGCGGCTTCTCCGAGATGCTCGGCGTCTATTTCGCCGACGGCGACCAGCACTTCGACCACCGCGCGCTGCAGGACCACGTCGCGCCGAGCTGCTCGAGCAACCTCCTCTACAAGGGCGCGCTCAAGGAGCGTTCCAACGCCGTCTACTCCGGCTGGGTCAACGTCCGCCCCGGCGCGCAGAAGACGGACGCCTTTCAGACCGTCCGCAACATCGTGCTCTCGGAGAACGCGAAGGCTGCCTCGATCCCGAACCTCGAGATCCAGGCGAACGACGTACGTTGCGGCCACGCCGCGAGCGACGGCCCGGTGGAGGAGGACACGCTCTTCTATCTCGAGTCGCGCGGGATCCCGCGCGCGGAGGCCGAGCGACTGATCGTCTTCGGTTTCTTCCAGGAGGTCCTCGACAAGATCACGCTCCCGGAGGTCCGCGAGGGCATCTCCAACGCCATCGAGGCCGAGCTCGCGAGGGTACGGTGAACGCGATGACGCTCCTCAAGATGTGCAGCATCTCGGACATCCCCGAGGGCGAGGCGCGCGAGTTCACGCTCCCGAACGGCAAGCTGATCGCGATCGCGAACCTCGGACCCGAGGGTTTCCGCGCGATCGACGACGTTTGCTCCCACGAGGAATCCTACCTCCACGAGGGCGAGGTGGACCCGGACTTCGAGACGATCGAGTGCCCGAAACACGGCTCGGTGTTCGACCTGAACACCGGCAAGCCACGGTCGCTGCCGGCGACCATCCCGCTGCCCGTCTACCCGGTGAAGGTGGAGGGCGACGACGTCCTGATCGAGGTGGAGGAATGACGAACGCGAACGGAACCGCGACGCTCGAGATCGAGGGCCTTACCGCCACGGTCGAGGGCAAGGAGATCCTGAAGGGCATCGACCTCGTCGTGAAGCAGGGGGAGTCCCACGCGATGATGGGGCCGAACGGCTCCGGCAAGTCGACGCTCGCGAACGTCCTGATGGGCCGGCCCGGCTACGTCGCGACCGGCGGGAGCGTCCGCTTCAAGGGCGAGGAGATCCTCAAGCTCACACCCGATCAGCGCGCGAAGCGCGGGCTGTTCCTCGCGTTCCAGTATCCGACCGAGGTGCCCGGCGTCTCCGTCGTGAACTTCCTCCGCACCGCGTACACGTCCATCAAGGGGGACCAGGTCTCCGCGCTCGCGTTCCGCAAGCACATGAAGGAGAAGATGCAGCTCCTCGGCGTCGAGGACGCCATGGTGAACCGCTACGTCAACCAGGGGTTCTCGGGCGGCGAGAAGAAGAAGAACGAGATCCTCCAGCTGGCGGTGCTGGAGCCCGAGATCGCGCTCCTCGACGAGACGGACTCCGGCCTCGACATCGACTCCCTCAAGTCCGTCGCGACGGGAGTGGCGCAGCTGATCGGTCCGGACCTCGGGGTCTTGCTGATCACGCACTACCAGCGCATCCTGAACTACATCACGCCCGACTACGTCCACGTGATGATGAACGGCCGCATCGTGAAGTCGGGCGGCAAGGAGCTCGCCCACGAGCTCGAGCAGAAGGGCTACGAGGAGATCCGCAAGGAGCTCGGCGTCGAGGAAGAGCCTCCGGCAACGACGTAAAGGCGGCGCACATGGCGAAGACGATCGAGCACCACACGCCGACGTTGGACGTCGAGCGGATCCGCGCCGACTTCCCGATCCTCACGCGGACGGTCGGCGACAAGCCGCTCGTCTACCTCGACAGCGCCGCCACCTCGCAGAAGCCGCAGCAGGTGATCGACGCGGAGTCGGACTTCTACGCCAAGCACAACGCGAACGCTCACCGCGGCATCCACATGCTGGGGGAGGAGGCCACGGAGCTCTTCGAGGGCGCTCGCGGGAAGGTCGCGCGATTCCTGAACGCTCCGTCGCCGGAGAGCATCGTCTTCACGCGCGGAACCACGGAATCGATGAACCTGATCGCTCACGGCTGGGGCCGGAAGTTCCTCAAGGAGGGCGACGAGATCCTCCTCACGGAGATGGAGCACCACTCCAACATCGTTCCGTGGCAGCTCGCGGCCCAGCAGACCGGAGCCGCGCTGAGGTATCTCCCGATCACCGACGACGGCTTGCTCGACCTGAGTCGGCTGGAGGAGCTCCTCACCGAGCGGACGAAGATCTTCTCGGTCACGGGGATGTCGAACGCGCTCGGAACGATCACGCCGCTGCCGCGCCTGATCGAGGCCGCGCACGCCGTCGGCGCGATCGTCGCCGTCGACGGAGCGCAGCTCGTTCCGCACCTGAGCGTCGACGTCCAGCAGCTGGATCTCGACTTCCTGGTGTTCTCCGGTCACAAGATGCTCGGTCCCACGGCCTCGGGCGGGCTCTACGGCCGGCGGGAGATCCTCGACGCGATGGATCCGTTCATCGGCGGGGGGGAGATGATCCACGAGGTCTTCCCGGATCACTCCACGTGGAAAGAGGTGCCGTACAAGTTCGAGGGCGGCACGATGAACATCGCGCAGGAGATCGGCCTCGGCGCCGCGATCGACTACCTCGAGGGGATCGGGATGGAGGCCGTCCGCGCCCACGAGGAGGAGATCAACGCCTACGCGCTCCAGCGCATCGGAGAGGCCGGCGCAACGATCTATGGGCCGACGGACCCGGCGCAGCGCGGGGGAGCCGTCTCCTTCTGGTACAAGGACGTTCACCCCCACGACCTCGCGACGATCGTGAACGAGGAGGGCGTCGCGATCCGCGCGGGCCACCATTGCGCCCAGCTCGTGATGCGGCGCTACCGCGTGCCGGCGACGGCGCGGGCGTCCTTCTACATCTACAACACGAAGGACGAGGTGGACGTCCTGATCTCCGCGCTCGAGCGAGCGGAGCAGGTCTTCGCGCTGTAGCGGCTTGCTAGGCTGGTAGCACCCGACCGGAGGGAAACGCGTGGCGCTCGACGACATCTACAAAGAGGTCATCCTCGACCACTACAAGAACCCGCGGAACAAGCATGAGCTCCCGGGCGCGGAGCTCTCCTGCTCGAAGAACAATCCGCTCTGCGGCGACGACATCACCGTCTTCATCCACGAGGACGGAGACACGATCGCCGAGGTCGCGTTCCAGGGGCAGGGCTGCTCGATCTCCCAGTCTTCCGCTTCGATGATGACGGAGGCGGTGCGGGGCAAGTCGGTGGAGGACGCACAGGCGCTCGCGAAGGACTTCCGCGACATGATGGGCGGGGAGCACGAGCCGGACGAAGACGAGTTCGGCGACCTCGTCGCGCTGAAGGGCGTCGTGAAGTACCCGATCCGCATCAAGTGCGCCGTGCTCGCCTGGGACGTGCTCCAGGACGCCCTCCAGGAGGGCGCAGGCGAGGCCGCGGGCACCGCTCCCCACGCCCTCTAGCCCGAACCCACCTCGCTTCACTTGACAGATCCTCCTCGTGCGTGCTATATCACTAGCAGGTTATATAACCGTGCGGTTCCCTACAGCGAGAGGAGGAACGAGAATGGCTGCCACCGCCGAGGCTCTCGACGCTCGGTTCGCAGCGCTCGCGGATCCCACGCGCCGGGCGATCCTCAAGCGGCTGGCGAAGGGTGAGGCCACGGTGACCGAACTGGCGAAGCCGTTTCCCGTGAGTCAGCCGGCCATCACGAAGCACCTGAAGGTGCTCGAGCGTGCCAGACTCATCTCCCGGAGCAGCGACGCGCAGCGCCGGCCGGCGAGGCTCCGGCCGGAGGCGATCAAGGACATCGCCGACTGGACGGAGACGTACCGCGAGTTCTGGGAAGAGCGCTACGACAAGCTGGACGGATATCTGGAGACGATGAAGCGGAAGGAGCCGAAACATGGCCGCAGACCGTGAGTTGAAGGTCGCCACGCGAGGAGATCTCGAGCTCGTCCTGACGCGCGAGTTCGACGCGCCGCGGGACCTCGTCTTCGAGGCGCACACCTCCTGCGAGCACATGTCGAAGTGGTGGGGTCCGAGGCGCTACGAGGTCGAGTCGTGCGAGATCGACTTCCGTGAGGGCGGGAAGTGGCGGATGGCTCACCGGAGCTCAGACGGCGGTCCCGAGTTCGGGTTCCACGGCGAGTACCTGGAGATCGCGCGTCCGGAGAAGATCACGTGGACGTTCGAGTTCGAGGGCGCGCCAGGCCACGTCGCCGTCGAGACGGTCACCCTGGAGGAGCACGACGGCGTCACGCTGCTGACGGCCGTCTCGCGCGCCGACTCGAAGGAGTCCCTGAAGGCGACGGTGGAGTCCGGCATGGAGGACGGCGCCAGGGAGACCTACGAGCGGCTCCAGGAGCATCTCGACGAGATGAAGGTCCAGGCGGCTTCGTAACCGTCTGCGGCGACGCCGCGTTTACCGGCCCCGGGCCCCAGGGCCGGGGTCGGTTCGCGTCTACCGATGTGTCAGGACGCAGAACTCGTTGCCTTCGGGATCCGCCATCACGATCCAGCGGACGTCTCCCTGTCCGATGTCGACCCGTTTGGCGCCGAGCGACTCCAGGCGGGTCACCTCCGCCGCCTGGCCATCCGGGTTGAGGTCGATGTGGAGACGGTTCTTGACGGCCTTTCCATCGGGGACCGGAACGAAGACGAGGCCGGGTTCCGTCTCCTCGTTCTTCGCGAGAGCGATCTCGTCGTCGTCCTCGAACACGACGTCGTAGCCGAGAACCTCCGCCCAGAAGGCCGACTCACGCTTGATGTCGGCGCAGTCGATCACGATGGAGTACCAGCTGCTCGCCACGGCGGGCATCCTAGCCTCTAGGCTTCGCAGATGCCGAGGCCCAAGCTCGACTGGCTGCTCGTGTTCGTGCCGGTATCGATCGCCGCGAAGCTGTTCACCGACAACGAACTGGCGATCTTCTTCACCTCGGCGATCGCGATCGTGCCGCTCGCGGGCTTGATCGGGCGGGGGACGGACCAGCTGGCGCTCCACGCCGGTCCGCGGATCGGTGGTCTGCTGAACGCGACGTTCGGGAACGTCACGGAGCTCGTCATCTCCGTGTTCCTGATTCTCAACAACCAGATCGAGGTCGTGAAGGCCTCGCTCACCGGCTCGATCCTCGGGAACCTTCTGCTCGTCCTCGGGCTCGCGTTCTTCGTCGGCGGCCTCGGACACAAAGAGCAGACCTACAGCGAGCGCGCCGCCTCGGTGCACACATCGTCGCTGGTGCTCGCGGTGATCGGGCTCCTGATGCCGGCCCTGTTCGTTCTGACTGCCGGGCCACAGACGTTCGTCCAGCGCGAGGTCGTCAGCGGAACGGTCGCCGCGGTGCTGATTACGCTCTACGTGGCAGCGCTCATCTTCACGCTGGTCACGCACGAGCACCTGTTCCGCACCCCGCGGACGCAGGAGCAGCCGACGTGGTCGGCGCGCCGCGCGGTCGTGCTCCTCCTGATCGCGACGGCCTTCGTCGCCCTCGAGTCGGAGCTCCTCGTCGGCTCGCTCGAGCCCGCGATCGCGGATCTCGGCCTCTCCAAGCTCTTCGTCGGACTCATCCTCGTGCCGATCATCGGCAACGCCGCGGAGCACAGCTCCGCCGTGTTGTTCGCGCTGAAAGATCGCGTCGACGTGACGCTCGAGATCGCGATCGGATCCTCCGTGCAGGTCGCGTTGTTCGTCGCGCCGGCGCTGGTGTTCATCTCCCTCATCGTCGGGCATCCGATGGACTTCATCTTCAGCCCGTTCGAGGTCGCCGCGGTCGGAGTCTCCACGTTGATCGTCGCGATCGTGATCCGCGACGGCCGCAGCAACTGGCTGGAGGGAGCTCAGCTGCTCGGCGCCTATGCCATCATGGCGATGTCGTTCTTCTTCGTGCAGAACTTCTGAACCGGGCTTCCGAGCAGGTGGGAACTAGTATGCGACGGACTAGACGACTGGTGACGCTCGCGTTCGCCGTCGTCACGGTCGTCCTCGGCTCGACGGCGCCGGCCTTCGCGAAGTCGTATCACTTCACACGCGTCCTGATCGACGCGACGGTCCTCCCCGACGGGAGCCTCCAGCTCGTGGAGCAGCGGACGTACGACTTCTCCGGAGACTTCCACGGCGCCGACTACACGATCGATTGGCCCTCGGACAAGATCGAGGACTTCACCGTCGCGGAGAACGGCAAGGAGCTGAATGTCGAGTCCAACCCGTTCGTGAGTCCGTTCCACGCCGTTTGGTCCTACGCGGCGGCGGACGAGCAGCGGACGTTCACGATCTCCTATCGAGCGGACTGCGCCGTCGACGTCTTCTCCGACACCGCCCATCTCCTGTGGCAGTTCGTCGGAACCGGGTGGACGGTGCCGACCGACTTCGTGAAGGTGACGGTGCATCTGCCGGGCGTGGCGCGGAACGCTCCGCCCCGTCCGACGCGGTGTGCAGGTGCCGGCAGCGCGATCCCGGGGATCTCCGCAACCTCGTCGGCGTCTTCGCTCCAAGACCAGATCGACGCGGCGGTCGCGAAGGCGTACGAGGACGCCGGGTTGAAGCCACCGAAGGGACTCTCGGCCGGAGGGAACCACGGGGACCACCAAAGCCCGCCTGCGAAGCTGAACGCGCGCCCGTTGAAGCACGGGGAGGTCCGTGCATGGGGCCACGGGCCGTTCAACGGCAACGTGAGCATCCCGAACCCGAACACCGTCGTCTACACGGTCCGGAACCTCGAGCCCGGCATCTTCGTCGAGGGCTCGATCGTGTTTCCGCCGGACGTCGTTCCACTCGCGCCGCAGCAGAAGGTGGAGCGGCTCCAGGGAATCATCGCGCACGAGCGGGAGCTTGCGGCCGAGGCGAACGCGCGGCGTCATCTCCACGAGGTCGAGGCGAACGTCACCCGGGCGCTGTTCGTGCTGGTGCCCCTCGTGATGCTGCTCCTCGTCGTGATCTCGCGGCTCCGCGACCGAGAGCCGGGCGTCCCGGAGATCCTCCGCGAGCCGCCCGAGCCTCCGGAGCAGATGCATCCCGTCGACCTCGCGCGTATCTGGGGCTCGATGCGCGGAAGGCGGCCGGCTGCGGACGCGTATCGTGCCGAGATCCTCTACCTCGCCCAGAGCGGTGTCATCGAGCTCGCGCCCGTTGGGCTCGTCTCGGATCCGGAGGATTTCACGATCAAGCGGAAGAAGGATCCGACGGCGGAGGGTGACCTCGATTTCATCGACTTCCTCTTCTCCGGCGACGGGACCGACTCGGTCTCGCTCAAGGACCTGGAGGCGACCGGAAAGCGCAGGAACAAGCTTCGTCATTGGTGGTCGGACATGGGCAAGCGCACGGAGTCGGTCTCCGCCGCGATCCGGAACGGTCAGCACCGGTGGGAGTCGTTCTCCGTCGGTGCGATCGCGCTGGTGACGATCGCGTGGGCGATCTACGCAGGCGCCGGGATCGTCGGGCCCTTCGCCTACTGGCTGATCCCGCTCGCGGTCGTCGGGTGGATCGCGTCGGCGATCGCGATCCGGTCACGGCTCAAACCCGAGCTCCGGGAGCGGATGGCGCGCTGGCGCGCGTTCCGGCGATTCCTGAAGAAGTTCTCGTCGCTGCCGGACGCGCCGGCGATGGCGGTGATCATCTGGGAGCGATACCTCGTCTACGCGACCGCGCTCGGCATCGCGAAGACGGTGGAGAAGCAGGTGAAGGCGCTCGTGCCGCCGGAGGAGCTCCCGGCCCCGTTCCCGGGCGCGCCTCCGGGGATGGGCGGTTACCAATGGAACGCGGTGTTCATCCGTTCGATCTCCACCCACGAGTCGACGACGACGGCGGCGGCGCTCGGCATCAGCACCTCGACGAGTCACGGCGGTGGTTCCTGGAGCTCGGGCGGCGGTTTCGGCGGGGGGTTCTCCGGCGGCGGAGGCGGAGGTGGCGGGGGAACGGGCGGGGGCGCCTGGTAGACGGCTTTCCGAGCCGGGCCCTGTCGCGCACCTATCATCGAACGATGAGCGTCCTGTTCTCCGACGACGGCCGGGATTTCGCACGACGCGACTGGTCCGCGCTCGTGAAGGCCGATCCGTCGGCGACGATCTTCTCCACCCCCGACTACCTGAAGCTCTACTGGGAGGAGTTCGGCGAGGAGCTCGAGCTGGTGCTGGCGTTCGTCGAGCGCGATGGGGCGCAGGTCGGCGTCGCGGCGTTCGAGGGGCTCGGTTCGACGATCCGGTTCCTCGGCGGAACCGAGGTCACCGACTACCTCGGCCCGATCGCTGCGCCGCCCGATCAGGAGTTCGTCGCGACGGAGCTGATCCGTGGGCTCGTGGAGCGCGGCGACTGGGACGAGCTCGATCTCCGCGGCCTCGCCGAGGACCAGCCGTGGTTGGAGCTCCTTCGGACCGCCGCGTCCCACGCCGATCTCGCCGTCGAGATGACCGACGACCGTGAGCCCGTCGCGCCGTTCCTCCCGCTCCCCGCCTCGTGGGAGGAGTACCTCACGTCGCTCCCGAGCAAGCTCCGACACGAGATCAAGCGGAAGGCCCGCAAGCTCCAGTCTGAGCTCGGCGCGTACACCATCGTGGAGTCGACGGAGGAGACGCTCCAAGCCGACCTCGACCGCTTCGTGGAACTGCATCGCTCGAGCGAAGGTCCGAAGGGAAAGTTCATGCAGCCCGGCATGGAGATCTTCTTCCGCCGGCTGGGGGAGACGTTCCTCCCGGAGCACGTGTTCCATCTCACGTTCCTCGAGGTGGAGCGCGAGAAACTCGCGGGAACGATCGGGTTCCTGTTCGAGGGAACGTTCTCGTTGTACAACTCCGCGTTCGACCACGATCAGCGCGGGCTCTCTCCGGGAATGGTGTTGGTGGGGGAGGACATCCGCCTCGCGATCGAGCACGGCTGTTCGGCGTTCGACATGCTGAAGGGCGACTACGAGTACAAGTACCGGTTCGGGGCCTACCGGCGGGCGATCAAGCGCCTGGTGATCCGGCCGGGCTAGCTGCTGGTCACGGTTCCGCTCGCGAGGAGCGAGCCGTGTTGCGTGATCGTTACGGCGTTGAACGGACGGAGATCCGCGCCGGTGACGAGCCACGTCGACGCGTCGCCGCTCGATTCGAACTCCAAGGGACGCATCTCGATCGTGTGCGTTGCGCTGTGAAGGGTGACGTGCGCGCTTCCGGAAAGCCCTGGCGCGTGCACGAGCACGAGGCCCCACGACTGACCCTTCGTCGAGTCGTAGAGCACCAAGGTGCCTTCCAACTGTTGCGTTCCAGGAGCGTTCAGCTTCGCGGTGCGGACGTTCGACCCCCCGAGCGCGCCGAGGAAGGCCTCGTACTTGGAGGCCTCGGCGTGCCAGTCGGCGGCGCGACCGCTCGCGACGACGGCCGTTGCGAGCGAGCCGCTGAGGAGCACGACCGCGACGAACGCCGCCGCCCACGCCAGGATGCCCATGCGCCAAGGGCGCTTCGTTGGTCCGCTCGCCGGTGCTTCAGCCGGCGAGGCGCCCTTGCGCTCCTGCGAGAGCGCGCCGAGGACACGGCCGCGGAGCTCCTCCGGCGGGTCGAGCTCGTGCGCCGCCCGCGCGAACGTGCTCACGCCCTCGGAGAGCGACGCGAGTTCCTGTCGGCACGGCCCGCACCCGCGGAGATGGCGCGCGATCGCTTGCTCCGATACCTCGTCCAGTCCGCCGAGCAGGTACTCGGCGAGCTGGTCGCGAACCTCCTCATGCGTCACGTTGGTCCTCCAGCGCCTCTCGGAGGCGCAATAGCGCCGTTCTGATCCTCGTCTTCGCGGTTCCGAGCGGGATGCCTTCGAGCTCCGCGACCTCGGCGCTCGTCTTGCCGCCGAAGTAGGCGAGCTCCAGCGCCGCGCGCTGCCCGTCGGAGAGCACCTTCATCGCGCGTTTCGCTCGCTCCGCCATGTCCATCGTCTCCGCGATCTCCTCCGGAGTGGACTCCGTGGACATCTCCCGGATCGGCGCCGACGCCTCCGCCGTGCGTGCATCCAGGACCCGGCGGCGGATGCCATCGATCGCGAGGCTCCGGGCCACGAGCAGCACCCAGGTGTCGAGCTTTCCGCGAGCCGGGTCGTAGCGGTCCGCGTTGCGCAGGAGCTTCACGAAGGTGTCCTGCACCAGATCCTGCGCCGAGGCGTCGTTGCCGAGCATCACCATTCCGAGTCCGTAGATCCGTGGGGCGTACCGGTCGTAGAGCTCCTCGGCGGCGCCGGCCTCGCCGCGCGCGAAGGCGCGCATGGTCGGGGCGTCTGACGTCTCGTCGCGAGCTCGCATGCGAAGCACGGTATCGCGAGTAGTACGGATGGGCGAGCCGGAGAGTTTGCTGCTCAGTGGTGGTTTCCGACGCTCGGGAAGGGCTAGGCCGGGTAGGCGCGGAGATTCTCCAGGATCGCGGTCGCGAGGTCCTCGTCACCGCCGATGACCAGGTTCCCGTCCTCGAGGTATCGCTCCGCCGCTGCGCGGCGACCCGCGACGAGGGCGAAGCGGTACCCGCGGCCCTCGATGAAGGCGTCGGGCTGCTTGTCCGCGCTCGGACGCTCGCCCGGTGCGAGGGCGTAGTGCCAGCTCCCCTCGCCGACGCCGTCGAGGTCGATCTGGACGCTCGTACCGGGGAGGACGAGGCCGGCAAGCCCGAGGGCGTAGGGGAGCAACCGGATCGCGAGGTCGTTCACCAGGTAGATGGAGTTGTGCACGAAGCGAACGTCGAGGTGCGCGCCGTAGCGGATGTCCTCTCCGTGGATCCACCACTCCACGACGCGCGTCTGGATCAGGTACCGAAGTGGGATGTCGCCCCCGAGCCACGGGACTCGATGCGACGTCCAGTCCTGGTCCGAGACGATCGCCGCGCGATCGAGCAGGAGCGTCGCGGCCTTTCCCCACTCCACCGCGAGTTGCCGGGTCGAGACTTGCTTGCGGCGCTCCACGGCGAACGCGTTGAAGCCGTCGATGTCGAGCGTCCCGCCGGTGCTCGCTCGATACTCCTCGAGTTCCGGAGCGACCTCGTCGCCGACGAGCGAGGCGGCGGCGATCTCCTGCGCATGGAGATGTGCGAGGACGTCGTGGCTGTCCCAGCCGGGAACGCGGCTCGGTGCATCCCACGCCGCCGGCGCCGTGTACTGCACGGTGCGTCCGAAGCCCTCCCGCTCGAAGGAGGCGGCCGCCATGAAGTCCGTGCGGGACATGGGCATCGGGGCCGGATTGTACCCTCGGCCGCATGCGCGTCCTGATCGCCCCGGACAAGTTCCGCGGCACGATGACGGCGGAACGAGCCGCCCTCGCGATCGAGATCGGCTGGCTCCGGGCGCGGCCGGGAGACACCGTGATGCGCGTCCCGATGGCCGACGGCGGCGAGGGGACACTCGACGCGTTGCTCGCCGCCTCGAACGGGCGCCGGATCACGACGAGGGTCACCGGGCCGCTCGGCGATCCGGTGGACGCGCCCTTCGGCGTGCTCCCCGGCCCGGACGGCCCCGTCGCCGTCGTGGAGATGTCGCGTGCCTCCGGCGTCGAACTCCTCGGACCCAATCGGAGGGACCCGATGCGTGCGACGACGCGAGGCACGGGAGAGCTGATCCGCGCCGCCCTCGCGGAGCGTCCGACGCGCGTGGTCGTCGGCCTCGGCGGAAGCGCCACCAGCGACGGTGGCGCCGGTATGGCACAGGCGCTGGGCGCGCGGTTGCTCGACGCGCGCCGACGGGAGATCGGTCCGGGCGGCGCCGCGCTCCTCGACCTCGAGCGGGTGGACGTGAGCGGTCTGGATCCGACGGCTCGGGGCGTGCGGTTCCTCGTGGCCGCGGACGTCGACAACCCGCTCGTCGGGCCCTCCGGGGCGGCGCACGTGTTCGCTCCGCAGAAGGGCGCCTCTCACGAGGACGTACTTCTGCTCGATCGGGCGCTTTCGCACTACGCCGCGATCCTGGAGCGTGACCTCGGCGTTCAGGTCCGTGATCTCCCGGGCGCGGGAGCCGCCGGCGGCCTCGCGGCGGGCCTGGTGGCGTTCCTCGGCGCGCATCTCCGCCCCGGCGTGGAGATCGTGATGGACGCCCTCCGGGTGCCGGAGCGGATCCTCTCCTCGGACTTGGTGGTCACGGGGGAGGGGAAGCTCGATGCCTCCTCCCTCGGTGGCAAGACCGTCGCGGGCATCGCTCGCGTCGCGCGTGAGGCGGGGGTCCCGACGCTCGTTCTCGTGGGAACCGCGGACGCCACCCTCGAGGGCGCCGAGGTCGCGTCGCTGGTCGAGCGTTTCGGGGAGCGCAGAGCCTTCACGGACGCCGAGCGAGGCCTCACGGAGCTCGCGACGGAGCGGGCCGAGGCCCTGACCTCCGCTGAGCCACGCTGAGGAGCCCTCAAGGGAGATCGCCCGGTCTGCCGATGTCTGACCCAGGCACGGCGGTATGATTGTGGACACAACGAACACCGGGTCCGCCCCGCGGCGCCCGGCCAGCACTCGGAGAGGACGAGGATGATCGAGCTCACGCAGACGGCGGCCGGCAAGGTGAAGGAGCTCCTCGAGGAGGAGGGACGCAACGACATCGCGCTCCGCGTCGCCGTCCAGCCGGGCGGCTGCTCCGGACTCCGCTACGCGATGTACCTCGATGACCAGCTCTCCGAGAAGGACGTCGCCGCCGAGCAGTTCGGCGTCCGCGTCGTCGTCGACAAGATGAGCGTCCCGTACCTCGCCGAGGCGAAGATCGACTTCGTCGATAGCCTCGAGGCGTCGGGCTTCACGATCGACAACCCGATGGCGCAGAGCTCCTGCGCGTGCGGGAACTCCTTCCACTAGGTCCGCTCAGCTTCCGTCGAGCTCCCGCGCGTCGATGCGCGGTTCCGGAGCGTGCATCTTGGTCCAGTCGATGTCCCGCTCCCGCTTCCGTTTGCTCCGACGGAAGAACACCGGCGGCCGCGGAACCGACGAGGGTCGCCGGTCAGAGGACCAGGGAGCTTCGGGCGCGTTCGTCAGCGTCGTGAGCGCCAGCAGCACCGCGTCGTAGTTCACCCTCCAGCCCGCGAAATCGTTCCACGCCTGGTCGCGATCCTTGAGCGGAACGTCGACCTCCAAGAGCCGCTCGTAGACCTCGTCGAATTCCTCCCGCGAGATCGAGATCGGATCGGACGGCGCCGGATCCGGGTCGTAGGGGACCCCGAAGAAGTCGGAGATGCGTCGCAGCGCGATGTAGCCGGCGCGGATGCAGAGCTCCGCTTCGAGCGGCCGTCGTTGCTCGATCGTGGAGGCGGAGAGGGACGCGCCGTCGAGGACCGCGCCGGCGGACGTCACCCACGAGTGGTCGGGCTGAGGGGACCGGAAGAAGGAGAGCGCCGGGAACGACGTGTGCGTCTCCTCGACGTCGACGAACCAGTCCTCCCACGCCTCCCAGACGTCGGTGAGTTTGTCCAGGCGACCGAGCACGCGCGAGCGGACGATCATCTCCACCCCGCTCGGCGGAGACCCGGCGCGCACCTCCAGCTTGCTGACGGCCGCCTCCCTCCGAGAGAACGCGGCGTAGAGGCTCGGGAGGTAGGTGATCAGCAGGGCGAGGATCATCAGACCGAGCGCCGCCTCGATGAACGTGAGCACGAGCGAGGGGGAGTCGGACTTGAGCGCGAAGCCGAGCGTGAAGAGCGACGAGCCGCTGATGGTCAAGGCCTCGCGGAACGACTCCGCGCCGAGTGCCCAGAACATCGCTGCGAACCCCAGCTGCACGAGGATCAACCACACCGCGAGGAGCGACAGCAGCGCGATCGGGCCGTAGAGCGCCAGCACCGCGTCCTGCCTCTCGTACGTTGCGCGACGTCCCGCGCGGATCCGGAACACCACCCGAAGGCTCAGGAACACGAGACGCGCGAGCCGCGCCGGGATCCCGCGAGGCAGCAGGAGCGTCCGGATCAGCGAGAACAGGGTGGCGGCGACTAGCAGGAAGCCGAGCGTGAAGACGGCGATCGCAAGGGCCGTGTGCACGTGGGAAGCGTACTCGCAGGCCGTGGAGCGGAGGAGCGAGCGGCAGGAGCCGCGTCTTAGTGGCAGCCGCCGAAGGAGAAGTGTCCCGGGTCACTCGACGGCAGGGGCTCGCACCAGCCGGCGTCCTTCATCGCCGCGACGATCGCGGCGTCGTCGAGCGAGCTCTGCGTCAGGTCGACCGCTGCACCCAACTGGTGGTACGAGGACCCCGGCGGGGCGCAGCGCCCCGCACAGCCCGTCGGGTCGCCACAGATGTTCCGGCAGGCGATCGCCTGCTGCGCGCAGCTCCGGAAGCTCGCGCTGACGGCGATCCTCGCGTGCACGGTGTGCTCGGCCTGTCGGAAGGCCTTCAGAGCGACGGGCTGGAGCGTGACGCCGTCGTGGGTCCGCAGCGGCGGCGGATCGGCGCACGGATGATCCGGGATCACGATCGAAGGCCCGCGTCCGAGGAAGGCGATCCCGCCGAGCACCGTCAACGAGACGGCGACCGCGGCGAAGATCCAGAGCGTTCGGCGAGGGAGCTTCATGCAGGACCAAGGATGCGGCTTCGGCAGCGGGTACGTCCTGCGCTGTCTTTGACGTTCTTGTGTCGAGAGGTCCGCGCGCGCCGCGGCGCGCACACGGCGCTGACCTCGAGTTTCCCCTCACGCCGTCGCGCGGGGTAGGCTCCCGGCGGTCCCGTCCGGGCGCGTGAACAGGAGCACACAAGCGGATGTCGAGGGTCACCACGGCGATGACGCCGATGTATCGGGAGCAGAGCCAGGGCCGCGGAAAGCGCCCGCGCATGGGCAAGCGCGGCGCGCATCTCCTCGCCGCGGTGCCGCTGTTCTCGGAACTGTCCTCGCGCCACCTCAAGCGGATGGCCGAGCTCGCGGAGGAGGTCCAGTTCAAGGCGGGCGACCCGGTCGTTCAGGAAGGCCAGCCCGGCGGGACGTTCTTCGTGATCCTCGAGGGAGAGGCGAAGGTCACGCGAAAGGGCCGGAAGCTGAACGAGCTCTACCCGGGCGATTTCTTCGGCGAGGTCTCGCTCCTCGACGGCGGGCCGCGGACCGCCACGGTCACCGCGGAGACGCCGATCGTGGCCATCCGGCTGTTCCGCAAGGAGTTCTCGAAGCTGATCGCGGCCGACCCGGAGATGGCGCTCAAGATCATCGCGGAGCTCGCGTCCCGGATCCGGCGAACCCACCGGTCGGTCACCGGATGATGCTTGCCACGTTCGACTTCCGGTGGTGGCTCCTCCTCCATCTCGTCGGCGTGTTCGCGTTCCTGCTCGCCCACGGCGTCTCGGTGGCGGTCGCGTTCCGTATCCGCAAGGAGCGCGACCGCGTCAAGATCAAGGACCTGATCTCGCTCTCCGGATCGTCGGTGCGGCTGATGTACATCTCGCTCGTGCTGCTGCTCGCGGGCGCGTTCGCGATGACGTTCCAGCTCCATCTCTGGGGAGCGACCTGGATCCGGATCTCGCTCGGTCTGTTGATCGTGACGATCATCTTCATGATCGGAATGGCCTCGCCGTACTACAAGCGCGTCACCGAGGCGGTGGAGCTCCGGCCCTCGGGCGTTCCGCGAAAGAGCGACGAGGAGCTCGAGGTGATCCTGCGCTCCCCAGTGCCGATGATCGTCGCCGGCGGCGGATTCGTCGCGTTGTTCGCGATCCTGTACATGATGGTGTTCCAGAAGCCGGCGTAGTCCGGCAACGCTCCCTAGAGGTCGGTCTTCTCCAGCGGCTTCGTCGCCGGCCCGTTCACGACCTCACCCGTCGGAGCGTAGCGGGAGCCGTGACACGGGCAGTCCCACGTCTTCTGTCCGGCATTCCACCCGACCGTGCACCCCATGTGTGTGCATTTCGGATTCAGCGCGACGACGTTGCCCTTCTTGTCCCGGTAGATCGCGACCTTGCGGCCTCCGGAGCTCACGATGCCGCCCTCGTTCTTCTTGACCTCGTCGAGCGACTGCGTGACCGTTCGCGCGATCAGCACGTCGCACGGCGCGTACTCGGAGACCTTCTGCGGGATCGAGCCGAGCAGGGTTCCTTTCACGCCCGCGATGCCCTTGTTGCCGACGATCAGGAGATCGACGTGGTCCATCTCCGCGGCGGCGATGATCTGGTCGGCGGGGTCACCCTCCATCACGTGGAGCTTCGCGTCGAGTCCCTCGCCGATGCTCGCGACGGTGTCCTCGAGGACGAGCTCTCCGGTCTTCGGGTGCCCGACGAACACGAGCGTCACGGAGGCGTGGAGCTTCCTCGCGAGGTCGAACCCTTTCCGCGACGCCCGATCCGCCGTTGAGGAGCCGTCCGTCGCGATCAGCACTTGGTGGTACGGAGAGCTCGCGCCCGTTCCGTCTCCCTCTCCGTAGGTCGCGTCGGCGTCGCGCTGGCGGACGAGCAGCAGATCGCACGGAGCGTTGTGCGCGACCTTCCGCGACGCGCTCCCGAGGATCTCCTGACGCTCGGAGAGCGCGCGCGAGCCGAGGACGATCAGGTCGGCATCGTTGCGGTCGGCGACCTCGATCAGGACGTCGGCGGCGCCGCCGTACTCCACCATCGTGTCGGCCTTGACGCCGGCCGCGTCGGCCCGCTCGGCGGCCTCCCGGAGGACCTCCCGGTTCGGCGCGCTCTCCGTCGCCTCCACGATCAGGAGCTTCGCCTTGTTCATCGCCGCGATGCCCGCGGCGACGCGTTCCGCCGACCGCGCGAAGGCGGAGCCGTCGGTGCCGAGCACGACCTTCTTGTACGCCATGCTTATGCGAAGTCGGGCCCGAGACGGACGATGCGATCCAGCTCCGCGAGCGTTTCGGCGTCGAGCTCCACGTCACCGGCGGCGGCATTGGAGCGCGCGTGTTCCGCGTCCCGGCTCCCGGCGATCGCGGCGGTGACGCCCGGCTGTGCGACGTTCCACGCGAGCGCGAGCTGCGCGACGGTGACGCCGCGTCTCTCGGCGACCGTTCGGAGCTCCTGGACGACCGCGAGCGAGCGCTCGATCTTTCCCGGCGCGAACGTCCGCTGCCATTCCTCGCCTTCATCGTGACCGCCGCGGAAATCCGTCGGGTCGAACGTCGTGTCCTGCGTGATCGCGCCCGTCAGCAGGCCGTACCCGAGCGGCGCGTAGGTGACGACGCCGGTGCCCTGCACGCCGCACCAGCGGATCAAGTCCGCCTCGTCGAGGTGGAGCATCGACAGCTGCGCTTGGAGGGAGTCGACGTGGCGGATCGCATCGCAACGCTCGATGTCCTCGCGCTCGAAGTTTGAGACGCCGATCGCGCGGACGAGGCCGTCGTCGAGGAGCTTGGTCATCGCGCCCCAGGTGTCCTCGATCGGGACGCCAGTCTCGTCGGGCCAGTGGAGCTGGTAGAGGTCGATCACCTCGAGGCCGAGACGCTTCAGGCTGTTCCGACAGGCGAGCTCCACCTCCTCGGGCCGGAAACCGGTTCCCTCCGGGCGCGGAGCCACCTTGCTGGCGACCAGAACGTCGCCCTTGTAGCTCGAGACCGCTCGGCCGACGACCTCCTCGGAGTGGCCGTCGCCGTAGACCTCCGCCGTGTCGATCCAGTTCATCCCTGCGTCGAGCGCGGCGTGCATGGCGTCGATCGCGTGCTGGTCGGGCCGAGCCGCCCCCCATTCCTCGCCGCTGCCGGCTTCCCAAGCGCCGAAACCGATTACGGAGAGCTCGGGACCGCTCGATCCCAGGGTTCGGATGCGCATCGCCCTAATGTACCGGCTTCTCCGTTCCGACTGTCATTGGGAGCGATACCATCGGAGGAGTCGCGCGGAGTCGCTCAGCGAACCTCCGCGCCCTGAACGTTCGATCAGCTGTGAGGAGGCGCCGGACGAGATCCGGTCTGGCAGCATGGTAGTGAAGAGCGTCGAGGAGAAGGAACGCGTCGTCATCCGCTTCGCCGGCGACTCCGGCGACGGGATGCAGCTCACCGGAGACCGGTTCACCAACGCGACGGCGATCCTCGGTAACGACCTGGCGACGCTTCCGGACTTCCCCGCAGAGATCCGAGCGCCGGCCGGAACCGTGCACGGCGTCTCGGCGTTCCAGATCCAGTTCGCTTCCAACGAGATCCTGACGCCCGGCGACCACCCGAGCGTGCTCGTGGCGATGAACCCCGCGGCGTTGAAGGCGAACCTCGGCAGCCTCGAGCGCGGCGGAACGGTGATCATCAACGAGGACGCCTTCATCCCGCGGAACATCGAGAAGGCCGGCTACGACTCGAACCCGCTCCAAGACGGCACGCTCGATGGCTACCAGGTGTTCCAGGTGCCGATGACGACGATCACGGTCCGTGCGACCGGAGAGCTCGACATCTCGAAGAAGGAGGCGGAGCGCTCCAAGAACATGTTCGCGCTCGGCCTGATCTGCTGGATGTACGGGCGTCCCACCGACGTCACGTTCAAGTGGCTGCACAAGAAGTTCGCCGACAAGCCGGTCGTGCTCGAGGCGAACATGGCGGCGTTTAAGGCGGGCTACAACTTCGGGGAGACGACGGAGATCTTCGCGCACTCCTACGTCGTCAAGCGCGCACCGGCGGCTCCCGGGCTCTACCGCAACATCTCCGGCGCGACCGCGCTCGCGTGGGGACTCGTCGCGGCGTCGAAGCGGAGCGGTCTCCCGATGATCTATGCGAGCTATCCGATCACCCCGGCGTCGGAACTGCTGCACGAGCTGTCGCGGCTGAAGAACTTCGGCGTGCGGACGTTCCAGGCCGAGGACGAGATCGCCGCGGTCAACGTCGCGCTGGGCGCCGCGTTCGCGGGTTCCCTCGGCGTGACCGGCACGAGCGGCCCCGGCATGGACCTCAAGGCCGAGACGATGTCCCTCGCGGTGGCGCTGGAGCTCCCGATGGTGATCGTGGACGTCCAGCGAGCCGGCCCGTCGACGGGGATGCCGACGAAGACCGAGGCCGCGGACCTCATGTTGGCGATGTACGGGCGCCACGGAGAGTCTCCGCTGCCGATCGTCGCGGCGGCGTCGCCGTCCGATTGCTTCGACACCGCGGTCGAAGCGGCGCGCATCGCCGTGAAGTACCGCACGCCGGTGATCCTTCTGTCGGACACCTTCCTCGCGAACTCCTCCGAGCCGTGGCTGGTTCCCTCTGTGGAGGGGCTACCGACGATCGAGCCGAACTTCGCCGTCGCGCCCAACAACGGATCGCAGTTCCTCCCGTACCTCCGAGACGAGAACCTCGCGCGGCCGTGGGCGGTTCCCGGAACACCGGGGCTCCGGCACCGGATCGGCGGCCTGGAGAAGGAGGACGTCACCGGGGACATCAGCTACGACCCGCACAACCACGAGCGGATGACGATGCTCCGAGCCGGAAAGGTGGCGCGCATCGCTGACGACATCCCGCTGATCGCGGTCGACGAGGCGGACGGAGCGGACACGCTCGTGCTCGGCTGGGGCTCGACCTACGGAACCGTCAGGGCCGCGGTTCGGCGGGTTCGCGAGCAGGGGCATCCCGTCGCGTCGGCGCACCTCCGCCACCTGTCGCCGCTCCCGGCGAACACCGGTGATGTCGTGCGGGCGTATCGGAACGTGCTCGTGCCGGAGATGAACTCGGGACAGCTCGTGCGGATCCTCCGCGCCGAGTTCCTCGTGGACGCCAAGGGGTTCAACAAGGTGCAGGGTCTCCCGATCTTCGCCGAGGAGCTGGAGCAGGAGCTGCTCAGGATGGTGCGATGAGTCAGACGAACGGTGACGCGGCAACGGGAAACGGACACGTGGACGCCGGGGCCGTCGCGACCCTCACGAAGAAGGACTACACCAGCGACCAGGAGGTCCGTTGGTGCCCCGGCTGTGGCGACTACGCGATCCTTTCCGCCGTTCAGGGCTTCTTCCCGGAGCTCGGCATCCCGCCGGACGATGTCGTGTTCGTCACGGGGATCGGGTGTGCGGGACGCTTCTCCTACTACATGGACACCTACGGGATGCACGGCATCCACGGGCGGGCGCCGGCGCTCGCGACGGGCATCGCCACGGCGCGTCCGGACCTTTCCGTGTGGATCGTGACCGGTGACGGAGACGCGCTGTCGATCGGTGGCAACCACCTGATCCACACACTCCGGCGGAACGTCAACGTGAAGATCCTGCTCTTCAACAACCAGATCTACGGGCTGACGAAGGGCCAGTACTCGCCGACGAGCGAGGAAGGAAAGATCACGAAGTCGACTCCCTTCGGATCGCTCGACCATCCCTTCGATCCGATCGCGCTCGCGCTCGGTGCCGAGGGAACGTTCGTGGCGCGGACGCTCGACAACGATCGGCAACACCTGACCGACGTCCTCCGGCAAGCGGCTGCCCACAAGGGAACGGCGTTCGTCGAGATCTATCAGAACTGCAACGTCTTCAACGACGGCGCATTCGATCTCCTCCGCGACAAGGAGACGGGGAAGTCGAACCAGATCCGGCTCGTCCACGGAGAGAGGATCGTCTTCGACGACGGCAAGCGTGCGGTCGCGGTGGGCGACAACGGACGGTTCGAGATCGTCGAGACCGATTCGGTCTATCCGGAGAAGATCGTGACGCACGACGTCCACGGAAGACCGTCGCTCGCGTTCGCGCTCGCGCATCTCTCCACGGGTCCCACGCAGCCGACGGCGATCGGCGTGTTCCGCGAGGTGGAGCGCCCCGTCTACGGCGAGGCAATGGAGCAGCAGATCCAGCTCGCTACGGAACGGCTGGGTGAGGGAGACCTCGACAAGCTTCTTCGCTCCGGAGACACCTGGGAAGTCTCGTAGCCCGACGCCTCAGACGACCGAGGCGATCGCCTCGTCGAGGATCTCCACGGCCTGACGGATCACCTCGACGGGCGTGATCAGCGACGGCTGGATGTTGTACGACGTTGTGCTGGAATCGGCGATGAGTCCGCGTTCCAGGCACGCTCGAGCGACGGCGTCCTGGAGCTCCGGCGCTCGCTCCTTCGTGTGCTGGTCCTTCACGAACTCCACGGAGAGGTAGGCCCCTTTCACTCGGACGTCGCCGATGACGTCGTACTTCTCCTTAAGCGCCCCGAGCGCCTCGCACGCGGTCGCCTCGATCGCTTTCACGTTTCCGAGGACGTCCTCGTTCTCGAACGCATCGAGTGTCGCGAGAGCCGCCGCACACGACGCAGGGAGCCACGCCCACGTGCTGCCCGTCGGGACGTCGTCGAACCCGCCCATCGCGCGCTCGGAACCGAGCACCGCGCCGATCGGCATCACTCCGCCCCCCATCGCCTTTCCGAGGCACATCAGGTCGGGCTCCACGTTCCAGTGCTGGACCGCGAACATCGTGCCGGTCCGGCCGAACCCCGACTTCACCTCGTCGGCGCACAGCAGCCAGCCGAACTCGCGGCAGAGCTCCTCCAGCGCCCGCCAGAACGCCTCCGAGGGCACGAGCGTTCCTCCCGAGCCGACGACCGGCTCGATGATCACGCCGGCGACCTCCTCCGGGTCGATCGCGTGGAACAGCACCTGATCGCGCAGATAGTCGACCGTCGCGTCTCCCGTACCGCCGGGCCGCGACTCGCCGAACGGGGTGCGGTACGCGTTCGGATACGGCACGTGGAGGAAGCCGGGGGAGAGCTGGCGTAACCCCTTGCTGATGTCGCGGCGCTCGGCGCCGAGCGTCGCGGTCGTCGTCGACTCCCCGTGGTACTGGCCGAAGAACCCGATCACGATCTGGCGTGCGGTCGCGCGGCGCATGAACTTGAGCGCGATCTCCACGGCCTCCGTGCCGTTCAACGCGATGTCCACGCGGGAGAGGCTCGACGGCGCGATCGATAGCAGCTGCTCCGCGAGCGGGAGCATGAACTCTGAGGAGAGTGCGTGGCTGTCCTCGTTCCCGTACCGCCGCATGGCGTCGATCGCCGGCTGCAACAGGTCCTCGCGCCCGGCCCCGAGCGGCACCGACGCCGAAGCCGACGCCATGTCGAGGAACACGTTCCCGTCGACGTCCTCCACCGCGTAGCCGAGCTTTCGGTGCACGACCATCGGCGCCAGCTCATGGGACAGGCCGGGATAGAAGACGCTTTCCTGGCGCGAGAGGATCTCGCGGCTCCGCGGGCCCGGAGGCGGAACGACGACGTCGGGGATCCGGCGCTCCTCCAGCGGAACGCGCGACGGCGCCGATGTCACGAGCGGTCGGCGACGGCGCCGGGATCGCGCAGGCGCGCGATCGTCTCCGCGGAGGCGGCGTCCATCCGGCGGAGATCCTCCACGACCCCGGGGAGGACGTCGAGGAAACGGTCCACGTCGTCCTCGGTCGTCGTCGAGCCCGTGGACGCCCACAGCGCGATCGTGTCCGGAGACCCCATCGCGTCCAGCACGCCGGACGTGTCGTGCGCCGACCCGGAGCAGAACGATCCGCCCGCTAGCGCGAAGCCCTTCTGGTCGAGCGCCATCAACAAGACCTCCGGATCGAGGTCGGGGATGGAGAAGCACACGAGATGCGGGACCCGCTGCGTCGGATGTCCGTGCACCCGCGCGGACGGCACGCGCTCCTCGATCGCGCGTCGGATCCGTTCGGTAAGCGTCCACTGCCGCGCCGCCTCGTCGGCGAGGTGCTCGCGCGCGTCGGCGAACGCCGCGGCCATCGCGGCAACGCCCGGCGTGTTCTCCATGCCCGAACGGCGCTTCCGCTCGCGGTCGTCGCCGCAGGGATAGGCCGCCAGCGATACTCCTCGGCGCACGAACAACGCGCCGATCCCGGACGGCGCGCCGAACTTGCGGCCGGAGATGGAGACGAGGTC
Source organism: Actinomycetota bacterium (assembly GCA_045805285.1). GTDB lineage: Bacteria > Actinomycetota > UBA4738 > UBA4738 > JBJMLN01 > JBJMLN01. The sequence goes on along the minus strand of JBJMLN010000069.1, from coordinate 17,829 downwards.
CGCGCCGAGCGCTCCGGGATCGAGTGGGAGTCGTCCCGCCGTGAGACAGGCGTCGGTGTGGAATGCGACCCCGGCCTCCCGCGCGAGCCGCGCGGCCTCTCCGACCGGCTGCATCGTGCCGACTTCCTGGTTCGCATGCTGGATCGACGCGAGGAGCGTTCCCGGTTCGCGGATCTCCACGGCGTAGCGGTCGAGGTCCACGCGGCCGTGCTCGTCGACGGGGATGCGGACGACCTCCATCCCGTCGTTCTCGAGCGTTGCGCAGATGCCGGTCACGGCCGGGTGCTCGATCGCGCTGATCACGACCCGGTTCCCCCGATCGCGTCGCGGCCGGACGGCGCCCCAGACCGCGAGCGCCACGGATTCCGTGCCGCCGGAGGTGAACACGATCTCGTCGGGCTGGGCGGAGAGGCCCTCCGCCAGCTCGGCGCGGGCGTCCTCCAGCAGGCGGCGCGTCGCGAGCCCGGCGGAGTGGAACCGCAGTGGGTCTCCGTAGAGCTCGAGCGCGGTGGAGAGGGCGCGCTCCGCCGCCGCGGAAACCGGCGTCCCGGAGGCGTGATCGAGATAGGTCATGGGGGCTCCGACGCTCACCTAACGAGCCGCCTCCTACGGGAAAAACCGCAGGTAGACGGGGAAAAACGCGATGGTATCATGGGCGCCCGGCGGTTCGAGACGTCGCATCAGTCCCGCGGAGAGTCGACCGATGCCGAACGAGAGCCAAGCACCTCAAGACACCGCGCCGCAGCCCGAGGGGGGCGGCGGAGCCTCCAGCGAGCGCCGTTGTGGCACGTGCGGAGTCAAGCTGTCCAACTACAACCCCGGTCCCAATTGCTGGCAGCACACGATCGGTTACCCCTGGCGGGGGCCGACGGCGAAGCCGAAGTTCTAAGACCGAAAAGCGGGTCGTCGGTCCGCCGCGAGGTCAATCGGGAAGAACCGGCTCCCGGGCCTTGAGGAACATCACCCAGTACACCGCTCCCGCGATGATGCCGCCGGTCACCGGTCCGACCCAGTAGACCCACCAATCGGTCCAGGTCCCGGAGATGAGCGCCGGCCCGAACGCGCGCGCGGGGTTCATCGCCGCTCCGGTCAGCGGACCGGCCGCGACGATGTCCATCGTGAGGACGAAACCGATCGGCCATCCGGCGAGCTTCGCGAACGGGCCGTGCTCGTCGACCGCGGTTCCGTAGACGACGAACACGAGGAAGAACGTCAGGATTGCCTCGATCACGACGGCGCTCCCTCCGCTGATGAACGAGGCGGGAACGGGCGTCCCGAGGTTCGCCGGCCTCCACATCGCCTCCGGGAACGTCCAGCGGAGCGCGGCGGCTCCGAGGGCGGCTCCGAGCAGTTGCGCGCAGACGTAGATCCCCGCGCGGACCGTCTGGATCTTTCCGGTCACCCAGAGTCCCGCAGTGACGGCCGGGTTCACGTGGCCGCCGGAGATGTGTGCCGTGACGGAGACCATGATGGCGAGCGCGAGCCCGTGCGCGAGCGCGACGCCGACCAGGTCGACCTGCTTGGCCACGTAGAGGATCGACGAACCGGCACCGATGAAGATCAGGGTGAAGGTCGCGATGAACTCCGCGACCGCCTGCTGGCTCGTCTTTCCCACCTGGTCCTCCTCTTCGGCCGGCCGCGCAACGGCGAGCCGGACGCTACGGGGGGCGGCGCCGAGGTGTCAAGGAGCGGGCACCCGTCCGGCTAGAATGCGCGGGTGAAAGCCCTGCTCGTCTCCTCCAGTCAGGCCGTGCGCGAGAACATGGCCGTTGCCGTCGCGGCGGTGCAGCGCCGCACCGGAGAGCCGCTGGAGTTCTTCGAGGCTACGAACGGTGAGCTCGCGGTTCGCGCCGCCTGGCGCGAGCGGGCCGACATCGTGGTGGCGGACGAGATGGCCTCCCGCGCGGGCGCGTTCGCGATGGCGCGCGACCTCCGCGGCGCGCAGGAGCCCTTCCCGGGCGTGATCGTGATCCTGCTCGACCGGCCGCAGGACGGTTGGCTCGCGAACTGGTCGGGCGCAGACGCGTGGTTCGTGAAGCCGTTCGACCCGTTCGAGCTCGCCGACACGATGGTGGAGCTGTTGACGACGAAGGAGACCGCGTGAAGATCAAGGGAACCTGTCATTACGATGGGAGGACGTTCCTCGCCGAGCAGGTGATCGAGAACGGCGGCCTCTGTCCCTCCGACGGCAAGCCGCTCCAGCCGGATTACGCCGCCACGATGGTCGAGGCGCTCCGCGACGCCGAACGCGCGGGCTCCGAGTTCGAGGATGCATTGGAGCGCCTCGCCGACCTCTCTCCCGCCTTCGACATCGACCGCGAGTCCGTGCTCGGTTCGGCGCAGGCTTCCGTCGGCCGGCTGCAGGCGGGCGTTCGGACGGGAACCAAGGGATGACCTCGGTGACCGCGGCGGACAACCGCTACTCCGTCGTGTTGGAGGAGGAAACGCGCGGCTGGCGGGTGATCATCCGCGATCCCGACGGAACCCAGGTCGCGAAGCGGTCCTGTTCCGATGAGACCGAGGCCCGGACGTACGCCTCGTCCGTGCGCCAGCACATCTACTGGCTCTCCGAGCCGCGCTTCTGCGGCTACTACCGGCTGCCGTAAGCTCGAGGCGCGATGGGATTCAACGCGATGCAGCCCGGAAAGGTGAAGCGCGCCGACCTCATCATGCTGATCTGCGCGGTCGTCGCGGTCGGCGCGTTGGTCTTCTGGGCCGTGCACTGACCGAGCTCGCCCGCCTCGATTACTGCTACCTGACGACGCGCGGGCGCGTCACCGGCAAGCCTCATACGATCGAGATCTGGTTCGGCCTCGAGAGGGACACGCTCTACCTGATGTCGGGCGGCCGCGATCGTTCGGACTGGGTGAAGAACCTCCTCGCGGATCCGGCGGTCGAAGTTCGCGTCGGCGACGAGACCTTCAACGCCGCGGCGCGCGTCGTCGAGGATCCCGAGGAGGACGCGCTCACGAGACGGGTCCTCGTGGAGAAGTACGCATCCGCCGAGGACGACCTCTCGGAGTGGGGGAGAACCGCGCTCCCGATCGCGCTCGATCTCTCGGACGAGCGGTCCTAGCCTTCCTCGAACCCGATCGAGAACAAGCGCTCGAGATCGTGCTTCGAGTACACCTCGAACGCGATCAGCGTCTCCGTCTTCTCCACGCCCGGAACCTTCGCGATGCCCTGCGGCACGACGCGAGGGAGGTCCTGATCTCCGGAGACGCGCACGATCGCGACGAGGTCGATGTCGCCGGTGACGGAGTAGACCTCCGACACGCCCTCGACGTCGGCGATCGCCTGTGCGGTCTCCGGGATCGCGTCGCTCTTGCAGTTGACGAGGACGACGGCGTGCAGCATCGCTACGCGCGCTCGAGGACGACGGCCATCCCCTGGCCGCCGGAGACGCACAGCGCCGCCAGGCCGAGGGAGTAGCCCTTCTCGCGCATCTCGTACGCGCACGTGAGGACGATGCGAACCCCGCTCATGCCGATCGGGTGGCCGATCGCGATCGAACCTCCCTTGACGTTCAGGCGGTCGGGATCGAACTTCAGCTCCCGATCGCACGCGATGACCTGCGCCGCGAACGCCTCGTTGATGTCGATCACGTCGAAGTCGGAGAGCGACAGGCCGGTCTTGTCGAGCACCTTCCGCACCGCCGGAACGACTCCGATGCCCATGTACGCGGGATCCACGCCGACGGCGCTCGTCGCTACGATGCGTGCGAGCGGCTCGCGTCCTTCCGCCGTTGCGCGAGACTCCGACATCAGCACGAGCGCTGCCGCTCCGTCGGTGATGCCCGAAGAGTTTCCCGCGGTGACGGTCCCGTTCTCGGGATCGAAGACCGGCTTGAGCTTCGCGAGCCCCTCCATCGTCGAGCCGGCGCGCGGATGCTCGTCCTCGGAGATCGTGACCGTCTCCCCGCGCTTGCCCGGAACCTCGACGGGGAACATCTCCGCGGCGCGGCGGTCCTTCTGCGCCTCCGCCTTGAGCTGGCTGTTGAGTGCGAACTCGTCCTGCTCCTCGCGGGAGATGTCGTAGCGTCGCGCGAGGTTCTCCGCCGTCTCGCCCATCACCAGGCCGCAGAGGGGATCGAGGAACCCGTCGCGGTACATCGCGTCGATCACGGTCGCGTTTCCGAGGCGGTAGCCGGTGCGCATCCGGTCGAGGAGGAACGGAACGCGCGACATGTTCTCCATGCCGCCCGCGATCGTGACCTCCGAGTTGCCGAGGGCGATCTGTTCCGACGCGAGCTGGACGGCCTTCGTGCCGGAGGCGCACGCCATGTTGACGTTGAACGCGGAGACCTCCTCGGGGATGCCGCTGCGGTAGGCGACCTGGCGGCCGGTGTTCGGCCCGTTCCCCGCCTGCCGCGCGTGGCCGTAGACGGCCTCCTGGACGTCCTCGGGCGCGACGTTCGCCCGACGCAGGGCCTCTTTCGTCCCGGCGACGCCCAGATCGACGACGGGCGTATCCGCGAAGCCGCCGAGGAACTTTCCGATCGGCGTGCGTACGCCTTCGAGGATGACCGCGCGCTCCATACGAACGATTCTAGCTGGCGGCCGTGCTCCGACCCTGGTCGTGACGTTCGACCGCGCGGAGGCGCGCGAGGAGCGAATGGAGCTCCGCGCCGCCCGCGACGGGTTCCTGCGGCGGCGTTTCCGCGTCCTCAACCGTCACGGCGTTCCGAGAGAGCCAGCTCCGCACGGCCGAGAGCTCGTCGGCTCGTTCGCGAGGACACGGGAGCGCGATCGGCTCCGTCCCGTCGCCGCGGAGGAGCGACCCTCCGGAGAGCCGGACCGCGCGGCCGTCGGCCGTCTTGAGCGTCATCGCCCCGGCATCGACGAGCCAGCGATCGTTCCGCGAGCGCGCCAATGCTTCCGCCAGTGCGCGCACGCGGTCGCGAAGGAGCGTCGCCTCCTCGAAACGCTCCTGCTCCGCGAGCTTGCGGAGACGACTCTCGAGCGCTCCGAGGAGCCGGCCCGGGGAGGAGAGGGAGGAATTCAGCTCCCGGACCAGCTCTCCGTAGCGCTCGCGATCGATCTGCCCGTCGCATGGAGCGACGCAGCGCCCCATCTCCGCGAGGGCGCAGGGAGCGAAACGCGTGGCGGCTCCCATCCGCTTGGTGCAACGCCGGATCGGCACGATCTCTTCCAACGCCTCCTTCGCGAGGCGCGCGACCGAGGAGTTCGCGAACGGGCCGATGAAGCGGCCTGCGCCCTTCGTCTCCTTGACGACCTTGAGTCGGGGAAAGGCCTCGGAGTCGTCGAGGCGCAGGTAGGCGTAGCGGCGCCACGTCTTTCCGCGGCGGTTGTACTTCGGCTCGTGGAGACGGATCAGGCGCGCCTCCGCGACGAGCGCCTCGAGCTCCGAGTCGCAACGCACTCCCTCCACGGAGCCGACCTCGGCGAGGAGATCCTCGATCGCCTTGCGCGCGTCTCCGTAGAAGTAGCTCTTCACGCGGCTGCGGAGGTTCTTCGACTTGCCCACGTAGAGGACGCGACCGTCGCGGCCGTGGAACAGGTACACACCGGCGGCGTTCGGCAGATCGTCGGCGAGCCGGATCTTCGCGAAGTGCGGCCTTCCGCGCGCGCGGACGGCGCCGTGGAGATCTCCCAGCGTGAGGATGCCGAGACGTCCTCCGAGGTCCAGCAGTCCGTGGAGGACATCGGCGCACGCCTCCGCGTCGGGGAGCGCGCGATGCGCGGGCCGGATAGCGGTCCGGAAGTACTGGGCGAGCGTCTGGAGGCGGACGTTCGGGACGTCGGGCCAGACGACGCGCCGCGCGAGCTTCGCCGTACAGACCGCCGGTCCGACCAGTAGCGGATAGTCGAGCTCGGCGAGCGCGGCGTTCAGGAAGCGGAAGTCGAAGCTCGCGTTGTGCGCGACGAACACCGCTCCGTCGACGAACTCCACGAGGCTCGGGAGGACCGTCTCGAGGCGCGGAGCCTCTCGCACCGTCGTGTCGTCGATGCCCGTGAGATGCGTGATGAACGGCGGGATCGGCGTTCCGGGGTCGACGAGCGTCTGGAACGTTCCGATGCGCTCGCCGCCGCGGAACTTCACGGCCCCGATCTCGGTGATGGAGTCGTGCCGCGGCGACCCGCCCGTCGTCTCCAGGTCGACCGCGCAGAACATCACCTCCGCGAGCGGGATGCCGTCCTCGAGCGTGGTCTGGACGGGCGTCTCCAGCACCGGGTTCGACATGGCCGCCTCCTCGTCGTCCGGCGGGGCCAGCCGGGGATGAGGAGGCTATCGAACGTACGTTCGAGAGTCAAGAGGCAGGCGGCGCGTTGCGGCGCAATCGTTTCGGTCAGTCGGAGAGCGACGCGAGGAGCCGGGAGCTCCGGAGCTGCAGGCGGGCGTTCTCGCCGTCGGGACCGCTTTCCGCGAGGCCCGCCGTACACCAGGCGAGCTCGACGACGAACGCCCAATCCAGTGCCCGTTTGGCGTCGACGTCGCCGAGCGACCCGAGCAAGACGTCGAGGCGCCGGCGGAGGCGCGAGGAGGGATCCGCATCCGCGAACAGCGCTTCGCGGCGATCGCAGAGCGGCGCACGCACGTCGTACTCACGCTCGCCGAGCATCGGCTTCGGATCGATCGCGAGCCACGGCTCCCGTTCCGCTCGCAGGACGTTGCCGTGGTGGAGGTCGCCGTGTACCAGGACGAGCTCGTTCGGCGGCCTTCTCTCCACGTCGTCCGCGAGCCGGCCGAGCGTCGTCCGGGCACGCTCCAGCAGGTCTCGTTCGTACGGCTGCGCGGCGTCGTTCCAGTCGCGCTCGATCTCGGTCGACCAGGTGCGGGCCTGCTCCGTGAGGGTTCGGATGTCGGGATGCGGGTGGACCGGAGCGGTCCACATCTGCCGAAGGGCGCCCGCCGCGACGGCCAGCGCGTCGTCCTCGGCGAGCTCCAACGCCGACGTTCCCGGCATCGCGCGCTCGAGGAGCTGCGCACCGAGCTCCATGTCGGCCTCCAGGAGATGGACGATGCCGCGCCCGTCCCACAACCGTAGGCCCGCGACCTCTTGCGCGAACGGCGTCTCGCGGAAATGCGGATAGAGAACCTTCAGGACGACGGGTGTTCCGTCCGCGCGCTCCGCACGCACGACGTAGGAGATCGTCTCCGCGTCGAACGGCTCACCGAGCGTGAGCGACCACCGCTCCGCGAGCTCGGGAAGCTCGCGTGGGACGCGCTCGATCCACGGGTCCGCGTCCGGTCCGATCTCCTCGCGCGTGAAGGCCGCGATCGCGTCCCACGCCGCGTTCATGCGCGCGGGTAGAGCTCCTCCTCGACGAGGAGCGCGAGGAGCTGCTCGATCGCCAGATGCGCCTCCTGGATGTGCGCGGTCACCCTGCTCGGCACTCGGATCGCGATATCGGCGGCCGGCGCGAGCTTTCCGCCGCTCTCTCCGGTGAGCGCAATCACCCGCATCGCTCGCCCGCGCGCCGTCTCCGCGGCTCGGAGGACGTTCGCGGAGTTCCCGCTCGTGGAGATCGCGATCAGCGCGTCGCCGTCGACGCCGAGCGACTCCACCTGGCGCGCGAACATGCCCTCGACGCCGAAGTCGTTCGCCACCGCGGTGAGGAGCGACGTGTCGGTGGTGAGCGCGATCGCCGGGATGCTCGGACGCGGATGGTCGACGGTGAGCGTGCTGACGAACTCCGTCGCGAGATGCTGCGCGTCGGCGGCGCTTCCGCCGTTCCCGCAGATGAGGAGCTTGCATCCGCCACGGAGCGTTTCCACCAGGATGCCCGCCGCGGCCTCGATCTCCGATAGGCAGGCGCGTTGCGCCGCGAGCACGACGTCGGACGTCGCCTGGAGATAGCGCTCTGCGCGCTCGCGAACGTTCAACGCGCGGCCTCGTCGATCGCCGCAGCCGGGAGGAGCGTCGCGATGAGGTCCGCGGCGGCGCGGAGGTCCTCGACGACGTGGTCGGCTTCCGCGCCGTCGCGGAGCGCCCGCTCTCCGTAGCCGGTGCGGACGAGGATCGTCGTCATGCCCGCGCGGCGGCCGGCCTCGATGTCGCTTCGCTTGTCGCCGACGAGGAAGCCGGCGGAGGGATCCGAACCGATGTCCGCAGCCGCGCGCAGAAGCAGCTCCGTCCCCGGCTTCCGGCACGCGCATCCGTCTTCCGGAGCGTGGGGGCAGACGTACACCCCGGCCAGCTCGATCTCCGGGAGGAGCGACCGCATGCGCGCGTGGATCTCCTCCAGCCGCCCGGCGTCGATCCATCCGCGTCCGATCGGGCTCTGGTTCGTCACGACCGCGATCGGAACTCGGAGGACGCGGAGCCGCCGAAGGCCTTCCAGCGACCGCGGCAGCAACACGAAGTCGTCGGGCTCGAGGACGTAGCCGCCCGGGTGCTCGACGTTGATCGTTCCGTCGCGGTCGACGACGACGAACGGCCGGGAGCTCATCCCGGGAGCGGCGCCCACGGTTCGCCGTTGCGCGTCGCGCGGACGCCTTCCGGGACGAACGCGAACGAAGCGAATTGGCCGCCTTCACGCTCCAGTACCTCGCGCACGTCCGGTTGCCGCTCCGGCGGACAGGCGAGGAGCAGATAGCCGCCGCCGCCGGCCCCGCAGATCTTTCCGCCCGACGCTCCGGCCTCGCGGCCGAGGGCGAACAGCCGCTCGATCGGCGTCTCGTCGGCGATGTGAGGGTTCATCTGCTTCTTGCTCGCGTACGCCTCCGACAGCAGCGCGCCGAGCTCCTCGACGTCGCCGTTTCCGAGCACGTCGCGCATGCGGTACGCGAGCTCGTGGAGCTGCTTCATGCCGAGGAGCGTTTCCTCGCGGCCCTCGGAGAACATGCGCAGCTGCGTGTCGATCAGGCCGAGGTTCGTCCGCACCGTTCCCGTGTAACAGAGGATCAGGTGCTCGTGGAGTCGCGAGAGCGCGTCGTTGCGCAACCGCAGGGGCGTGACGTCCACGCCGGCCTCGGAGAACTCCAGGAGGTTGAAGCCGCCGAACGCCGCCGCGTACTGGTCCTGCTTGCCGCCGACGATGCCCGCGTCCTCCCGCTCGATCGAGTAGCAGAGCTCCGCGAGCTCGCTCGAGCGGAGCGCCGTTCCCTGCAGCGCCGCGAGCGCGGCCGCGATCGCGGTCGTGAGCGCGGACGATCCACCGAGCCCGCTGCCCGCCGGCGCGTCCGAGCGAACCTCCATGTCGATGCCGGTGGAGACGCCGAAGCGCCGGACCGCCGCCTTCGCGAGGTCCATCACGCCGTCGAAGGGCGGGGGAGCGTCGAGCCGGTAGTCGACCACGTGCCCGAGGTCGAGGGAGCGGATCCGCACGCGGTCGTCCGAGCGCGGAGAGATCGAGACGTACGCACGATGGTTGATCGTGGCGGAGACCACCGCGCCTCCGTGCTCGCGGTAGTACGCGGGGAAATCCGTGCCCCCGCCCACGAACGAGACGCGGAGCGGCGCCGCCGCGCTGATGAGAGGCTCCGCTCGGTCCGCGTCGGGCTTCACGCGGTGAGTCTAGGAGGCGCCGGCGTTCCGCGGCCAACGGCCGCTCCCCGGCCTCAGGCGACGAAGCGCGTGATGCGGCGACGCTGCTGCTCGGTCAGCCCTCCCCAGACGCCGTAGCGCTCTCCGTTCCGCAATGCCCACGCGAGACACGTTTCCCGAACCGTGCACGCGGAGCAGAAGTCCAGCGCGTCGCCCGCCTCCTCCTCGGAGGTCGGGAAGAACAGATCGGGATCGATGCCGTAGCAGGCGGCTTGGCGTTGCCAGTGGTCGGGAGGTGCAGGATCGTCGGGCAAGTTCCGGACATCGACCTGTCGAACCAGCATGGCGGCGTCTCCATCCCGTCTCGGCGATATCGACTCCGTCGCAAGGGCCGCGCGGAGGGGTCTGTTCTAACAGAGGTGACGCGCGCAACGGAAGGGCGTTCCGGAAAGCCGTGGCGCTTTCTGGTTCTCCATGCCGTCGAAAGCGCGACCGGCGGTCACGTTCGGGTTGCGTTCACCGAGCGATGTGACAGCACCGCACCGTCGTACGTCGAGAGCTCCGCGTGCGCGGCGTCGAAGCGGACGCGAGCGAACAGCGTCGTTCCACCGTCCTCGACCGGAGCCACGCTCGTCACGTTTCCGATCTCCGTGCCGTCTGCATACACACCGTCGCCGGTGCCGACCGTCGTCGGCGCGTGAAGCGCAACCAGCACCGTCGAGGGATGCCCCAGGTTCCGCACCTTCGCGACCGACTCCTGTCCGAGGAAGCATCCCTTCGTGAGGTCGATCGCGGACTCGAGCGACGCCTCTGCGGGAAGCGCCCCGATGTCGAAGTCCGTCCCGCAGCGCGGAATGCCGCTCTCGATACGCCATCGCTCGAGCGCATCCCGGTCGGCGGCGCGCACCGACGAGGAGAGCGAACGCGAAACTGCCGGCGCCCGCCCGCGGTCGACGAGCAGGCCCGCTCCGGGTCCGAGCATCGAGGGCGCGAAAGCTTCGACCCCCTCGGACGCCACAGGGGCTTCCTCGACGCCTGGGATCGAGAACAGCGCCAGCCGCTCGCTCGCGTCGGAAAGCTCTACGTCGGAGGAGAGGACGTACGGCGCCAGGATCTGGTCGATGGCCTCGGGCTGCCCGCGGTCCTGGAGGAGCCTGAACGCCTCTCCGCCCCCCGCGGCCACGACGAAGAAGTCCGCCCGGATCCGCCCCGTCGGCGTGAGCAGCAGCGAGCGCGTCGCCTCTTTGGGCCCGAGCGATCCGACCGGGCCGGTCACGAGGTCGTTCAGCCAGCCTCGGGCGTCCGAGCCCGTCACGTCGACGATCCGGACGTCGTCGTGCTCCACGAAGCCGGGGCTGGACGTACGCATCCTGCCTGAGAGGATAGGTGCGCGTGGACATCCCGAGGACTCTCCTCGTCACCGACGACTATCCGCCGAGGGTCGGCGGCATCCAGCGCACCCTCCACAGCCTCGTCCGGGAGTTCCCCCCCGACCGCGTCGCGGTCCTCGCCCCGGAGTGGCCCGGGAGCGGGGAGTTCGACGCTGCGGAGCCCTACGACATCCACCGCGCGCCGAAGTACATGTGGCCGGGCCGTGGCACGAAGGCGCGCGTCATCGACGCCGTCTCCTCCAGCGGGGCGGAGGTCGTCGTGTTCGGCGACGCCTTCCCGCTGGCGATCTACGGTCCGATGCTCGAGAAGCAGGGGATCCCGTACATCGTCGCGGCCCATGGCTTCGACTACTGGCTGTCGCTCACGCCGGGAGCCGCACAGCTCGTGCACCGGGCGACGTCAAGGGCATCGCGCGTGGCGGTGATGTGCAGCGCGTACATCGCGCGCGTCGTTCGCACCGCGGTGCCGCCCCGCGTTCCCGTGTCGGTGATGTACCCGGGAGCGGACGTGCATCGCTTCAACCCGGATCTGCCGACCCAGGAGGTCCGCAGGCGCCACGGGATCGGAGCGGGCGACCCTCTCGTCGTGTGCGTCAGCCGGCTCGTGAAGCGCAAGGGACAGGACGTCCTGATCCATGCGCTTCCGACGATCCGGCGGCGGGCGCCCGGCGCGCGTCTATTGATCGTCGGCGGCGGCCCGTACCGCGACACCCTCGAACGGATGGCCGGCATGGCGGAGCCCGGCAGCGTGCTGTTCTCCGGCGAGGTCAGCGACGACGAGCTCCCGAACTACTACGCGGCCGGAGACGTCTTCGCGATGCCCTGCCGAACGCGACTCGGCGGCCTGGAGGTGGAGGGCTGGGGGAACGTCTTCCTCGAGGCTGCCGCGTGCGCGCGGCCCGTCGTCGGTGGCAGCTCCGGCGGAGCTCCCGAGGCCGTCGACGACGGCGTCACCGGGCTCGTGGTCGACGGCTCTCATCCGGGCGCCGTTGCGGAGGCGGTCGGCGGCCTGCTCGCGGATCCGGACCGCGCGAACGCGATGGGAAAGGCCGGACGCGCTCGCGTCGAGCGGACATACACGTGGCCGCACGCAGCGGCGCTCCTGGCGAAGTGGTTGCGCGAGGCGGCGGGAAGGTAGCCCGCTACCGGAGGAAGAACGGCGGGGTCGCCATGAGGTGGCTCGCGACGATCGCGATCACGTAGCCGGCGAACAGCAGCAGTCCCGTGGCAAGGTGGAGGTTCACACCGACGCCCATCGTCGGCATCAGCGCGTACGGATCCTCGTAGGACTGCCGCATCCCCCGATACACCTTCAACGCCATCGGGATCGTGAGGAGCGCGAGCAGCGTCGGGCGAACGATGACGTCGGCGACTCCACCGACCGCGATCAGGAGGTACGTCGCCGCGATCGAGCCGACGTAGACGTTGATCACGCCCTCCTTGGAGAGCCGCACGGGGAGCGTGCGCTTGCCGGCGGCGGCGTCTCCGGCGCGGTCGGGGATCTCGTTCACGTAGAGCACCAGCGCGATCAGGATCGCGAGGGGCAACGAGACGTAGAACGCCTCGAAGGTGAATCGCTGCTCCTGCACGTAGGAGGCCCCGAGCACCATGATCGGACCGAAGCCGAGCGCCACGCAGATCTCGCCGAGCCCGCGGTGCACGAGCCGGAATGGAGGCGCCGTGTACGCGATGCTGATCGCGACTCCCGCGACGCCGATGCCGAAGATCGGCCAGAACCCTCGCGTGAACGCGAGGACGAACCCGATCACGATCGCGATGCCGTAGAACAGCGCCGACAGCATCACCATCTGGCGCAGGCTCATCAGTCCGTAATGGATCACGCGGGAGCCACCGCTGAACTGCGTCGGTGTCTGATTCGCGGCATCCGCGCCGCTCAACGTGTCGAAGACGTCGTTCGCGATGTTCAGTCCGAGATGGACACAGATCGCCCCGATCAGCGTGAGGATCGCCGCCCACCACACGGTGTGATGCAGATGGAGCGATGCGACCGCAACGCCGAGGAGGACGGGCAGCGCCGCCGCGGTCACGAACGGAAGTCGCGTCGCGCGCAGGAACAGCCATCCGCGAGACAGCTGCGGCTTGACCTGACGGCCCTGGCGTTCGCTCAGATCCACGAGATACCCGCGCGCCTGGGGCACGCTCACCTCGGAGTACTGGAAGAACGGGATCTCCTTCTCGTTCCATGACTGGGAGCGCTCCGGCGTGAGCTCCAGGCCACCCGGGCTCTCGCGCAGCGTTCCCCAGAGCGAGACGTAGCGGCGCTCGTCGTACCCCATGCCCGGCTGCGGGCGGACGTGGCTGAAGATGACGTTCACCTCGCGATCCGGCGACGGTGCGACGTCGGCGGAGACGCGATCGAGGACGACGACGCCGCGGGAGGTGTCGGTGCGGTAGCCGGTTGCGACTCCGAGCGGGTAGCCGTCGGCATCGAGGGTCACGATGACGGCGTGCTCGTACTCCAGGTCGAGACGGCCGAGCGTCTCCTCGTCGACCGCCATCAGCCGACCTCCGCCGCCTCGAAGACCTTCGGCGGAGCGTCGGTGCGGCCGTCCGCCCAATAGAGCGCCCGGCGTGGGCGGACCTCGATGATGACTCGCTCCCAGAACAGCGGAAGCGCGACGCGCTTCGCGTAGAAGGCCTGAACGATCGGCTCCTTCGCGGTCCACAGCGGAAGGAGCCGCTCCCAGTCGGTGTGCGGGTCGGTCTCGTGCAGCGTCGCCTCTCCCTGGACGGTGACGCGCCCCTCGAACGGCTCTCCGTGGACGGCGTTCCGGTCGGTGAGTGAGACGGAGACCTTCGGGTTCACCCGGACGTGGGCGAGCTTCTTGGAGAACAAGATGCTCGACGTCATGAAGATCCGCTCGCCGTCGTACAGCGGGATCATCGGATGGGTGACGGGGATCCCGCGAGCGTTCACCGCGGAGAACTCGCACACCAACGCGGCGTCCAGGATCTCCTCGATCTCGGGTGGCAGTACTCCCATGGCTCGTTCCGTTCGTCGACGCGCGGGCCCGAAGGCGGGCGGGAGGGCGGCCGGAGGCCACAACTCCCGAACCGCTATTCAATCAGGCTCGGAGGAACCTCGCCTCGGCCGGAGTAGGCTCGGATGCGTCATGGCAGAGGGGTCCGAACGCCGCTGTCCGAACTGCGGAGCGCTGGTCGGCGAGGACGCCGAGTGGTGCGGCCAGTGCTTCACCGACCTGCGCTCGCCGCAGCGTCCCGAGGCCGCGCCGCGGATCGAGGTTCCGGTCGGGGTGAGCGGAGCCGAGCAGCCGAACGGTCATACGCCCGGCCGCCGCGAATCCGTGAGAACCGAAGTGCCGGGCCCAGCGGAACGCTCCGACGCGGGGTGGCCCTGCGCGGTCTGCGGCCGCCGCAACTCGATGGAGGTCAGCGTCTGTCTGTCCTGCGGAACGCCCTTCGGCCACGGGTTCGAGGAACAGGAGGAGCATCCGAGCATCTCGCCGGGAACGGCGGTCAAATGGTCGCTCATCTATCCCGGCCTCGGGCACTGGAAGGCCGGCAGGACGATGGACGCCATCGCGCGCGCGGTGGTCTTCACGTGGCCGTTCCTGACGGGACTCCTTTTCCTGTCGGCCCATCCGGCGGGACGCCTCGGTGTGATCGGCGCGCTCGGCGGGCTCTTCCTTTCTCTCGCGGTGCTCCTCTATATCGCGATCGCGATCGACGCCGGACGCGTTGCGGATGGTCAGTCGCCGATGATCTCGAGCCGCGCGCTGCTGTGGATCGCAGCCGTCATCGTGCTGTTCTCCGTCGCGTCGGCCGCGCTGGTCGGGGTCTCCGGGATGTCGACGCTGAAGAGCAATGGCTGAGCAGGCCGAGGGAACGATCGCGATCGACGCACCCGCGTCGGAGGTGATGGACGTCATCACCGACTACGAGGCCTACCCCGAATGGGCGGGCGTGGAGTCGGTGAGCGTCCTCGAGCGCGGTCCGGGCGACCTCGCTACCCGCGTCGCGTTCGAGGTCGACGTTCCCGTTCTCGGCAAGGCCGCCTACACGCTCGCGTACCGCTACGCCCCCGGCGATCTGGGGCTTTCCTGGTCCACGACCGAGGCGCGCGGCGCCGTCCGGGAGCTCCACGGTGAATACCTCCTGAACGAGATCGACGACGAGACCGAGGTCACCTACCGGCTCTCCGTCGAGCTGGGCGTCCTCGTGCCGGCGATGCTCCGCACCGAGGGCGCCAAGCGCGTCATCGCGGCCGCGCTGAAGGGCCTCAAGGAGCGCGTGGAGAACCGCTAGCGCGCGCTCCCCGCGTGGAGAACAAATAGCGCCGACTCCGTCCGGCGCGCGGCCCGATAGGCTTTGTGCACGATGCGGGTGCTGCTGTTCACCGGGAAGGGCGGGGTCGGCAAGACGACCGTGGCCGCCGCGACCGCCGTCCGAGCGGCGGAGGCGGGCAAGCGCACGCTCGTGATGAGCACGGACCCGGCGCACTCCCTCGCGGACTCCTTCGACATGGAGATCGGCTCGAACGCGACGATGCTCGGCTCGAACCTGTGGGCGGAGCAGATCGACGCGCAGGATCGCCTGGAGTCCAACTGGCGGGAGATCCAGGAGTACCTGATCTCGGTCATGAACTGGGCCGGCATGGAGTCGATCCAGGCCGAGGAGCTCTCCGTGATCCCGGGGATCGACGAGATCTTCTCGCTGATCGATGTCCGTCGCCACGTCGAGGGCGGGAAGTTCGACGTCCTCGTCGTCGACTGCGCGCCGACCGCGGAGACGCTCCGACTGCTGTCGCTGCCGGAGATCATGAACTGGTACATCGAGCGGATCTTCCCGGTGGAGCGCCGCCTCGTGAAGACGATCCGCCCGATCGTCTCGAAGATGACGACGCTCCCGATCGCCGGCGACCAAGTCTTCAGCGCGATCGAGAGCCTCCACAACAACCTCGACGCGGTGCGCCGGATCCTGATCGACGAGCGCGTGAGCTCTGTCCGCCTCGTCGTCAACCCGGAGAAGATGGTCATCGCCGAGGCGCGGAGGACCTACACCTACCTTTCGCTGTTCGGCTACCGCGTGGACGCGGTCGTGGTGAACCGCATCATCCCGGACTCCGTCACCGATCCCTACTTCGTGAAGTGGAAGGGCATCCAGGCGGAGCACCTCCAGACGGTCCGCGAGTCGTTCGAGCCGCTTCCGATCCTCACCGCCCGGTTGTTCGACCGCGAGATGGTCGGCATCCCGCTGCTCGAGGAGATGGGAGAAGAGGTCTACGACGCCGACGACGCCACCCGGATCCTTTATCGGGAAGACCCGATCCGTGTTCGGAAGGTGCCGGGTGGCTACCTGCTGACGATGCGGCTGCCGTTCGCCGACCGCTCCGACATGGACATCAATCGCGGCGGCGAGGAGCTCTACGTGCGGGTCGGCTCCTACAAGCGGAACCTCGTGTTGCCGCACACGCTCCAGCGGCTCGACGTGGTCGAGGCGAACTTCGTGGACGACGAGTTGGAGATCCGGTTCGGCGAACCGTCGCGCCAGCCCGACGCGGCGACGATCTCAAGGCGGAGGTGAGGATGACGACGAAGGACAAAGACGAGTTCGGCACGGCGATACCCGAGACGCCGCACCGCAGCAGCAGCGCGACGCCGAGGTCCGCGGCGAGCACGACGGAGCCCGATCGCGCGGATCGCAAGACGGTGGCGTGCAACGTTCCGTTCTGCCCGATCTGCACGGTGCTCTCGACCGCGCAGCACCTCCAGCCGGAGATCCTCGGCCACCTGCTGGCCGCGGTGCGCGAGGTCTCGATGGCGGTTCGCGCGGCCGTCGACCAGCGCGGCGACGAGGTCGCGCCGAAGCAGCAGGGTCTCCAGCACATCGATCTCGCCTAGCCGGGTGTCGGAAGCGGCGGGCTCACCGACGGAGGCGATCGGCCTCGACGTCGGCGGAACGAAGATCGCCGCGGTCAGGATCGACGAGCGCGGTCGCGTGCTGGATCGGAGCCTCGACTCCACGCCGGCCGAGAGCGCCGAAGCGACGGTTGCCGCGACGGTGGCGTGCGCCGAGAGGCTCGCGACGCCCCGGGTCGGCGCCGTTGGCATCGGCGCGGCGGGGATGATCGACGCCGAAACGGGAACGCTCCGGTTCGCGCCCAATCTGGCCTGGCGTGACGTGCGGCTCGCGGGCGAGGTCTCCGGAAAACTCGGGCTGCCCTGCATCGTCGACAACGACGCGAACACCGCGGCGTGGGGGGAGTTCCGCTTCGGCGCCGGACGGGATGCCCACGACATGCTCCTCGTCACCGTCGGCACCGGGATCGGCGGGGGAGTCGTCTCCGGAGGCAGACTCTTCCGCGGCGCTCACGGTTTCGCGGCGGAGATCGGCCACATCATCGTGGAGCCCGGTGGCCCGCTCTGTGGGTGCGGCAACCACGGCTGCTGGGAGCAGGTCGCCTCCGGCCGCGCGATCGACCGTCTCGCGGGGGCGGCCGTGAAGGGGGACCCGTCGACGCCGTTCGCGAACCGCTTCGGCGGCGATCCCGCTCGCGCACGTGGAGAGGCGATCACGGAAGCGGCGAGAGACGGGGACGCAACCGCGCTGGAGATCTTCCGCCGCGTCGGCTCGCGCCTCGGCGAGGGCATCGCCGGACTGGTGAACGTGCTGGATTCGGAGATCGTCGTCGCCGGAGGGGGCGCGATGGACGCCGGCGACTTCCTCCTCGAGCCGGCGCGCCTGCGCTTCGCGGAGACCGTCGAGGCGGCGGACGCACGGGCGGACGTTCCGATCGTCGCTGCGGAGCTCGGGAAGGAGGCCGGCGCGATCGGGGCCGCGAAGCTCGCGCTGGAGGAGCTCGGCGGATGAAGCGATCCCGATGAAGCTCGGACTCGTCCTTCCGTTGTTCACCGACGACGCGCGAGGCGTCCTCGACTTCGCCCGGCACGCGGAGGAGCTCGGCTACGACGGCGTGTTCGCGTTCGATCATTTCTTTCCGCCTGG
>JBJMLN010000068.1:0-4918 GCA_045805285.1 Actinomycetota bacterium | reverse complement strand
CGAGAGACGGGCCCGTCGCTCTCCTTCGAGAGTGACCGACGCATCAGCCGCCGCGCGGTGGCGAAGTCCTCCGGCGTGTCGACGTCGATCCACCAGCTGGCCGACGGAAGGGCGACGGTCTCCACGGGCGTCGCGTCCGACAGGATCGAGACCGCTCCCGCGAGCGTCGCGTCGTCTCGATCCGCCGCCTGTCGCTGCGCGTCGAAGATCTCCTGTGGGAACACGAACGCGCCGCAGTCGACGGCCGGCTCGTCGAGCGCTTTGCCGAAGGCGAGCGCGCGGCCGTTCTCGACGCGCACGCGCGTTCCCTCGTCCCAGACCGCGGCCTCGGGGTCCTCGTCGACGAGAACGCTCGGACGGTTCGCGCGCAGCAGACCGTCGAGCGCCGACTCTCCGAAGACGTGGTCGGCCGTGAGGAGAACGAACAGGTCCTCGCCCTTCACGGCCTGCTCCGCGGCGGCGAGCGATGCGCCGTTCCCCGCCTCCCAGCCGTCGGCATGGACGGCCTGGACGCGTCCGGGCGCGAGACGTCCGACGACGGCCGCGACGGGACCCGCGTGGTAGCCGACCACGACGAGCACCTTCTCGATCCCCTTGGACAGGAGCATGCGGACCGCCCGCTCCACGAGCGTCAGCCCTCCGAGCCGGATGAGCGCCTTCGAGCCGCCACCCGTCACCCGGTGCAACCGCTCCGAGCGCCCCGCGGCGAGGACCACGCCGACGCGCGGTGGCTCGATCGTGCGCGCAGCCGGGCGCCGGCTCGCTGGCGCGGCCGGATCTGAAGCCTCCGAGAACGGGTCGAACAGCTCGGACATGCCGTGCCTGGCGCGCACCCCCTCGGGTTCGGCGGAGGGACAGAAGTAGCACGCGTCGCCCCCGCAGACAACGCCCCGCGGGCTCCGGATCGCGCGGGCGCGCCTGTAGCCGCGTCTACAGGCACGGCGCGAGCGGCCCGATATGGCTCTCAGAGAGAGGCACGGGACATGAGGATCCGCGAACGTACCGCCCCGCCCGCGCTGTTCGGGCGATCAGCCGTGGTCGGTCTGACCGCGCTCCTCGTGCTGGGCGTGGTCGGCACGGCGCTCCTTCTCAACAGCGGTCCCGACCGATTGATCTTCGTCATTTTCGGCGGCGTCCTCCTCGTCGCCTATGCCAGCGTCTTTCCCCGGCTGGTCCGAGCCGCCCGCGCGATGGAGGGCCACAACGCCCGCCTCCAGGAGGCCGAGGCGAAGTACCGAAGCCTCGTCGATCAGATCCCGGCGATCGTCTACCTCGCGGAGTTCGGTCCCGACGGCGATTGGGTGTACGTGAGCGCAGAGATCGAGCCGATGCTCGGCTACACGCCCGCCGAGTGGATGGAGCATCCGCATCCGTTCGCCTCGCATCTGCATCCGGACGACAAGGCGCGCGTGATCGAGGCGGAGGAGCGCAGCCGCGCCGAAGGCCACGTCTACCACGCCGAGTACCGCATGTACCGGCGGAATGGCGACGTGCTGTGGATCCGTGACGACGCGTTTCCCGTGCGCGACGCGGAGGGCCGGCCGCTGTTCATCCAGGGGATCATGTACGACATCACCGAGCAGAAGGACGCGGAGGACGAGCTCTCGAAGCTCCTCGCGAAGGAGCGCGAAGCCGCGGCGCGTCTCCGAGCCGTGGACGAGATGAAGAACACGTTCCTGCAGGCCGTATCGCACGAGCTACGAACGCCGCTCACGCAGGTCCTCGGCACCGCGCTCACCCTCCAGCACAAGGATCTGAACCTCACCGCCGAGCAGCAGGACGACTTCCTGAACGCGCTCGTCCGCGCGGCCCGGAAGCTCGACGGATTGCTCTCCGACCTCCTCGACGTCGACCGCCTCGGGCGCGGCATCCTCGAGCCGAAGCGCCGCGCCATCGACGTGGGGTCGTTCGTCCGCGAGCTCGTCGAGTCCTCCGAGGTCGTCGAGGCGCGGACGGTGCACGTCGAGGCTCCGTCCGTGCAGGGCGAGATCGATCCGCCGAAGGTCGAGCGCATCGTCGAGAACCTGCTGTCGAACGTCGCCCGTCACACGCCGCCGGGAACCCCCGTATGGGTCTCGGTCCGGCCGGAGGCCGACGGCGTCTTGCTCTCCGTCGAGGACGCGGGCCCCGGCATCCCGGCGGAGCTCCGAACGTCGGTCTTCGAGCCGTTCCGTCAGGGCGGCGACACCGTGTCGCACTCCCCCGGCATGGGTCTCGGCCTGTCTCTCGTGGCGCGGTTCGCAGAGCTCCACGGCGGCCGCGCCTGGGTCGAGGAACGCACCGGCGGCGGTGCAGCGTTCCGGGTCTTCCTCCGTGGAGTTCACGAGGCGGAGCCGGTCTCGGCGTCGATTACGGACGTTCCGGCGAACGGCTCGCTCAGGTCGACGACGCGGGAGGCTCGCCCGGCGGAGGATCGAGCGGCAGCCGCAGCGGCGATCGCGGATCCTGACTGAAGTCGAAATCCTTCGTCAGGTCGCCCAGGATCGGGATCTCCTCCCGCACCGTCGGTCGCGAGTCCGGCCGCCCGTCGGTCGCGGGATCGAGCCGCTGACCCTGCAGGAACCGATCCTCGATCAGCTTCAGATACGCGTCGAACGACAACGTCTGGTGGTCGATGTAGCCCTGTCGTGCGTACGGGCTGATCACGATCCCGGGAACGCGGATGCCGTAGCCGTTCGCGTCGACCCTCGGCGGAGGAACGTGGTCGTAGAAACCGCCCCAGTCGTCCCACGTCAGGAAGATCGCTGTGCTGTTCCAGTCGGGGCCGCGCATCGCCGCGTTGATGACCCTCGTCACCCACGCCTGTCCGCGCTTGATCGATCCGGGAGGGTGCTCGCTGTAGCCGCGGCCCGGCATGACCCACGTGACCGACGGGAGCGTTCCCGCGGCGGCGGCGCGGAAGTAGAGCGGATGCTCCCTGACGTTCCCGAGCTGCTGATCCTCGTGGACGGTGGCGAAACCCGGTAGCGGATCCTGTGCCGGAACCGTCGCTCGCGGACCGGCGTGATGCGCGCAGTCGTCGACGCAGGTTCCGTTCCCGACGTAGTAGGCCCAGCTCACACCGGCGCGGTGCAGGAGCCAGGTGATGTCCGTCCAGGCGTAGATCGGCTCCTGCGGTCCCTTCCGCTGCTGCTCGATCACTCCGTTGAGGTCGAGGTCGGAGCGACAGCTCATCGGATCGGAGACGTCGGCGCACGTCGCCGACCATGCCGAGACGAGGAAGAGATGCGACGGCAACGTCCAGGAATCCGCCGGCGCGAAGAGATGGTCCTGGAGAACGAAGTGCTCCGCGTAGGCCCAGTAGTTCGGGATCTCCCGCGCGTCGTGCCAGCTCATCGCGCTGGGCTGACCCTGCGGACCAGTGAGCGTCTGGCACTGTTCCGAGAACGGAGCGTCTCCGCACGGGTTCGGCCCGTCGACGACGGCACGGATGAATCCGTCCATCTTTCCGCCGTTCACGTCGATCACCGATTTGGGATGTGAGTGGCCGCCGCCGTCGTTGACGACGTTCGGGTCGTGATAGGGCGGGAGGCACTTGTGGATCGCGGGGTCCGGAGCGCACACCGTCGGCTTTCCGTTCTTCATCGGGATGCCATCCGCCCCCGGGAACGTTCCGAAGTAGTGATCGAACGAGCGGTTCTCCTGAACGATGAAGATCAGGTGATCGAGCTTTCCGAGGCCGGGCGGCGCAGTGGTGGAGAGTCCGGCCGGCAGCGGGGACGGAGACGCGGAAGGCCGTACCTGGCTCCCTCCGCCGGAGGTGCACGCTCCCGCGACCGCGAGCCCGACTGCGAGCAACGCGAGTAGGGTTCGGGACCGCGCAGGCCAGGCGGAGCGTCGATCGATCACGGGTCAGGGCGCCTTCGGGAGAGGAACGGCGGCCGAGTCTATCCCCGGGCCTGGCGGCTTTTCGGTTCCTGCCGCCGCGGGGAGAATCATCAGCCGAGAGGGAGGTCAGCGTGGACGACACCGATGGATTGGAGGGCCTCGGCGGCATCGTCGAGGAGCGCACGAACGTGCTGTTCGTCTGGGCCCGCCCTTCGGGAGACCGCGAGGCGCTTTACGAGTACCGGATCGGCTTGCCGGTGCCAGGAGTGGGTGACACGGTCGTGCTCGATCTCACCGACGAGGATGACGAGCCCGACTTCCTGACCGCTCGTGTTGTCGCCAGGGAGTTCGGCTACGAGCGCGAGGGCGTCTCCATCCGGTGTCGCGTGGAGCCCGTCTAGTCCGCGTCCCCCGAGTCTCCGCTGAGCGGAGGCTCCTCGACCTCGGGCCCGAGCAGGCCGGGCACGTTG
Organism: Actinomycetota bacterium; assembly: GCA_045805285.1. Taxonomy (GTDB): domain Bacteria; phylum Actinomycetota; class UBA4738; order UBA4738; family JBJMLN01; genus JBJMLN01. The sequence continues at coordinate 620 of JBJMLN010000068.1, read as the reverse complement.
ATCAACGCGAGCTTGTCCCGCACCTGGCCGCGTGGACGGACGACCCAGAGGCGCTTGCTCCTGACGATCGCCTCCGCGCGCAAGCGCAGCAAGGCTCCGACCCCGTCCTCGTCCACGAAGGCGAGCTCGCTCGCGTCGAGGTAGATCTCGCGGACGCCGTCGTCGACGTAATGCTCGACGACGCAATGACGCAGACGCCCGGCGTCGGGGCCTGCGAGCGTGCCTCGAAGAGCGATCGATACGCGGTCGCCGGAGCGGTCGGGCTCCCCGACGTCCAGCACGCAGTCCTCCTTGGGCGGCCGCGAGCCCCGCGTGAAACGGCCAATCGCCACTGTTCCCGCCGTCGCGACGGCTCAACCCGCAGATGAAAGAGCCCTCACGGAGTGCGAAGAACGCCAGAAACACGGCACGGCCCCCGGAGGAGAGTTTGGGAGCCGGCCGTGCTCGGGCGCGAAGCCCGAAGCCATCGTGCGTCGAAGGTGGTACCCGGGGCCGCAGCGCTCAAACATGCTTCGCGGTGGGAAAATCAGGCACGCGACGGTGCGTGGGCTATCCTTCCGGCTCGCCGCGACGGAACGAGGTCCCATCGTCTAGTGGCCCAGGACACCACCCTCTCAAGG
>JBJMLN010000067.1:0-2526 GCA_045805285.1 Actinomycetota bacterium | reverse complement strand
GCCCGTCGCGATCGACCGTGACGCGCTCCTCCGGGTCCTGTCCGGGAACATGACGCCGAACTTCGGGGCGCCGATTCCCGCGAACTATGAGCGGGTCGCTGACCGGGTCCTCGCGCTCGTACGGCCCGCTCCGGCGGGCGTCACCCTCACCCCCGAGGAAGCCGCGACCGCCGCAGCGTGCATCCGCGCCGCATCGAGCATCGCCTACATGCGCGACGATCTCGCGGCCCTCGCGGCCCGGCTGGAGGCGGCGTCATGAGCGCCGTGACACGCCCGACCGCGGACGTAGAACGGGACCAAGTAGCGGCATCTTTCGTGCGGGTAGACGTCCGCCCGGACTCCCTCGCCTGGGAGGAGGAACGGAGGAAGACGCTCGGGGCGTCCGAGGTCCCCGCGGTCCTCCACCTCTCTCCATTCGCCTCCCCCCTCGACGTGTACCGGGCGAAGCAGGGCGTCGACCGCGGGATGGATCCGGAGCTCGCATTTATCGGCCACGCGGAGGAGCTCACGATGGGCCGCTGGATCCGCCGCTTCCGCCCCGACCTCGGCGTCCTCCGCCGCGGATTCATGGCGCGCAGCACGCGGGCGCCGTGGCTCCACGCGTCGATCGACCGGTTCGTCGTGAAGCGCGGGACGTGGGTCCCCGTGCAGATGAAGACGGCGCACCAGTACGCGGGCGCGGAGTGGGAGGAGGAGATCCCGCTCGCCGTGCAGGCGCAGATCCAGGCGGAGCTCTACGTCCTCGACGCGCCCCGGGGATACGCCCTCGCCTTCGTCGGCGGGCGGCGGTTCCACGTCCACCCGATCGAGGCGGACCGCGAGTTCCAGGAGGACGTGCTCCTCCCGGAGACGCGCCGCTTCTGGGAGGAGCACGTCCTCCGCCGGCGCGAGCCCGATCCGTCGAATACGGCGGAAGCGGTCTCCCTCTGGCCCGACCCGGAGGGCGTCCTCGACGCGACGGAGGAGGACGTCCTCCTCTGGGAGGACCTCCTCGCGGCGCAGGCGACGGAGAAGGGCGCAGCGGACGCCGTCGCGGAGCTCAAGCTCGCGCTCCAGATCCGGATGCGGGAGAAGGAGACCCTCCTCGCGCCGGACGGGAAGACCGTCCTCGCGACGTGGAAGACCAAGCAGGGCGCCCGCCGCCTGAACGGGGACGCGCTCCGCGCCGACTACCCGGACCTCGCGGACGCGTACACGATCCAGGGAGCTCCGTCGCGGACGTTCCTCCCGAAGAAGCCGAAGAAGGAGAAGACCAATGAGCAGTGACCTCGTGCGCCGCACGCAGGAGACGCAGGCGAAGACCCTCGAGCAGACGGGGAGGATCGAGGACTTCGTCCGCTCGGACGAGCACGCGCTCCAGCTCGCGCTCGCGGACCGGATCGGCGTCGACCGGTTCATCGCGGCCGCCGTCACGACGTTCCGCTCCTCCGCCAAGCTCGGGCAGACGACGCCGGAGTCCCGCCTCGGGGCGCTCTACATCGCGGCGCAGCTCGGGCTCGAGATCGGGGGACCGCGCGGCCTCGTCTACGTCGTGCCCTACGGGAACCAGGCCACGCTCGTGGTCGGCTACAAGGGCTTCGTCGATCTCTTCTACCGGGCAGGCGCCCGCAAGATCGACTGGTTCGTGGTCCGGCAGGGGGACCACTTCCGGATGATGGCGACCGCGGACCGCGGGCTCGTCTACGAGTGGGCGCCCGCGGGAGGCGTCCCGGACGAGAAGCAGCCGTGGACCGGCGTCGTCGCCTCCGTCGAGACGAAGAACGGCGGGACCGTCTGGCAGTACATGACCAAGGCGGAGGTCCTCGCACGGCGGCCGAAGCCCGTCCCGGACCCGTGGAAGAAGTGGGAGGAGCAGATGGCGCTGAAGACGGTCCTCCGGCAGCTCGCGAAGCGGGTTCCCCTCTCGACGGAGCTCGCGCTCGCGGAGTCCGCGGACGAGACGATCCAGAAGCGCGTCGCGGGGGAGACGTCCCCGCCGGTAGCGCTCCACCTTCCGGTCGAGGGGAACGCGGAGCGGGAGCGCCGTCCCCTGCCGGAGCCGGAGGACGTGGCCGGCCAGCCGCGGGAGGACGTCCCGCCGCCGGAGGAGGACGAGGAAGCCCGCTACGAGCGGGAGTCCACGGAGGCGTTCAACGCCGCGCAGGAGCCGATGTGAACCCGAACATCGACGTCGCGGAGGCGCAGGACAACCTCCGCCGCGCTGCGGAGATCCTCGTCGGCGTCTCCGCACTGCCGATCGAGCGCGGCGCCCGCGTCCGCTGGCCGCACAACGGCATCGTCTGGACCCGCGTCTCCGGGTACGCCTGGGCCGCGGAGGATGAGGCCGGGAACCGGAGCGCCGTCGACGCGGCCTCCGCGCATGTCGCCTCGCTCCCCTTCGAGGTCCTCCCGTGACGCCGGAGCGCGCGATCGCGCGGCTCCGCGGCTTCTGCGAGGACCGGGAGCGGCGCCACGCGGAGCACGGGCAGCGCGGCGGCGTCCCGTACCTCACGGTTCCGGAGATCCGCGCGGTCGTCGATGACGTCG
>JBJMLN010000066.1:0-2023 GCA_045805285.1 Actinomycetota bacterium | reverse complement strand
CGTCGACCGCGACTCGATCGACAACGCGACCGACTGGACCGCCGCGCAGAAGGTCGACATCTACACGATCGAGGCGGGGAAGCAGCGGAAGGACCCTCCCGCGGAGAACGCGCTACAGACGATCACGCAGACGCTCTACATCAAGGCGACGACGCAGCGGAACGTCGCCCTGACGTAGCAGGCCCCCGGGGAGGCGTTCTCCGCTGGGCGTCTCCCCGGGCCCGGCAGGACCAGCGGAAGAAGATCCGGAGCGGAACGGAGCAGAAGTGGCAGGAAGCGGGACCTCCTTCGCGGAGGCACTCACGCAGGAGAAGACGGCGAAGCGCCCACACCGGGACGTCGCGATCGTCCTCGACTCGGCGGTCTCGGACCGTCTCGACGCGTTCGACCGGCGCATCGCGGAGACGCGGGCGGAGATCGCCGTCGTCGACGAGCAGGAGGAGGACCTCGACGGCGAGCTCGAGGAGGTCAAGCAGTCGGGCCTCCGCATGGCGGACGTCCGGCCGAAGGAGATCGAGGAGCGCCGGGCGCTCCTCGACGTCCGCCGGACGGAGCTCGTCGACGCGATCGGGAAGCTCGAGGAGGAGCGCGCGGAAGCTGCGCGCGGCACCTACTGGACGTTCAGGTTCGTGCAGCTCCCCGGCCCCGAGTGGGCGGAGATCACGTTCCGGAACCCGCCCCGGCCGGACATCGCGATCGACGTCCAGTACGGGTACAACTACCACTCCGTCGCGCGGGCCGCGGCGGCGCAGTCCGGCGCCGTCCTCCACCGGGAGACCGCGGAGGACGGGACGGAGACGGAGCGCCTCGAGAAGCTCTCGCCGGAGCAGTGGGCGGACCTGTGGGTGGCGCTCTCCGGGCGGGACTTCGAGCGGATCGCGTCGAACGTCTGGGACCTGAACGAGTACGGTCCGCAGCGGAGGCTCGAGGCCGCGGGAAAAGCCTTTCGGGTTGGCACCGGCAGCAGGTCGAGCTAGCGGCTTCGATCGGTGTCAACCCGCGGAGGATCACCGGGGAGGAGCCGCGGACCGTCCTCCGCGTCCTCGAGCGGGACGAGTCCGGCCCGTCCGCGTTTCTCGTGGAACGGGAGCCGGAGTGGACGGACGACGACGTCGCCCTCCTCATCGCGGCGCGGGCGCAGGCTGCGAACATCGGCCCGCACGGCATCCCGATGGACGAGGCGACGTCTCCCCTCGCGGACCCGAACGACCGGTTCCGCGGCTGGCACTACGAAGCCCGGGTCAAGATCGACCACGCGCAGGCGGAGCTCAACCGGGCGCAGAAGCAGCGCGCGGCGGACTTCCCGGACGAGGACACGGGACGTCTCCTCTGGTCCCTCGTCCGCGTAGAAGACGGGCCCGCCGGCGCCCGGCCGATCTGACCTGACGACCTCCGCGCGTTCCTCGTGAAACGCTCGAGCACGAAGAAGGAGCACGCATGGCAGGCCATAGGACCGTCGAGGTCGTTCTCACCGCTCAGGTCAACGGCTTCCTCGCCGGGATGCGTCTCGCGGAGCAGGAGGCGCGGAGAGCCGCGGCGGGCGCGGACGGAGCACGCGTCAAGTTCGAGGCGCAGCAGAAGGCGATGGAGGTCGGCGGGAAGACGGCCCTCGCCTTCGGCGCCGCGTCCGCCGCCGGGATCGCTCTCGTCGTGAAGGCGTCCGCGGAGTACGGCGCGAAGATGGCGCAGCTCCGGACGCTCTCCGGCGCGACGACCGGCACGATGAAGCAGCTCTCCGACGCGGCGATGCAGCAGGGCCAGGCGTTCGGGCAGTCCGCGCTCCAGGTAGCGGACGCGGAGATCGAGCTTCAGAAGGCGGGCCGCTCGACGGCCCAGATCCTCGGCGGGGACCTCAAGGGCGCCCTCGCGCTCGCGGCGGCCGGGCAGCTCGACGTCGGGAAGGCGACGCAGATCGGCGTGACCGCCCTCACCCAGTTCGCTTCGCAGGGCGCGACGATCCCGCATGTCGCCGACCTCCTCGCGGCGGGCGCCGACAAGGCGCTCGGTTCCGTCGAGGACCTTG
>JBJMLN010000065.1:0-4825 GCA_045805285.1 Actinomycetota bacterium | reverse complement strand
GGACTTCCCGCGGCTCGCGAGCTTCCACGCCGGTGACTCGTTCCTTCCCCGGCAACTGACGCGCTACGGAGACCGTCTCGTGTTCTCCAACGGGATCATCGCCCTGGCGCTCCTCGGAAGCGTCCTGATCATCGTCTTCAAGGCGAGCGTCACGCGCCTGATCCCGCTCTACGCGATCGGCGTCGTCCCGTCGTTCACGTTCTCGCAGCTCGGGATGGCCAAGCGCCATCTCACGCTTCGCGAGCCGAAGTGGAGGACCGGGCTGTTCTTCAACGGCCTCGGCGGGATCGTGAGCGGCATCATGACCGTGATCATCGCGGCCACGAAGTTCTCCCAGGGCGCGTGGATCATCCTGATCGCGATCCCGGTGATGCTCGCGGGCCTCCTGCGCGTGCACAAGCATTACCAAGAAGCGAAGGCCTCGCTGTCCGACCCCGCGCGGACGACGGCGCAGGACCTGCCACGCCAGACGGTGGTCATCCCGGTCGGTGAGCCGGGACCGAACGACGTCCTCGCGGCCGCGTACGCGTCACGGGTGCTGCCCAAGGACGTGCGGCTCCTTCACCTCGGCGGCGCCGGCGCGTCGGCGGACGAGGCGGTCGTCGACTGGGGAGCGCTCGGCTATCCGATCGACGTCGTTCCACGGCATGCGAGCGTGTCGGTGGACATCCTTTCCTACGTCGCGAACGAGAAGGCGAGGGCGGGCGCCGACACGATCGTCAACGTCATCATCCCGGAGACAATCCGCACGTCGCGTGCGCGGCATCTCCTCCACTCCTATCGCGTGCAGCGCATCAAGTCCCGACTCGCATCGCAGGACAGCATCGTCGTCACGAACGTCGCCCACCACGCCGGCTACGAGGCGCTCGAGCCCGTGATCCCGGACGGAGATCCCCGCCATGCGATGGACGGCTGGCGTCACGTCGCGGTCGTCCTGGTGTCGGGTGTGAACAACGCGTCCAAGCGGAGCCTCCGGTACGCGCGCTCGCTTCGAGCCGACGAGGTGCGATGTCTCCACGTCTCGATCGACGACAAGGAAAGCGAGAGCGTCGCGCAGGAGTGGAAGCGGAGCGAGATCTCCCTCCCATTGGAGGTCCTTGCCTCTCCCTACCGTCAGGTCTCCGAGCCCGTGCACGTCTGGGTCCGCGAGATCCTCGACGAGCAGCCGAGGACGCTGGTCACGATCGTGATCCCGGAGATCGTCGTCCGGAAGCGCTGGCACCGGTTGCTCCACAACCAGACCGCGCTCACGCTGAAGGGTCAGTTCCTCTTCGAGCCGTCGGTCGTCGTGTCGGCGGTTCCCTACCGACTGTAGGTAGTCATGGTTCCTGCGGCGACGTCCGAGAGCCGGCGGATCCGGATCCTTCCGCCGGGGTGGATCGGGATCCTTCGGACCTCGCGGGCACGCCGACGCGCTCGTGGCGGGCAGCGGCCGCATCGCCGAGGAACTGAGGAGTACCCTGGGGTCCCGAACCAAGAGGAGCGGTCCCCATGGAACCTTCCACGCCATTCCTTCCCGAGACGCCGGGAACCCCCGTGTCACCGTTCGACCCGATCCGCTCGTTCGCGCGCCTCGGCCTCGGGGCGGCGGAGCTCGCAGCCGAGAAGCTCCGGACGAACCTCCGCCTGTGGGAGCTCCGCGTTCAGCAGGTGCCCGAGTTGCTGGAGGAGCCGCCCGCGCTGGAGGTGGAGGAGGTCGTCGTCGAGCGCGAGGTCGTGGCGACCGAGGACATGCTGCTCGAGGAGGTCGACGTCCACGTCGAGCGCGTTCCGATGGCCCGGGCACGGACGGCGGAGGAGTTCCGCCTGGCGCTGATCGGTGCGGTCTTCGACTCCGGAAGACGGATCAGCTCGATGCGGCCGGAGCTCCCGCCGCTCGCACGCGGAACGCTCAAGGTGCTCACGACCGCGCTCAACGTGGTCGGCGTCCCGGAGGCGCTCCGCTTCGCTCGCGGTCGCCTGTCGCCGATCCGGGGCATGACGCAGGAGCGCTTCGACGAGCTCGTTCGCGTCGGCCGCCGGGAGGAGCGCCACGCGCGGCTCCTCGCCGAGGTCGCGCTGGAGGACGTCTCCGACTCCTCGATCGGGGAGCTCGCCGAGCGCGTCTCCACGAGCGACGAGGTCCGGCAGGTGATCCGCACGGAGAGTGCCGGCGCGACCGAGGAGATCCTCGACGACGTGCGAGACCGTGCCGCCGGCGCCGACGAGCGCATGGAGCAGCGCACGCGCTCGATCCTCCGCCGCAGCCCGCGCACCCCGGAGACGCCGATCGCACCGCCGGCGCCGGAGGAGGGTTCGACGCCGCCCGAGGGTTCCGAACCATCGGAGTGAGCGACCGGGGAACGACGGCCGGTTTCGCCAGCCGGTTCCTCGCCTTCGCGATCGACGTCGTCCTCGTCAGCATCGTCCTCGCGGCAGGTGCCTGGTTCTTCGGCCGCGTCGGAGCGATGCTCCGCCTGAGCGCTCCGGGGTGGCTGGATCCGGCCAAGTCGTGGTTGTCCGGGACGATCGCCTTTCTGGCCGCGGCCGCGTACTTCACGATCGGATGGGCGGCGTTCGGGCAGACGTTCGGCAAGGCGTTCATGGGGCTTCGCGTCGCGACGCCGACGGGAGAGCGGCCGGGGCTCCCGCGCGCGGCGCTCCGGTTCGTCGGCTACCTGATCTCGGCGCTCCCGCTCTACCTCGGCTTCGTCTGGATCCTCTTCGACGACCGCCGGCTGGGCTGGCATGACCACATCGCGCGTACGCGCGTCGTCTACTCCAGGAAGCGGTGGACGCCCGTGACGCCGGAGGTTCCCGCCGCGCGGCGCTGAGTCATTCCACGGCGGCGGGAGTGTGCCCGACGCGCGTGACCACGATCTCGAAGAGGGCGAGCAGTGCCGCGATCAGCAGAAGCCCCAGCCAAGAGACACTGAAGATCACCAGCAGCAGGATCGCGACGATGGCGCCGCCGACCCGGAGCAGGTCCTCGTGTGCGCGGACCCACGCGACTGCCTCCGGCTGCCGCATCCGGTCCCCCGCGGAGCCGAGGGCCGCGAAGACCTGCACCACGAACCGGCGGAACGCAACCGCCCATCCGTACGGACCGGTGATCGCCGCGATCAGCACGACCAGGAGCGCCGCGACGAGCATCCATCCCGTCAGGACGAACAGCCCGCGGGCGATCTGGTGGACGATGACGTTGATCGCCGCGCGACCCTCGGGCGTCCGTCCGAGCTTCACGACCTGGTCGTCGCTCAGTCGCAGGACGTTGCGAACGATCACGAAGCCGAGCGCGATGCCCGTCGCCAGCTGCAGCAGCGTCCGCCGCTTGCGATCCGAGAGCACGAGCGCGAGAACGATGAAGATCAACGAAAGGATCGCGAGCGCCCAGACGCTCCGATCGAAGATCCGCACGGCCGTCTGCGCGGCCTCCAGCGAGCTCGAGCGGAGGATGACGATCTGCGCGAAGTTCTCCGGGAGCGTTACCCCGAGCGCTTGCTCGAGGCGGGCGCGCGCCTCGGCCGGCACCATCCCGGGCGTGATCGTCGGCAGTGTGACGTTGCGTCCGAGGAGGTCCGACGCGCTGGCCTGCACCTGCTTCAGCGCGCTGTTCACGACCGGGATGAGGTTCAGCGTGACGGTGCCGTTCTGGACGCTGACGGTTCCCTCGTGGCCCCGCAGAACACCGATCGCCTGTCGCGCACTGAAGGAGACTGCGGTTCGCCAGAACGCCTCGAACTGCGGCGACTGGAGCACAACCTGGACGCGCTCCTGCACGAATCCGTGCACGGCGTCGGTGATCGGGCCCGCGATGAACGCGACCTTCTCGGGGAGCTGTGCCTGGAGACGATCCTGGAAGTGTGCGGCCTCGAACGCCGCGTCGGTGATCCGCGTGCTCAGCACGAGCGCCACCTTCGGGTTGCTGGGCAGCGGCCCGACGGTATTGGAGAGGTTGTCCGGGTTCAGAACGAGCCAGTGCGCCCACGCCGTGACCGTTCCGAGGACGAAGCTCAGCGCGGCAAGAAAGACCAGAAGGCCGACGACGGCGTGGCGGGACCGCCTCCATCGGCGAGCCCGCGCCTCCTTGCGGTCGAGCTTCCGCTCGAGCGCCGCCTTCTCGCTCTTGAGGCGAGCCACCTCGTGCTCGAGGTTGTCCTTGCCGTCCATCAGCGCTCCAGGGGCTCGAAGGGATCTCCGGTCAGCCGAACACGCTCAGGCAGTCATCTTCGCGGGCCGGTCAAGCGCTGACCCAGTACGGAAGGAGGGCTCCGGCCGGGCCCTTTGACCGGCCGGAGCGTTCTTCCCGAGATGTCGCTACGCCGCCGCGTCCCGGCCGTGCATCGTCAGCGCCCAGATCACGGCGACGTCCAGCACGATCAGGACGATGGACCACACCGGCGCGTAGGGCAGCGACGCGAACGACGCGATCGCGCTGATCAGCGCGACGATGACGCCGACCGTACGTGCCCACACCGCTCCTCCGTAGAGCGAGAAACCGGCGATCAGGACGATGATGCCGCCGATCAGGTGGATCCATCCCCACGTCGTGACGTTGAACTTGAAGATGTAGTCGCCGATGTGAGCGTAGACGTCGTTGTTGACGATCGCGGCGAGGCCGTCGATCGCGTGGAAGATCCCGATCATAATCAGGATGAACGACGCGAACATGATGTAGCCGACTGCCCAACCGCTGCGGTTGTCCTGCTGCATGCTCTCCTCCTCAGGCCCTCACGTTCCGGGACGCCGGCACCTAGATCTGGATCAAGGCCTTGCGCTTGAGCTCCTCGTATTCCTCGACGGTGATGTCTCCGGAGTCTCGAAGCTTCCCGAGCTTCTCGACCTC
>JBJMLN010000064.1:0-28650 GCA_045805285.1 Actinomycetota bacterium | reverse complement strand
GTTACAACCGTTGCGATATCCGTTCACCTCTCAGTGGCGATCGGATTTCCTCGTCGAGCACATGTCCGAGAACGCCAAGGACATCCCGACGTATTGCGCGGTGCGGAACGAGACCACGATGTACGTCGACTACGCGACGGGCAGCGAGGAGCTCTACGACCTGACGAACGATCCGTACGAACTCCAGAACCAGGCGGGGAATCCGGCGTTCGCGTCGCTACTGTCGGCGATGCGAACGCGACTCGCGGAGCTCTGTGTGCCTCCTCCTCCGGGATCGGGGTTGCCCTAGCTCGCTCCTGCATCGCCGGTCAACGGTGATGTGTGGTGTTGTCCCTGGTCAGCGTCGGATCGCGCGTTCCGTCCTCTTGCAGAAAGCTCGGGGTTGACCCGGGGTTCAACGCGGCCTAGGCTCCGCGACGCAACCCGTGTCACTCACGGAACAGGAGGTGGTTGCATGTCACGATCACGACGCGTGTCGTGGTCCATCCCGCTGGCGATCGTCGCCGTCGTCGCTCTCGCGGGAACAGCCCTCGCGGCTGTGTCCTTCAGCAACGCCGGGGCGAAGGTCGGCGCATGGTCCTGGGACAACGGCGATCCCGCGATCGGTGGGAACGCGAACGGTCAGATCAGCGCGATCCTCGTTTCCGACACCCTGGGATCGACGTGCTTCGGGACCGGGGCGGGGCCCCAGCTCCAGGTTTTCACCTCGCAGTTCTCGGGCGGTGCCTGGGCCACGCCGAAGAGCATCAGTGGGACGAGCTCCAGCGCTGACCGAGGAACCCTGGTCACGAACGGAGCGAACGTGTACGCCGCGTATACGACGCAGGTGCACTACTACGACGCGGGGTGCAGCAAGTACGCCTTCGACGCGAGCGAGCCGCGCATCGACTACTTCCGCCGGAGCACGAACAACGGCTCGACGTTCAGCGCGCCGATCAAGCTCCCGGGGCAGAGCGCGACGTTCCGTGGCGACTACATGTACATGGCCACGAGCGGCTCCAACGTCTACATCACGACGACCAACGCCGACACCGGAAAGATCATCCTCTGGGTGAGCACGAACAGCGGTACGTCGTTCGCAGCTCCGGTGAACGTTGGCTCAACGACGAACAAGGACACCACGCCGGGTCAGACGGCCGGCAACTGTCCGTGTGGGTACGTGGACGGGTTCTCGGGCCTCCCTGCGGTGGCGACGAATGGCAGTGCGGTCGGCGTCGCCTATACGGCGAGCCCGACCGGGGCCGAGAAGATCGCCATCTGCAACACAGCGGGCGGTGCCTGCACCACGACCACGGTTCAGTCCTCGGGTGCGAACGACAACTACGGGTACTCGCAGGCTGCCGGAGATGCGACGCGGATGGTCTTTACCTGGACGACCGCCGGTGGGGCGTTCTCCGACGTCTACAGCGGCGGCAGCTTCCTTGGCAAGAAGACGATCCACGCGTTCCCCGACGCGAACTTCGCGGGAACGGCGTGCGCCAGCTCGACCACTGCTTGCAACCAGGCGGGCACGGGAGCTATCCCGGTCCTGCTCGGAACGAGCGGTGTCGGCATCTCGTTGACGGAGTGCAACACGATCACGACGCAGACGGGTGGGCACGTGAGCTGCGACGAGTCCCAGAGTCTCGAGAAGTCTCGGGAGATCCTCGTCTGGTACGAGTCGACCAACAATGGCAGCACCTATCCGACGCACGCGCTCATCAAAACGGCTTCGGGTGCCAGCAAGAACCCGAGCTGGATGAGTGAGTACGGCTCGATCGCGAACGTCGGCGGTACGCCGTACGTGCTCTTCAACGGTCACGACGACCAGTACGGTGCGTACGATGTCGAAGTGAGGAAGTGCACGGGCTGCTAACGGCCTAAAGCACGTTGCAACGCCGGAGGAGCGGCGTCCGGAAGGGCGCCGCTCCTTCTCGTTTGCGGAGGTGCCGCACCAGTCGACGCCCGTGTAGCCTCGGCGTGCGCCGTCCCCGAGGAGGTCCGAACGTGCCGACGATCGAGATGAGAACCCAGCTTCCCGGACCGAAGGCCCGCGAGATCATCGCGCGCAAGGAGGAGGTCGTCTGCGATCCGTTGGATCTCCACGTCCCGACGGTGATCGATCACGCGCTGGGCGCTGCGATCACCGACGTGGACGGGAACACGATGCTTGACCTCTCCGGAGGGCTGGGTTGCCACCTCGTCGGCTACTCGCATCCCAAGGTGGTGGAGGCCGTCACGCGCCAGGCGGAGCGCTTCTCCCACACCGACTTCTCCGTCGTGCCCTACGAGCCGTACGTCGAGCTCGCGGAGCGCCTCGTCCGCCTCACCGGGGGCGGCGACCGCAAGGTCGCCCTGTTCAACGCGGGCGCGGAGGCCGTGGAGAACGCGATCAAGTTCGCTCGCGCCGCGACCGGCAGGCCGGCAGTGATCTGCTTCGAGGGAGCGTTCCACGGGCGCACGCTCCTGACGATGTCGCTCACCAGCCGCGTCCACCCGTACAAAACCGGCTTCGGGCCGTTCGCACCGGAGGTCTACCGGCTCCCGTATCCGTACCCGTACCGGAGCGCCGATCCGGAGCGAGCGGGCTCCGACGCGCTCGAGGCGATCGAGCGCGCGTTCACGACGGTCGTCGATCCGGACACCGTCGCATGCGCGATCGTCGAGCCGATCCAGGGCGAGGGCGGCTTCGTGGTTCCGACCGCGGAGTTTCTCCCGAAGCTCGCGGAGCTCTGCCGCCGCCACGGGATCCTCGTGATCGCCGACGAGATCCAATCGGGGAGCGGCCGAACGGGACGTTTCCTCGCGAGTGAGCACTTCAGTTTCGAGCCCGACCTCGTGATCCTCGCGAAGGCGCTGGCCGGCGGCTATCCACTTTCCGCCGTGGTCGGGCCCGCGGAGGTGATGGATGCTCCGGGGCCGTCGGCGATCGGCGGAACCTACGTCGGGAACCCCGTGGCGTGTGCGGCCGCGAACGCCGTGCTCGACGTGATCGAGGAGGAGGGACTCCTCGAGCGCTCCGAGCAGGTCGGAAAGATGATCCGCTCGCGCTGGGAGGAGATCTCTCGCGACGTTCCGGAGGTGGGAGACATCCGCGGCATCGGCGCGATGATCGGCGTCGAGATGGTGCGGGACCGCGACTCGAAGGAGCCGGCGGGGGAGTACCTCTCCGCGTTCATGAAGGAGACGCAGAAGCGCGGCGTCGTGACCGTCTCCTGCGGCATCTATCACAACGTGCTTCGTCATCTCCTGCCGCTGGTGATCACCGACGAGCAGCTGGAGGAGGCGCTCGGCGTGCTCGCGGACTCCGCGGTCGCCGCGCGGCACGAGGGCGCTCCTGTGGAGGAGAACGAAGGCGAGTAGCTCCTCCGAGCTCGCGAACGTCCTGCGCGGGGAGTGCGAGCGCGTCTCCGCGATCGTCGACGACCTCGGCGAGAAGGACTTTGGGCGACCGACGCGATGCCCGCCGTGGAGCGTGAAGGACCTCCTCGGCCATATGTACCGCGACGTCGACCGGCTGGGAACCGCATTGGAAGCTCCGCCGAATCTCCCCGTGGAGCACGACGCCGTGAGCTACTGGCGGACGTACGACCCAGTCGCCGACGGTCCCGACATCGCGGATCGCGCGAAGGAGATCTCCGACGCGTACGCGACGGGCGAGGAGCTGGCTCGCGACTTCGACGCGATGTGGCCGGCGCGCGTCTCCGCTGCGGGAGAGGCGGATCCGTCCCGCTCGGTGCAGACGTTCGGGCCGGTCCTGCGGCTCGACGAGTTCCTTCGGACGCGGATCCTGGAGCTCTCCGTCCACCGGCTGGATCTTCTCGAGGCGCTCGGACGAGACCGAGACGTCGACGCTCCCGCGGCGCGCGTCGTCGTCGGGGTGCTCGATGGTCTCCTCGGACAGGTGCGGCCCGACGAGCTCGGATGGACTGACGTGGAGTATATCGAGGCCGGCACCGGCCGCCGTGCGATCTCCGCGGAGGAGCGAGCGACGCTTGGGGAGCTCGCCGACCGGTTCCCGCTCCTGGGATGAGCCCTCGCGGCCGGCACGAACGGGCCGCGGCCCTGCGGACGGTGGCCGCGGAGGTCGTCGAGTGCCGGAAATGCCCGCGCCTCGTCGCGTGGAGGGAGGCCTCCGCGGCCGCTCCTCCACGACGCTACGCGGGCGAGACGTACTGGGCGCGCCCGCTCCCCGGCTTCGGAGACCCCGACGCGCAGGTGCTGATCGTCGGGCTCGCTCCCGCCGCGCACGGAGGGAACCGCACGGGCCGCATCTTCACGGGCGATCGATCCGGAGACTTCTTGTTCTCGGCGCTTCACCGCACCGGTTTCGCGAACCAAGCGACGTCCCAGCATCGCGAGGACGGGTTGCGGTTGACGGGCGTCTACATCGCTGCGGTGAACCGCTGCCCACCGCCGGGGAACAAGCCGACGCCGCTCGAGCGCGACACCTGTCTTCCGTACCTCGTTCGCGAGCTCGAGGCGCTCGAGCTCGTCCGCGTCATTGTGCCGCTCGGCGCGTTCGCGTGGGACGGCGCGCTCCGCGCCGCGGCGGCGCTCGGGCATCGCGTGAAGCCGCGGCCGGCGTTCGGCCACGGCAAGGAGGCGACGGTCGGGCCGTGGACGCTCGTCGGAGCGTTCCATCCGAGCCAGCAGAACACCTTCACGCGGAAGCTGACGCCGGAGATGCTCGACGAGGTCTTCTCGCGTGCCCGGGAGTTGGCCGCAGAGCCCGTTTCGGGTCGGCCGTATCCTTGAAGGATGCGTGCCCACGGCGCCTTCCGCGTGCGCCCGAACGACGAGGACCCCCGGCCGATCCGAAAGGAGACGGTTCGCCGAGTCGTCGCCACGTTCAAGCCGTACAGGCGCAAGGTCTCCGTGGTCGCGCTCGCGATCGTCACCACCTCGATCCTCGGCGTGGTCAACCCTCTGCTGATCAAGTTCATCTTCAACAACGCGCTCTTCGGCAATCCGGCGGAGCCGGCGTCGGTGGCCTGCTCGGGAACCGCGTGTCCGAACCTGCCGCTCCTGTATCGGTACGTCGCGCTGATGATCGCGATCCCGGTGGTCTCCGGCACGATCGGGATCGGCCAGACGTATCTCGCGAACCTCGTGGGCCTTCGGGTGATGCAGGACTTCCGCGACTCCCTCTACCGCCATCTCCAGTACATGCCGCTCCGGTTCTTCACGACCACTCGGACCGGCGAGATCCAGTCGCGCCTCGCCAACGACGTCGGAGGGGTCCAGTCCGTCGTGACGGACACTGCCTCGAGCATCCTCTCGAACACCGTGATCATCATCAGCACGCTGGTCGCGATGCTGCTCCTCTCGGTCCCGCTCACGTTGCTCTCGCTGTTCATGCTGCCGATCTTCCTCTGGTTCACCTACAAGGTCGGCAAGGCGCGGCGCGAGGTCGCGGCGAGCACGCAGAAAACCCTCGCTGATCTCACGGCGGTCACCGAGGAGACGCTGTCGGTCTCCGGCGTCCTGCTTTCCAAGGCGTTCGGGCGGCAGCGGCACGAGATCGGTCGGTTCAGCAGCGAGAACGAGCGATTGACGGGCCTGCAGATCCGCCAGACCATGATCGGGCGTTCGTTCTTCGCCGTCGTGCAGATCTTCTTCTCGATCACGCCCGCGCTCGTCTATCTGGTCGCGGGATGGGTCAACAGCCGGACGCCCACCGCGATCGACTACGGAACGGTCGTCGCCTTCACCACACTCCAGAGCCGGCTGTTCTTCCCGATCGGCTCGATGCTCCAGGTGAGCACCGACGTGCAGTCCTCCATGGCGCTGTTCGACCGGATCTTCGAGTACCTCGATCTCCCCCACGAGATCCAGGACGCGCCGAACGCCGTGCAGCTCTCTCCGGAGGAGGTGCAGGGGCGCGTTCGATTCGACCACGTCTGGTTCCGATACGACACGCCCGATCCGGGCCTCGCGCCGACGGATCCCTCCCTCACCGAGGAGATGGCAGCGGAGGCCGCCGCGACCGCGCAGGCGCCGATCGAGCTCGACGAGCTCGCCGACCAGGAGGTGCCGCGCCCCTGGACGCTCCAAGACATCGACCTGGAGATCCAGCCGGGTCAGCTCGCCGCGCTCGTCGGTCCGAGCGGCGCCGGAAAGACCACGATGACCTACCTCGTGCCGCGCCTGTATGACGTGCAGCGCGGGAGCGTGCGCATCGACAGCAACGACGTGCGCGATATCGCGCTGGAGTCGATCGGCGACGCGATCGGCGTCGTTACGCAGGAGACGTACCTCTTCCACACGACGATCCGCCGGAACCTCCTCTACGGCGACCCGGACGCGTCGCAGGAGAAGATGGAGGCGGCCGCGAAGGCGGCCTTCATCCACGACCGCATCGTGGAGCTCGCCGACGGTTACGACACCGTCGTGGGAGAGCGCGGCTACAAACTCTCCGGCGGGGAGAAGCAGCGTCTCGCGATCGCGCGCGTGATCCTCAAGGACCCGCGCATCCTGATCCTCGACGAGGCGACATCGAGCCTCGACTCCACCTCGGAGCGGCTCGTGCAGGATGCGCTCGAGCCGCTGATGCACGGCCGAACCACGATCGCGATCGCCCACCGACTCTCCACGATCCTGTCGGCGGATGTCATCTTCGTCGTCGACCACGGGCGGATCGTCGACCAGGGAACGCACGAGACGCTCCTCGAGCGCGGCGGCGTCTACTCGCGCCTCTACGATCAGCAGTTCCGCAGCGGCGGCGGAGAGCTCCTCACCGCTCGCGGCTGAGGGCTCCCCGGCAGAGCCGGGAAGCCCTCGGAAAGTCGTGCTGCGCCTGAACCCCTACGACGCCTCGCGGACGCCCGCGGGCTGCCGCTGATGCGTTCCTTCGGCGAACTCTTCGATCATCTTGGCGCAGAACGCCGGGAGGTCGTCGGGCTTGCGACTCGTCACGAGACCGTTGTCGACGTGGACCTCCTCGTCGACCCACTGGCCGCCGGCGTTGCGGATGTCCGTCCGCAGGCTCGGCCACGACGTGACGGTGCGGCCGCGGACGACGTCCGCCTCCACGAGCATCCACGGCCCGTGACAGATCACCGCGACGGGCTTCCCGGCCTGGAAGAACGCTCGCGTGAACGCGACGGCCCGAGGATCCGTCCGCATCCGGTCGGGGTTCGCGACGCCGCCGGGAATCATGAGCGCGTCGTACTCGTCCGCGCGGGCGTCGTCCAACGTTCGGTCGACGGAAAAGCGTTCGCCCTTGTCCATGTGCTCCATGCCCTGGATCTCGCCGGGCTTCAACGAGACGAGCTCCACGTTCGCGCCGGCATCCTTCGCCACCTGCCACGGTTGCGTGAGCTCGACCTGCTCGACGCCGTCGGTCGCGAGGAACGCGACTCGCTTGCCGTTCAGCTTCTGTTCCATGGGAGTCTCCCTTCGACGTGTGACCGTTCCGGGATGTATTGGAGACCTACCCACGGGGGACGCGTGGAAACGGCGACGCTTTAGTCGAGCGAGCGCTCGTACCCGAGGAGCACGAACCCGTCGGGGAACACTCGATCTGGCGCGCGGGAGAACCCGAGCGAGCCGTACATCGCCTGCGCCGCCTTCATCCGCTCGGTGGTGTGGAGCGTGAGCCGTTGCTTTCCGGCTGCCTTCGCGCGGCGTTCCGCCTCCTCCATCAATGCCCGCGCGGCGCCGAGACGCCGGGCCTCGGGAAGGACGCCCAGCATCCGGATGTGCGCCGCGTCGTCGGGGAGGGGTGGCGAGTCCTCGTCGATCCGAGCGGAGAGCTCCAGCGTGAGCGTTCCGAGGATGCGCTCCCGAGTGTCCGTCCGTGCGTCGTCGATCGCGACCAGCACGACCGCCCGGCCCGCGCGGCGCTCCACGTCGCGGAGCTCCTCGACGTACGCCCTCCAGTCGGCGTCTTCCGGCCGGACGAACTCCGCGTAGGCGGTAGCCGTCACGTCGCCGGCCTCGGCGAACTCCTCCGGACGCGCCTCGCGCACGACGATCGGCATCGAAAAGAGCGTACGGCGGTCGGGGGATACGTCCTCCCGCTAGGCCACCGAACCCGCACCGGTAGGATGACGCCGATGGCTGCCGAGACCGATCTCGGGAGGCTGCTCCTGCAGGCGCATCGCGCGCTCGCGTCGGAGCTCCGCGACGGCATGACCGAACGGGGGTATCCCGATGTGCGGCCGGGCCACGCGGCGGCGTTCATGCACATCGACCGCCGGTCGGGAACGCGACTCACCGATCTCGCTCGGCGGGCGCGGATGTCGAAGCAGGGGATGATGCTCGTCGTGGACGATCTCGAGAGCCGCGGATATGTCCGACGTGTTCCCGACGAGGAGGACGGACGCGCGAAGATCGTGCGGCTGACCGCTCGCGGACGACGCTACGTCGCCGAGGCGAGGCGCGAGATCGCTGCCATGGAGGGCCGCGCGCGCCGCGAGCTCGGGGAACGCCGCTACGACGCGCTTCGGAGCGCGTTGAACCTCCTCGTCGGCGACGAGGAAGCAGAGGACGAGGAGGTACTCGCGTGAGGATCACGCCGAGCGAGCCCGGCTGGCTTTCGGAAGCGGTCCGGGAGCGGATCGACGCTTTCGCACGAGACAACCTCGTCGAGCGGATCTGGGCGAAGGACCACACGGTCTGGCGTCCGGACCCGACGGAGATCTCCGACCGCCTCGGATGGCTCACGGTTCACGAGCAGATGCGCGCGGAGCTCGACGACCTCCGGAGCTTCGCGAGACGTTGCGCAGCCGACGGGTACCGGACCGCCGTCCTGGCGGGCATGGGCGGATCGAGCCTCGCGCCCGAGGTGTTCCGAGGCGTCTTCGGCATCGGGCCGGACGGCCTCGACCTGATCGTCCTGGACACGACGCATCCCGACCAGATCCTCGAGGTGGAACGTTCCCTGGACCTCGACCGGACGCTGTTCGTCATCTCGAGCAAGTCCGGAACGACGATCGAGACGCGCTCCCATTTCGCGCATTTCTGGGAGCAGTATCCGAAGGGCGCGAGCTACGTCGCGATCACGGATCCTGGAACGCCGCTCGAAGACCTCGGGAACGAGCACGGCTTCCGTCGGGTGTTCCGCAATCCATCTGACATCGGCGGCCGGTACTCGGCGCTTTCCTACTTCGGTCTCGTTCCCGCCGCCCTCGTCGGCGCGGACCTCGGCAAGCTGGTGGAGTCCGCCGCCGCTGCGGCGGCCGCGTGCAGGGACGAGGCGGACGACAACCCGGGTGTCCGACTCGGCGCCGCAATCGGGGAGGCCGCGCTCGCGGGACGCGACAAACTCACGTTCGTGCTGCCTCCGGAGATCGCGCTGCTCGGAACGTGGCTCGAGCAGCTGATCGCCGAGTCGACGGGCAAGGAGGGCAAGGGCGTCGTCCCCGTGGAGGGAGCGGCGCTCGGTCCTCCCGGCGTATACGGAGACGACCGCGTCTTCGCCTCCTCCGGTGACTCCGGCGGACCGATCCTCGAATGGCTCGGGCGCGCAGGACATCCGATCGAGCGGATCGATCCGGCCGGGCGCGGTGACGTCGGCGGAGCGATGTTCCTCTGGGAGTTCGCGACCGCGGTCGCCGGCGCCGTCCTGGACATCAATCCGTTCGATCAGCCCGACGTGCAGTCCGCGAAGGACGCCACGAAGAAGGTGCTCGCGTCCGGCTCGCTGCCGCAGGTCGACGCGCAACCTCTGGAGGAGGTCCTTCAGGCGGGCCCCCCGAGCTACCTCGGGATCCAGGCCTATCTGCCCCGCTCGGAGGAAACCACCGCGCGCCTCACGTCGCTGCGCGAGAAGATCCGCGACGTCCGAAGGATCGCGGCGACGGTCGGCTTCGGGCCCCGGTTCCTGCACTCGACAGGGCAGCTCCACAAGGGAGGGCCGCCGACGGGGCGCTTCGTCCAGATCGTCGAACCGCCCGCGAGCGACGTCTCGATCCCGGGGGAGTCGTTCACGTTCGGCCAGCTCCTCGCCGCTCAGGCGGCGGGAGACCTCCAGGCGCTGCGCTCGCGGGGACGGCCCGTCGCCCGCGCGACGCTGGCCGAGCTGGAGGACGCAGCGTCGCGTCTGCGCTGAGCGGGGCTACAGCCCGGAGTCGATCAGGCGCCCGATCAGGAACGTGGTCGTCGCCGCTGCGGCTCCGACGAACACGGCGCGGA
Source organism: Actinomycetota bacterium (assembly GCA_045805285.1). Classification (GTDB taxonomy): domain Bacteria; phylum Actinomycetota; class UBA4738; order UBA4738; family JBJMLN01; genus JBJMLN01. The sequence continues at coordinate 18,531 of JBJMLN010000064.1, read as the reverse complement.
GTCCGGCGAACCAGAACCGCTTCCCGGTGAGGATCGAGACGAACGCTCCGACGACGAAGAGCGTCAGGGCGCTCAGCGCCGCGGACCACAGCGTCGCCGTCGTTCCTGACGAGATTAGGAACGGCACGAGCGGAACGAAGGCGCCGAACGCGAACGTGACGAACGACGAGCCCGCGGCGCCCCACGGCGATCCGAGCTCGTCGGGGTCGAGACCGAGCTCCTCGCGCGCATGCGTCTCGAGCGCGACCTCGGGATCGCGCATCAGCGCGGCCGCGACCTCCGTGGCGAGCTCGGGCGGCACGCCCTTGTTCCGGTAGATCTCCGCGAGCTCCTCGAGCTCTTCCTCCGGCTCGGTCGCGAGCTCGTGCGCCTCGAGATGGATCAGCCGCTCGAACACCTCTCGCTGCACGCGCATCGAGATGTACTCCCCGGCCGCCATGGAGAACGCGCCCGCGAGCAGCCCGGCGACGCCCGCCAGGAGGATCACGTGGTTGCTCACGCGCGCTCCGTTGACGCCCATGATCAGGGAGAGGTTCGAGACGAGCCCATCGTTCACGCCGAAGATCGCGGCTCGGAGCGTGCCGCTCTTTCCCTGCGGTTGCTGCTCGCCGCCGACCGCGCCGGGATGCGGAAGGACGCGGCTCACGGCTGGTCCTTGCCGCCCCGCTGGTCGCGGAGGAAGCGCTCCACCTCCGCTGCGATCTCCTCGCCCGTCGGCGCCTCGGAGGCCTCCGCCTCCTCGAGATCGGAGACGTATTGCGTCAGGCTGTCGTTGCCCGCAACGACCTCGTCGACCTCGCGCTCCCACTCGTCCGCGGCAGGAAGCAGCTCGGAGACGTCGGCGGAGACGCCGAGCACGCGCGCCGCCGTCCGCGCCAGCGCCATGGCTGCCTTCGGGTCGTCGTTCGGCGCGTAGTGGGGCACGGCCGCCCACAACGACTCCGAGCGGAGCCCGTTCGAGGTGAGCGCCGCGGAGACGACACCAGTGATCCCCGTCGGTCCTTCGTAGTTGGACGGCAGCAGCCCGAGCCGATCGCGCTCCACGGGATCGGCGAGCGAGCCGATCAGCGGAACCGGCGAGCGATGCGGAACGTCGGCGAGGAATGCTCCGAGGGACAGGAATCGCTCCGCCCCGAGGTCGCGCGCCAGTCCGGCGATCGCGGCGGTGAACGTGCGCCACCGGGTATTCGGCTCGACGCCGTCGAGGAGGACGACGTCGCGACCGTCCGGCTTCGCGTGCAGGATCTCGTTCGCCGGCCAGTCGATCTGTCGCGTTTCCCCCTCGACCAGCCGCACCTCGGGGCGCGTCGCCTGGAAGTCGAAGAACTCCTCCGGGTCGATCGACGCGAACGCCTCCGCCTCCCAGGCCTCCCGGAGGTGCTCGACCGCGCCGCTCGCCGCGCGGCCGGCGTCGTTCCAGCCTCGGAACGCGGCGATGATGGCCGGGCGCTCCAACGTCGGGCGTCGCTCCCAGACGAGGGGATCCATCGACGCAGCTTGGCAGGGTCCGACGCGGGTGTCATGAACCGGCTCAGGCACGGCCTCGGGCACGAAGGGTTGCCGTTCGACTCAACCCTCGCCCGGTCCTCTCCGATGAGGTTAGGTGGGCCGGTTCCGTGCCCGGATCGGAGGTCGTGGGTGGATCTGGAGCAACGTCTTGACGAATCCGCGTTCGCGCTGGGCGGCGCCGTGGCCGCGGCGGGCATGGAGTCCTCGTTCCACGTGCTCTCCGACGTCGCGCGCCTCCTCGTCTCGGAGTCCGATCTCGACACGATGCTCGAGGCGGTTGCCGACGGCCTGAACGGACTCGTGCCGCACGACACGATCACGATCTACGAAGCGGACACGTCGCGGCGCTCCCTTCGGCCCGTCTACGTCCGCGACGAGAAGGACGGGGAACAGATCCTTCTCGACACCGACGTGCCGTTCGGACAGGGCATCACGGGCCACGCGGCCGAGCACCAGGAAGCGCAGCTCGTGAACGACGCCGACCTCGACGACCGGGCGCTGCAGATCCCCGGGACCCACGAGGACGAGGAGTCGATGCTCTCGCTTCCGATGGTGGCGGGGGGCGGCCTGAAGGGAGTCTTGAACCTCTACCGGGTCGGCCGCGGGAACGACTTCTCGGTCGAGGAGTTCGAGCTCGCGAAGCGCTTCGCGGAGCTCGCCGCGCTCGCGATCGACAACGCGCAGATCCGTCAGCAGCTCCAGGAGGAGCTCGTCGCGGATCCCTTGACCGGCCTTCCGAACCACCGGCGGTTCCAGGAACTCCTTGACCGGGAGCTCGGCGACTCCGCCGCGAAGGGGAGGTCGCTGTCGCTGATCTCGGTCGACATCGACGACTTCAAGACGATCAATGAGCGCGACGGTCACGGCCGCGGCGATGCGATCCTCCGATCACTTGCCGCGATCGTCCGAGAGCACATCCGGCCGGAGGACAGCGTCTGCCGCATCGGCGGCGAGGAGTTCGCGATCCTGTTGCCCGCGACGACGCTCCTCGAGGCGGGGCCGATCGCCGAGCAGCTTCGCCTGACGATCGCCGCGGACCCGATCGAGGACCGTGAGGTCACCGTCAGCGCAGGGCTCGTCGAGTATCCGAAGCACGCGTCGAACGCGCGCGACCTCGAGGCCAACGTCCAGCTCGCGTTGCTCCAGGCGAAAGCCGGCGGGAAAAACCGGGTCGCGACGTATTCGGAGGTGGAGTGGTCCGGCGTCCGGGCGGTCCCGCGCCATGAGTTCCGGATGGTCGCGCACCTGAAGCTGCTGCAGAGCCTCTCCAGCAAGCTCAATCAGCTGCTCGACGTCCGCCAGATCGGCGAGACGGTGTTCACCGAGATCCACAGCCTGATCCCGTACCACAACTGCCGCGTGAACCTTCTCGAGCCCGACGGAGAGACGCTGCGACCCATCGCCTTCGGAGGCGAGCTGCTCGAATACCAGGGCGAGAACGAGGAGGTCCTCCTCACGAAGGTCGGAGAAGGCATCACCGGGCGCGTCGCCGAAACGGGCGAGTCGATGTACGCGGCGGACGCCGCGCAGTGCGAGTTCGCGGTTCTGATCCCGGGAACGCCCGACATCGACGAGTCGATCCTCGCCGTTCCGATGAAGTACGACGGCCGTGTCACCGGCGTGATCGTCCTCTCGAAGCTCGGCTTGAACCAGTTCGGCATCGACGACCTCACGTTGCTCGAGTCGGTCGCCACCCACGCCGCGGTCGCGTTCGAGAACGCCCGGCTGTTCGAGGACGAGCGTCAGTCGGCCGAGACGGCGAACGCGCTGCTCCGGGTGTCGAAGTCGCTCACCCGCAGGAGCCAGCCGCACCAGGTGATGTGGGAGGTCGTCGCGTCGCTCTCGGATCTCCTCGGCCAGCCGCTCGTCTCGGCATGGCTGCGCGACCCTGATGGGGTCTTCCGGAGCCAGGCGCTCGTCGGATACACCGAAGAAGAGGCCGACGGCATCGAATCCATTGAGGTCGCGGGCGATCTCGGCGAGCGGTATCTCCTGTCGACCGAGGACCCCTTCTTCATCCCCGCGGAGGTCATCGCGGAGATGCCGTTCGAGTTTCGCGTCGCCCCGAAGGACGGACCCGCGCTCGTCGCGCCGATCCGCTGGAATCCCGACGGGCTCGGCGCGCTCGTCGTGGAGGGAGAGAACGCCGATACGACGTTCTCCTCACGCGACATCCGTCTCGCGCGCGGGGTCGCCGACCTCGCCTCGCTCGCGCTCGGGAATGCGCAGCGCTTCGTCGATCTCGAGAACGCGTTCATGGAGACGATCGAGGTGCTCGCGAACGCCCTCGAGGCCAAGGACGAATACACGCACGGCCACGCGCGCATGGTCGCGGAGATGGCGATGTCGGTCGGGGCCGAGATGGGGATCGGCGGCGAGGAGCTCCACACGCTCGAGCTCGCCGGGCTGTTCCACGACATCGGCAAGATCGGCGTGCCGAGCGAGATCATCACGAAGCCGGCTCCGCTCACCGAAGGGGAGATGGAGCTGATGAAGCAACATCCCGAGATCGGTGAGCGGATCCTGGCTCCCGTCGCGTTCCTGCAGGCGCTCCGACCGATCATCGCGGCGTGTCACGAACGTTGGGACGGCAAGGGATATCCGAGCGGCATGGCGGGGGAGGACGTTCCGCTCGCCGCGCGCATCATCTTCGTCTGCGACGCGTTCCACGCGATGACGTCCGATCGTCCGTACCGCGCGGCGATGCCGCACGACGAGGCGATCCGCCGGCTCCTCGAGGCCGCCGGGACGCAGTTCGATCCGGAGATCGTCCGCGTGTTCGTGGACCTCCACGCCCGCGACCTGATCCACGTGCACTGACGCTCGGCGGCGCTCCGCTTCAGGAGGCGCTTCGGAACCGGGACGCGCGGAACCGATCCAGCGGCACCGAGGGCTCCCGACCGATCGCGAGGTCCGCGAGGATCCGGCCGATCAGCGGCGTGAACTTGAACCCGTGGCCGCTGCAGGCGGAGGAGATGATGACCGGGCCGACGCGGTCGATCACGAAGTCCTCGTCCGGCGTGTTCGTGTAGAGGCACGTCTCCGTCGAGGCTTCGGCGCCCGCGTCGCGGAACCGGTCGTCGGTCCAGGAGGAGACCCGCTCGATGCTTCCCGCGTCCACGTCGTGACGGCGATCCTCCGCAGCGACGACGCGGCGAGCGTGGTGCTCTCCGGCCTTCAGCAGTTTCGTGCGCGGGTCCCCGAGCGCGTAGCGCGCGGGAGTCGTCCACTCGATCACCGTCGGCATCGGAGCGGCCGAGCGCTCGCGATACAGGACCTGCTCGAGCGTGACGCTCAGTGGAAGTGGGATGTCCGCACGCGCGAGGAGCGGTCCGTTCCATCCGCCCGCGGCGACGACGACCGCATCGGCGTGAAGCGTCCCCGTCCTCGTCCGGATATCCACGCCGTCGGGTGAGGGAACGACCGCTTCGACCTCCGTCCCGGTTCGGATCGCGGCGCCGCCGGCGCGCGCGAGTCGGACGAGCGTCTCGAGGGCGAGCTCTGCGGCGCACACTCCCGCATCGGGCTGGAACAGCACGCGTTCCTCGGGCACGCGGAGCGCAGGCCAGCGTTCCTCCGCCTCCTCGCCGGAGATCCACTCGTGCTCCACACCTGCGGCCTCGAGCGCATCCGCGGCCTCCTCCGCTCGCGGTCCGATGTCGATACCGCCCGTTGTCGTGAGCAGCTCGGTGCGGGAGACCGATTCGAGCTCGCGCCACGCATCCCGCGCGCGGACGGCCATCCGGACGTAGTCGGGGTGGTGGTACGCGAGACGGAAGATCCTCGCGGAGCCGTGCGAGCTTCCCTCCGCGTGACCGAGCTCGAAGCGCTCGAGCACGACGCAGCTCCGTCCGGCCTCCGCGATCGAGCGCGCCGCCGCGGAGCCGGCGGCTCCCGCACCGACGACGGCGACGTCGAACCGTTCCATCGCGCGAAGTGTGTCAGGCGGTGCTGGAAATGCCTCCGCGGGACGAAGAGACTGCGCGCATGGCCGAGCGCGCGGAACGTCGTCCCTTGCGTCTGCCGCCGATGAGCCATTACGCGCTGGCGACGCTCACCGTCGTCGGCGTGCTCACGGTGCTCGCGGGCGCCTTCCGCGTGCGGAACGTCCTCCTCCTCGTGCTGATCGCGGGCGTCCTCGCGATCGGCCTGGATCCGCCCGTCCGCCGGCTGCAACATCTCAAGGTGTCGCGGGGGTGGGCCGTCGCGATCATCCTCCTCGCCACGGTCGTGTTCCTCGCGTTGTTCGCGGCGCTCGTCGTGCCGCCGCTCGTTCGGGAGGTGCGGCAGCTCGCCGCGAACATCCCGGATTACGTGGACCGGCTCCGGACCCAGCAGGGCTGGCTCGGCGACCTCGCGCGGAAGGTCGATATCTCCCAGAAGTTGCAGGAGCTCACGGACCGGCTGCCGAGCCTCGCGTCGTCGTCGTTCGGCGCGGTGTTCGGGTTCACCAAGGGCATCGCGAGCGTCGTCTTCAGCACCCTCACGGTGTTCATCCTGACGATCTATTTCCTGATGGAGCTGCCCCGCCTGCGCGAGACGGTCGTCGCGCTGTTCCGTCCGCATCGACGGGACCAAGCGGGAGCGCTGCAGACGGAGGCGCTCGAGCGGATCGGCGCCTACGTTTCCGGGAACATCCTCACGTCGATCATCGCGGGGATCGTCTCGTTCATCGCCCTGTCGGTGATCGGGGTGCCGTTCGCCGCCGCGCTCGCGATGTGGGTCGCGATCGCGGACCTGATCCCCGCCGTCGGCGCGGCACTCGGCGCGATCGTCGCAGTCGCCGTGGCGGCCTTCTCCTCCGTCGGCGATGCGATCATCACGGCGATCTTCTTCGTGATCTACCAGCAGGTGGAGAACTACGTGATCGTTCCGCGCATCATGAAGCGGGCCGTCGACCTCTCGCCGGCCGCCGTGATCGTCAGCACGCTGATCGGAGGAAGCCTCGCGGGCTTCGCGGGCGTGCTGATCGCGCTCCCGGTCGCCGCGACCGTGAAGGTGCTCGTCCGCGATCTCTGGCTCAGCGACAGGTTATCGGCGACCGAGAACTCCGAACGCGACTGAGAGCCGTATCGAGCGGCCGCTACGATGTCCGCATGCCGGAGGAAGCGCAGGGCCGCACGGGCGTCCCGAGCGCGCGCCGGCTCAAGCCCGAACGCCCGCGCGACGAGCTCGGCCGTCCTCAGCCGTGGGAGGCGGAGAATCGTCTGGCCCTCGAGGACTTCGACCACCTCCCGATGGAGGAGAACCACGAGCTCGGCCGCGGGCACTTCAACGCCGGGCGCTACTTCCCGGCCCACGAGGCGTGGGAGACTGCCTGGAAGCAGGCTCGCCGGACCGACGAGGCGGAGTTCTTCAAGGGCCTTTCCCAGCTCGGCGCCGGATACGTCCACCTCCTGCGCGGGAACGCCCACGGAGCGATCACGCTCCTCCGGCGGGCGGCGAGGAGGGTGCGCGAGTATCCCTCTCCCCACCGCGGAGTTCGCACGCAGGAGGTCTCCAAGAGGGCGGAGGCCGACGCGGCGGCCGTGGAGCGGGGCGAGCTCGTTCCCGGGCCCGATGCGCCGGTCAGGCCTCCTCACGTGTAGGCTTGGGCATGCGGGATATGTCTGACAGTTGACCGAACGGCCTCTGACCCCCACCATCAGGAGACGATGACGACGAGCACGCCCAAACGGCCGAGCACGATCGAGTGGAAGGGCCGCACCGGCCCGTTCACGATCGCAGTGGATCCGGGCGTCTTCGCGCCCACGCACACGAGCCGGACGCTTGCGGACGCTCTGGAGATCACGCCCGACGACGTCGTCGTCGACGTGGGCTGCGGGAGCGGCGTACTCTCGTTCGTGGCCGCCCGCCTCGGCGCCAAGCGGGTGATCGGCTGCGACCTCTCCGAGCAGGCGGTCGAGACCGCGAGGCGGAACGCCGTCGACCTCGGCCTCGCCGACCGGACGGAGTTCCTGGCCGGCAACCTCCTCGAGCCCGTTCGCGGAAGGAAGGCGAGCGTCATCATCGGCGACGTTTCCGGCATCCCCGACGAGATCGCCCGCGTCACGGGCTGGTTCCCGGATGGACGCGCGGGTGGGCCGACCGGCGCCGAGCTCCCCGCGGCGATGCTCGAGAGCCTGCGGGACACGGACTGCCTCGCGAAGGGCGGCCGCCTGTATCTGCCGACCGGGACGATCCAGGCGGAGAACAACATCCTCGAGGTCGCGCGCCGCGTCTTCGGCCCGGCGAACCTGCAGCCGCTCCTCGAGCGCTGGTTCCCGCTTCCGGAGATGGTCGCGAAGTCCAAGGGCGTCGCGCGGATGGTCAAGGACGGGGTCCTGTCGTTCCAACAGCGCGGGTCGCGGCTTCTCTGGCGCCTGCAGATCTGGCGCTGCGTCAAGGCCTGAGGATCACTCCGTCGGCCCGAGGCTGACGACCGACTTCACCCAGAAGCCTTCCCGCTCGAGGTGCTCTCCGCCACCGCGGTCGATCGCGAGCAGGATGATCCCGATCGTGCATCTCTCCGCTTCCAGCGTGCGCGCGGCCTTCAGCACCTGGTTCCCGGTCGTGCTGACGTCCTCGATCAGCGCGATCGTCGCGCCTGCGGGGGCGTGGCCTTCCACCTGCGACATCGTTCCGTAGGCCTTCGGCTCCTTGCGGACGACGGCGACGGGGAGGCCCGTGCGGAGCGCCGTCGCGGCGACGAGGAGCGTCGCGGCGCCCTCGGGCGCGGCCAGGTGAGTGATCCCCGGCGGCAGAAGGCCGGCCACCGCCTCGGCGAGCTCCTTCAGCAGCTCCGGATCGGTGAGGAACCGGAACTTGTCGAAGTAGACGCCGGAACGCTTGCCGGAGGAGAGCACGAAGTCGCCGTGGAGCTCCGACGCGGCGACGAGGCGCTTCGCGAGGTCGGTGGAGACGTCGGCGGTCGTCTGCTCCTTCGGGTCCTCCGGCATCGCCGGTAGCATAGAGAGCGATGAGCTGGTACCGAGCGATCGGGCGACCGCTCTTCTTTTCCTTCTCGCCGGAGACCGCGCACACGATCGCCCTTCGGCTCCTCGGCCTTCCGCTTCCGTGGTCCGCGATCGGGGGTGTCTCCGATGACCCCGCCCTTCGAACGACGGTGGCCGGCCTCTCGCTTCGGAATCCCGTCGTGCTCGCGGCCGGCTTCGACAAGGGGTGCCGCCGTCTCGGCCCGCTCGGCTCCCTCGGTTTCGGAGCCGTGGTGGGTGGCACGGTCACGTCGGCAGAACGCGACGGCAACGCGAAGCCGCGCATCGCTCGCTACCCGGAGCGGTCGTCGATGACGAACGCGATGGGCCTTCCGAACCCCGGCGTGGAGGCCGTCGCCGAACGGCTCGCGGCCCGGCGGCGCCGAGGCCCGGCCGCAGAGCTCGTCAGCCTCGCCGACGAGGAGGCGAGCTCGGTGGCCCGGAACCTCGAGCGGCTCCATCCGTTCGTCGACGGGTTCGAGCTGAACGTGAGCTGTCCGAACGTCTCCTGGGGCAGGGACGGCGACGTGGAGACCCACCTCCGCGACATGCTTTCCGCGGTTCGCCACCGGGGCGCGACTCCGCTATTCGTGAAGCTGCCGCCGTTCCGGAGCGATGCGGAGCGCGACGCGGTGCTCGCGCTGGCCGCCGTCGCGGTGGAGGCGGAGGCCGACGGCGTCGTAGCGTCGAACACGCGTCCCGTCGCCGACGACCGGCTCGCCGCCGGCCGCGGAGGACTCTCCGGGCGCGCCGTGCTCTCCGACACGCTGCGCATCGTCGGGACGCTCCGGGGGGCGCTCGGTCCGGAGGTGCCGATCTCGGCGAGCGGCGGGATCTTCGACGGCACCGACGCGGTCGCGTGTCTCGAGGCGGGCGCCACGACGGTGCAGATCTACTCGGCGCTGATCTTCGAGGGCCCCGGCGTCGTCGGCTCCCTTACGCGAGACATCGCGGATGCGCGCGGCCGCGCGGAGCGGACGGCCGGGTCGGCCGCGGCCTGACCGAGCGTTCAACCGCCACGCGGCGCCGGGACGTGCGTGTCTTGCCGTGCCCGTGCCGGACAGGCAATATGGGGCGCCGTCCGACCAGATCGCGCCTTCGGGCGCAGGGGAGCTCTTGGCGAGGACATCCGCGGAGATCGAGGACCGACGAAGGACCGGGGGGTCCGCCGCAGCCGTTCGGCTCGAAGGCGTCCGCAAGCGTTTCGGCGACGTCGTCGCCGTCGACGGCGTCGACCTCGAGATCGCCACGGGGGAGTTCTTCTCCCTCCTCGGGCCGTCCGGCTCGGGAAAGACGACCTGCCTGCGGATGATCGCCGGCTTCGAGCCGCCGTCCGAGGGACGAGTCCTCCTCGAGGGAACGGACGTCACGCGACTCGCTCCCTACGAGCGCGACGTCAACACCGTCTTTCAGGACTACGCGCTCTTCCCGCACATGACGGTCGCGGAGAACATCGAGTACGGCCTGCGCGTAAAGAAGGTTCCGAAGGACGAGCGCCGCGCGCGCGTCGACGACGCGATCGAGATGGTGCGCCTCGGCGGCTTCGGACCGCGCAAGCCGGCGCAGCTTTCCGGAGGGCAGCGCCAACGCGTCGCTCTTGCGCGGGCGCTCGTCAACCGGCCGAAGGTGCTCCTCCTCGACGAGCCGCTCGGCGCCCTCGACCTGAAGCTTCGCCAGGCGATGCAGATCGAGCTGAAAGGCATCCAGCAGCAGGTCGGGTTGACGTTCATCTACGTGACGCACGACCAGGAGGAGGCGCTGACGATGAGCGACCGGATGGCGGTGTTCAACCGCGGCCGGATCGAGCAGGTCGGCCAGCCGGCGGAGGTCTATGAGCGGCCGGCGACGGGATTCGTCGCCGGGTTCGTCGGCGTCTCCAACGTGCTGGAGGGCGATCCCGCCAAGGTGATCACGGGAGAGCCGCACGCGTTCACGATCCGGCCCGAGAAGATCGAGATGACCGATCCGGAGGCCGAACCTCCGAACGGAACGTGCACGGCAACCGGCCGCGTACACGACGTCGTGTATCTGGGCGCGGCGACGCGATATGTGGTTGCGTTGGATGTCGGCGGCACCCTCGTCGTGATGCAGCAGAACCTCTCCACCTCGTCGACGGAGGCGCTCCAGATCCGCGGCAAACTGGTGCGGCTTCTTTGGGAGAGGGACAACAACCGTCTCGTCGATTCGACGCAGACGCTCGGAAGGCCCGGGAACGCGGAGGAGGGGGACGGATGAAACGACGGTTCAGCAGCTTGCTCATAGTGTGCGGTGCCCTCGCGCTCGTCGCAGCGGCATGTAGCAATGACAACAGCAGCTCCAGCTCGAGCGGGGGCGGCGGGAGCAGCGGTCAGAAGCTCACCAGCTACGATGCGAACGCGCAGGGAGAAGGGCAACTCAATCTCATCGACTGGCCGTATTACGCGGACAAGTCCATCGTGAAGCCCTTCGAGGCCCAGACCGGTTGCCAGGTCACCGTCAAGGACGCGAACACGTCCGACGAGATGGTGAACCTGATGCGCCAGCAGGGTGGGTCGCTGTACGACGGAGTCTCCGCGTCCGGAGACGCAACGTTGCGGTTGATCGCCGGAGGGGACGTGGCCGCGGTCGACGTCAACTCGTTCGACAACTACTCGAACGTCATGCCGTCCCTACAGGCGCCCGCACACAACACGGTCGACGGCGTCCACTATGGCGTGCCCTATGAGTGGGGCCCGAACATCCTGATGTGGAACACCGACGTCGTGAAGCAGGCGCCGACGACCTGGGCCCCCGTGTTCGAGCCGAATTCGCCGTACGCCGGAAAGATCACGGTGTACGACAGCCCGATCTACATCGCGGATGCAGCGATGTATCTGATGGCGCACCAGCCGGATCTCAAGATCACCGACCCCTACGAACTCTCGCAGGACCAGTTCACGGCAGCGGTGAACCTCCTGAAGCAGCAGGCGGGGATGGTGAGCAAGCCGTGGGCGCTCTACTCCGATGAGATCGACGGCTTCGAGTCCGGCGATATGGCGATCGGCACGGCATGGCCGGTCAACCAGAACCTGCTGGTCTCCGATGGCAAGGTGCCGGTCGATTCCACGACGCCCTCCGAGGGGGTCACCGGTTGGGCGGACACCTGGATGTTGTCATCGCACGCACAGCACCCGATCTGCATGCTGAAGTGGATGAACTACACGCTCCAGGACAAGATCCAGGCTGCCACGGCGGTGATCTTTGGAGCGACACCGTCCGTCACCACCGCGTGCGGCGATCTCCAGTCGGGACTGCTGAAGGCATACGGGAACGACGTCGGCAAGAGCGCGTACGACTTCTACCACTGCGGCGACGACCAGTACCTGTCGTCGGTGCACCTGTGGAAGACGCCGATCCCGGACTGCGGAGACGGTCGCGGCCAGACCTGCGTCGACTACTCGACCTGGACGAACGCCTGGACCGAGATCCGCGGCGCTGGATGATCGGAACTCACGCTCGGAGGAGCCCGGCCGATCCGGGCTCCTCCGCGTGACCTGAGCGTGAACGCTTCCGTTCCGTCGTCGGAGACGGCGTCGCCGGGGTTGGGGCGCCGGATCTCCTCGGCGCTGTTCCGGCACCCGTTCGCGAAGCTCGCGGCGATGCTCGCTCCGCCGCTCGGATGGCTGATCCTCGTCTACCTCGCATCCCTCACCTTGCTGCTCGCGACGTCGTTCTGGCGGTTGAACGTCCTGACGTCCGAGATCGAACGCGCGTGGAGTGTGAGCAACTATCAGACACTTTCGAGCGGATCCGTCTACCGCACGATCGTTCTGCGGACCGTCGGGATGGCTGCTGCCGTTACGGTGACGGACCTCATCCTCGCGTTTCCGATCGCGTACTACATGGCGCGACTCGCGAGTTCGCGGTTGCGTCCGGTGCTGTTGCTGGCGGTCGTGATGCCGCTCTGGTCCAACTATCTCGTGCGGATGTTCTCGTGGAAGATCCTGACGGCTGGAGACGGTCCCTTGGAGGCGTTGCTCCACGCGATCGGCTTGGACGTGAGTCTCGCGTTCAGCAACTGGGCCGTCTGGCTGACGTTCTGCTACCTATGGTTGCCGTTCGCGATCCTGCCCGTCTACGCGGCGTTCGAGCGGGTTCCCGACTCGCTGCTCGAGGCCTCCGGCGACCTCGGTGCCCGCGGATGGATGACATTCCGCCGCGTGATCATCCCCATGGTCCTGCCGGGTCTCGTCGCCGCCTCGATCTTCACGTTCTCGTTGACGCTCGGCGACTACATCACGCCGGTGTACGTCGGGAAGGCCTTCTTCATCGGAAACGCGATCTACAACCTCGTCGGTCTCGCCAGCAATCTCCCGCTCGCCGCCGCGTTCGCCGTCGTGCCCGTCATCATCATGGCGATCTACCTAACGCTCGCGCGGCGAACGGGCGCGTTCGAAGCGCTCTAGCGATGGAGTCGCGATCGGCGCGCCTCGTGATCAAGCTCGGAACGGCGGTCACGCTCCTGTTCCTCTACGTTCCGCTCGTCATCCTCGGCCTCTACGCCTTCAACAAGAGCCGATTCCGTGCTTGGCCTCCGGAGCTCTGGACCACGCAATGGTTCGCGGCCGCATGGCACGATCCCACCCTCAAGACGGCGCTCGCAGGTTCGATCGAGGCGGCGATCGGGGCGACTTTGCTCGCCCTCCTCTTGGGCTCTCTCGCCGCGTTCGCGGTTCACCGGTTCCGCTTCTTCGGCAGGGAGACGATCTCGTTCGCGCTGGTCCTGCCGATCGCGCTCCCGGGGATCGTGACGGCCATCGCGCTGTCCTCTGCCATCAACTTCGGTCATGACCTGTTCGGTCTGACGTTCTCCATCTGGACGATCATCGTCGGCCATACGACGTTCTGCATCGTCGTCGTGTTCAACAACGTGATCGCGAGGCTTCGCAGGACGTCCACGTCGCTGACGGAGGCGTCCATGGACCTCGGTGGCGACGGCTGGCAGACCTTTCGGTACGTGACGTTTCCGGGTATCAAGACGGCGCTCGTCGCCGGAGCACTGCTCGCCTTCGGCTTGTCGTTCGACGAGATCGTGGTGACGAACTTCACGGCGGGCCCGAAGCTCACGCTTCCGATCTGGATCTTCAACAATATCCGGACGCCGCAGCAGCAGCCGGTCGTGAATGCCGTTGCTCTCGTGCTGATGCTCGCTTCGATCATCCCCGTCTACTTCGCGCAGCGATTCGCCGGAGGCGCGGATGCGATCGGCGCGGGTGTAGCGGCCGGCGGACAAGACGCCGCCGCGGCGTAGATCTCCCTAGAGGTACTGCCCGACGGTAGTCCCGGGCTGTTGCTGTCCGGGTCCCTGCGGAGGCCCTCCCGGGAGTCCACGCCGACGAAGCTCTTCGAACTGTGCCCGCGCCGCCGCCTGCTGGGCGAACATCGCGGCCTGGATGCCGTGGAACAGGCCCTCGAGCCATCCGACCAGCTGTGCCTGCGCGATGCGGATCTCCGACTCCGTCGGAACTCCCTCCAGCGGCGGCGCCAGGCTCCCGAGCTCCTCCTGGAGATCGTCGGAGAGGACGTCCTTCAGCTCCGACATCGTGTCGTCGTAGATCTCCCGAAGGCGCGTCCGGCCCTGCTCGTCGGGAGACGCCTGACGTGTCTCATCGAGTAGCTCACGCACCATGCTCGCGATGCGCAGGAGCTTTCCCGGGTCGGTGATCGCGGATTGCTGCTCGGGCGGCCCGGGCGGAGAGCTCGACGCCGGCTCGAGCGTTCCTGCGGTGGGTCCGTCGGCCTGCGAAGAGTCTTCCTCGAAGGGTGTTTGCTGCATCGTCGCCACGTTAGCAGCCATCTCCCTCGAGGGCGGGCGCGAAACGTTGACCCGACGAGCGCGCGGATGCCACGATGCCGCCACGACTCAGCAGTAGCGCCCGCACAGAAATGGTCCGGTTTTGAAGAGCTTGGGCGGATGCAACGAGAGGTACCGTCGGATGTACGGAGATGCGGCGCACTACCGGTGAGCTGAAGGAGGAAGCCCGATGTTCTGTCCGACCTGCGGCATTCGCCAACCCGATGAGCATCGCTTCTGCTTCTCGTGCGGCGCACCCCTGCCTCGAGAGCTGATCGACCGCACAGGCCCGAAGGAATCCCGGTGGTTCCTCGGCGTTCCGGTGTTGCCGCAGGATCCGCCGCGTGGAGCGCTTCGCGTGAGCCGCTACCTCGAGGAGTTCGAGGCCACGACGCCGGAAGGGTCGGTGCTCGTTCCGAGCCACCACGTGCGCTTCTCCGTCTGGGTCGACGACGCGGTCGTGTCGGCGATCTCGCTCCCGGACGACGAGGCGACGAGGCTCGGAGAGTTCCTGCTCGCGCAGGTCCCCGCTGAGGCGTCGGCTCAGGCGCCGTCGCCGAGGTAGCGCAGCAGGAAGGCCTCCGCGAGGCAGGAGCGTTCCAGCTCCTTGAGGTCGACGCTCTCGTTGGAGGAGTGCGCGCCCGAGAGCTCGTCGCCCGCGCCGGTCAGCAGCACGGTGATGTCCGGGAACGTCTGCTTGAGGATGGAGACGAGCGGAACGCTGCCGCCGCTCCCCATGTCCACCGGCTCGCGCCCCCAGGCGTCTGCCATCGCCCGCCGCGCGGCGTCATACGCCTTGCCGCCGGCGTCGGCGGTGAAGCCCTCGCCGGCGTCGCCGCGCGTGACGCGTGCTTCGGCACCCCAGGGGACGCTCGCCTCGACGTGGGCAGTCAGGGCGTCGAGCGCCTGCTGCGGATCCTGGGCCGGCGCGATCCGCATGCTGATCTTCGCCCGCGCGGTGGGCACCAGCTGGTTGAACGCGCCGGCGACCGTCGGCGCGTCGATGCCGATGACGGTGATCGCGGGCTTCATCCAGACGCGCTCGCCGATCGTTCCCTCGCCGATCAGCTCGAGACCCGGACGCGTCTCGGCCTCCTCGCGGAAGTCCTTCTCGTCGTAGTCGAGCGCCGGCGACGGCATCGTCATCAAGCCCTTGACCGCCACGTTGCCGCGGTCGTCGTGGAGGGCCGCCAGCGTTCGGATGAGAACCGTCAGCGCATCCGGAGCGACGCCGCCGTACGAGCCGCTGTGCGCTGCGCGATCGAGCGTCCGGATCTCGACGGTGCAGTCGACGACCCCGCGGAGCGTCGTGGTGAGCGCCGGCTCTCCGCGGCGCCAGATCCCGGCGTCCGCGATCACGACGACGTCGGCCTCGAGGAGGTCGCGGTTGTTGCCGATCAGCGCGGGCAGGTGTTCGGTGCTCGACTCCTCCTCGCCCTCGACGATCACTCGGATGCCGACGGGAGGCTCGCCGCCGAGGAGCGAGATCGCGGCCGCGTGCATGACGATGCCGCACTTGTCGTCGGACGTCCCACGCCCGAAGAGACGACCGTCACGCTCGGTCGGCTCGAACGGGGGAGAGCTCCAGAGCTTCTCGGGCCCGGGCGGCTGCACGTCGTGGTGGGCGTACAGCAGGACGGTCGGCGCACCCTCGGGCCCCGGGAGGGCTCCGTACACGACGGGGTTTCCGCCGTCGAGCTCCAGCAGCCGGATTCCCCCGAGTCCGGCGGCTCCGAGGATCTCCGCGGTGGCCTCGGCGGAACGGCGGACGTTCGCCTGATCGAACTCCGGAAAGCTCACCGAAGGGATGCGCACGAGCCGCTCGAGGTTCTCCCGCGCCTGTGGCAAGCGCGCTGCCATCTCGTCGCGAAGCGTGGAAGTGTCCATGGACGCACACGATAGCGGCCGAGGCGCCGAGCGGCGGTGCAGAGCCGTCGCGTCGGCGTCGATATCTATACTTCGGAAGCTTCCAAGAGGGCCGGGCGTCGGCCGGCCGTCCGAGACACGCACAGGAGGAACGACATGCGCCGTCGATCTCGCGCTCGGCTCCATCTCTCGCTCGGATGCGCCTCGGTGGCGCTCGTCGCGCTGACGCTCTCGGGGCCGTCGATGGCCTCCGCCGCGACGCCGCTGCCGGACCACGTGTTTGCGCCGTACTTCGAGACCTGGACGAGCGACGGGATCGCGGCGACTGCGAACGCCTCCGGCGACTCGTACTTCACGCTCGCGTTCCTGGAGACGCTGAGCAAGAGCTCCTGCACGCTCGCGTGGAACGGCGTGAGGAGCCAGACCGTCGCGGACGGCCGCTACCTCTCCGACATCGCCTCGTTGCGGGCGGCGGGCGGCGACGTGGTTCCCTCCCTCGGAGGATGGAGCGCCGACCAGGGCGGAACGGAGATCGCCGACTCGTGCAACGACGTGAACTCCATCGCGGCTGCCTATGAGGACGTCATCAAGACGTACGGCGTCTCCCGCATCGACATGGACGTGGAGGGGCGCTCGCTCGGACGCAGCGCTGGCATCGACCGCAGGAACAAGGCGATCGCGGTCGTCGAGGACTGGGCGGCGGCGCACGGCCGTCCGCTCCAGATCTCCTACACGCTACCGACCTCGGCCGCCGGGCTCGATGCCGACGGTCTCGCGGTGCTGCAGAACGCCGTCCAGAACGGCGCCCGAATCGACGTCGTGAACCTGATGACGTTCGACTACTACGACGGGACGACCACGCAGATGGGAAACGCTGCCATCAGCGCAGCGAAGGGCCTCGTCGCGCAGCTCAAGCAGCTCTACCCGTCGCAGACCGCGGCACAGCGTTGGAGCCGGGTCGGCATCACGATCATGAACGGCATCGACGACTATCCGAAGCAGACGGAGGTCACGACCGTGGCCGACGCCAAGCAGATCCTGGCGTTCGCCAAGAACAAGGGGATCGACACACTCTCGATGTGGGCGATCCAGCGCGACAACGGTGGATGTCCCGGGAGCGGCGGGTCGGGAGACTGCTCCGGCATCTCGCAGTCGGCCTGGGCATTCAGCCACGTGTTCGCGCCGTTCAGCGGCTCGTAGCGGTCGGGCGACCTTCGCAGACGAGGACCTGTGTTGGACGAGCCTGACGCGGATCTCCCTACGCCCGACGTCGAAACGGCCGGTGCCTCCGGCGACAGGTACACGCGTCGCTCGATGCTCGGGCTGCTCGGAACCGCCGCGCTCGGCGGGATCGTGCCCGAAGCCGCCGCCGCCGCCGCGACGTCGGAGGCAACCGACCGGAGCTCGGTCGTCGCCTTCAACGGGACGCATCAGGCAGGCATCGTCACGCCGCCTCCGCCGCACATGCTGTTCGCAGCCTTCGACGTCACGACGGAACGGACGTCGGAACTCCGTGACCTGATGCGGACCTGGACCGAGGCGGCGCTCGGGATGACTCGGGGGCGGAGTTCCTCGGGACCCGCCGCGAAGGGCGACAAGGGGCCGCCGGAGACCGGCGAAACCGTCGGGCTGCCTGCCGCCTCCTTGACGCTGACGTTCGGGCTCGGTCCGACGCTCTTCCAGCTCGACGGCCACGATCGGTTCGGCCTTCGGACCTCGCGACCTGCGGGGCTCGGCGATCTGCCGGCGTTCGCACACGACCGGCTCGACGCCGATCGGAGCGGCGGAGACCTCTGCGTGCAGGCGTGCGCGGAGGACTCCCTCGTCGTGTTCCACGCGATCCACGAGCTTGCCCGTCTGGGGCTCGGCATCGTGCGGATCCGATGGCTCCAGCAGGGATTCGGACAGGCCGCGGCGGTCGGAGCGCAGCAGCCGACGCAGCGGAACCTCATGGGGTTCAAGGACGGCACGCTCAATATCCGAAACGACGATACGCGCGCGTTGAACCGGTTCGTCTGGGTCGGAAATCCTTCGTGGATGCGCGGCGGAACCTACGTCGTCGTGCGTCGGATCCGGATGCGCCTCCAGGAGTGGGACACGTCGTCGCTCGCGGACCAGCAGCACACGATCGGACGGATGAAGGAGAGTGGCGCGCCGCTCGGCAAGAAACAGGAGTTCGACCGCCTCGATCTTTCGGCACACCGTCCGAACGGACGTCCGATGATCCCGCAGGACGCGCACGTGCGCCTCGCCTCTCCGTCCTCCAACGGCGGGGAGCGGCTCCTGAGGCGCGGCTATTCCTTCGTCGACGGCGCGGACGGCGCGGGATATGTCGACGCAGGCCTGTTCTTCGTGGCGTTCCAGCGCGAT
>JBJMLN010000063.1:0-2227 GCA_045805285.1 Actinomycetota bacterium | reverse complement strand
CTTGTAGATCGGCGCGGTGCAGCCCTCGACGTAGTGCACGTAGGCGCCCTCGTCGACGATGATCAGCGTCCGCTCGAACTGGCCCATGTTCTCGGTATTGATCCGGAAGTAGGCCTGCAGCGGGAGCGGGACCTCGACGCCCTTCGGGACGTACACGAACGAGCCGCCGGACCAGACCGCGGTGTTCAGGGCGCTGAACTTGTTGTCCTCGGCGGGGACGACCGTCCCGAAGTACTTGCGGACGATGTCCTCGTGATCCTTGAGTGCCTGGTCCATGCCCGTGAAGACCACGCCGATGTTCTGGAGCTCCTCACGAACCGAGTGGTAGACGACCTCCGAGTCGTACTGGGCGCCGACGCCGGCAAGAAACTTCCGCTCCGCCTCCGGGATGCCGAGCCGCTCGAACGTCGCCTTGATCTGCTCCGGGACGTCGTCCCACGACTTCTCTTCGCGCTCGGACGGCTTCCGGTAGTAGACGATCTTGTCGAAGTCGATCCGGTCCAGCCCGTCCGTCCACGTCGGCATCGGCCGCTTGACGAAGTGGTCGTACGCGCGGAGGCGGGCCTGGAGCATCCAGTCCGGCTCCGACTTGAACTGGCTGATCTCCTCAACCGTCTCGCGGGTGATGCCGCGCTTCGTCTCGCGGAGATAGACGATGTCGTCGTGGAAGGCGAACTGTTCGCGCTGGTCGGCGACGAGGTCACGCGTCGCGGTCATGGACTCTCCGGAGGAGGCGCCGCAGCGGGCGCCGGCGGGAGGGGTCTCGCCCCTGTCTAATTCCGAGTCCAATTATCGGAATTAACCCTCGAGCCGTCAACGACGCTCGCGGACGCGTCGCCGGGTCGGGCGATGGCTCTTGTCGCCACGCGATCGAGGGATGGACGCGCTAGCCTCCGCGACATGCCGCTGTTCATGGACCGTCACGACATTCCTGGCGTAACGCCGGAACAAGTCGCAGAAGCCCATCGCCTCGATGTAGCGGTCGCGGCGAAGCGGCAAGTCCAGTTCCTGACCTACTGGCTCGACGCGGAAGCGGGCGCCGCATTCTGTCTGGCCAGGGCACCGGCCCCCGAGGCGCTGGCCGCCGTTCACGCCGAGACCCACGGACTGATCCCCAACGTGATCATCCCGGTCGCCGAGGAGAGCGTCCTCAAGTTCCTGGGCAGGATCGAAGAGCCGGTGGACAGCTCAGCGATCGCGAACCCATTCCGGGCGATCGTGTTCACGGATCTCCAGGGGTCCACGTCGCTCCTTGACTCGCTCGGGCAGGGCGCTTACATGGTTCTCCTCACGGAGCACGATCTCATCGTGCGCCGCGCGCTCGTCGCCGCCCGAGGTCGGGAAGTGAAGCACACTGGCGACGGGTTCATGGCGGCATTCGACGACGTCGCTCGCGCCCTCGGGTGCGCGGCCGCGATTCAGGACGGATTCGAGAGGCGAAACACGGCGGACACCGGCCCGGCGCTGCACGTCCGCATCGGCATCGCGGCCGGCGAACCGGTCGATCGCGGCGATGACCTGTTTGGCTCGACGGTGAGCCTCGCGAGCCGGATCTGCGATTCCGCGATCGGTGGCCAGGTTCTCGTCTCGGACACCGTGCGGGACGCCGGCGTCAAGGCGGGCTACCAATTTGGGGACGCCGGCGCGCGGCTCCTCAAGGGTTTCCGGGATCCGGTCAATCTGTTCGAGCTCGACCGAACGGCGAGCGCTCATCGCCCCTGACACGTTGATCGCGCCGCTTGCGGTCGGCGCGACCTCTGGGGAGACTTCGGTCGTGGCGACCGCGTCCGGCGATGAACGATTTCCGCACCTCTTTTCGCCCCTGGAGCTGCGCGGGCACGTCCTCCGAAATCGGATCGTGTCGACGCCGCACGCGACGGGCTGGGGAACCGACGGCCTGATCGATCCGCGCGAGGTCGACTACCACGTCCGGAAGGCCGCCGGCGGGTGCGCGCTGGTGATGACGTTCGGCTCCGCGTCGGTCGACCCGGCGAGTGAGGCCTCCTACGGCTCGATCTCGCTCTGGGACGAGCGCAACGAGCCTGCGCTGCGGGCCCTCGCGGACGGGGTCCATCGCCACGGCGCGATGTGCATGTCGCAGATGACCCACATGGGACGGCGCGGAACCTCAACGCTAACGGGTGTTCCCCTCCGATCGGCGTCGGATCTGCCCGAGGGCGTCCATCTGGAGGTGCCGGTCCCGCTTGCCGTGTCGGAGATCCCGGCG
>JBJMLN010000062.1:0-2050 GCA_045805285.1 Actinomycetota bacterium | reverse complement strand
GGAACCATGGTCTACGACTTCGGCTTCAATGTCGTGAACTCCAACGACAACCCCGTCTACCACCCGAGCGAGACGGACATCGTTCACCCGTTCGACAAGCCTGCCGGCTCGTAACTCCGGATGAAGGCCGCTGAGCCACTCAAGCGCGGCGTCGGCGCCGGCATCTGGCAGGCGAAGACCCTGATCGCGCAGCATCCGTCGATCGCGATCCCGCTCTCGCGCCTGCGTGGCCACGGGCAGCTCGTCGACGAGAACGCCGACCTCGTCGTGGAGGCGTTCGTCCGGAGTTCGCTCTCCTACGCGGTCGCCGCATTCCGGCTCGCTCAGGAGCCGGAGCCGGTGAACGTCGCGCATCACACGCACTCTCCGTCGGCGCTGATCGACGGCATCAGGCACCGCAAGCCGACGCTTCTGATCGTGCGGCCACCGGAGGATGCCGTCCTCAGCTACGTCGTGAAGACGGCCGACGTCTCCGTCCGCGCGGCGCTGCAGGGATACATCCGGTTCCACCGTCCGCTGCTTCCGTACGGAGGCGACCTCGCGGTCGCCCGCTTCGAGGAGGTGACGACGGACTTCGGCATCGTGATCCGGCGCGTGAACGTGCGCTTCGGAACGGCCTTCAAGGAGTACGTCCGTACCGAGGAGAACGAGGCGCGCATCCGCGGCGAGATCGATGCCGACTGGAAGTCGCGCGCTCGTACGGAGGAGGAACGGGAACGCGGCGTTCCCCGGCCGTCGGCGCAGCGGGATCAGCTCAAGGTGCAGATGGCGGCGCGCCTTCACGATCGGTCACATCGCGGAACGCTGGAGCGCGCGCAGCGTCTGTACAACGCGTTCGCAGCGATTGCCCGCGACTAGCTTGGCCGAGAGAGCTCCGGTCAGGCGTTCGGCCCGGCTTTCCGACGGGCGGAATCCCCGCGAGCCGACGAAAGGATGACGGCGCCCGCGACGAGCGCGACGAGCGAGCCGGCGAGCTCCGGTCCGTGCATGCCGGTGACGTCATCCAAAACCATGCCGCCGAGCGTGCCGGCCGCGATGTAGACGGCGATGCCGACAACGACGCCGGCCGCGAACGGTCGCGCTGGCTTCCACACAGCGGCGGCTCCGGACGCCACCCAGAGCAACGCGACGGGGAGGATCTCCAGGGCCAGGTATGTCACCCGGTCGCGATCGTGCTCGGCATACAGCAGGTCGAGCACGTGCAGCGCCCCGTAGAGGTAGAGGCCTGCGGCGAGAACGAGGAGGAAAAGCGCGAGCATCGCGGGCGCATCGACGGCCGATGGACTCCTCGTGGGCGTCGTCTCAGTCTGCATTTCGGTGCTTTTCCTCGGATCGGACCCGGCAACACATCGCGGTTCGCCTCAAGGCTGCGAGCTCGGATGCCGATTCGAAATCTCGCCGCGGTGACTGCCGCCCGGCGAGAGGGAGAGGAGGCACCGATGAGCGTCGATAGCTCGCAATGGAAGAACTTGCCGAGCGATGCCGAGCAGGCGCCGACCGCCGCAGAGATCCGTGCGTTTCCGGCGCCTCCGCCGCCTGCCGGCGCACCCGCCGCGACGCAGGGCGGCTGCGAGGTGTGCGGACGCGGGCCCGCGGAGTGGTTCGCGGTCCGCCGGCACGTCGGGATGCTGTTCGCGCAGCGGTTCGTTTCCGCCAAGGTCTACATGTGTCGCGACCATGCGACGGAGGTCATCAAGTCCTACCTCGGAAAGACGCTCGTCCACGGCTGGTGGGGAATCATCAGCTTCTTCGTGAACTTCGTCGCGATCGCGCAGGATCTCGTCGCGCTCAGGAATGCGCGGAAGATGCCGGCGCCGACGAGCTGATCCGCGATCTTCGAAACTACGAGGCGCACACGCCGGTCGGCTCCGGCGCCGGATGCCTCGTGACCGCGACGTTCGGATAGAGCGTTCCGGCCTGGCCGGACTGCCAGACGGCGATGTAGCCGGCGCATCCTTCCGCGCCGTGGAAGACCGCGTCGAGCTGCGTCCGGTCTCGCCACTCGAGGCCGTTCACGTGATAGGATGAGGTTTGTGTTGTGATTTAGTGT
>JBJMLN010000061.1:0-9132 GCA_045805285.1 Actinomycetota bacterium | reverse complement strand
CGATCTGCCCGTATTGCGGCGTCGGCTGCACGCTCTCGCTCCACGTCCAGGACAACCGGATCGTCAAGGTGACCTCGCCGATGGACGTGGAGGTCACGCACGGCCACCTCTGCATCAAGGGCCGGTTCGGGTTCCAGTTCGTCCAGAATCGCGCGGAGCCTCCGAAGCACCAGACGGCCGATTCCGACGTGGACACCTCCACGCCGCCTCAGGTCTAGGAAGGGCAGCTCGTCTCGTTCAGCTCGTATGCCCTGGCTTGACCCGGCTGTTCGCGCGCGAGTAGCGTCGCGATGCAACGCCGGGTGGAAGTCGCCGTACGGCTCCGGAGAGCCGGCAGAGGGGAGTCAACGACATGTCACGACTGACGAAGGTCTTCGTTCTCTCCGTCAGTTCGGTCGTGACGCTCGCGGCCTCCGTCGTCTCGGCGGAAGCCGCCACGCCGGTGAAGTCCGTCATCCACGTGCACGAAACCCAGGTCGAGTCGGGGATCTGCGCCTTCGACGTGACATTCCGGCTCTCTGGCTATTTCAAGAACGTCGACTACTACGACAACAGCGGTTTCCTGTACCGGAGCATCGACACGGTCGGGGGAGGCGGACCCTTTCGGGTCGATGCGACCGCGCATGGCACCACGCTCACGATGCAGAACGACTCCTTCTCGACCGTCGTTACGTACAACCGTGACGGCTCCGTCGCCACCTACACGGAGCGCGGTCTCGTGAACAAGTTCACGGCCCCGGGCGAAGACACGGTTCTGCTGGATGCCGGGATCGCCTCATTCACGGAGCCGAGCGAGGAGGTCCTGTTCATCGCAGGTCCGCACCAAGCGGTGAACGGTGACTTCGACGAGTTCTGCGCCGCATTCGGATAGCGCACCGGCGTCTCGGATCTGACGCAGATGGATCGCCATCCGACCACGACCGGCATCGTCCTCGCGGGCGGGCGTTCCTCCAGGTTCGGGAGCGACAAGATGGCGGCCGAGTACCGGGGCCGGCCGCTGCTGCTGCATGCCGTGGAGGTCGTTGAGTCGCTCTCCGACGAGACGCTCCTCGTCATGTCGCCGGGAGCCGACGAGCCCGGAGGTTTGCCGTTCGGCGTCCGGATCGTTCGAGACTCCGTTGCGTTCAAGGGGCCGCTCGCCGGACTGTCGGCAGGGCTCGCCCGAGCGACCGGGGACATCGCGATCGTCGCCGGCGGCGACATGCCGCGGCTCGCGCCGCTCGTCCTCGTCGAGATGCGTCGCATGCTCGAGAGCTCGGATGCCGACGCGGTCGCGCTCCTGGAGGGCGGCGACGTGCGACCGTTGCCACTCCTTCTCCGCACCCGCCTTCGCCCGGTCGCCGACCAGCTCTTGAGCAAGGGCGAGCGGAGTCTCCGCGCGCTGCTCGCGCAGTTCGGGCTCGTGGAGTTCGAGGAGCCGGAGTGGCGGAAGCTCGATCCGGACGCCGGCACGCTCGTCGACGTCGACAGCCCTGACGATCTGCACAAGTAGACTCGCCGCAACCACCTCGTAAGGAGTCAGCCGATGCAATCCGAGATCAAGTATTCGCCGTCCTACTCGCTCGCGATGGTCAACCTGTCCGCCGGAGAAGCGATCCAGGTGGAGTCGGGCTCGATGGTCAGCATGTCGCCCGGTATCGAGATGGAGACGAAGTCGAAGGGCGGCCTCCTCGGAGGACTGAAGCGTTCCGTCCTCGGCGGCGAGAGCTTCTTCCTCAACACGTTCACGGCTCCGAGCGGCGGACAGATCACGATGGCGCCCGCGCTTCCCGGAGACATCACGCACATGCAGATGAGCGGCCGGACGATGTTCGTGCAGTCCGGCTCGTACATGGCATCCGCGCCGGCGATCGACATCGAGACGAAGTGGGGCGGAGCGAAGACGTTCTTCTCGAGCGAGGGGCTGTTCCTGCTTCGGGCGAGCGGCGCGGGTGACCTATTCGTCTCCAGCTACGGCGCGATCCACGAGATCGACCTCGGCCCAGGCGAGCACTACACGATGGACACCGGCCACATGGTCGCGTTCGAGGAGGGCGTCGGCTACGAGGTCCGCAAGGTCGGCGGTTGGAAGTCCACGCTGCTCTCCGGCGAGGGTCTTGTGGTTGACCTCACCGGTCCGGGGAAGGTCTACATGCAGACGCGGAGCCCGCAGGGTTTTCTCGCCTGGCTGATCCCGCAGCTGCCGACGAACAACTCGTAGGAGGCGCTCCATGGAGTACCGCACACTCGGCCGCACCGGAGTGGAGGTCAGCACGTTCTGCCTCGGCGCGATGATGTTCGGCTCGTGGGGCAACACCGACGAGGACGAGTGCGTCCGGATCATCCACGCGGCGCTCGACTCCGGCATCAACTTCGTCGACACCGCGGATGTGTACTCCGAAGGCCAGTCCGAGGAGATCGTCGGCAGGGCCTTGAAAGGCCGTCGCGACGACGTGGTCCTCGCGACGAAGGTCCACGGTGAGATGGGCTCGGGGAGGAATCAGCGCGGGAACTCCCGGCTGTGGATTTTCCAGGAGGTGGAGAACTCGCTCCGCCGGTTGCAGACCGACCACATCGATCTGTATCAGCTCCACCGGGCGGATCCGGAGACGGACATCGAGGAGCAGCTCGGCGCGCTCACCGATCTCGTGCACCAGGGCAAGATCCGGTACTTCGGATGCTCGACGTTTCCGGCGTGGCAGACCGTTGAGGCGCACGCCGCGAGCGAGCGGCGCGGGCTGCTGCGGTTCTCCACCGAGCAGCCGCCGTACTCGATCTTCGTCCGCGGCATCGAGCTGGACGTCCTCCCGGTCGCGCAGCGCTTCGGTATGGGCGTCTTGGTGTGGAGCCCGCTCGCCGGCGGCTGGCTCGCCGGTCGTTACCGACGCGGGGAGGAGCCCGCGAAAGACTCCCGAGCGGTTCGGTTCGCGGAGCAGGGGAGGGCGGTCGCACGCCGCTACGACATGTCGCTTCCGGAGAACCAGCGGAAGCTCGAGATCGTCGAGGAGCTGATCGAGCTCGCGGAGAAGCAGGAGATCGAACTTCAGCACATGGCCCTCGCGTTCGTGCTCGAGCATCCTGCGGTGACGTCCGCGATCATCGGGCCGCGGACCATGGAGCAGCTGGAGGACCTTCTCGCCGGGGCGGACGTGCGGCTTCCCGACGACGTGCTCGATCGGATCGACGAGCTCGTCTCGCCGGGAACCGTGATCCTCTCGGCCGACCGCGGGTGGGAGCCGGAGTGGATGACTCCGGAGGCGCGCCGCAGGCACTAGCGAGGATGAGCAAGAAAGACCCTCCACCTTCGTCCGTCGACACGTGCGCGGCGGAGCACGCGATCGCACAACTTCTCGCACTTAAGGGCGTCGTGCGATCGCTGCCGGAATGGATCGAGGACTGGACTCACTTCGTCGGAAGCGTCGAGAGCGGGTACACGCTCACGGTCTACGACTACACGAACGACGTCTCCATCCGACAGATGCTCGACGAGGTGATGGAAGTCGCCTCCGATCCTTGCCGTCAGACTATTCGAGCGGCCCTCCGCCCCATCGATGAACGCTACCTGGAGGCGACGATGGAACCGTCCACGGGCGACCCTGAGCAGCGATCCGGGAATCCTTGGTATCGGGCACCTCGCGTTCTCGTCGGCGAGTTCCGAAATGACCTCGTGCGGTGGTACGAACCCTGACGGTCGATCGAACCGCCCAAAGGCCAATACCCTCACACTTGCGAACCGGCTAAGCTCTCAAGCGAAGAGCGGCGCCGCGGCAACGCATTTGCGGCCCGAAGGCCCAGGCGACCGCCCGGCCCGCGCATCAAACCCTCCCGATCCATCTCGTCGAAAGGACGTTTTCCTATGGCTCGACGGATCCTGATCATGGGCGCGGCAGGCCGCGACTTCCACAACTTCAACGTGGCGTATCGCGGGCGGCCGGAGTTCCAGGTCGTCGCATTCACCGCGACCCAGATCCCGTTCATCAACGACCGCACCTACCCGAAGGAGCTCGCGGGCGACGGCTATCCGAACGGCATCCCGATCCACGACGAGAGCGCGCTGACGAGCCTGATCGGCGACCAAGACGTCGACGAGGTCGTCTTCGCCTACTCCGACGTCTCGCACGAGTACGTGATGCACAAGGCCAGTGAGGTTCTCGCGGCGGCTGCGAGCTTCACGCTCCTCGGCCCGAAGGAGACCGCCCTCAAGGGCAACGTTCCTATCGTCGCAGTCTGCGCTGTCCGCACCGGCTCCGGAAAGAGCCAGACGACCCGCAAGGTCGCAGCGACGCTCCGCGACGCGGGCAAGCGCGTCGTGGTCGTCCGGCATCCGATGCCGTACGGGGACCTGCTTGCGCAGCGCGTGCAGCGCTTCGCCTCGATGGAGGATCTCGACAAGGCGAACGTCACGATCGAGGAACGCGAGGAGTACGAGCCGCACATCGCCGCCGGCACCACCGTCTACGCGGGTGTGGACTACGGTGAGATCCTCGAGCAGGCGCAGAAGGAGTGCGACGTCCTCCTCTGGGACGGCGGCAACAACGACCTTCCCTTCTACGTCCCCGACGTCCACTTCACGGTCGTGGACCCGCTCCGCGCCGGTCACGAGACGACGTATCACCCGGGAGAAGCGAACCTACGCATGGCCGACGTCCTCGTGATCAACAAGCTCGACTCCGCGCAGCCGGAACAGGTCCGCGAGGTCGAGACGACGATCGCGGAGCTCAACCCGGGAGCGACCGTGATCCGTGCGGACAGCCCGACGACTGTCGACGACCCGGACGCGATCCGCGGCAAGCGCGTGATCGTGATCGAGGACGGCCCGACGCTCACCCACGGGGAGATGAAGTACGGGGCCGGCGTCGTCGCCGCGCAACGAAACGGCGCGAGCGAGATCATCGACCCGCGGCCCTATGCGACCGGAACGATGCTCGAGACCTACAACAAGTACGACGTCGGCCACGTGGTTCCCGCGATGGGCTACTCGGCGAAGCAGCTCGCGGAGATGGAGCAGATGATCAACGCCGCGGACTGCGACCTCGTCGTGATCGCGACACCGATCGACCTCCGCCGGCTGATGGACATCGAGAAGCCCGCCGTCCGCGTGCGCTACGACCTCCAGGAGATCGAGGGTTCGCCGACGGTCCGCGACGCGCTCGCGCCGGTGCTCGGGTAACGGTCGCGAAGATGGAACGGGTCACCATCGCGCTCGGCGGCAACGCTCTCCTTCGCCGCGGCGAGGAGGACACCTTCGAGGAGATGTACCGCAACGCGCGTCGAGCGGCGGAGCGGATCGCCGAGATCGCCGCGAACGGATGGGAGGTCGTCGTCACCCACGGCAACGGCCCCCAGGTCGGGCGCATCCTCCTCCAGCAGGAGTCGGCCGCGGGGTGGGTGCATCCGATGCCGCTCGACGTCTGCGGAGCGGAAAGCCAGGGCCAGATCGGCTACCTGTTGCAAGTCACCATCGGCGACGTGTTCTTCGAGCGCGGGATGGAGCGGCCCGTCTCCACGGTGCTGACGCTCACCCGCGTGCATCCGGACGACCCGGCGTTCCAGAACCCGACCAAGCCGGTCGGGCCCTACTACGAGGAGCACGAGGCGAAGCGCTTGGAGGACGAGCGCGGCTGGACGATGGCCCCCGACCCGAAGGGCGGGTGGCGGCGCGTGGTTCCGTCTCCGGCGCCGTACTCCATCGTTGAGGCGCCGGTCATCCGCCAGCTCGTCGCCGACGAGGTGATCGTGATCGCGTCCGGCGGCGGAGGGGTTCCCGTGATCGAGAAAGGGCCGCGCCTGATCGGTGTCGAGGGGGTCGTCGACAAAGACCTGGCTGCGGCGATCCTCGCTCGCGACGTGGAGGCTTCCGTGCTGCTGATCCTGACCGACGTCGACGGTGTCTACCGCGACTTCGGGACCGAGGGCGCGACGCGGCTCGAGCATCTCTCCCGCCAGGACGCCAACGAGATGCAGACAACCGGCGCGTTCGGAGCCGGTTCCATGGGCCCGAAGGTCCAGGCGGCGCTCGACTTCGTGGAGGCGGGAGGGAAGCGCGCGATCATCGCGGATCTCGACAACGCTCCCGCGGCGTTGGACGGGAAGGCCGGAACGACGATCGACTAGGGCCGGCGAGCGGCGTCAGTGGCCGCGGCGGGCGGGATTCCTGAAGAACTGCACGAGGATGTAGAAGAAGAACAGTCCGGCCGCTCCGACGAGGCTGACCAGCAGCACGACGAAGGTCCACTCCAAGAGCCCGAACTTCGCCAGGAGATCCATCGGCCGGAGAGCCTACCGGACGTCGGCGCTTACCGCGGAACCAACACGTCGGCCGTGACGGGAACGACGCCGGCGGAGTCCGAACCGAGGGCCTGCGCCGCGCCGAGCGAGAGGTCGATCACGCGGTCGAGGTTCCCGTACGGACCTCGGTCGTTCACGAGGACGATCACGCACCGGTCCTGCCAGCGCACGCGGAGGAACGTTCCGAACGGAAACGTCCGGTTGGCGGCGGTCATCAAGCGCGGATCGAAGGTCGCGCCGGAAGCCGTCGACTGACCGGCGAAGTCCCATCCGTACCAGCTGGCGTCGCCTGCGATCTGCTGTCCCGTGTTCTTCAGTCCCGGCGGGATCGTGCAGGTCCGTCCTCCGTCCGGACCGAGGAGCGCGAGGAGCTCGTCTTGGTTGCGTCCGTCGAACCATGTCGGATCGACGTTCACGGCCGGTCCCGACCCGGACCCCGACTGCGCCGCCGAGACCGTCGCCTGCCGAGCTTGCTGCGCCGCCGAGACAGTCGCCTGCCGAGCTTGCTGCGCCGCCTGGATCGTCCGAAGACGCGCGACCTGCCTCGCGAGGTCGTGGACGCGGAGCCCGGCCTCGCGCGCCCGGCCGATCGCCTCGTCGAGCTGCGTTCGAACGCCGTCGACCTGGGCGGAGAGCGCGGTCTCTCGCCGGAGCGCCTCCTTCTGCTCGGTCTCGGCTTCGGCGCGCGCCTTGGCCAGGTCGGCCTCCGCGTTCCGCACGTCGTCGAGCGAGCTGGAGTCCTGCTCGAGCATCCGGGAGGCGTACTCGTCCGCGGCGGAGAGATCGGCGAGGGTCCTCGCTCCGAGCATCGCCTCGAGCGCCGTCGCCGGCCCGACCTCGAAGGCCGCGCGCGCTCTGGCGTCGAGCGTTTCCCGGGCGGTCGCGAGCTCGCGCTCAGCCGCCTGCTGGTCGCGAATGTCCTGGATCACGCCGATCGTCGCCTGACCGGACGCTTTCTGGAGCGACTCGAGACGGGTCTCCAACGCGGGGAGCTTCGAGCGGAGCGCCGTGACCGTGGCGAGCGCCATCGCCTGGTCCTGCCGCGCCGCGGAGAGTCGGTCCACCGCGCTCCGCTGCCCGTTGGCCGCCGCCCCGGCGTGCCCAGCCGTGGCGCATATCGACGCGGCCAGCGCGGCCGCGAACAGGGCAGCATGAAGCCTTCGAGGGGAGGGCATAGACGTCATCTTCCCTGCTTTCCACCTCCGAAGCGTGGATATCGGTCACGACTACAATCGCCCGGATAGCCGGCCGGCTGGAGTGTTCCGAGGAGGACGATGGGACGGATCGGCGTACTCACCGGAGGGGGAGATTGCCCCGGCCTGAACGCCGCGATCCGCGCGCTCGTCCGCAAGGGGACGGAGGTCCACGGCCACGAGGTCGTGGGGTTCCGCAACGGCTGGCGGGGCGTGATGGACGACGTCTCCCAACCGCTGGATCGCGACGCGGTTCGCGGGATCGTCCACCGCGGCGGCACGATCCTCGGCTCCTCCGCGGCGAGCCCCATCCGCGAGCACGGCGGAGACGGGATCGACAAGGTTCGAGCGACCGTCGAGAAGCACGAGCTCGACGCGCTCGTCGCGATCGGGGGGGAGGGAACGCTCTCCAGCGCCGCCCGTCTCGCCGACGAGGGCCTGCCGATCGTCGGGGTTCCGAAGACGATCGACAACGACATCGCCGCGACGGATTTCACGTTCGGGTTCCACACGGCGGTGCAGGTAGCGAGCGACGCGATCGACCGCCTCCACAGCACCGCGGAGAGCCACAACCGCGCGATGGTCGTCGAGGTCATGGGTCGCCACGCGGGATGGATCGGATTGCACTCGGCGCTCGCGGGCGGCGCGGACGCCCTCCTGATCCCGGAGCATCCGTTCGACCTCGAGGAGGTGTGCCGTCTCCTCCGCCACCGGCATCTCAGCGGGAGCTCGTTCTCCATCGTCGTGGTTTCGGAGGGAGCGGTGCCGATGGAGGGAACGCTCGACGTTCCCGAGTATCCGGTCGACGAGCACGGGTTCCCGCGCGTCGGCGGCATCTCCAACCTGATCGCGCCGCAGATCGCGGAGCTCACGGGGTACGAGACGCGCGTCACGATCCTCGGTCACGTTCAGCGCGGCGGAACGCCGACCGCATTCGACCGGGTCCTCGCGACGCGGTTCGGCGTGGCTGCGATCGACCTCGCGACCGCCGGAGGGTGGGGACGCATGGTTTCCCTCCGCGGCGAGGAGATCACCGACGTTCCCCTCGCGGACGCCGTCGAGGAACGGAAGCTCGTTCCCGAGGAGCTCTACCGCGTCGCGGAAGTGTTCTTCGGTTGAGAACGGTCGGGTGATGGCGAAGTTCGCTTCCGGAGAGGAGGAGTGGGCGGCCTACCTCACCGGCACGCATCCGATGATCAAGTTTGGGAAGCGGACGTTCCGTCTGATCCCGTCAGCCCTCGCTGCAAGATGTGTTACGTCCCCTTCGGCGGCATCGGCAAGGTGCTGTTCGGCCCGTTCGGGTGGTCGCCGTGGGAAAAGAACCCCAGTCTCTGCACGTTGTGCGTGCGATATCTCGACAGGCAGGACGTGAGCGGCGCGGAAGTCGAGGTCTCGTTCCTCTTCGCCGACGTTCGACGGTCGAGTGACCTCGCTCGGCGCGTCGGGACGATGGAGTTCACCCGTCTCATGCAGCGCTTCTACGCGGTCGCCACGGAGGTCCTCTTCGCCGGGAACGCATGCAAGATCGTACTGGACCCTAACATGAAGTGAAAGCTATGGATATGTCAGTGAGAGAGCATCTTGGAGGTGATAAAATCATTTTCGACCTCTACTTGTGGGGCAAAGACGCCCAACAAACACATTTGCACCTATACATGGATGTGCAGCATCT
>JBJMLN010000060.1:0-12024 GCA_045805285.1 Actinomycetota bacterium | reverse complement strand
GGCGCGTGCTGTCACCTTGCACGCGCAGGAGGCGCTCGATCGCAGCCGGCCGGAATACCTCCGAGAGAAGGAGCTCGACGAACGGAACGACCGCCATCTCGTCATCGCGGAGCCGGTCATCCGGCGACGGCGGCGCCATCCCGATCGCTTCGCGGATGACGCTCAACAGCTCGAGCGAGACACCGGTCCGGTGACCGACCTGCTGGAACGTCTCCTCCGAGAGCGGGGCGAACCGCTCGTAGGCGGCCGCGTCGAAGAATCCCATCGACAGCGTTCCTCGCCGCATCGCGTCGCCGATGCTCTCGAGCGGGATCCCCGCGTCCTCGAACGACTTCGCCATCAGCGCGCGGCGCACGTCGCCCGGCGAGAAGCGATCGGGTTCCTCCGGAGCGAGGATGCCGAGATCCACCAGCCGAGCCAGATAGGAAGGCTCGACCCCCGCTCGCCGAGCCGCGTTCTCGCTCGAGTACGAGGTCACTTCGGCAGCGTACTGTGGTTGCGATGCGCACCGGAACATCGCGGTATGAAGGAGGCATGAGGTCGGCGATCGTAGGCCGCCGTGCTCGTCCGGGGACGCGCGGGATCGTCCTCGGCCTCCTTCTCGTCTCCCTGGTGGCCGCGGCGTGTGACTCGACGACCCAGGGGAGCCAGCCGCAGTCGGCCCACGGTGGCGGGAGCGCCGATCCTCCCGCAAGCTCGGCGCGGGTGACGATCACGCCCGCGCACCACTCCACCGACGTCGATCCCTCAGAAGGGATCTCCGTCAAGGTCTCCGACGGGAAGCTCACCGACGTGACGGCGACCGCCGGTGGACAGGCCGTCGAGGGAACGATGTCTCACGGTGGAACCGCATGGCACAGCACGTGGGCGCTCCTCACCGACGCGCATTACTCGGTCCACGCGACGGCGACCGACACCGCAGCGGAGACGGCCACGAAGCGGAGCTCCTTCACGACGCTCGCTCCGTCCAAGACCTTCTCGACGACGATCTTCGAGGGGGCCGGTGAGACCTACGGCGTCGGGATGCCGATCATCCTGAACTTCAGCTCGCCGATCACGAACAAGCGCGAGGTCGAGCGCTCCCTGCAGATCTGGACCTCCAACCGCGTCGTCGGCGCGTGGTACTGGGACGGCGACAAGACGCTCTACTTCCGCACGCGCGACTACTGGCCGGAGCACACTCAGGTGCGATTCGTCGGGCACCTCGACGGCGTCGACGGCGGCCGCGGAACGTACGGCGTTCACACGCTGACGCAGCATTTCCAGATCGGAGACTCCCTGATCGCGGTGGCGAGCACGCGCGACCACCACGTCAAGATCTACCGAGGCGGAAAGCTCACGTGGAACTGGCCGATCAGCACCGGCAAGCCCGGCGACGACACGCCGAACGGCACCTACCTGACGATGGACAAGAACAATCCCGAGGAGATGATCGGACCCGGGTACGACATCGAGGTGCCGTGGTCGGTGCGGTTCACGTACTCCGGAGACTTCATGCACGACGCGTTCTGGTCGGTCGGCCAGCAGGGCTTCACGAACGTGAGCCACGGTTGCGTGAACATGTCGCCCGAGAACGCGAAGACGTACTACAACCTCGCGGGATTCGGAGACCCCGTGACGATCACCGGAAGTCCCAAGGCTGGCACGTGGGGGAACGGCTGGACGGTGTGGTTCCTCTCCTGGAAGGATCTGCTGAAAGGAACGGCGACCGGTGACGCCGTGAAGACGGGTCCGAACGGAAGCTCGTTCGTGGCGCCGTCGACGCTCCGGCCATCGCACGCGAAAGCTCCGGTCGGAACGTCCGCTCTCGGGAACGCGGAGGCCGGGGTCTGACCGGACGGGGGCTGCCAGCGGTGTTGTTGAGACGCCGTCTCTGTCGCACAATGGCGACACGAGAGGAAGGAGGTGGTCCAGCTTGCATAAACCGCATGCGACCCTCGAGGTGACTGGCTGCTGAGCCGTTCCCTCGCGGGCTGGGGCGGACCGCCCCGCTCGCTTTTGCCGGGCGACCGGCAGAATCCAACCAGTTCACCGGCCTCACGGGCTCCGACCTGGTTCGAGCGGACGAAGTCTCTACTAGGGAGACCGAAGCGCTTGTGAGGCAAGGCATTCGAACGGGCCGGACCCTTCATTGGGTCCGGCCCGTTCGCTATCCCCGGGGCAGCTACTGCTGCGGCATCGGCGAGGCGAGCTGGAAGAAGTTCCCGTCCGGGTCCTCGAAGGTGGCGAGCAGCATCTCGCCCTCCTCCTCACCCGGGTGGTAGGGCTCCTGCTCGACCTTCGCGCCGAGGGCCTTGATGCGCTCGAACTCTCCGCGCACGTCGGGCGTCTCGAAGTTCACGATGATCCGGCCGGGCGTCTCGTTCCGGCCCTTCACCTCGGAGTGCGGCCCGGTCAACAGCGTGCCGTTGCCGGCCTGCCACCCGACGAATCCGCCGTCCTGCCAGGCGGGCTCTCCGAGGACCTTCGTGTAGAAGTCGGTGAGCGGCTTCGGGTCCTCCGAGTAGATCATCACGGTGGTCAGGTTCAGCATGGCTCCTCCTCCGGGCTCGGGTTCGATCTCCCAACATAGGTCCGGGTCGGACGAACGGCCAAACGGGGGATTGCGCCCGGCGAATCACGGGCCTACGGTGCAGGGACACCCGGAGGAGGAGGGAGCCATGCTTCTCAAGCGGACTCTCACGCTGGGAGTCGGCGCGATCGCCATCGTCGCCCTCGCTGCAGGCCCCGCAGCCGCCCGCTCGAACCCACCGTCACGGAGACGTGCACATCGGGGACCGTGCTCACGGTGGACGTCCATGCCACCGGAGGGCTCACCACCGCGGAGAACCACTACAACGTGGTGAACCCGACTGGGGACGTCTGCACGCTCGGCTAGACGGTTCGCCAACCCGGTCCGGAGTTCCGATGAAACGAACTACGCCGACGCCGGGCTGAGCGTTCGGAGATCCTGCTCCGTCGCCGCCTCGGCCATCCGCGCGTCATAGGTCACGAGGGCGGCGAGGTCTTCTCGAATGCTGAGGGCCGTCGCGATGTGGATCGCGTCCAAAGTCCTGAGCGTGACCGGAGGAAGCTCCGCGGCGCGTCTGAGGATGCCGTCGTCGATCGGGATCATCGGGATGCTCGCGACGACCTGCTCCGCGCCGGAGGTGTTCGAGCGCCACCGTCGGGCGGCGCGGACGACCTCCGTCCAAGCGAGAGCGCTCGAAACGACTTCGGGGTCATTGGCGATCACGCGGGCGAGCGCCTCGCTCTCCGGTTCCCGGGCGACCAGCTTCACGATGGCGGACGAGTGGAGGTACAGCACTCAGAGTCGGTCCGAACGCTTTTCCTCGAGAGCCTCGGTCAAGCCGGTTGAGACCTTCCCCTTCGGAGGGATCAGAGACAGCAGCTCTCCGGTCGGAGGAAGCACGCGACCAGACGCGATGAGTCGCGCCAGCGGGCTCTCCGGCTCACCCAGGGGAGCCAGCACCGCGACGGGTCTTCCTCGCTCGGTGACCTCGAGGCGCTCTCCGCGTTTCACTCGGCGCAAGTATCGCGTGAGGTTCTGACGGAGCTCGCGGACGCCCACCCTGCGCTCGTCCATGTAGCACAAGGTAGCACAATTGGTGCAACAGGGCGTTCGACCGCACCGGGACCTTGTGGTAGCACTGAACTCTCACCCCACACTCCAATGGAGGTCCTGCTATCCGACGCCGTCTCATCGATCTCGCAATCACCGCGGCGCTCACCTCTTCCGTCGCCGTCATCCCCGCAGCGGGGACCGTCGTCGCGCGGGCCTCGACGAAGCGCTGCGACGTCGTCGGCACCGAGAAGGCGGACCACATCCATCCGAAGGAGCGCTCGCAGGCGATCTGCGGACGCGGCGGGAACAACGTCATCAAGGGAGGAGCGGGGAACGACACCCTCCTCGGCGGCAAGGGTCGGGACGTCCTCATGGGAGGAGGCGGCAACGACACGCTGAACGGCGGTCGCTCCGTGGACACGTGCCGGCAGAACGACGGACACGGGACGCTCCGGAGCTGCGAGAAGCCCATGTACGAGCCGTTCAAGGCGTGTCCGGTCGAGGGAGGAAACATCCTCGACAACTTCGGAGATCCTCGCCCAGGCGGAAGGACCCACGAGGGCGTCGACATCCTCGCTCCGAAGGGAACGCCGATCCACGCTCCGTTCGCGGGGAAGACCGAGCACAACCACGGCGCACTCCAAGGACGCGCCGTCTACGTCTATGGGAAGGACGGGTTCGTCTTCAACGCGCACCTGTCGAAGTACAAGCCCCAGGGACGCGTGAAGACCGGAGACGTGATCGGGTTCGTGGGATCGACGGGGAACGCGGGCACGACGAACCACGACCACTTCGAGTGGCATCCCGGCGGCGGCGACGCCGTGGACCCGTACGACCTCGTCAAGAAGGCGTGCAAGGGGACGTAGGCATCGAGGCGGCCAGCCGTCGAACGTGGGAACATCCCGCCGCGCACCGACCGTGGAAAGTGACCCGATGACGATCCCTGAGCGCCTCGCGAACAATGAGCTCGACAGCTCCATCCTCGAGCCGGTCACGGAGCCGCCCTCGCGCGCCCGCGTCGTCATCGTCGGTGGCGGCATCATCGGCTCCTCGATCGCCTATCACCTGACCAAGCTCGGTATCCGGGACGTCGTTGTCCTCGAGCGTGTCCGACTCACCGCCGGTACCTCGTGGCACGCGGCCGGCCTGGTCTCCCAGGTCCGCGGCACGCACGCGCTGACGGAGCTCTCCCGCATCAACGCTCCCCTCTACGAGTCGCTGCCCGAAGAGACCGGGATCGAAACGGGTCTCCGTCGCGTCGGCTCCCTCACGGTCGCGCGGACCCCCGCCCGTATGCAGGAGCTCCTCGGCACCGCGGATATGCACCACGCGGACGACGTTGAGTGCCGCGTCCTCGAGCCGCAGGACGTCAAGGAGCTCTGGCCGATCGCGACGACCGACGACCTCGTCGGCGCGATCTTCACCCCGCGCGACGGGACCGTGAACCCGGGCGACGCGGCGCTCGCCCTCGCCAAGGCAGCGCACGACCGCGGCGCCACGTTCGCGTATCCGGTCACGGTGACGGGTTTCCGCAAAGACAGCAGCGGCGCCGTCACGGGCGTCCGCACCGACAAGGGCGACATCGAGGCGGAAACGACGGTCCTCGCCGCCGGCCTGTGGACCTCCGAGCTCGCACGGCTCGCGGGAACCTCCGTCGCGCTCTATCCCGCGGAGCACGTCTGGGTCGAGACCGAGGAGATCCCGGGCGCCGACGAGGGGCTGCCGTTCCTCCGCGACCTCGACGGCTACCTCTATGTCAGGCACCTCGGAGGCCGCCTCGTCGTCGGCGCGTTCGAGCCGAAGGGCAAGCCGAAGTCGCCCGGCCAGATCCCGAAGACAGGCTTCGTCGAGTTCGGCGAGGACTGGGATCACTTCGCGCCCGTCCTCGAAGCCGCGCGCGAGCGCATCCCGGCGCTGAACGACGCCACCTTCCGCCACTACCTTCGCGCTGCGGAGAGCTTCACGCCCGACGCGAACTTCCACCTCGGAGAGTTCCCGGAGATCAGGAACCTGTTCGTCGCGGCGGGGCTGAACTCCCAGGGGATCATCTACGCGCCCGGCGTCGGCAAGGCGCTCGCGGAGTGGATCGTCGAGGGCCATCCCACGATGGACCTCACGGAGGTGGACATCGCGCGCACCGGCCGCTGGGCGAACAACCGCGCGTGGCTCCACGAGAAGACGCACGAGACGCTCGGCCGCCTGTACGCCATGCACTGGCCGTCGTTGCAGCCCGACTTCGGCAGGGGAGTCCGGAGGGCGCCGCTTCTTCCGCATCTGCGCCGCGCCGGAGCCGCGGTCGGAGAGGCGGCCGGCTGGGAGCGCGCGGCTTGGTTCGAGCCGGGCTCAAGCTCCGAGCCCGAGTGGAGGTACGACTTCGACCGGCCGTCGTGGTTCGGGCCGGTGGGGAAGGAGATGAAGGCCTGCCGCGAGAACGCGACGCTGTTCGACCTGTCGACGTACGCGAAGTTCCTGGTGCAGGGGCCGAAGGCGTTGTCAGGGCTGCAGCATCTCTGCACGTCGAACATGGACGTGGCGCAAGGGCGCGTCGTGTACACGATGATGTGCAACGACCGCGGCGGCATCGAGATGGATCCGACCGTGACGCGCCTCGCGGAGGATCGCTTCCTGGTCCTGGCGCCGACGCTGTACCAGCGCCGGACGGAGATGCTGCTCCGGAACGGGCTGCCTCCGGGAGCGACGGTAACGGACGTGACGAGCGGGTTCGCGACGCTCCACATCGCGGGGCCCTCGAGTCGCTCGATCCTCTCGCGCTTGACGGATGAGGATCTCTCGAACGAGGCGTTCCCGTTCCTGTCGTCGCGGGAGATCGATGTGGGCTGGGTCAAGGCGCTGGCGCTGCGGGTGTCGTTCACGGGGGAGCTCGGCTGGGAGCTGATCGTGCCGACGGAGTTCGTCGCGGACCTGTACGAGAAGGTGATGGCGGCGGTGCCGGATCTCCGCCACGCGGGAGCGTTCGCGTTCGACGGGCTCCGGCTCGAGCGCGGGTTCCGCTCTTGGGGTCACGACATGGGAGCGATGGACGATCCGTACTCGGCCGGGCTCGGATTCGCCGTGCATCTGAAGAAGGAGGAGTTCGTCGGCCGCGAGGCGCTCGCGAAGCTGAAGGACGCGCCGCGGGAACGGGAGCTTGTCAGCGTGAAGCTCGAGGATCCGGGGCCGATGCTCTGGCACGGCGAGCCAGTCTTGGCAGGGGACGAGCGCGTCGGAGAGGTGACGAGCGGCGGGTATAGCCAGCAGATCGGAGCCGCGGCCGGCCTCGCCTGGGTGCGCGACTTCGACGAGGGTCAGTCGGTGTCGGTTCTCGTGCGCGGCACCGCCGTCCCGGCGAAGGTCAGTGGAGAGTCGTTCTACGACCCGACGGGCTCTCGCCTCCGGGACACGCCGGGTATCTCGCCCTGACGGGGCCGATGGATGCGTTGGACCTTGGCGTTGCTGGGAGGCTTCTTGATCGCAGTTGGCGTGGTGTGGATCCTTCAGGGAGCCAACGTTCTGCCCGGCAGCTTCATGACCGGCCAGTCGCTTTGGCTCTGGATCGGTATCGCCTGCGTGGCGGTGGGACTCCTGTTCCTTGCCAGGGGATTCCGCTCGGCGGGCCACTAGGCCCGCGGTTTGCCCATTTCGAAGGTCACTCGTTGACAGGCTCTAGGAGCCGCGCCCAGCAGCCGCATGACTGCGATGACAGGCCAACCGCGAGTCGCCATCAACCTCGATGTGCATTGACACGCAGAGTTGCGGGACCGTGTCTCGAACCCCAGAGTGCAAACGAAGTGCAAGTCCGGCTGCGGCGTTGCACTTCGCGTCGCCATCTTCACGGCAGCCTCCGCCAACGGCGTTCGATTCGATCGGGAGGAACGTCGTGCCCGTAGGGATTCCGCACTCGCCGGTGCGGGTAGCGATCTAACACTGCGCGCGCACCGAGGTCAGGCGGCCCGTGTGCTGGCAGCCCCGCTTGCAGGCGCGCCTCGGTGAGCGAGCGTCGAAGGGGTACACGCTCATAGGCGTCCTTCAGGAGTTCTGCGACGAGGACCGACACCGCGGTCGCGAGGTCGTTCGTGGTGACCGGTCCCGCCGTCGGCTTGGCGACCTTCCCGTTGCGGTACCGAAGCGCCTTAAGCTCAGCGCTCGCAAGGCTCGTGCCGTTCGGGCCGTAATCGTCGGCGAACATATGCACGACGCCCTCGCCGATCGCAGCTTTGGCGGTCTCCCAACGCTCGAGGTTCTCCGAGGCCGTGTGGTTGCGTTTTAGGACGCGAACCGCCGAACGGCGCGCTCGGAGTTTCCGGTTAAGTTCTGGGACGGTCGCGAACGCGCCCAACTGGTCCAGGGTGAATCGCTCCATCGTTGGATATCCGACGACGAGTTCGACGAGTTCGCGTTCCACCTCCGGGTACGGGATCTGATGGTCCGTGTAGTCGGCTCCGCGCCACACCTTCGCGAAGTCGATGAACACGTGGACCGTCGGTTCGCCGTGCTCGTCGTCGCGAAGCTCGTAGTGTCCGACAGCGACCGCGAAGTTCGAATCCGTGACGCCGGGATCCGCATGCCCCCGGTACGGAACCATCCGTGTCGCGGTCGCAGTCGAGAGGAGGACGCGCCCTTGTTCGCCGCAGACCCCGCAAACGCCACCCTCTAGCGTCGGCGCGGCGTGCCGGTCGCAGACGGGTGCGAACATCCGGTCCACCTGCTCGGGATCGAGGTAGGTATCCTCCGCCTCTGCCCACTGCGCGTGGATCTCGGTCCTGAAGGCGCGCGGGTCCCGAGCCTCGATGCGTCGTTGGTCCTCGTCGTAGCGGAACGGGACCTGCGTGAAGGTGCGGCCGTCGGTCGCAACCGGATCGTCGGAGTCCCCGTACAGCTCGTAGCTCGGAGCCTGGAGGAGGATCATGTCGGGGTTCCCGGGCGTGCCGTCTTCGTTCACCGCGAGCGCGTCCGTATAGAGCTTGTACGCGTACGATTGCCTCGACCACGGGGACGTTGGCACGTATACGAGGCCATGCGGTCCCATCTGCGCGAGGGCCGGCGTCAGCGCCCGGTAGACGTCTTCGGCCGTGCTTCCTTCATCGGTCGCGATATGGTGCGCGAACTCGTCGAAGATCAACGCGCTCGCGGCGATGCCTCGCGCCGCGCTCGCGTTCGAGCCGAACGCGCGGGCGCGGAGAGTTGCCTGCAAGGCGACTTGTCGCTCGTCCTTGATGCCAAGCTCGGCGCATCTTGTGCTATCCGCGTCCGTAAGGACCGCGACCTCGCTCCGGCTAACGCTGACAACCCGGCCTGCGAAATAGCCGCCGTTGAGGACGATGCGGGAGATGTCCGCGAACTGCGCATCGCGCGCCTGACGAAACTCTGTCGCGGCTACGATCGTCATCAAATGGTGGCCCCGAGCGATGCCGAGCGCAGCCTGCGGGTCGCCTAGGGACAGGAGATAAGCCCATTCGTACGCCGCCATGATCGCGCCCAGGTGGCCTTTCCCGCCGCGGCGTCCGCCGATGAACAGGACCGTGCCGAAGTGGCGACGGCCCTGTTCTTCGAGCCAAGCCAGTCGGTCCCAGACGTCGTACGGCACGCCGACGCGCATACGAGTATCGCCGAAGCTGTTGCGCCATCCTTCGATGACGTCCTCGTCGTACGAGCTCATCTCCGCTCGTTCGCCGTAGAAGAGACGGAGCGCCGTCCGTTGGCGAGGGAGGAGGC
Source organism: Actinomycetota bacterium (assembly GCA_045805285.1). Classification (GTDB taxonomy): domain Bacteria; phylum Actinomycetota; class UBA4738; order UBA4738; family JBJMLN01; genus JBJMLN01. The sequence goes on along the minus strand of JBJMLN010000060.1, from coordinate 2,747 downwards.
CGGGCCCGCTGTCGCCGACGAAGCTCGGATGCTCTGCGAACGTGACGATGTCCGGCAGTTCGCCGGGCGCCTTCGAGCGTTTGCGCAATAGACCGGCGAGGTCGATCGGTGCACTCTGGTCACGACGAAGCGTCATTGCGCGTCACCGCTCTCCGTCTCTGTACCTTCGCTTGCTGACGCCGAAGCCGCCTCCCGCGCCGCTAGACGCCGTTCGAACTCCGAGATCAGCTCACCGACTCCAGACTCTCCGATCTGATCCCGGATGAGGTCGAGCAGGATCTCCACCTGAGATCGGACTTCCGCGAGTTCCGGGCGGGTGTCCGCCTTCCGTTCGAGCGACTCGAGCGCTCCGGCGGCAGCGATCGTCTCGCGGACAGTTGGAACGAGGCCGCCGGTGATGATCGCCTCGAACCCTGCGTTCCGGACGACCTCGAGTACCGCTGCGTTGGTGAGTAGCGGCGTCTCTGCGGTCACGATCCTTAGGTCATGCTCGCGAGCGCGCCTCTCGATCGCCATCCGGACGGCGAGCTCGTCGACTGGCAGGTGACGCAGCTGGTGTCGCCGGATGCTGTGGTAAGAAATCCTCCGGTCGGGGGGGCGTCGCGTTGCAAGGGCTCGACCGCTTGCAGAATCGCTCTGTAGGAGTAACCTCGAACGATCAGTTGATCGACGAGGATACGCGCGTCGTCCTCGGCAGCGCAGACGAAGCAGCGCGGCTCTCGTTCGTAGTCGAACAGTGTGCCTTCAATCTGTTCACGCTTCGGCGCGTCGTATCGGGCTCTGTCCCGTTCTTGTGAGGGCAGCTCCAAGGGTCCACCGCCGATGAGCCGCCAGGTTCGTGAGCGTCGGTCCACGCTTCCTCCCTACATTCCTTCCTCCACCTCTTTGGCGGCACAACGCCCGTACTGCACTAGGACCGGGAGAAAGTTCTCGAAGCCCGGGAACCTCACGCCCGAAGGGGGCCCCTGCCGTACCCCTGTATCCGTGAAGGGCCGCCGTCACTCGAACGGACTTAGGATTCGAGCATGACCTGCTCGCGTTGCGGATCCGACGCACCGCCCCATGCGCGGTTCTGTCCGGCGTGCGGGGAGCCGTTGAGTCCGGCGGGCGTCGTGGAGGAGCGCAAGACGGTGTCGGTGCTCTTCGTCGACATTGTGGGATCGACCGAGCGAGCCGACGAGGCGGACCCGGAGGACGTCCGCGAGCTCAACCAGCTCTACTACGGTGAGGTCAGCGCTCGCATCGAGCGGTTCGGCGGCGCCATTGAGAAGTACGTGGGCGACGCCGTCATGGCGGTGTTCGGCGCGCCGATCGCGCACAGCGACGATGCGGAGCGGGCGGTGCGGGCGTCCCTCAGCGTGCTCGAGGGCGTCGATGAGCTCAATGAGCGTCACCCCAACCTCGAACTCCAGGTACGGGCCGCAGTGTGCACGGGCGAGGCGATGGTGGCGCTGGACGCAGCACCCGCCGACGCGCTCGCCACCGGGGACGTCGTGAACACCGCCGCTCGGCTCCAGTCGGCGGCACCTCCAGGGGGCGCGGTCGTCGGCGCCGAGACGTACCGGCTGACGCGGCACGCCTTCAGCTACGCGGCGCTCGACGACATCAAGGCGAAGGGAAAGCGAGATCCGGTGCAAGCGTGGCTGGTCGGAGAGCCGATCGTGTCGCCGTCAGAGCGGCCCACGTCGGTGACGCCGATGGTGGGCCGCGAGCGGGAGGTCCTGTTGATCCGCACCGTGTGGGAGCGCGCCGTGAGCGCGCGCTCCCCGCACCTTGTGTCGCTGATCGGTCCTGCCGGCATCGGCAAGTCGCGTCTGGCGCAGGAGGTCTCGACCGAGATTCAGCGCGACGCCGGCCGCGCGCTCGTGGGGCGAAGCCTGCCCTACGAGGAACAGTCTCCCTATCGCGCGTTCGGCCAGATCCTTCGCCATGCCGCCGGCATCTATGAGAACGACGGTGCGGAGGACGCCCGCCGCAAGCTGAAGGTGTTCGTGGACGGATTGTTCCCCCCTTCGGAGGCGACGGAGACCGTGCGGTACCTCTCCTTGGTGCTCGGCCTGGGGGCCGGCGAGTCTGTGTCCGAGCCGATCCACTTGCTGTTTGCGGCCCGCCGCGTCGTGGAGCTTCTCGCCGAGGACGAGCCACTGCTGCTCGTATTCGAGGACGTTCACTGGGCGGACGACGCACTGCTCGATCTCGTGGACTACCTCGTCACGCATGTTCACGACCATCCCGTCCTGTTCCTTGCACTTGCGAGGCCCGAGTTCCTGGAGACGCGTGCGAGCTGGGGATCCGGACGGATCGGACAGACCACGCTTCCGCTCGAGCCGCTCACGAGCGAGGAGTCCGCCGAGGTCGTGACGTGGCTCGCTTCGGGGACAGACACCGCCACGATCTCGAAGGTCGTCGAGCGCGCTGAGGGCAACCCGCTCTTCCTCGAGGAACTCGCGGCGACGCTTGCTGACGCCGATGTGGGAGGCGAGCTCCCGGGGACCGTGCGCGCCGCGATCGCCGCGAGGATCGACGCGCTCCCCTCCGACGCGCGGACCGCCTTGCTGCACGCCTCGGTCGTGGGACCGGTCTTCTGGCGAGGGGTCGTCGAGGGGATCGGGAACCTCGGCGACGTGGACGGCTCGCTCGAGGCACTCGAGGCGCGGGGCCTCGTGCGCCGGAGCTCGAACAGCCAGGTGCACGGCGACGCGGAGTTCGCGTTCAAGCACGCGCTGATCCGCGATGTCGCCTACGGC
>JBJMLN010000059.1:0-46268 GCA_045805285.1 Actinomycetota bacterium | reverse complement strand
TCCGGTCGGAGAACTCCGCGAGCACCTCGTAGGGTGTGGCGCGTTTCCCGTACACCAGCCGGTCGGCGAGGCGACGCGCGCGGGCGCGAACGGGTTGGAACGCGACCGCGAGGACAGCTGCAGCGGCGAACGACAGGACGGTGTTGCTGCGGGACCCGACGAGCGCTCCGATCCCTCCCACGACCACCGCATAGACAGCGGTCACGAATGCCGCTAGCAGACCGAAGACCACCGTCTTGCGGACGACGACATCGAGGTCGTACAGGCGATATTTGAGGATCGCGATGCCTGCCGCGGCCGGAAGCCCGAGGATCAGCACGGCCGCGAGAACGAAGAACGAGACGCCTCCGATCGCGTCGACGACCTGTTTGCCGGCGAAGATCGAAGCGACTCCCTGTGCTGCGAGATTCGCGGGAAAGATCGCGAAGAATGCGATGCCGACGAAGCGCAGCCATCGGATCTGCTGGCGCTCCTCCTCGGACCCGCCCCGATATCGCACGAACAGCGAGACGAGCGCCGCGAGCGCGGTCACGAAGGTGACGAGGCCCGCGGCGGTGGTCAGCGGTTCGATCCACGGTCCCGCATGGAACGGTGGGACGACGACGACGCCGTGCCGTCCGTCCGTGGCCACGTTCCCGATCTCGATCGGCTTCCCGTTGACGGCCCATCCGAGGACGGACACGGTAGTTGCGATCGCCCACGTCCAGGTGATCCAGCGCCATCGCGGCGACACCGCGCGACCGTTCGGGAACAGGAGGAACAGCGGGATGAACATCGAGAGCATCAGGGGCAGCGACCAGTCGGAGATCCACCCGGCGATCTCGCCGAACGACACGTTCCCGTCCCGTTGGAGAAGCGCATAGCTCGCGTACGCTCCAGACGCCATCCACAGGGTGGCGGAGAGCGACAGTGCGATGAACCACCACCCCATGCGGTTCGCGTGTTGCCGCTGGAGGATCAGCACGCCGACCGCGAGGAGGCCGAGCTGTCCGCTCACTGCGACGACGGTGAGGAGCGTGCCCGTCCATCCGTGGTCGGTGTCCTTTCCGACGAAAACGGCCAGGACGATCTCCAGGAGGACGGCGAGCGACGCGATCACACACGCGGCCGCCGTGAGCCGACGCATCGTCCGATCCCTCACGTGACCGCTCCGACCGGCTCGTCCCGGAGTGCAGAGGTGGGCGCGTCCTCGTCGGTGCGGGCGACGGTCGTCGGAACGGAACCGATGATCGTCGTTCCGCGGCCGGTTTCCGACCGCACCTCGGGCGTGCCTCCGATCGCGTCGAGGCGGTCCGCCATCCCCTGCAGACCGGTGCCGTATCCCGTCGCAGCGGGATCGAACCCAGCGCCGTCGTCGGTCACCTCGAAGCGCAAGACGTCATCGCTCTGCTCGAGCGAGATCCTCGCCGCGGATGCATCGGCGTACTTCTGCACGTTCTGGAGGGCCTCGAGACAACAGAAGTAGACGGCGGCCTCGACCTCTTGCGGGTAGCGGCCCGTGCCGTCGGTGGAGATCTCCACCGGGATCGAGGCTTTGCGCGCCTGGCCTTCGAGCGCGGCTCCGAGGCCCTTGTCGGCGAGGAGCGGTGGATAGATCCCACGCGCGAGATCGCGGAGATTCTCCAACGCGTCCTGCGTTTCCGCTTGGAGTGAGGACACCAACTCGCGGGTCTTCTTCGCGTCGCGGTCCGCGAGCTGCTCCGCGAGCCGGAGCTTCACCGCGAGTGCGACCAACTGTTGCTGCGCGCCGTCGTGGAGGTTGCGTTCCAGCTTGCGGCGCTCCTCGTCCTGCGCGGCCACGAGGCGCTGCCGTGACGCGCGAAGCTCCTCGATCAGCCGCACGTTGTGGAGCACCAGCCCCGCCTGCGCCGCGAGGTCCTCGATCAACCGCCCCTTCGCCGGGTTCATCGGATCCGAGGCCGGCATCTCCACCGAGAGGGCGCCAAGAAGCTCTCCTTGGTGGCGGACCTCGACGGCGTATTCGTTCTCCACGGGCGGCAGGCCGTCCCCGGCGAGGCGGATCGGGACGGCGGCGTCGGCGTCTCCGGCCGCAGCGACCGGGCGGAGCTCCTTGCCGACACGGAGCCAGACGCGGGCCGATCCCGCTCCGGTGCCGTCTCCCAGGATCTCCGCCATCCTCGGGAGCACATCCTCGGTCGCGTACGTCTCGGCCATCCGGTCGGAGAACTCCGCGACCACCTCATAGGGTGTCGCGCGCTTGCCGTAGACGAGGCGGTCGGCGAGACGCGTGATCCGGTCTCGAACCGGCTGGAAAGCCACCGCGAGCAGCGCGGCCGCGAGGAACGACAGGACGGTGTTGCTGGTCGCTCCGACGAGCGCTCCGACGAGCGCTCCGACTCCGCCGACGACCAATGCGTACACGGCCGTGACGAACGCGGCGAGGAGGCCGAATACCACGGTCTTCTTGACGACGACGTCGAGGTCGTACAGGTGGTACCGCAACACGGCGATGCCGCAGGCGAGCGGGATGCCGACGATCAGCGTCGTGAACGTCAGCGAGAACAACGCATTCGAGACGAACTGCCACCGGTCGCCGAGCGCGGTCGCCAGGAACAGGAACACGAAGAACGCGACGCCGACGTACAGCAGCCACCGGATCTGCTGGCGTTCCTCGGATGCGGCACGCCGGAACCGGACGACGATCGCGACACCGGCCAGGATCGCGGTTCCGAACGTGGCGAGCCCGCCGATGGCGGTGAGGGCGCTGATCGGCCCGCCAGCGGCGGAGATTCCGACGGGATTCGCCACGCGAACCGAGGTGAGGTCGGCGAAGGCTCCGGTGAGTCTCCCGGGCGTGAACGCGAAGGCGAGGACGGTCACGACCGGCGCGACGATCGTCGCGACGAGGACCCATCTCCACCGCGGCGAGGGCAGCCTTCCCTCCGGGAACAGGAGGAAGATCGGGATGAACAGGAACAGCACGCCGACGATCGCCCATCGATCCACCCACGCGGAGAGCACTCCGAACGGCACCGAGCCGGGGTGGATCACGAGCGCGTGCGTGGCGTAGGAGCCGTTCGCGATCGCAACCGTCGAGACGAGCGGGATCGCGAGCAGGAGCCACCCGATCGTGTTCCGTGGTTGGCGGCCGACGATCAGCCTGCCGATCGTCGCGTAGAGCGCCACTCCGATCGCCGACAGCGGCACGAAGAAGAGGTCGCCGGTGTTCGTGTCGCTGAACCCCTTGTCGACCAACTTCAACCCGACGTCGGACGCGAGGGCGATCACCATCACGGCGATCATCGCGTCGGCGATTCGGCGTGCCCGGCGCTGCTCCTCCTCGAGCATGCTCATCGGATCCGCTCCATGAGGAGATTCTGACGCCGCTGAGCACGAAGCCCCAAGGGTGCTTCCCGCACGTCCGAGGGGAGTCTCCATCCGGGCCGAAGCGTGCTACCAGCCCCTTCGAGAGGTGCCGGCCCTCCGGGAAGGTGTGGTGATCCCAGGCTGGGTCGGCACGGTGGGCGCGCGTAACGTTCGAGCCGGAACGATCCAAGGAGGCTTTCGATGATCAAGAAGGTGCTCGTCGGCACGGATACCTCGGCGGCCGCCGACCTCGCCGTCGACGCCGCGGCGGACCTCGCGAGGGCCAATGAGGCCGAGCTCGTCGTGGTCTACGCCAACGGCAACGGGAGCTCCACCGCGTTCGACCCCGGCAAGGCGCCGGACCCGGCGGCGTATCTCAGGGCTCTGCAGACCCGTTTCCCCGCGGTCTCGACGAGCGCCAGGGAGGAGGCCGGAGATCCGGTCGAGGTCCTGTGCTCCGTCGCCGAGGCGGAGGACGCCGACGTGATCGTCGTCGGCAACCGCGGCACGCACGACCGGCGCCGGCGCTACCTCCGCAGCGTCCCGAACGGCGTCGTCCATTGCGCGCCGTGCTCGGTGTTCGTCGTCGACACGCGCAAGGCGCAATGACCGGGCGTGTTGGAACAAGCGTCGGCTACCATCGAGCGATGGGAAACCGCAGCTCAGGCCGTCGTGGAGGGATTTCCCTCGCGGAGGAACGCGAGGACGGCCATGACACGGCGGTGCACCTCGGTCTCCTCGGAAAGGCCGAGCTTGTGGAACAACGAGTTGATGTGCTTCTCCACGGCGCGCTCGGTCAGGAACAGCGCCTTCGCGATCGAGGCGTTGTTCTTGCCCTGCGCCATCTGCTCGAGGACCTCGCGCTCCCGGTCGGTGAGCTGCGCGAGCGGCGAGGACGCCATCTTCTCTTTCGCCGCCACGAGCGCCTCGACGACCTTGGGGTCGAGGACGGAGCCGCCGCGGGAGACCTCCTGGAGGGCCCGGACGAGCTCCCCGACGTCGGCAACGCGCTCCTTCAACAGGTAGCCGAGCCCGGCCGCGCCACCCTTCAAGAGGTCGTACGCATACGCCTCGTCGGCGAACTGGGAGAGCACGACGACGCCGGTTCCGGGGTGCTCGGCGCGGATGCGCTTCGCGGCCTCGATGCCCTCGGTCGTGTTCGTGGGGGGCATGCGGATGTCGGTCAGGATCGCGTCCGGCGCCTCGGTCGCGACCGCCTCGAGGAGCCCGTCGAGGTCTTCCGCGGTGCCGACGAGCTCGACCTCGTCGATCGACGCGAGGAGCGCGGCGGTTCCCTCTCTGACCAGGTAGTTGTCCTCCGCGAAGACCACTCGGAGCGGCATATCCGGATGCTACACGGGGCGGTGCGTGCGGCATGACGATCCGGATCGTGCTCGGGGAGGACAACGTGCTCGTGCGCGAGGGTGTCCGCGCGCTCCTCGACTCCTATGAGGACATCGACGTCGTCGGGGTCGCGGAGGACGCGCCGACGCTCCTGGTCGCCGCGGAGGAACACAAGCCCGACGTCGTCGTGACCGACATCAAGATGCCGCCGAACTTCCAGCTCGAGGGGATCGACTGCGCCCATGCGATCCGGGAGAAGCACCCGGGCACGGGAGTCGTGGTGCTGTCCGCGCACGACGACGAGGCGTACGCGATCGCTCTCCTCGGAAAGGGACAGAGCGGCCTCGCGTACCTCCTGAAGGATCGCATCGCTCAGGGAGACGAGCTGGTCCGCGCGATCCACGAGGTCGACGCCGGCGGCAGCGCGGTCGATCCCGTGATCGCTGAGCGCCTCTCCGGACGTCACGACACAGCCGAGCAGGACAAGGAGCTCCTCGACCTGATGTCGCAGGGCCTCGGCTACGAGCAGATGGCGGAGAAGCTCGGCACCACGCAGGAGGCGGTCGACCGCCGCGTCACGGAGCTCTTCACGAACATGGCGAGCGGCGCACAGAACGGCGGGCCGAGCGCGGTCGACGAGATGAAGCGTCTCCACGCGGCGGTGGTGGCCAAGCAGGCCGCTGCGGCGACGCTCTCGTCGTACGTTCCGCAGCGCGTCGCCGAGAAGCTCGCGGCGGGCGACGTCGGGCAGGAGGAGCTCGAGGTCACCGTGTTGTTCTCCGACATCCGGGGCTTCTCGACGATCGCGGAGCGGATGTCGGCCCGAGAGATCGCGGAGGTCGTCGGCAGACATCTTTCGGCGATGGCCGAGATCGTCGTCGACCACGGCGGAACGATCGACAAGTTCCAGGGCGACGCGGTCATGGCCGTCTTCGGCGCGCCGGATCCGCTGACCGACCATGCGATCCGCGCGCTGCGGTGCGCCATCTCGATGCAACGGCGCCAGTCGGAGCTCAACGAGGAGGGATGGGGCACGGCCGCGATCGACGGCCTGCACATCGGCGTCGGCGTGAACACGGGACAGGTGATCGCAGGCGCCGTCGGCGGCGGCGGGCGTCTGGAGTACACGGTGATCGGCGACGCGGTGAACGTCGCCTCCCGTCTGCAGTCGGAGGCTGAGGGCGGCGAGATCGTGGCGAGCGCCTCCACGATCTCGGAGGCCGACGGCGTCGCAGCCGAATCGATCGGGCGGCGTACCGTCAAGGGCCGGGAGGAGCCCGTGGAAGTGTTCCGGGTCCTCCAGACCGACGAGGTCACGGAGTGAGCGTCACCCTCACGACTCCCGCCACGAAGGTCCGTCCTCTGCGCTGGCCGTGGGCCGTTTTCGGCGTCTTCCTGGCCGCGGCAGCGTACGGCTCGATCCTCACCGTGCGGAACGGGGAATCGCTCGCCAACCAGGTCCCGCTCATCATCGCGTTCGGGGCCTTCGGGATCGTCGGCGCGCTCGTCGTCAGCCGCACACGCGGCAATCCCGTCGGTCTCCTGCTCCTCTACGGCTCGGCTCTCACGGCGGTGTCGTTCGCGGCCGGAGAGATCATGACGGCGCTATGGCGGGACGGGATCAGGAGCGGGACCGCGGTCTTCGTCGCGGCGTTCCTCTCGAACGCGGGTTGGATCCTCGGGATCATCCCGGTGGTGCTTTTCCTTCCGCTGATCTTCCCCGACGGCCGGCTGCCGTCGCGTCGATGGCGGCCGCTGGCGTGGATCACCTGGGCACTCCTGTTGTTCCTCACCGCGAGCATCCTGCTCGGTCAGCGGACCTTCACCGGTTCCGTCGAGAGCGTGCGCATCCACAATCCGATGGTCATCGGGGCGCTCGCAGACCTGCGGATCCCCGACTGGTTCGTCGTTCTCCTTCTCGTCGTCTGCCTCGGTGGCGGGGTGGCATCGCTCGTGTCACGGTTCCGTCGCTCGAGCGGCGTCGAGCGACAGCAGATCAAGTGGGTGGCGGCGTCGATCGTGTTCGTCATCGGAGCGTTCGCCGTGACCACGATCGGTTCGTCCTTGGGGGATCTGTTCACCGCCGTCGTGTCGGGTGCAGCATTCCTGTCGATCCCGGTTGCGATCGGCGTCGCCGTCCTCCAATACCGGCTCTACGACCTCGACGTGGTCGTCAAGAAGGCGCTCATCGCGGGCGCGCTCGCCGTGATCGTGATCGCTGTGTACGGAGTGCTCGTTTGGGTTTTCGGGACCGTCGCATCGGGTCGCGAGAGTTCCCTGTCGTTGTTTCTGATCGCGCTTGCCCTCGGCCTGGCGTTCCGGCCGGTCGCTCGTTTCGCGCGAAGGGTCGCCGACCGGATCGTCTACGGGCGCCGGGCGACGCCCTACGAGGTCCTGACGGAGTTCTCCGAGCGGGTCGGCGACGCATATGCGACCGACGACGTGCTCGAGCGGATGGCGCAGATCCTCGGTCAGGGCGTCGGAGCGACCTCCGCTCGCGTGTGGCTGCAGGTCGGCCGCGAGCTTCGTCCCGTCAGCTCGTGGCCGCCGGGGGACCAGCTTCCGACTTCTCTTTCCTGCAACGGGGAAGCGTTGCCGCCGATGACACCCGAGATCGGGTTCGAGGTCCGCGACCGCGGGTCCCTCCTCGGTGCGCTGTCGGTCGAGATGCCGCCGAACGATCCCATGACGCCCGCGAAGGAGAAGCTCGTGCGCGACCTCGCCTCGCAGGCGGGGCTTTCCCTGCGGAACGTCCAGCTCGTGGAGGATCTTCGCGCGTCGCGCCAGCGCCTCGTCGCCGCGCAGGACGAGGAACGCCGGAAGCTCGAACGCAACATCCACGACGGCGCGCAGCAGCAGCTCGTCGCGCTCACCGTCAAGATGCGGCTCGCGCGGTCACTCGCGTCGAAGGACGTCGCGAAGGCGGAGTCGATGCTCCAGCAGATGGAAGGGGAAACGCAGACGGCCCTGGAGGACCTCCGAGACCTCGCGCGCGGGATCTATCCGCCGCTCCTCGCCGATCAGGGACTTGCCGCGGCGCTGGAGGCACAGGCGCGGAAGTCCGTCACGCCGGCCTCGGTCTCCGCCGACGGCGTCGGTCGCTATCCGCAGGACGTGGAGGCAGCCGTTTACTTCTCGGTCTTGGAGGCGCTCCAGAACGTCGCGAAGTACGCGCGGGCCTCGAACGTCGAGATCTCGTTGTCGGCGGGCGACGGTTCCGTTCGATTCGACGTCCGCGACGACGGGGTCGGGTTCGACGCGTCGTCGACCGGCTACGGGACGGGCCTCCAGGGGATCGCCGACCGGCTCTCCGCGCTCGGAGGCCGCGTGGCGGTCCGCAGTGCCCCCGGAGACGGCACGACCGTTGCCGGCGAGCTTCCGGTCGGCCCGAGCGTCCGGGACGAGGAGCCTGCGTCGACGCCCGAGCCCATCCCTGAGCCTGCTTCGAGCAGGAGCGGGTGATGGAGGCCACGGACAGCCCCGCGGACAGCAGGCGGCGTGCCCTCTTGGCCAAGTCGCTGTTCGCGATCGCCCTCGTGTCGCTCGCGCTCGGGGTCACCTTTCAGATCCTCGCCATCGTCAGCGCGAACGGCCCCGAAGGGAGCCTCGTCAGCGGCCTGGCGTTCGTCATCTCGTTCACGCTCTTCCCGATCGTCGGACTGATCCTCGCGCTGCGCCGTCCCTCCAACGCGCTCGGGTGGCTCATGCTCGTGATCGGCCTCTTCGTGGCGGAGCCGGTCTCCTCCTACGGGACCTACGCGCTCGCCAACGGATCTCCGGGAGGCGCGTGGGCCGTCGCGGCGACCTCGTGGACGTGGGTGCCGGTGATCGGCCTCGCCGGGACGTTCGTGCTGATGCTGTTCCCCGACGGCCATCTCCCCTCCCCCCGCTGGCGGTGGCTCGCTTGGGCCGTGGGCGTTTCGATGGTCGTGGGCAGCCTCGGCGTGCTGCTGGGCCCCGGAACGCTCGCGGACGACGGATATCCCCACCTGCAGAACCCGCTGGGGCTCGATGCGATCCGGCCGCTCTTCTCCGTCGCCGTGATCGCGGTCGCGGTCATCCCGCTCGGGATCGTCGCGGCCGCCGTGAGCCTCGTCGTGCGGTACCGACGCGGCGACCCCACGGAGCGTCTGCAGATCCGGTGGCTGGCGGCCGCCGGGATCGTGGTGGCCGTCCTCTACGCCGCCGCGATGATCGCCACGACCGCGACCGGCAACAACTGGAGTGGGGACGCGGGGTGGGTCGGCCTCCTGCAGAACGTCGCCGTCGTGTCGTTCGGGCTCCTCCCGGTCGCGATCGGTTTCGCCGTCCTCAAGTACCGGCTTTACGACATCGACGTCGTGATCCGAAAGGCCGTCGTCGTCGGCGCGATCGCCGTGTTCTTCTCCGCCGTCTATGTCCTGATCGTCGGCGGTGTCGGCGCGCTCGTGCAATCGCACGCGACGACGCAGCTCTCCTTCATCGCGGCAGCCGTCGTCGCCCTCCTGTTCCAGCCGGTGCTCCGCCGCGCGCGCCGGATCGCGGACCGAGTCGTCTACGGGAACCGCGCGACGCCCTACGAGGTCCTCTCGGAGTTCTCTGACCGCGTCGGAGGGACCTACGCGGCCGACGATGTCCTGCCGCGGATGGCGCGGATCGTCGCCGAGGGAGTCGGTGCGGCTCGCGGCGACGTGTGGCTCCTCGTCGGCGAGCGTCTCCGTGTCGCCGCATCATGGCCGAGCGACGTCGAGCGCCCCGGCGCGGTCGTCGTCGCGGACGGGAAGCTCCCCGTTCTGCCGAAGGCCGACGAGGCCTTTCCGGTCGAGCAACGTGGAGATCTCCTCGGCGCGCTCGCCGTCGCGATGCCCGCGAACGATCCCCTGGATGACGCCAAGCGAAAGCTCGTCTCCGACCTCGCGGCGCAGGCCGGCCTCGTCCTCCGGAACGTGCGGCTGACGGAGGATCTTCGCGCGCGCCTCGAGGATCTGAAGGCGGCGCAGAAGCGTCTCGTCGCCGCGCAGGACGCGGAGCGTCGCCGCCTCGAGCGCAACATCCACGACGGTGCGCAGCAGCAGCTCGTTGCGCTCTCGGTGAAGCTGCGGCTCGCGCAGTCCCTCGTCGCGAAGGACCCGGAGAAGGCGGAGGGCATGCTGACGGAGCTGCAGTCGCAAACGACGGACACGCTCGAGGACCTCCGCGACCTCGCGCGCGGGATCTATCCGCCGCTGCTCGCCGATAAGGGACTTCCCGCTGCGCTCGAGGCCCAGGCGCGCAAGTCCGTGCTCCCCGTGGAGATCTCCCGCGACGGTGTCGGACGGTATCCGCAGGAGGTGGAGGCAGCCATCTATTTCTCCGTGTTGGAGGCGCTCCAGAACGTCGCGAAGTACGCGGGAGCGTCGCGCGCGGACGTGTGGCTCTCGGCCAACGACGGACGTCTCCGCTTCGAGGTCCACGACGACGGCGGCGGCTTCGACCCGACGAAGACGGGCTACGGCACCGGCCTTCAGGGGATCGCCGACCGTCTCGGAGCGTTGGACGGCGCGCTCGACGTCAGCAGCGAACCGGGCGGTGGAACGACCGTCGCGGGCGAGGTTCCCGTCCCGGCGGCGAACGCCGCCGCCGGCGCGCGAGGCGCCGATGACCCTGCGCCGGTACCCTCCGAGGCCGTGAGGTCCGAGACGCCCGACCGCCATCCGGAGCGGATCCGATGAGACCCGCGCAGCCGGAACGGCGGAAGCGACCGTGGCCGCGCCGGATCGAGCGCGCGATCCTCGGCACCGCGATGGGCGTCATCGCGTTCGTGATCGAGCGCCGCGTGCTGAAGTCGATCCGCAAGGGCGGAAAGGAAGCGAAACCCGATGCGGATCAGCGCGGTCTGCAGGGAGGTCTGGGCAAGGACGGCATCGCCGTCGAGCCGAAGATGAAGCGGCTAGCGGTTCCGTCTGAGGAGATCGATCACTAGACCGCCGACGAACACGGCTCCGACCGCGCCGAGCGCGACGGGGACCCATCTCGCGACGTGCGTCGAGCTCGCGGTGATCGCCGTTCCGAGCAGCGCCGCGCCGGCGATCAAGCCGACGGCGAGACGGCGTCCCGCCCGGCGCACCGTCGCCTCCAAGCCTTCCGCGCGGAAGTTCACCTGCAGCTTCGGCCCGGGCCGCGCGCCCGCCAGCCGCTCGAACGCCTCGATCAAGCGGACGAGGCGGATCCTGACCTTCTGCGCCTCGTAGAAGAGCTTCTTCGGGTCGACCTGCTGGGAGACGCGTTGCGTGAAGCTCCGCATCAGGAACGTTCCCGCGACGGAGAAGGGGTCGAGCTCCGGGTCGAGCTCCGCGGTCGCGAGCTGCATCTGCGCCATCGCCTTTCCGGTCAGCGCGAGCGACGCCGGAAGCGGTACGTCGTGGCGGATCGAAATCTCGGTGATCTCCTGCAGGATCGGTCCGAGCTGGATCTCCCGGAGCGAGACGTTGCGGTACTTCGCCATGAGGTCGCCGAGCTCCTCCTGGAATGCCCCGACGTCGAGGTCGGAGCGATCGGCGGCGCCGGCGAGCATCAGCGTGACGTCGGTGAGGAACGTGACGTCCTCCTGCCAGAACGCCATCAACAGCAGCATCAGCTGTTGGCGCATCTCCGGGCCGACCTCGCCGACCATCCCGAAGTCGAGGAAGTAGATCTTGCCGTCCCACCACATCAGGTTGCCCGGATGCGGATCCGCGTGGAAGAAACCGTCGGTGAGGATCTGCCGGTAGTACGACTCCAGGAGCTGCCGCGCCGCTTCCTTGCGCTCGGGACCCTCCGGCGTCTCGCGGATCGAGACGCCCTGGATCTCCTGCATCACCAGCAGCCGCGACGTGGAGAAGTCGGCGTACACGTTCGGGACATCGAGGCGCGGATACGGCTCCAGCACGCCGCGCATCCGGTTGATGTTTCCGGCCTCCTGACGGAAGTCGAGCTCTCGCCGGAGGGAGTCGGAGAGGTGCTCGAACACCGCCGGCATGTCGATCACCTGGCGGAACGCCGGCCGGTTCTCCGTCTTCTTCGCGAAAAGTTCCAGGAGGCCGAGGTCCTGCATGATGTCCTGCTTCGCCGTCGGGCGCTGCACCTTCACGACGACGCGCTCGCCGCCGGTGAGCGTCGCCCGGTGGACCTGCGCGATCGTCCCGGCTGCCATCGGGTCGGGGCCGATCGACTCGAAGACGTCCTCCCACGGAACGCCGAGCTCCTGCTCCATGACCTTGACGACCTGTTCCTCGGTGAGCGGCGGCACGTGGTCCTGGAGCGACGCGAGCTCCTCGATGAACTGCGGCGGAAGGAGGTCCGGCCGCGTGGAGAGGATCTGCCCGAGCTTCGCGAAGGTCGGCCCGAGCTCCTCGAGCGCGGCTCGGAGCGCCTGCGCCTGCCGACGGCGATTGACCGCGTCGTCGGGGTCCGACTTGGCGAAGAGCTCCTTTAGGCCGTGCTTCCCGAGCACCGTGCCGATGCGCGTGGCCCGGCCCATGAGGTGGGCGTCCTCGTCGCCCTCCTGTTCGCGCGACGGCATGATCTGTACGCCGCTCGGCGGCGCGGCGACCGGCGTGACCGGTCCGTTCTGCGACGCGGTGTTGACGATGATCACCGTGCATCGCGCGTTGTGGGAGATGCGGTTCGGCACGTTGCCGAGGAGGAACTCCCTCCGGCCCGCCATGCCGGCGTTGCCGACGACGAGGACGTCGATGGCGGCCTCCTCCGCGGCGTGGACGATCGCCATCGCGGCGTCGGTGTCCATCACGACGCGCGCCACGCCGCGGTCGCCCGCCAGCTCGCGCACGTAGCCGCCGAGGTCCTCAGCGGCAAAGCTCGCGCGGGTTCCCTCCGCCGCGCCCGCCTCCGTCCCGGGGGGGTTCTGCGGGATCACGACCTGGACCACGTGGAGCTCCGCGCCGTAGCGCTCGGCCATCGCGGCGGCCCATCGCACGGCGCGCTCGGCCGTCTCCGATCGGTCCGTGCCGACCATGACGCGACGCACAGGGGCGTCGACGGGCGCGTTGGAACCCCTCCGACCCATCACCATGGATGCATTATGCGGGAACGACGAAGAGAGCTACGTCGCAGCGGGCGAGGGTGCGTTCCGAGGCCGTTGATAGACTCGCTCGGCCCGCCGGAGTAGCTCAGCCTGGCAGAGCAACCGCCTCGTAAGTGGTAGGTCGTGGGTTCAAATCCCACCTCCGGCTCCCTTGTTAGAATCGCCGCCGTGCGTCTCCGCCCCCTGATCCTGCCCGCGGCGCTGCTTGGCGCCCTCGGCGTTCTCCTGCTTCCCGCGATCGCGCAGGCGCAGGAGAGCATCGACCCGACGAGCACGCCAACCGAGTTCACCGGGGGCTGGGTGTACGCGATGGCGATCCTGATGACGGTGATCGGCGCCGTGATCGCGATCCTCGTCGTCGTGTCGTACATGCGTTTCGCGCCGCGTTTCCAGCGGGGCGACTCCCACACGGTCCGCGCCGAGCGGATCGTCGAAGGCAGGGAGCCTCCGCGGCGCCAGGTGGAGGTGCGAGAGGCGGAGCCGGTCCTCGTCGCCGCTCCGGTCGTGCAGGCGCCCGCGCCTGCAGCCGCTCCGTCGGCAGCCGCTCCACCGGCCGCGACGCCGCAGAAGCCCGCCGCTGCGGCTCCCGCAACAGCGCCGCCGGCCTCCGCACCCGCGACCGCAACTCCCGCTCCGACGATGCCCACGAGCAAGCCCGCCGAGCCGAAGGCCCCCGGAGAGGTGACGCCCGCCGCTCCGACGGGTGCCGCTGAGCCGGCACCGGATGCCGCTCCCAAGCCGGAGTCCGAGCGGTCGATCGCTCCGGAGACCCAGCAGCCGACGGAAGGAACGCCACCCCAGGCCGCCGCGCCGACGGCGGAGGCGCCCGCACAGCCGGCCGCGCCCTCGCACAGCGGCGGTGCGGAACAGGATCAGGAGACCTACGAGCGCGTCCTCGCAGAGCAGCTCTCCAAAGGAGTCGACCGCCGCGTCGCGGAGGGCCGCGCGAAGTCGGCCGCCGTCGTCGCAGCGAGAAAGAAGGCGGGGGGGTAAGACCTCCTCCTCATGGCAGCTCCCAACCTCGACTGGCACCAGATGGGCTCCGACGCGGCCCGCCTCATCGACTGGCGGACCGCCTCGGACGTCGGCCGTCGCATCGCCGGCTCGGGCATGTCGCTTCCGCCGCTTGATCGCGCGCGGTTCCGCGAGGACTTCGCCGAGGCCGTGCGAGAGGCCGAGCAGATCGTCCTCGACTTCACCGGCATGCACGTGGAGGGTTACCGCGCCCGCGCCTGGGTGATGAGCCGCGGGGAGTGGCTCAATGCGAACCTCCGCGGTCTGCAGAACCTCCTCGAACCGCTCGCGCAGCGCGCGCTCAGCGAGCAGAAGCTCTCGACGCCGGAGATCCGGCGGAAGGCGTTCGGGGCGCAGATCGGCGTGCTGCTCGGCTACGTCTCCAAGAAGGTGCTCGGGCAATACGACGTCTTCCTGCCGCCCGACGACGACGGCCTGCTGTACTTCGTGGGGCCGAACGTCGCCGAGGTCGAAAGACGTTTCCAGCTTCCGTCGCACGACTTCCATCTGTGGCTGGCGCTCCACGAGGTGACGCATCGTGTGCAGTTCGGCGGATGCGACTGGCTGCGGGGTCATCTCTCCAAGCTCGTCGACAGCTACCTGTCGACCGTGGAGCTCGATCCGCACCAGCTGATGGATCAGCTCAAGCGCGCGATCGCCGAGGCGCGAGCGGCCGGCGGCTGGCGAGAGGCGAACGTGTTGTTCCTGCTGATGACGCCCTCGCAGCGCGAGCTGTTCGAGCGGATGCAGGCGCTGATGTCGCTGATCGAGGGACACGCGAGCTACGTGATGAATGCCGTGTCCACCGACCGCGTTCACGACCTCCCTCGGATGCGGCGGAGCCTCAAGGAGCGTCGCCGCGCCTCCAGCATGGAGCGCGCGTTCCAGAAGGCCATCGGGTTCGACCAGAAGATCCGTCAGTACGACGTCGGCGAGCGGTTCGTGGAGGAGGTCGTCCGCGTCGCCGGCATGGAACGCTTCAACCTCGTGTGGAAGGATGAGTCGAACCTTCCGACGCTCGCCGAGGTGGCGGATCCCGGACGATGGCTGGCTCGCGTGGCGAACGTCTAAGCAAGCCTCCGGCGGTCGCCCGCGTCCTGGAGCGGGTGACCTCCACGGTCCGTCGTCACGAGATGTTCCTTCCGGGGGAGTGCGTCCTCGTCTCCGTCTCGGGCGGCCCGGACTCCATGTGTCTGCTGCACTCGCTCGTCCGGCTGCAGCGGCTGTTCCGGATCCACCTCGAGGTGTTCCACTTCGATCACGCGATGCGTCGCGACTCCGCGCAGGACGCCGCCTACGTCGCGCGTGCCGCGACCGCGCTCGGCGTTCCGGTGCACCTCGAGCGTGCGGAGGAATCCCGAGATGCGGAGCTCTCTCCGGAGCATTGGGCCCGCGAGGTACGACGAGCCGCGACGGGCCGGGTCCTCCTCGAGACAGGAGCGGCGCGCGTCGCCGTCGCGCATACCGTCGACGACCAGGCGGAGACGGTGCTGATCGCCGCGATGACGGGTTCGGGCCTGGACGGTCTCGCCGGGATCAAGCCGGTGCTCGGAACGTGGGTGCAGCCGATGATCGAGGTCACCCGCTCGGAGGTGGAGGCGTTCTGCTCGGCCCTTCGTCTCCGGCCGCGCCGGGATCCCACGAACCGCGACACGTCGCTGCTCCGAAACGCGGTCCGGCTCCGCGGCCTCCCCGCGCTGGAGCGTGCGACGGGCCGCGACGTCCGGGTGCCGATCGCGCGGACCGCCTCGATCCTGCAGGAGGACGCCGACCTGTTGAAGGAGAAGGCCCTCCCGGCGATCAACGAGCTCGTGGAGGAGGAGCCGGACGGCGTGTCGCTCCCGGTCGCGGGCCTGCTCGCGCTTCCGATGCCGGTTGCTGCCCGCGTGGTGCACGCGGCGATCCTGCGGTCGGGCTCCCCGGCTCAGCGCGACCACGTCGACGCGGTCCTCGATCTCGCCAGAGGACGTCCCGGCCGCAGAGCGGATCTCGGCCGAGGATTGAACGCCCGCCGAGACCGGGAGTATCTTCACCTGTCTCGAACTTCCCCCCTCGACCGAGAAAGGGGAAGGTCGTGAAGACGCACCTCGCACCGGTGTCAGCTCCGCCGTCCGCCCCGGACGCGCCGCACGACGACGATCCGCTCCCTACACTGGTCGGCCACGTGGCCGAGTACGAACACGACATCGACCGCATCCTCATCTCCGAGCGGGAGATCCAGGAGATGGTGCGCAAGCTTGGGGAGCGCATCACCCAGGACTACCGCGGCCGGCAGCTCCTGCTCGTCGGGGTCCTCAAGGGCGCCTTCGTGCTGATGGCCGATCTCTCCAGGAGCATCCGCCTGCCGTTGACGTTCGACTTCATGGACGTCTCGTCCTACGGCGCGGCGACGCACACCTCGGGGGTCGTGCGGATCCTCAAGGACCTCGACCACGACATCGAGGGCCGCGACGTTCTCGTCGTGGAGGACATCATCGACTCGGGCCTGACGCTCAACTACCTCCTGAAGAACCTCCGGACCCGGAAGCCCGCCAGCCTGGAGGTCGTCGCGCTGTTGCAGAAGACGAGCGTCCAGCAGGTGGAGCTGGACATCCGCTACGAGGGCTTCACGATCCCTCCCGACTTCGTCGTCGGCTACGGGCTCGATTTCGACGAACGGTTCCGGAACCTGCCGTACATCGCCCTGCTCAAGCCGGAGGCGTACGCGGGCGGCTAGGAACTCGGCGCCCCCCGCTGGTCGTCCAAGCTCCATGAGGCGTGCGGCTCTCGCTTGGATCGTCCTCGGAGTCGGACTCCTCGCGGCATGTGGCCGGTCCGGCCCGGGGAGCGCGGACGCCGGCATCGAAGGTCTCGTTCGCGTCGGTCCGGCGTGCCCGGTGGTGCAGGCCGGCAGCCCGTGCCCGGATCGGCCGCTCGCCACGGAGCTCGAGATCGTGCGCGGCTCGGACCTGGTAGCGACGGTCCCGTCCGATCATGACGGTCGCTTCCGGGTGGCGCTCGACCCCGGCACGTACACGATCCGTTCGCACGACCCCGGGATTCCGACTCTCCGTCCCGTGGAGGTGACGGTTCCGCCGCACGCGTTCGCCTCCGTGACGCTCACCTTCGACAGCGGCATCCGTTAGGCACGTCACCACCACTGCGCAGGCACGGATGCTCCGGCTGAGCGGGAAAGTCGCTGTGCTAGCATCGTTCGGGGTTCGGGCCGCGAAAGTCGCTCGGGCCCTGTGGTGTCTTCCGCACCTTTCCGAAAGGAACTCCCCACGAGCCAGCAGGAACCTCCCTACCGCAGACTCCTCCGAGGGCCGCTCGTCTACGTCCTGATCGTCCTCGGCGGTCTGTGGCTCTTCGTCAGCGTCGCGATGCGAGGCCCCCAGGCGCAGACGCTGTCCGTTCCGGCGTACGAGCGCGCGATCTCCGCCGGGCACGTGCAGACCGCGACGTTCCTCGAGGCCGACCAGAAGGTCGACGGCAAGCTCGACGACGGAACGGAGTACACGGTTCCGTATCCGCTCGACGCGCAGCAGGCGTTGATCCGCGCGCTCCAGACCGCCGGCGTGAACTACACGGCCGATCCGCAGAAGGGTTCCGCTGTGGTCGCGGTCCTTTTCCAGACGGTGTTACCGATCGTGCTGATCGCGGGCGTGCTGATCTTCGTCATGAACCAATCGCAGGGCGGCGGCCGAGGCGTGATGTCCTTCGGGAAATCCCGGCACAAGGTCGTGCAGAAGGACCAGCCGAAGACGACGTTCGACGACATCGCGGGCGTGGAGGAGGCGGTCGAGGAGCTCGAAGAGGTGAAGGAGTACCTCCAGAACCCGGCGAAGTTCCAGGCGATGGGAGCGAAGATCCCTCGCGGCGTGCTCCTGTACGGCCCGCCCGGAACCGGGAAGACCCTCCTCGCGCGAGCCGTCGCCGGAGAGGCCGGCGTCCCGTTCTTCTCCATCTCCGGCTCGGACTTCGTGGAGATGTTCGTCGGCGTAGGAGCGGCGCGCGTCCGCGACCTCTTCGAGCAGGCGAAGCAGAACTCCCCGGCGATCGTGTTCATCGACGAGATCGACGCGGTCGGCCGTCACCGCGGCGCCGGGCTCGGAGGAGGCCACGACGAGCGCGAGCAGACGCTGAACCAGCTCTTGGTGGAGATGGATGGCTTCGACCAGCGCACGACGGTCATCCTGATGGCCGCGACCAACCGCCCGGACATCCTCGACCCCGCACTCCTTCGTCCCGGCCGCTTCGATCGCCACGTCACGATCGACCGCCCTGACCTCACCGGCCGCAAAGGCATCCTCCTCGTGCACTCGCGCGGCAAGCCGCTCGATCCCTCCGTCGACCTCGACGTCGTCGCGAGGCGCACGCCCGGGTTCACTGGCGCGGACCTCTCCAACCTGATCAACGAATCGGCGCTCCTCGCCGCAAGGCGAAGCAAGCGGACGATCGAGATGCCCGAGATCAGCGAGGCGATCGACCGCGTGATGGCCGGGCCGGAGCGGCGGAGCCGCGTGATGAACGAGCGGGAGCGCAAGATGATCGCCTTCCACGAGAGCGGTCACGCGATCGCCGCGCACGTGCTCCCGAACACGGACCCGCTGCACAAGGTGACGGTGATCCCGCGCGGGCAGGCGCTCGGCTACACGATGACGCTTCCGGAGGAGGACCGCTTCATCATGACGCGCGAGCAGCTCTCCGACGAGCTTGCGATGCTCCTCGGCGGCCGCGTCGCGGAGGAGCTGGTGTTCTCCGACATCACGACCGGGGCGCAGAACGACCTCGACCGGGCGACGAAGGTGGCGCGGCAGATGGTGACGGAGTACGGCATGTCGGACCGGCTCGGGCCGCTCACCCTCGGACAGAAGCAAGGCGAGGTGTTCCTGGGGAGAGATTTCGCCTCGCATCCCGACTACTCCGACCAGGTCGCGTTCGAGATCGACTCGGAGATCCGGCGCATGATCGACGACGCGCACGACGAGGCGCTGGAGATCCTCCAGCTGCACCGGGCGAAGCTCGATCAGCTCGCGTCGATCCTGCTGGAGAAGGAGACGATCGAGAAGGACGAGCTGTTGGAGATCCTCGCCGGCATGGAGAAGCGACCGCAGCGGAGCCCCGAGCAGCACGGCGCCGGCCTCGCGATCTCCCGTCGGAGCGTGCGCGCGACGGAGCGTCCTCCGAGGCAGCTCGGATGAGCGGCGGCGACGGCGCGATCGGCGGCGACGGCGCGATCGATACCGGCCGCATCGACGACGAGGAGTACCCGGAGACCAAGGGGTACGACCGCGCGAAGATCGAGCAGGGCGTGCGGCTGCTGCTCGAAGGCATGGGAGAGGATCCCGATCGCGGCGGTCTCCGTGACACACCGCGGCGTGTCGCGGACATGTACCGGGAGATCTTCGCCGGTGTCGGCCGGAGTGCGGAGCCGCTCGTCACGGTCGTGGAGGGCGCCGACCACGACGAGATGATCATGGTGCGGGACATCCCGCTGTACTCGAGTTGCGAGCACCATCTCCTTCCCTTCATCGGGAAGGCGCACGTCGCGTACATCCCGAACAAGGACGGGCGCATCACGGGCCTGTCCAAGATCGCCCGGGTGGTGGACCTGCTTTCGAAGCGGCCGCAGGTTCAGGAGCGGCTGACGACCCAGATCGCCGACGCACTCGACAAGGCGCTCTCTCCGCGAGGGGTCTTCGTGGTGATCGAGGCGGAGCATCTCTGCATGACGATGCGCGGCATCAAGAAGCCCGGGTCGGAGACGGTGACGTCAGCGGTCCGCGGACTGTTCCGGAGCGACGCGCGAACGCGCCAGGAGGCGTTCAGCCACATCGGCCACCGGGCCTGAGTACCCCGCGCAGGCGGACTACCATGGAGGCGTGAGCTCCGACTCTCTCGTCTGGCGAGCGGGGACCCACGAGATCCGCTGCGACGAGCGGACGCTCGTGATGGGCATCCTCAACGTGACCCCCGACTCCTTCTCGGACGGCGGCCAGTTCCTGGACGCCGACCGCGCCGTGGAGCATGGCCTCCGCATGGTGGAGGAGGGTGCGGACATCGTCGACGTCGGCGGAGAGTCGACGCGGCCGGGCTCGGACGCCGTCTCCGCAGACGACGAGCGCGACCGCGTCGTGCCCGTGATCGAACGTCTCGTGGAAAGGGTCAGTGTGCCGATCTCGATCGACACGATGAAACCCGAGGTAGCGGCCGACGCCGTCAAAGCCGGCGCCTCGATCGTGAACGACGTCTCCGGTGCGCGCGATCCCGCGATGTTCGACGTCGTGCGCGACACCGGCGCCGGACTCGTCCTGATGCACATGCTCGGTGAGCCGAAGACGATGCAGGCGGAGCCGCATTACGACGACGTCGTCCGCGAGATCCATTCCTACCTTCGCGAGCGCCAACGCGCGGCCGCCGATGCCGGCATCCCGAGGGATCGCCTCTGCGTCGATCCCGGGATCGGATTCGGCAAGACGGCGGAGCACAATCTGACGTTGATCAAGCACTCCTTTGCCTTCCGCGACCTCGGTGTTCCCGTGCTGTTCGGGCCGTCGCGCAAGGCGTTCCTCGGCCGCCTCCTCGACGCCGAGCCGGACGACCGGCTCGAGGGAACGATCGCCACGTCCGTGTGGCTCGCGAGTCGTGGAGTCCACATCCTGCGCGTTCACGACGTGCGCGAAACGGCGCGCGCCGTCAGAGTTGTCGACGCGATCCGGAACGCACCGTGAACGACGACGCGCCGTTCCTCGATATCGGTCGCGGAAAGCCGTTGTTGCTTCTGCGGGGCGAGGACTCCTCCGAGGCGATCTGGCGAAACGTCGCGCCGTTGCTCGCCGAGGCGATGCGCCTCGTCGTTCCCAACGAGCCGGCGACGAGTGGTACGCAGATCGAACAGACGCTCCGCGACGCCGGCGTTGAGAGGTTCGCCATCCTCGCGCACGGAGATGCCGGCCCGATCGCCTTCGAGCTGTCCGCGGGCAGCGACGTCGAGGCGCTGGTTCTGATCGGAGCGGCGCGGTCCGAAAGCGCCGAAGCGGAGCGCCGTCTCACTGAGCGCGAGGTGCCGATCCTCCTCCTCTGGGGAGAGGACGACGACCTCTCCACGGCCGACGACGCGGAGCGCCTCTCCGAGCGTCTGCCGACCTCCACGCTCGCGCTCGTTCCCGGTGCCGGCCACGACGTGCTCGAATCCGCCGCGGTAACCGTCGTGCCGCTCCTGTTCGAATACCTCCGCGCGCGCTACCTCGGCGAACGCCACGGTCACGCCGACGCGGGCGGCCCCGTTCCGGTCGCCTTGACGCGACGTCCCGACCAGACCTGAAGGGAGTGCCATGGCGACCGTCCATCTGTTCCTCTCCGGCATCCGCGCGAGCGGGAGACACGGCGCGAACGAGGGGGAGCGCGATCAGCAACAGGAGTTCGTCGTCGACCTGGACGTGGAGGTGGATCCGGACGCCGACGAGCTCGACGCCACCGCGGACTACCGGAAGCTCACGGACACGGCGCGCTCGGTCGTCGAGCAGGAAACCTTCGTCCTGCTGGAGCGGCTCGCGCAGGCCGTCGCCGACCGGATCGTCCAGCAGCCGGGCGTCCGACACGCGAGCGCGGTCGTGCACAAGCCCGCCGCGATGCGCTCGATCGGGATCGACGGCGTCGCGGCCGCGGCCGACGCCGGTCGCCCCGCAAACGCGCCGAACATCCCGGCCGTTTGACGCCGCGGTGGCGGCCTCGGCGTACGCTGGCCTCGGCTCCAACCTGGGCGACCGCCTCGCGAATCTTCGCGACGCCGTGCTGGCCTTGAGTGCCACTCCAGGCGTTCGCGTGCAACGTTCCTCGAGCGTCTACGAGACCTCGCCGGTCGGCGGCCCCGAACAGGGAGATTTTCTGAACGCCGTCGTGGAGATCTCCACGGACCTCGAGCCGCACGCCCTCCTGAAGGCGTTGCAGCGCATCGAGAATGAGCTCGGCCGCGTCCGCGCGGAGCGGTTCGGCCCGCGGACGATCGACCTCGATCTGCTGCTCTACGGCGACGAACGGATCGACGAGCCGGACCTCATCGTTCCGCATCCCCGGATGCGGGAGCGCGCGTTCGTCGTCGTTCCCCTCCTGGAGCTCGAAGCCGCCGTGACACTTCCCGACGGGGACAGCCTGGAGCCCGTGACCGACGCGGCGCAAGTCGTTCGCCGTTTCGCGCCGCCGCTCGATCTCCGAGAGGGCTGAGCCGGCGATGGAGATCGCGATCGTCGGCTCGGGCCGCGTCGCAACGGCCCTCGCCATCCTCTGGCAGGCGGCGGAGCATCCAGTCGTGGCTGCGTCCGGGAGCGAGCGTACGGAGCGCCGCGTCCGCGAGCACCTCCCCGAGACGGAGTTCCTTCCGCCGCAGGGAACGGCCGCGCGCGGCGAGGTCGTCGTCATCGGCGTCCCGGATGACGCGATCGCAGGCGTCTGCGAAGCGATCGCCGATTCGCTGCGCCCCGGGCAAACGGTGCTCCATCTTTCCGGCTCCGTGTCGCTCGACGCGCTCGCGCCGGCGCGGGAAGCCGGCGCCGCAACGCTCTCACTGCATCCGCTGCAGACGTTTCCATCCGTGGAGGCCGGCGTGGAGCACATGCCGGGAGCGCCGGTGGCGATCACGTCCGAAGGGCCGCAGGCGACGGAGATCGGGATGCGACTCGCGCAGGACGCCGGCGGTAAACCCTTCGCCCTCGCAGACGACGTCAAGCCGCTGTACCACGCGGCCGCGGTCTTCACATCCAACTTCATGGTGACGGCGCTGTCCGTCGCGCGGGAGCTCCTCGACGCCGCAGGCGTTCCGGACGCTTTGGAGGTCATGACGCCGCTCGCGAACGCGACGTTGCACAACGCGTTGGCGTCCGATCCGATCTCCGTCCTGACCGGCCCCGCTGTTCGGGGCGACGTCGGCACCGTCCAGCGGAACCTGAACGCGCTCCGCGATCTCGCCCCGCAGTTCGTCGTCGCGTACGCGGTTCTCAGCGAAACAGCGCTTTCGCTCGTGCAGCGCTCCGGGCGCGAGACACCGAACGAGGACGCCGTGCGGGAGGTGCTCGCGCGGTGGAGGTGATCCGCGAGGCGAAGGCCTATCGCGAACGACTCGAGACGGCACGATCGGACGGAGCCGCCGTCGGGCTCGTTCCGACGATGGGAGCGTTCCATGCGGGGCACCTGGCGCTGCTGGAGCGGGCTCGCACCGAGAACGACCTCCCGGTCGTCTCGATCTTCATCAACCGCCTGCAGTTCGGGGAGGGGGAGGACTTCGAGCGCTATCCGCGGAACGAGGACGCAGACCTTGCCGCCGCGGAACGGGCCGGCATCGACGTCGCGTTCGTCCCCTCCGAAAAGGAGATGCTCGGACCTCAGCCGCCCGAGGTGTCTCTCGACCCCGGACCGATCGGAGACCGGTTCGAGGGCGTCTCCAGGCCCGGTCACTTCCGCGGCGTGCTCGCGCTCGTCGTGCGACTCCTCGCTCTGAGCGGGAGAACGCGTGCCTACTTCGGCGAGAAGGACTTCCAGCAGCTGTACCTCGTCCGTGCGATGGTGCGTGACCTCGCGATCGACGCGGACGTCGTCGCGTGCCCCACCGTCCGAGAGCCGGGCGGCTTGGCGCTCTCCTCGCGGAACGCCTACCTCGCCGCGGAGCAGCGGGACGCCGCCGGCGTGCTCTTCGAGTCGCTCGCCGACGCCGCGGAGCGCGTGCGCAACGGCGAGCGGGACTCCCGAAAGCTCGTCGCGGACATCGCGAAGATGATCGCGTCGAACGAGGGAGTCCGCCTCGACTACGTCGCGATCGTCGACGAGGAGAGCTTCGAGGAACCGAGCCGGATCGACCGCCCTGCCCGCGCGCTCGTCGCGGCGCGCATCGGGGAGACGCGGCTGATCGACAACCTCCGCCTCGATCCGTCGTGACGGCCTCCGAGGCGCCTCCGGAGCTCGACCAGATGGAGGTCCTGGCTGCCGTGATGGAGGCCCTTCGGGACGACCTGGCGAACGGGCCCGAGATGCCCGGCGCCGACGATCCACGGGGGGCGGAGACGGGTACGGCCGTGATCCGCTCCATCGACCCGGGGATCCTCGCCGGCCTCCCGGTCGCGAAGGAGGCGTTCCGCCGGCTCGGTGTCAGGACCCGCACGCTGAAGGAGGAGGGCGCGCCCGTCGCCGCAGACGAGCGCGTCGCCGTCGTCGGTGGCTCCCTCCGGGCGATCGAGAGCGGCCGGCGGACGGTCCTGCGTTTCCTCGAGCGCCTCTCCGCGATCGCGTCCGGCCGCGCCGCCCCCGACCTCGACGACCCCCTCGAGTGCTACGCGGCCTCGGTCGCGCGGCGGGCCACGGCCACGCCCGTCGGGGACAATGGCCCACGGTTCGAGCTGGAGGTGGAGGGCTAGGTGCTGCTTGCGGTGAACATCGGCAACACGCAGACGGTGCTCGGCGTGTTCCGAGGCGACGAGCTGACCTGGCAGTGGCGCGTCTCCACAGAGCCCGATCGGACGGCCGACGAGATGGCGCTGCTGTTCGGCGGCGTCCTGGAGCAGCAGGGCCTCTCCTTCTCCAAGGAGATCACGGGCGTGGCGATCTCCTCGGTCGTTCCGGCGTCGACGCAGGCGCTCCGGGAGATGGCCGATCGCTACTTCGGCTTTCCGCCGGTGGTCGTGGAGCCGGGCACGAAGACGGGCATCCCGATCCTCACCGACAACCCGAGAGAGGTGGGCGCCGACCGGATCGTGAACGGTCTCGCGGCGTTCTCCAAGTTCGGCGGCCCGGCGGTCGTCGTCGACTTCGGCACCGCGACCACGTACGACGCCGTATCGGATAAAGGAGAGTTCCTCGGCGGCGCGATCGCGCCGGGTCTCCAGGTCGCCGGCGAGAGCCTGTTCACCGCGACGGCTCGGCTCCCGCAGGTGGAGCTCCTGGCGCCGCGCGCGGCGATCGGCAAGAACACCGTCGAGGCTATCCAGTCCGGGATCGTGTTCGGCGCCGCGGCGGAGCTCGAGGGCATGGTCGACCGCATGGAGAAGGAGCTCGGCCCCGCGACGGTCGTGGCGACCGGCGGACTCGCGCCGATCATCATCGCGCACACCGACGTGGTCGACAACTACGAACCGTGGCTCACGCTGGAGGGGCTCCGCATCGTCTACGAACGCAACGCCGCCGCGGATGCCTGAAGAAGCTGCCGGACGGGAACGCGACGAGCTCGACGCGCGCCGCGCGCGACTCGAGCATCTCCGGGAGCGCGGCGTGGAACCGTTCGCGCTCTCGTACTCGCCGGACTCGACCGCCGTGGAGCTCCATCGGCGCTACGAGGGCCTCGGGCCCGAGACCACCACGGACGACGAGATCGCGGTCGCGGGACGGATCGTGCTCGCGCGCCGTTTCGGAAAGCTCGCCTTCTTCACGCTCCGCGATGGCACCGGAGACATCCAGCTGTTCTGCTTGAAGGAGTTCTTGGGCGACGACGCTTTCGAGCTCCTCGAGGATCTCGACCTCGGCGACATCGTCGGGGCGCGCGGCGTCGTGATGACCACGAAGAAGGGAGAGCTCTCCGTCCGCGTCGCCGAGCTGACGCTGTTGACGAAGTCGCTCCGGCCTCTCCCGGAGAAATGGCACGGCCTGCGCGACGAGGATCTCCAGCAGCGTCTCCGCTATCTCCAGCTCGCGAGCGATCCGGAGTCGCGGAGCTTCGTGGAGGCCCGCGCGGGAACGCTCCGCACGATCCGGGGCTACCTCGACGGTCGCGGCTTCGTCGAGGTGGAGACGCCGGTCCTGCAACCCGTCGCGGGCGGCGCGCTCGCGAAGCCGTTCACCACGCACCACGACGCTTTGGACGCCGACCTGAAGCTCCGCATCTCCCTCGAGCTGTATCTGAAGCGCCTGCTCGTCGGCGGGATCGAGCGCATCTACGAGATCGGAAGGACCTTCCGCAACGAGGGCCTCGGAACGAAGTACAGCCCCGAGTTCACGATGCTCGAGGCGTATCAGGCCTACGGCGACTACTCCGACATGATGCGGCTCGCCGAGGACGTCGTCCGCGAGTCCGCGCGCGCCGTCCGCGGAACGCTCCGGATCCCGTTCCGCGGCAGGGAGCTCGACCTGGAGCCGGCTTTCCGCAGGATCACGGTCCTGGGAAGCGTCTCGGAGAAGCTCGGCGAGGAGATCGAACTCGACCGGACGGACCTCCCTGCGATCGCGGAGAAGAACGACGTCCACGTCGATCCCGCGTGGGGGCCGGGCAAGATCGCGCAGGAGCTCTTCGAGAAGCTCGTGGAGGAGACCCTGTTCGAACCGACGTTCGTGATGGACTTCCCGCAGGAGGTCTCACCGCTCGCGCGGCCGCATCGCGACAACCCCGCGTTGACGGAGCACTTCGACCTCGTGATCGGCGGCATCGAGCTTGCGACCGCGTTCTCGGAGCTCACCGATCCCGACGACCAGCGACGGCGCTTCGAGGCGCAGGCGCGAGCGAAGACGCAGGGCGACGAGGAGGCGCATCCGCTCGACGAGGACTTCCTCCGGGCGCTGGAGCACGGCATGCCGCCGGCAGGAGGGATCGGGATCGGGATCGACCGGTTGCTGATCGTCCTGACGGACGCGCCGTCGATCCGGGACGTGGTGTCGTTCCCGCAGCTCCGGCCGCAGGAGGGTTAGTTCGCCGCCGGCTTGACCGGCTCGTCCCCCGCGGCCTCGTGCAGGACGACCACGAGTTGCTCGAGGCTCGTCCCCTTCGCGAGGAAACCCGAGACGCCGGCATCGCGCGCCTCGCGCTCCACCCCGGGATCGGCGTGCGCGGTGAGGATCACGACGGGGAGCTCGGGCTGCCGGCGGTGGATCCGTTTCGCCGCGTCGATGCCGGAGAGGTCCGGCATCGAAAGATCCATCAAGACGAGATCGGGATGGAGGTTCTCCGCTTCCTCGCAGGCGGCCTCACCGCCACCGGCTTCTCCGGCGACGTCGATGCCCGGGACCATCTCGAGCGCGGACGTGAGGGCTCGGCGGAACGCCGGATGGTCGTCGACAACCAAGACCCGCACCAGCGATCTCGCTCCTTCTTGTTGAAGGCTCATTCCTGAAGGCTCATCCGGAGGGCTCGGAAGAGAGGATCTGCGTGTTCCACGTCGTCACGGGACGACACGCTCCATGATGCAGGAGACGCAACGCTTCCGCCAACGGGTCAAACGGGGGAACTTCCGTAGTCTTTTCGGAGGGGACGGTCCTCCGGCGGACATCAGCGCAGGTCGCAGCTCACGCGCGAAGCGCCCGCGATCGGCGGGAGGAATCCTCACGGAGGGACCTCATCCCCGGCGGTCTCCTGTCCGAATAAGGGGTAGGAGATGGTTGTGGGGCGAACACCGATCGTGCGGGAAGGGCCAGTCAGACCCGGGGGTATAATTCCGTGCGATGAGCGCTCCTGCAGCGTGATGACGACGCTGACAGAGGGCGCTCTCTCTGCCTCGCGGGTAGGACGTGGTCCGCGGATCCACGAGGCCGCTCGATGAAAGGGCCGTCAAGGCCTAGAGGGCGCTGACATGTTCGAACGGTTCACCGATCGCGCGAGAAGGGTCGTGGTCCTCGCTCAAGAAGAGGCGAGGATGCTCAATCACAATTACATCGGCACCGAGCACATCCTGCTTGGGCTGATCCACGAGGGAGAGGGCGTCGCCGCGAAGGCGCTCGAGTCGCTGAACATCTCGCTCGACGCTGTCCGCCAGCAGGTGGAGGAGATCATCGGGCAGGGCCAGGCTGCGCCGACGGGACACATCCCGTTCACGCCGCGCGCCAAGAAGGTCCTCGAGCTCTCCCTGCGCGAGGCGCTCCAGCTCGGTCACAACTACATCGGAACGGAGCACATCCTCCTCGGCCTGATCCGCGAGGGAGAGGGAGTCGCCGCGCAGGTCCTCCAGAAGCTCGGAGCCGACCTCAACCGAGTGCGTCAGACCGTGATCCAGCTGCTGTCCGGTTACACCGGCGGCAAGGAGTCCGCTCCGGGAGAGCAGGGACCGCAGGGTTCGATGGTGCTCGACCAGTTCGGCCGGAACCTGACGCAGCACGCGCGAGACGCGAAACTCGATCCCGTCATCGGACGCGACAAGGAGATCGAGCGCGTCATGCAGGTGTTGTCGCGCCGCACGAAGAACAACCCCGTCCTGATCGGTGAGCCCGGCGTCGGCAAGACGGCCGTCGTCGAGGGACTCGCTCAGAAGATCGTCAAGGCCGACGTGCCGGAGACGTTGAAGGGCAAGCAGATCTACACGCTCGACCTCGGCGCGTTGGTCGCCGGCTCCCGGTACCGCGGTGACTGCGAAGAGCGCCTGAAGAAGGTGCTGAAGGAGATCCGCACGCGCGGCGACATCGTGCTGTTCATCGACGAGCTGCACACGCTCGTCGGTGCGGGCGCCGCGGAGGGAGCGATCGACGCCGCGTCGATCCTGAAGCCGATGCTTGCCCGCGGAGAGCTCCAGACGATCGGAGCGACGACGCGCGACGAGTACCGCAAGCATCTGGAGAAGGACGCCGCTCTGGAGCGGCGGTTCCAGCCGATCAGCGTGGACGAGCCCTCGGTCGCGCACACGATCGAGATCCTCAAGGGTCTCCGCGACCGTTACGAAGCGCACCACCGCGTGTCGTTCACCGACGACGCGCTGGTTGCCGCCGCCAACCTCGCCGACCGCTACATCTCCGACCGGTTCCTGCCGGACAAGGCGATCGACCTGATCGACGAGGCCGGGTCGCGGATGCGCATCCGTCGCATGACCGCGCCGCCTGACGTCCGCGAGGTCGACGAGAAGATCGCCGAGGTGCGTCTCCGAAAGGAGTCCTCGATCGACTCACAGGACTTCGAGGGCGCGGCGCGCCTCCGTGACGAGGAGCGCCAGCTGGGCGAGGAGAAGAGCCGTCGCGAGCGGGAGTGGAAGTCCGGCGAGATGGACATCCTCTCCGAGGTCGACGAGGAGGAGATCGCCGAGGTCCTCTCCATCTGGACCGGCATCCCCGTCTTCAAGCTCACCGAAGAGGAGACCGAGAAGCTGCTGCGCATGGAGGACGAGCTCCACAAGCGCATCGTCGATCAGTCCGAGGCCGTCGTCGCGGTGTCGAAGTCGATCCGCAGGACCCGGGCGGGACTGAAGGACCCAAAGCGGCCCTCCGGCTCCTTCATCTTCCTGGGGCCCTCGGGCGTCGGGAAGACCGAGCTCTCCAAGGCGCTCGCGCAGTTCCTGTTCGGTGACGAGGACTCGCTGATACAGCTCGACATGTCCGAGTACATGGAGAAGCACACGGTCTCGCGCTTGATCGGCTCCCCGCCGGGATACGTCGGTTACGAGGAGGGTGGCCAGCTCACGGAAGCGGTGCGGCGCAAGCCGTTCAGCGTCGTGCTGTTCGACGAAATCGAGAAGGCGCACCCGGACGTGTTCAACACGCTCCTCCAGATCCTTGAGGACGGGCACCTCACCGACGCGCAGGGCCACAAGGTCGACTTCAAGAACACCGTCATCATCATGACGTCGAACCTCGGGACCCGGGACATCCAGAAGGGCGCCGGTATCGGCTTCGCCTCGAAGCCCGACGCAGGCATGACGTACGAACGGATGAAGGACAAGGTCATGGACGAGCTGAAGCGCTCGTTCCGTCCCGAGTTCCTCAACCGCATCGACGAGGTCATCGTGTTCCACTCGCTGTCGCGCGACGACGTCAAGAACATCGTCGGCCTGATGATGAAGCGCGTGACGGAGCAGCTCCGATCCAAGGACGTGGAGATCGAGCTCACCGACGCCGCAAAGGAGCTCCTCGCCGAGAAGGGTTACGACCCGGCGCTCGGCGCGCGGCCGCTCCGCCGCACGATCCAGCGGATGGTCGAGGACCCGCTCTCGGAGAAGCTCCTGTGGAAGGAGTTCCGCGCCGGCCAGACGATCATCGTCGACGCCCGTGACGGAGAGATGATCTTCGAGCCGTCTCCGGTGCCGCCGGACACGCCGCCGGTCGAGCTCGCAGGCTCGCAGGAGAGCTGACGCTCGCGCCGCTTCGGCGGCGTTTCAAAAGGGGGAACTCCGCGATGGCTGACGTCCGCGCGCTGCTCGAAGCTCGCCGTGAGGAGCTCTCGCGCGAGCTGGAGGCGCTCGTCGAGGTCCCTCGCGATCCCATGACGGCCGTCTCGTTCGGGAAACGGATCGGCGACGGCACGACCGAAGCGGTCGAGCGCCTGAACCGGACTGGGGTGGCCCAGTCGATCGCTGCCTCGCTGGAGGAGGTCGAGCGCGCGCTCGAGAAGCTGGACGAGGGCACGTACGGCGTCTGCGACGACTGCGGAGAGCCGATCGCTCCCGAGCGCCTCGAGGCGATCCCCTGGACGGCGCTCTGCGTCCGGGACGCCTCGAAGCGGTCCGCGGCCCGCGCCTGACTGTCAGACCCGGCCTCTAGGCTCGCGTCCGTGGGAAAGGTCCGCGCGCTTCTGGCGTGCTCCGAATGCGGGCAGCAGCTCGCTCAGTGGACGGGACGCTGTCCCGGCTGTGGGGCGTGGGGAACCGTCCGTGACGGGCATCCGGCCGGCTCTGCTCGGGGCGCCGTCGCGACGGCCGCGTTGAGTCGGCCGTCCCAGACGACGATGCACGTCCCGACGGAGATTGCCGGCGTGGACCGCGTGCTCGGCGGCGGCGTCCTTCCCGGAAGCGTGACCCTCGTGGCGGGCGAGCCCGGCATCGGCAAGTCGACCCTTCTCCTCCAGTTGGTGATGCACCTGTCGACGTCCGGGCTCGCCTGTCTCTACGCCTCGGGGGAGGAGTCGCGCGACCAGATCGCCGCCCGCGCTCGGCGCCTCGGAGGCGCCACGGATCAACTGCAGTTCGTTCCCGGCCGTGAGCTCGCAGAAGTGGTGGAAACCGCCCGCGCCACGCGGCCCTTCCTGCTCGCGGTCGACTCGATCCAGACGCTCCGCGACAGCGCGTCCCAACAGGTTCTCGGCGGCCCCGCGCAGGTCCGGATGTGCGCTGACGCGCTCGTCGGGCTCGCCAAAGACCTGGATATCGCCGTCGTTATGACGGGGCACGTCACGAAGGACGGAGACGTTGCCGGGCCGCGGACGCTCGAGCACGCCGTCGACACGATGCTCTCCTTCGAGGGGGATCCGCGCTCGGGGATGCGCGTGCTCGCGGGCGGCAAGAACCGGTTCGGCCAGGAAGGCGAGCTCGCCTGGTTCGAGATGACCGCCGCCGGCCTCCGGGAGGTGGACCCCGCGGGCCTCCTCCGGTCGCCAGGCCAGGAGGTCGGAGCCGCGACGGCGCTCGCCGCCGCCGGACGGCGCTCGGTCGCCGCGGAGGTCCAGGCGCTCGTGGTGCCGACGGAGGGACCTCCGAGACGCCAGGCCACCGGGCTTGACCCCCGGCGCTTCCAGCTCGTCGCCGCCGTCCTCGACCGCGTCGTGGGGCTGCCGCTCGCACGCTCGGAGCTCTACGGGGCGACGGTCGGCGGGGCCAAGGTCGACGATCCGGCCTGCGACCTCGCGATCGCCGCTGCGCTCGCTTCCGCGGTCACGGGTGTGCGGCCGCCACCCGACACCGCGTTCGTCGGAGAGGTCGCACTGACGGGAGCCGTTCGTCCGGCGTCGGGTTTCGAGTCGCGCCTGGCGGCTGCGGCCGCGAGCGGCCTGAAGCGGGTGATTTCCGCCCCGGCCCCCGAGTGCCGCACGCTCGCGAACGTCCAGCTGAGGACGGTTGCGCACGTCGCGGAAGCCGTCGGATGGGCGATCGAACACTGACGTTCGGTCCCCCGAATGGCCCATCGACCTATGCGGAAAACCAGCCTTCTACGTGCAGAAATAGGCCTCTGACCAGCACTTTTGATTTGCGGGAGATAGCCCGCCCGTGCTATCGTGCCTGGAGCTCGACGTCTCCGCTGGCGCTTTCCAAGGGGGGTTCGTGTTTCGCAAGGGTGATACGGTCGTCCATCCCGAACACGGCGCGGCAGTGATCGAAGAGCTGCGCACCCGCGAAGTCCTCGGCGAACGCAAGAAGTACCTCGTCCTCAGGGTCGCCTACGGCGATCTCACGCTGATGGTCCCGGTCGAAAGCACCGAAGAGGTCGGGCTCCGCCAGGTCGTGAGCAAGAACGAGGTCAAGAAGGTCATGAACGTCCTCAAAGAGGACGAGTCGAAGATGGCCGCCAACTGGAGCCGGCGCTTCAAGAACAACATCGAGAAGCTCCGCTCCGGGGACATCTACCAGGTCGCCGAGGTCGTCCGGAACCTCTCGATCCGCGAGCGGGAGAAGGGCCTCTCCGCCGGCGAGAAGCGGATGGTCACGAAGGCGCGCCAGATCCTTATCTCCGAGCTCGTCTACGCGACCGACGGGACGGAGGAGAAGGCCGAGGCCATGATCGACAAAGTCCTCGACGACTCCCACAAGGCCCGGGTTCCCGCAGAGATCTGAGCTGGAGCCGCTCCAACTCCCCTTTGGGCTCAGCATCCCCTCGCTTCGCGCCGATGAGGTGCTTACAGAGGCATTCGTCGTCCGGAGGGAGCCGGAGGCCGTGAGCACCGACGTCCAGGATCAGCGCTCGGCGGCGCCCAGGGGGCGCCTGGTCGAGGGTGTCCGCCTGATCTTCATCGCCCTCTTCGGGACGGCGGGCTTCCAGATCGGAACCCGGATCGGGCCCCAGAGCACGCCGAAGACAGCCCTCTTCGTGTTCCTCGGGTCGGCCGTCGGCTACGTCGTCGGCGGCATCATCGGACGTGTCACGCTCCGGACCGTCACCGGTCTCGAGCGAGAGCTTCGCCGGACGCCGGCAGCGGAGATGGCCGCCGGCGTCGTCGGCCTGATCGTCGGCCTGGTCGTCGCGGCGCTCATCACCTTCCCGTTGCTTCATCTCCCCTCCGGCGCGGCCTGGCCGGCGATGGTGTTCGTCTACCTCACGCTGTCCTCGCTCGGATACCGGCTGGGGAAGGCGAAGCGCGATGAGCTGTTCGGTCTCGTCGGCGTGAAGCCGCGCGCCGCCGGACGAAGCGGCGGCGACGTGAGCGTCATCGACACGAGCGCCCTGATCGACGGCCGGATCGCGGACCTCGTCTCCACGGGCTTCGTCGGTGGGACGTTCCTCGTTCACTCCGGCGTTCTGCGAGAGCTGCAGGCCATCGCGGACTCCTCTGACGACCGCCGGCGCACACGGGGCCGGCGCGGGCTCGACGTCCTCGCCGAGCTGCAGGGGTCGCCGACGGTCGACGTCGTCCTCGTCGACGAGGCCGGGGTGAACGACGTCGACGCCGCCCTCGTCCGGCTCTCCAAGGACCGGGGCGGCACGCTCATCACGGTCGACGCGAACCTCGCCAAGGTGGCGAACGCGGTCTCCGTTCCCGTCCGGCAGGTGAACGAGCTCGCGGCCGCCTTCCGAGTTCCGTACGCTCCTGGGGATGAGCTCGCGCTGCATCTCGTCAAGGCGGGGAAGGAGCACGACCAGGCGGTCGCTTTCCTCGACGACGGCACGATGGTCGTGGTGGAGCATGCCGGAAGTCGCATCGGTCAGGACATCTCCGCGCACGTGACGAACGTGATCCAGACCTCGACCGGCCGGATGGTCTTCGCCTCGCTGACCGCCGGTTGATGACTGCGGTTGCCGTCGTCCTCGGAGCCGGCTCCGGGGAACGGCTCGGTGCCCCGGAACCGAAGGCGTTCCTCGACCTCGAAGGCTCCACGCTCCTGCAGTGGGCGGTCCGAAGCGCCGGGGGTTCTCCGTCCGTCGACCTCGTGGTCGCGGTCGTGCCCCAAGGGTTCGAGGATCGCGCCCGGAGCGATGTCGACGGTGTGACGGTCGTCGCGGGAGGCTCCAGCCGTCAGGCATCGGTGTTCGCCGCGCTCGGCGCCATCGAGGCCGACGCCGGAGATCTCGTCCTCTGCCATGACGCGGCGCGCCCGTTCGCGTCGCCGGCGCTGTTCACCTCGGTTGCGGACGCGCTCGTCGATGCCGCCGGCGTTGTGCCCGTCTTGCCCATGGCGGATACCGTGAAGCGCGTGAGCGGCGACCGGGTGCTGGGAACCGTGTCTCGCGAGGATCTCGTCCTCGTGCAGACGCCGCAGGCGTTCCGGTTCGGCGCGCTGCGGCAGGCGCACGAACGCGCCGCCGGCTCTACGCAGTTCACCGACGACGCGGCCCTCATCGAATCGGAGGGCGGCACGATCCGAACGGTCCCCGGTGAGCGCCACAACATCAAGATCACCGCCCCGGAGGATCTCGACCTCGCGCGTGCGATCGTCCGGTCGCGAGGCAGATGAGCGAACCGCGGATCGGTCTCGGGTTCGACCTCCATCCGCGAGCGGAGGGGCGGACGCTCCTCCTCGCCGGCGTCCGGTTCGACGACGAGCCCGGACTGGAAGGACGCTCTGACGCGGATGTCGTGTGTCACGCGCTCGCGGAGGCGATGCTCGGGGCGGCCGCCCTGGGCGACCTCGGGGAACACTTCCCCGACAGCGATCCCGCGACGGAGGGGATCGCCGGCCTGGAACTCCTCGCGCGCGTCGCAGCGATCGTCGGGAACGCGGGATGGAAACTCGGTTCGTGCGACCTCACGGTGATCGCCGAACGCCCGGCGGTCGCGCCGCGCCGAGGCGAAATGCGGCGGAGGCTCGCGGCAACGCTCGATGTGGACGTCGGCTCCGTCTCCGTGAAGGCGACGCGGCCAGAAGGTCTCGGGCTCAGCGGAGACGGCGCCGGCTGCATCGCGATCGCGATGCTCGGTCCTGTTCGCGAGCCGGAGTGAGATGCCTGCTCGCCGCGAACCTCGGCGTGGAGGACCACCGCGCTCGGCAACACTCTCGGTCGCCGGAAGGCACCCCGTTCTCGAGGCGATCGACTCCGGACGGGCGCGAGAGATCGTGGTCGATCCATCGCAACGCGCGGCCACGCGCGACGTCGTGACGGCCGCCGAGGCGGCCGGTGTTCCGGTGCGGATCTCCGATGCGACGGCGTCAGAGCCGGACGGCGTGCTCGCTCGTCTGAGCGCGCTGCCGGAGCTGACGGAACGCGACCTGGCGCAACGGACCTATGCCGAGGACGCAGTGGTCGTTGTCCTCGACGGGATCACGGACCCGCAGAACCTCGGCGCTGCGGCTCGCTCCGCGGAGGCTGCGGGGGCGGAGGTCCTCGTCACCCGCGACCGGCGCGCCGCTCCGATGACCGCGGCAACGGTCCGCGCGTCCGCGGGCGCGTTGGTCCATCTCCCCGTCGCGCGCGTCGCGAACATCCCGCGTGCGCTCGCGCGGCTCCAAGAGGTCGGTTTCACGGTGGTCGGCCTGGAGGGGAACGCTCCGCGATCGATCTACGACGCGCCGGCGCCCGATGGCCGCATCGCGATCGTCGTCGGGGCAGAGGACCGGGGCCTCTCCCGCCTCGTCCGCGAGCGCTGCGACGAGCTCAGGTCGCTGCCGATGCGGGGCCGCGTGGCCTCATTGAACGCGTCCGCGGCGCTCGCCGCCGCGTTATTCGGCTTCGTGCTGCCCTCTCGTCCCGGGGGTTTCGAGCGCTAGACTCCCCCCGAGCGCTGGCGTGGCGCAGTCCGGTAGCGCAAGCGACTTGTAATCGCTAGGTCGTCGGTTCGAATCCGACCGCCAGCTCGAGATCCGGGGACGCAGTGTTCCGAAACTCGGCAACCCGTGCGAGAGATCGCTCGGTGTACGTGGTGGGACAATCGACCCGATGGAGACGAGGGAGCATCCCCAGCCCTCAGAGCTGACCGCGGCGCAGCAGGCGCTCGCGGACCACCGCTGGAACGACGCCTTCGACCTCCTCTCGAGTGCCGACGCGGAGAACCCGCTCCCGCCCGAGGAGCTCCGAGCGCTCGCGGAGGCCGCCTGGTTCACGGCGCGCGCCGACGTCGCGGTCGAGCTGAAGGAGCGAGCATTCAAGGGTTTTCTCGACCGCGGCGATCGCGTTCCTGCGGCGGCGACGGCGCTCGACCTGAGCTACGAGTACTCGTTGAAACGGATGGGCTCGATCGCGGGTGCCTGGTTCGCGCGCGGCGAGCGACTCCTCGAGGACGAGCCGGAGAGCTTCGCGCACGGGTACCTCGCCCTCGCACGCAGCCAGGCGGCGGAGCACCGCGGCGACGTGGAGGCCGCAGTGGCGCTCGCCGAACAGGCCCTCGACATCGGCGCTCGATTCGGACAGACCGACCTGCAGGCCTGGGGGCTGATCCAGCGAGGCACCCTGCTCATCAAGAGCGGACGAACGGATGAAGGGTTCTCCTCCATGGAGGAGGCGACGATCGCCGCGGTCAACGGGGAGCTCAGCCCCTTCGTCGCGGGCGTCGCGTACTGCAGCATGATCGCGGCGTGCCGCCACACCACGGACTACCGGCGTGCGAGCGAATGGACCGAAGCCGCGCATCGCTGGTGCGAGCGGCAGTCGATCAACGGGTTCCCCGGAGTCTGCCGGGTCCACCGCGCCGAGATCATGGCGCTCCAAGGAGGTCTGGAACGGGCGGAGGAGGAGCTCCAGCAGGCGACCCGGGAGATCGCCATGTACAACGCCACGCCCTCCGCTCGCGGACGGCTTCTACGCGCTCGGTGAGATCCGCATGCGACTCGGCGACCTCGCGGGCGCGGAGGAGGCGCTGCGGCAGGCCCACGCTCTCGGCCGCTCGCCGCAACCGGCGCTCGCGCTGATCCGGCTCGCCCAAGGCAAGGTCGGCGCTGCGCTCTCGGCGATCGGCGCAGTCGTCGCTGAGCGGTCTCCGGACCCGTGGGTTCGCGCACGGGTCCTGCCGGCGCATGTCGAGATCGCGGTGGCCGCCGGGGAGGTCGGGCCCGCGAGGGGCGCGGCGGAGGAGCTCTCCGGGATCGCCGAGACGTTCGCATCGCCCGCACTCCACGCGACCGCGCACGACGCATGGGGTCGGGTGCTGCTCGCGGAGCGTGATCCGGAGGCGGCCGCCCGGGAGCTGCGCGAGGGGATCCGGCATTGGCGCGAGGTCAACGCTCCGTACGAGATCGCCCGGGACCGTACGCTCCTCGGCTCCGCACTTGCGGACCTCGGGCTCGCCGAGGACGCGCGTCTGGAGCTCGAGGCCGCTCTCCGCGAGTTCGAGGCGCTCGGCGCCGCACGCGACTCGGCTCGGCTCGCGGAACTGGTGCGTGGCGCGGACCAGCGCAACGCGGCGCCCGTCCAGATCCGTCGCACGTTCCTCTTCACCGACATCGTGAGCTCCACGAACCTCGCCGAGGCGATGGGAGACGAGGCGTGGGAGCACCTTCTCCGCTGGCACGACGATACGCTCAGGGCGCTGATCTCCGAGCACGGTGGAGAGGTCGTCAACGGGACGGGCGACGGCTTCTTCGCGGCTTTCGAGTCGCCCGCAGATGCCATCCGGTCGTCGGTCGCGATCCAGGCGGCGCTCGCCGAGCACCGGCGAACGCAAGGATTTGCGCCGGGAGTCAGGATCGGGCTACATGTCGCCGACGCCAACCAACGGAGCGGCGACTACAGCGGGAAAGGGGTTCATGTGGCTGCACGGATCGCGGCGCTCGCGGGCGCCGGGGAGATCTTCGCCTCCGCCGAGACCGTTGCGGAGGACCGGCCGTGTCCGGTCTCGGAGCCGCGCTCCGTCAGCCTCAAGGGTGTCGCGGACGACGTGAGCATCGTCTCGATCGTGTGGAGCTGATTCCGTGCGCCGCATCGCTCTTCTCGCGCTGATCGCCGTCGCGGCGGTCCCCGCGCTCGCGGGTTCCGCCGCGGCGTCCACGGGCGACGGCATCGGGAGCCGTGTCGTTCTCCTCGGCGGCCTCGACGTCCCTGAGGGCAAGACGGTGGAGGACGTCTTCGTTCTCCGCGGCCCCGTGACGATCGACGGCACCGCGACGGGAAACGTGCTTTCCGTCGACGGGCACGTCACCGTCTCGGGCCATATCGAGGGAAACCTCATCGCCGTGAACGGGCCCGTGGAGCTTAAGGACGGCGCTGAGGTCGACGGCGACGTCTCCTCTCGGCTCACGCCGACGATCGCTCCGGGGGCTACCGTCAAGGGAGCCGTCAAGGGAGTGAACGTCGACTTCCAGTTCGGGAACGTCTTCGCCGCGCGTTTCGTGTTCTGGCTCGCCGCGTCGATCTCGCTGTTGGTCCTCGGACTGCTCCTGCTCGCGTTCGTGCCGCGCGCCGCAGCGGCAACCGTGGAGACGATGCGTGAGTCGACGGGCGCGGCGATCGGGTTCGGGTTCGTCGTGTTCATCGGCCTCCCCGTCGTGGCGGTGCTCGCACTCGTCACGTTGGTTGGCATCCCGCTCGGGCTGGGGATCCTCCTTGCGCTCGTTCCGCTCTATTCCGTCGGCTACGTCACGACCGTGTGGCTCCTCGGCCGCCGGATCGTGCGGGCGCCGGCGAGCCCGTACCTTGCCTTCCTCGTCGGCTGGGCGATCCTTCGCGTGCTCGCGCTCGTTCCGGCGCTCGGTGGGATCCTGTGGTTCCTCGCCTCGGTGTTCGGGCTCGGCGTGCTCGCCGTGACTGCCAGGCGCGCCGGGCGTCCGGCCGTTCCTCCTCCGCCCTCCTCCGAGCCGATGGCGATGCCGCCGGCTCCCGTCTGATCGCTCTCGCCGTCGCACGCCGCTCTCCGCACGGGGCCACGCGACGGCGGAGCGCGACGCGGCATGCGCTATCGTCGGCCGCAACATGAGCAGACCGGAGGATGAACCGGCCGACTTCGCGCCGCTCTCGCAGGAGGAGCAGGAAGTGCTCCTGCGAGTTGTTGAGGTTTTGCGAAAGGTGAGGTACGGCACCGTCCTCCTCGTCGTGCAGGACGGCAAGGTCGTGCAGATCGAGATGGCGGAGAAGATCCGCCTGCGCTGAGCACGACGCAGCAGCGGCCCGAACCGTTGACAGCGAACGGAGCCGCTGGCACACTGAGTCCCGCTTCGCACCCCGACCGGACATCCGGAGGCGGTGCGCAAGCCGCATCTCTCGCCCGCTTCCGGGCATTTTACGTCCTCTCGGTTGACCGGACATCCGGAGACCGCCATCCCTCGGGTCTCGTTCCCGGTCGATCGAAAGGAGCCTCGCATGGCAACTCCCGTTCTCCGCCGTCTTCACGGTCGTCGCACGTGGATCACGCGCGCGATCGTCGCGGCCGTCGCCGTTCTGCTCGCGGCGTGCTCGAGCAACAGCAGCGCGAGCACCGAGTCCGGCGGAAGCTCCGCCGCCGCCGACTGCAAGTCGCAGGCGAGCCCCGTTGTCACGCTCGCCGCGTACAGCAACGTCTACGACGTTTACGGCAAGCTCATCTCCGCCTTCCAGGACGAATGGAAGGCCGATCACAAC
Source organism: Actinomycetota bacterium (assembly GCA_045805285.1). Lineage (GTDB taxonomy): Bacteria > Actinomycetota > UBA4738 > UBA4738 > JBJMLN01 > JBJMLN01. Next base: position 7,267 of record JBJMLN010000059.1, on the reverse strand, counting down.
GACCAGCAGGTGATCTTCCAGACGTCGTTCGGAGGAAGCACGACGCAGGCCACCAACGTCGTGAACGGTTTCCCGGCCGACATCGTGGCCCTGTCGCTCGACCCGGACGTGCAGATGATCCAGAAGGCGGGCCTGATCACGCATGATTGGCAGAACGACCCGGAGAACGCCATCGTTGGTTCCTCGGCGGTCGTGTTCGACGTGCGTCCGAACAACCCGAAGCACATCGAGAACTGGAGCGACCTGACGCAGCCCGGTCTCCAGATCCTGACTCCGGACCCGGCGGAGAGCGGCGGCGCGAAGTGGAACATCGTCGGCGCCTACGGCGCCGCGATGCGCGGTCAGGTTCCCGGCTACGCGAAGGGCAACACGGCCGACGCCGAGAAGCTCCTCCAAGGGATCTTCAACAACGTCACCGTGATGGACAAGTCGGCGAACGACTCCATCAAGAACTTCCAGTCCGGGAACGGCGACGTGGCGATCACCTACGAGTACGCGCTCCTCGCGGCCCAGCACGCGGGACTGCCGGACCAGATGGTGATCCCCCCGTCCACCGTGGACATCCAGACGCCGACCGTCGTCGTCGACAAGAACGCGCAGGCGCACTGCGTGGAGGACATCGCGAACGCGTTCGTGCAGTACCTCCACACGAAGGCCGCGAAGGAGATCTTCACGACCGTCGGCTACGAGCGCCCTGTCGACCAGAAGGAAGCCGCAAAGGGCGACGGCTCCACGTTCCCGGCGATCAAGGACCTGTTCACGACCGACGACATCGGCGGCTGGGACCAGCTCCTGAACGACACCGTATTCGGCTCCGGCGGCGCCTTCACGAAGGCGCAGGCGGCGACGCAGGGCTGAGGATGAGCTCCACGACGATCGAGGCGCCCGACGTACGGGGGGAGGAACGCTCCCCCCGCTCGGGCCCTCGCATGGGCGTGGTCCTGCGGCGGGCGGGCGCCCGCTGGGCGCTCCGCGGCACCGCGATCCTGTACTTGGGCCTCCTCGTGGCCCTCCCGGCGGTCGCCATCGCGATCAAGGGGTTCGCGGGCGGCTTCTCTACCCTTACCGACGCGCTGAATACGTTCGGAGCCAAGCAGGCTCTGATCCTCACGGTCGTCATGGCGACCGCGACGGCGGTCATCAACGTCGTCTTCGGCACGCTGCTCGCGTACGTGATCGTTCGCTACCGCTTCCCCGGACGGAGCGCGCTCTCGACGATCGTGGACATCCCCTTCGCGATCCCGACCCTCGTCACCGGCGTCATGCTCGTCGCGCTGTACGGCCCGAACGCGCCGATCGGCAAATGGCTGCTTGCCCACGGCGTCCACATCGTGTTTGCACCACTCGGGATCCTGCTCGCATTGCTGTTCGTGACGCTGCCGCTCGTGGTGCGCACCGTGCAGCCGGTTCTCCAGGAGCTCGACGAGGCGGAGGAGGAGGCGGCACGTGTGCTGGGCGCTTCCCGCTGGCAGACGTTCCGAAAGGTCGTGTTCCCCGCGATCCTCCCGGGCATCACGGCGGGAGGTCTCCTGGCGTTCGCTCGAGCGCTCGGAGAGTTCGGCGCCGTGGTCATCGTCTCCGGGAACCTTCCCGGCAAGACGCTGACGGCGCCGGTGCTGATCTCGCAGCTCGCGTTGGTCAACCCCGAACAAGCCGCCGCGATCGCCACGGTCCTGTTCGCGCTCTCGTTCGTCCTCGTCCTCGTCACGGAGAAGCTGATCGGCTCCGGCCACGGATGGGAGCAGCCGTGAGCGCCGTCGCGAAGCCCGTGGAGGAGCGCACGCCGCGGTTCTCCGCGCCGATCCGCCGGAAGCTCGTCCACGGCGGGTTCATCGTCGCGGTCGTTCTGTACGTCTCGATCCTGATCCTCGGGCCGCTGATCGGCATCGCGTGGGCCGGGATCAAGGCCGGATGGTCGACGATCTGGAGCACGATCACCGAACCCGACGTCGTTCATGCCTATCTGCTCTCCGGAATCATCACGGTCATCACGGTCGTCGTAACCGCCGTGTTCGGCGTCATCGTCGCGCTCGTCCTCACCCGCGATCGGTTCCCCGGTAAGCGGATCATGAGCGCGATCGTCGACCTGCCGCTCGCCGTCTCCCCCGTGATCGTGGGTCTCATGGCCGTGATCCTGTTCGGTCGCGGTGGATGGTTCGAGCCCTGGTTCAGCTCGCACGGCATCCAGATCGTCTTCGCGCTGCCGTCGATGGTCATCGTCACGATCTTCATCTCCCTGCCGTTCGTGATCCGGGAGGTCACGCCGGTGCTCCAGGAGCTCGGCACGTCCGAGGAGGAGGCCGCGCGGACGCTCGGCGCCTCCTCGATGCAGACGTTCTTCCGCGTGACGCTGAAGAACATCCGGTGGGGACTGCTGTACGGCATCGCGCTCTCGACGGCGCGCTCGATCGGAGAGATCGGCGCGGTGCTGATCGTCAGCGGACAGATCACCGGGAAGACCGAGACGGCGACGCTGATCGTTCTGCGGTTCTTCGACCAGTACCAGGATGCGAGCGGCTACATCGTCGCCCTGACGCTCGCGCTCGTTTCGATCTTGCTGCTCACCGGCATCGAGATCTTCAAGCGACGGGAAGAGAAGGAGCTCGGACGATGACCGACGCAGCTGGAACGCAGACGGGCACCCCGATCCGCGTGGAGGACCTGTCGAAGCGGTTCGGGTCCTTCGAGGCTGTTCGCGACGTGTCGTTCACCGCCGAGGGCGGAGCGATCACGGCGCTGCTCGGCCCGAGCGGTTCGGGCAAGAGCACGGTGCTCCGCATGATCGCCGGCCTGGAGTCGCCGACCGCCGGTCGCATCTGGATGGAAGGCGAGGAGCACACTTACAAAGCCGTCCAGGAGCGCCGTGTCGGGTTCGTGTTCCAGCACTACGCGCTCTTCCGGCACATGACGGTGGCGCAGAACGTCGCGTTCGCGCTCACCGTCCGCAACACGCCGAAGCAGGAGAGTCGCGCGCGAGTGGACGAGCTATTGGAGCTCGTGCACCTGAGCGGGTTCCGCGACCGCTATCCGGATCAGCTCTCCGGTGGTCAGCGCCAGCGCGTCGCCCTCGCGCGAGCGCTCGCTCCGCGCCCGAAGGTGCTGCTCCTCGACGAGCCGTTCGGCGCGCTCGACGCGAAGGTCCGCCAGGACCTGAGGCACTGGCTGGACGAGCTCCATCGCGAGATCGGCGTTACGAGCCTGCTCGTTACCCACGATCAGGACGAGGCGCTCGAGCTCGCGAACCGCATCGTCGTGATGCACGATGGCCGCATCGAGCAGATCGGAACGCCGGACGAGATCTACCACGAGCCCGCGACGTCGTTCGTGGCGGGGTTCGTCGGCTCCTCGAACGTCCTGTCGGGACACGTGGCCGACGGACACGTCCAGTTCGGGGAGCAACGGGTCCCGGGCGCGGATCACCTACAGGAGGGAGAGGCCGCGCACGCGTTCGTGCGACCGCATGACGTCCGTCTCGTCCGGACGAACGGCGACGGGAGCGGCGACCGCACCCAGGTTCAGGCTACGGTCGAGCGGATCGTCACGCTGAGCTGGTTCTCGCGCGTGATCCTGCGGCTGCCGGACGAGCAAGTGCTCACCGCGGAGCTTCCGAACGAGGAGCTGGACGGGATCGAGCTCGGATCCGTCGTGTCGGTGGACCTGCGCCGAGCGAAAGCCTTCCACTCCTCCGGCCCGGGTGCGGTCGCCGAGGAGGAACCCGAGCCACGCGCGGTCGGTTGATCGGCCGTCGCGTGGTCGTGCCGGACTCCGCCTCGACGCGGCGATGACCCGCCGGCGCGAGCCGGTCAACTCTCCGTCCGGTTCGACCGTCGGGCTGCGGCGGGGCCGGGCGTTTGCGAGGATGGGAGCGTGAGTCAGCTCCGACCCGCCGCCGACATCGCTCCACCGCCCGCGCCGACGACGCCTCGCGTCGCATTGGAGAACGTACGCAAGTCCTTCGTCCGCTCGGACGGCGAGCGCGTCGATGCGGTCGGCCCGGTCGACCTCGAGGTGGCTCCGGGCGAGTTCGTGTGTCTGATCGGGCCATCGGGCTGCGGCAAGACGACGATCCTGAACCTCGTCGCGGGGCTCGATCGTCCCGACGACGGCCGCGTATCGATGAACGGTCGACCGATCGCCGAACCCGGCGCCGACCGAGCGGTGCTGTTCCAGGAGCCGGCACTGTTCCCGTGGATGAGCGTTCGGGCCAACGTCGAGTACGCGCTCAAGCTCGTCGGAGTGCCGAAGGCCGACCGCGGAGAGCGCGCGATGGCCGTGCTCGAGCGGGTCAAGCTCGCCTCGTTCGCGAACGCGCAGCCGCACGAGCTCTCCGGCGGCCTCCGGCAGCGAGCCGCCCTCGCGCGCGCGCTCGCGACGCAGCCGGAGGTCCTCCTCGCGGACGAGCCGTTCGGCTCCCTCGACGCGCTGTCGAGGGAGGTCCTCCAGCACGAGCTGGAGGACGTGTGGACCGAGACGCGCAACACCTTCCTCTTCGTCACCCACAACGTTCGAGAAGCCGTGTTCCTCGCCGACCGCGTGTTGCTGATGTCGCCGCGGCCGGGACGGTTCGTCTCGGAGCACCGGATCGGCGTCGCGCGCCCGCGTTCGCTGGAGGACGTCCTGCTGGCGAGCGTGATCCGAGACATCCACGACCACTTGCAGAAGGAGGTGGAGGAGGTTGTCGCGGGAGAGCTCCTGGATCGCTCAGATCTGGCCTAGGCTCGCCGTCATCGGAGTCGGCCTCCTGTTGTGGTGGGCGGTGTCCGCCTCGGGGGCCGTCTCGCCGGAGCTGTTGCCCTCTCCCGGAGACGTCTGGCATGCGTTCACCTCCAACCTGATGGGCTCGGAGGGACTGCTCGTCTCGGCAGAGCGGAGCGTCCTGCGCCTGCTGATCGGGATGGCGATCGGCGTCGTGCTCGGGACGTTGATCGGTCTCGCCGTCGCCGGATCCGTTCTGGTGCAACGGACTCTGGGCAGCGTCATGAGCGCGCTGTTCGCGGTGCCCGCGATCGCGTGGATCCCGCTCGCGTTGCTGTGGCTCGGCGAGCGGTCGGAGCGTGCGATCATCCTCGTCGTCGTCATCGCGACGGTTCCTGCGGTCGCGATCGGCACCGCCGCCGCCGTTCGGCTCGTCCCGCCGCTGCTCACTCGAGCAGCCCGGACGCTCGGTGCGCATGGCAGTGAGCTCTACCGCGGCGTCGTGCTCCCGGCGGCCGTGCCCGGATACCTTTCCGCGCTCCGGCAGGGATGGGCATTCGCCTGGCAGGCACTGATCGCGGGCGAGCTCGTCATCGCGGGAGCACGTGGCCTCGGACACCTGATCGGGCGCGCCGACCAGCGCTCCGACACCGCGCTGATCGTCGCGACGATCGGCGTCATCATCGTCATAGGACTGCTGGTCGATCTGCTGTTCTCGCTCGTCGACCGCCGGATCCGTCGGCGTCGCGGCCTGCTGGCGCGGCCCGCTCCGACGCGGTCGCTCGTTGCCGCCGCGTGATCCGTCCGCGGGAACGCAGCCAGGTTGACGGAATCGCCGGCACGTCGATAGCCTTGTCCCGACGAGGTTGACCGGAAAGACCGGAGGCCGCGACACGCGAGTTCGGTGTCGCGGCCGTTTCGCGTTCCGAGGGAGGTTGGTCGATGCGAGCGCTGCTGTTGATCACGATCGTCGTTGGGGTGCTTGTCTTCCTCTACCTTTATTTCGAGGCCAAGGCTCGCGTGTACCGCGGGAAGATGGAGGCCTTCGCCGTCAACTCGGAGGAGGCGTCAGCTCCGCCGCAGGATCCGGCCGCTCCGATCTCCCAGCCGCCCGTCCGCCCAGGCGAGGGTCCCGTTGACGACGACGACGTCCACACCGCTGGGGAATCGATGGGGCTCGGCGAACGTCGCCTCGTCTGAGATCCGTTCGTCGTCGAACAGGACGAGGTCGGCGAATGCTCCCTCACGGATGCGGCCGCGTGCGTCCAGCCGGAACCGCTCCGCGGCGATCGACGTCATCTTCCGGACGGCGGTGGGCAGGTCGAGCACTCGCCGCTCCCTGACGTAGCGGCCGAGGATCCTCGGGAACGTCCCGTAGTAGCGAGGATGGACGCCGAACGCTCCCAGGGCGCCGGACGGCGAGACGGCGAGCCCGTCGGTCCCGACCATCACCTCCGGATCCGCGAGGATCGCCTCCACGTCGGGTTCCTGCATCGCGTGACCGATGACGATCGTCTCCGGGTCCTCCGCGATGAGCTCCATCGCGACGTCGAACGGATCGAGGCTCTCCTGCGCGGCGAGGTCCGCGACGCTGCGGCCGATCGGGCCGCGGGCGCGGTTCCCGACCGCGGTGACGCGGTCCCAGCCGACGCCTCGGACGGAGCTCTGCCAACCCCGCTCTCCTTCCAGGACGCTCCGACGGAGACGCTCGCGCGAGGATGCGTCGCCGAGGAGACCTCCCAGCTCCGCCGCCGGTGCCCACGGAGGAAGGAACGACGACAGGTTCGTCTCGTACGCCGTGTACGGATACTGATCTGCCGAGACGTCGTCTCCCCCGTCGCGAGCGGCGCGCAGTCGCCCGAGGAGGTCGTCGCTGCGGCCCCAGACGAACTGCGTCTCGAGCTTGAGATGGCTGATGTGCGCGCGAACGCCGGCGCGACGCCCGATCTCGATCGCCTCGTCCACGGCGTCCCAGAGGAGCTCTCCCTCCGCTCGGATGTGGCTCGCGTAGATCGCGTTCGCGTCGGCGAGCGGTCTCGCCACGTCGACGATCTCCTGCGTCGTCGCGTACATCCCGGGCGCGTACACGAGCCCGGTGGAAAGGCCGACGGCGCCGGCCGCGAGTGCCTCCTCGAGCTGGCGGCGCATCTCGGCGAGCTCGTCGCCGTCGGGCGGCCGACGCTCCGATCCAAGGACGTTGCCGCGGATCGTTCCGTGTCCGACGAGCGAGGCGACGTTGATCGCGGGGCGAGCCTCCTCGGCGAGCTCGAGGTACTCCGAGAACGTGCGCCACTCCGGCAGGTCGTCGATGGAGATGCCGGACAGCTCCGCTCCCTCACGCCGGCCGTTGCCCGGCGCCCCCGAGCCTCCGCAGTTCCCTGCGATGACCGTTGTGATGCCCTGACGGAGCGCGCTGTCCATCGACGGCTCGACGAATGGCTGCACGTCGGAATGGCTGTGGGTGTCGATGAAGCCCGGCGCGAGGACGCGGCCTCGCGCCTCGATCGTGCGCGCCGCGTGCGGGAGCTCCTCCCCGTCGTGGAGAACTCGCTCGATCCGGTCTCCCGAGACG